>CAVAQT010000014.1:0-72298 GCA_963590855.1 Ruminococcus bromii
GTCAAATGCAGTATATGAAAAAGACAAACTTACACTGCCTGTTTCCTGTTTGTCAAAGGATGCTGTTATCAAAGTCATTGTGTCTGATGGCAATCAATCAGTTGTTTACGATGACTGGAAAATTGATACAGTTGATAGACCGAAAGATGATAGTGAAACCGTCGAGAATTTCAAAGCGGTTTACACAAGTAAAAACGTAAAAGAATATAAATGGAGCAAAAACAGCACAGTTACAGTGGAAATATCAAATGGTGAATATGCCAACAGTAAACCGTTCGCAATTCATTTCAAGGTTAGCAATTTCAAGGATAGAAAGATACTTTGGGATACAGTTGAATTTGAACAGATAGACTGATTTATGTCCGCTGTAAAATTGTAAAAATGCATTCTGGCAGAGCACAAAAAACGGCTTAAATGCGTCGAATTTCGCATTTAAGCCGTTTTGCATATGGTCGAGGTGACAGGACTCGAACCTGCGGCATCTTGGTCCCAAACCAAGCACTCTACCAAACTGAGCTACACCTCGCCGATTATTGTCTGACCTTGTAGAAAAGCAACATCAGACAATAATAGTATAGCATATATTTATGATTTTGTCAAGGCAACATTTTCATTTTTTCCGAAGTCCGCCTACGCTTTAAAAGCAAATGTCTTATGAAGCAATGAAGGTGCAGAATGCACGATAGGTCATATAGACATCCAGTTTAGAAACCACCTCAAACGGTGCATGCATGGACAGCACCGGAACGCCAACATCAATGGTGTCGATGTCCAGGTTTGCAATATAAGCTGCAACAGTTCCGCCGCCGCCTGCGTCTACCTTGCCCAACTCGCCGGTTTGCCAGATCACATCACCGGCATCCAGTACACGGCGAATGGTTCCGACGAACTCTGCAGAAGCATCCGAAGTGCCGGACTTTCCGCGCGCACCAGTAAACTTTGTGACGCATACGCCATGATTGAGATATGCACAGTTCTTCTGTTCCATGACATCCGGGAAAGTCGGATCAAATGCCGCATTGACATCCGCAGACAGGCACTGTGATGCGTGCATCACATGACGACCCTTTGCGCCAAAGCAATCCGCCAGATCTTCCAGGAAGTAAGGCAGGTAGGAAGAACACAAACCCGTATTTCCATCGCTTCCGGTTTCTTCCTTGTCAGTCAGAATGGTGACTGCGGTATGCACCGGAGTTTCACAATCCAACAGTGCACGAAGTGCCGGATATGCGCAAACACGGTCATCGTGGCCATAGCCGCCGATCATGCTCCGATCAAATCCCAGTTCTCTTACCGGGAATGCCGGAACTGCTTCCAGCTCTGCGGACAAGAAATCAGTTTCCGTCATGCCATATTTCTCATTCAGAATGTGCAGGATATTCAGCTTGACTTGTTCGCTCTCTTCATCCTTGTTAAACGGCATAGAACCAACCAGCAGGTTCAGTTCTTCGCCGCGGACAATTTCTGTTGCCGGGCGTTTCATCTGCTGCGGTGCCAGATGCGGCAGCAGATCCGTCACACAAAATACCGGATCACCGGCATCCTCGCCGATATTGACCTCTACCGAAGTGCCGTCTGCCTTCACAACAACGCCATGCAGAGACAGCGGAATCGTTGTCCACTGATACTTCTTGATGCCGCCGTAATAATGCGTTTTAAACATTGCCAGCTCATGATCTTCATACAGCGGATTCTGCTTCATGTCCAGACGGGGAGAGTCAATATGCGCAGCGCACAGACGAACGCCCTCTGTGATCGGTGCTGTACCGATCACTGCCGCAATAATTGCCTTGCCGCGGTTGTTGACATAGATCTTATCGCCTGCCTGAAGCTTCATATCCGGTGTAAAGGGCACAAACCCTTTTTCTTCCAGCAGTGCCGTTGCATTTTTTGCAGCTTCTCGTTCTGTCTTGGAAGCATTCAAAAATGCCATGTAATCTGCTGCAAAAGCATCACTCAACTGCTGAGTCTCTGCTGAAATACGGGTCGCGCCATGCTTGGACTGCATAAACAGCTGTTCCTTTTTTTCCTTTGCCTGTGTTACCTTCTGTTCCATTGAAAAAGCCTCCATTTCTCTGAGCCTGTGCATATGAAAAGATACAGTTCAGACTCTCAGAACCTGTCCACATAAAAATCGTATGCGGATTTCAGCATGGACAGATTTTCATACAAATGCGCCGAACTTTGTCTCATAGTAACGCAGCAGCTTTGCAGAGAGCTCCTGTGCCGCATCCCGAAGTTCTGAAAAACTTGCATTGTTTTCCAGTACCGTATCCGAATGCAGCCGGAAAAATTCCTCTGTCAGCTGCATCTCCATGCGCTGCTGTGCTGCTGCCTGTGAGATATGATCGCGTTCCATAATCCGCTGCATCCGCAGCTCCGACTTTGCCACCACAGAAATAATCAAGTCACAAAAATCGTCTGCCCGGCTCTCGAAAAGCGTCGGCGCATCCAATAAGATCAGCTTGTGATTCTGTTGGGAAAAGCGATGTATCATCCGCAGGATCTCACCCATGATATAGGGATACATAATGGTATTGAGCATTTCGAGTTTGTGATGATCTGAAAAGGCAATGGACGCCATGACCTTGCGGTCTAATTCCCCATCCGGTGTCAGGATCACATCTGTAAAACACTCCTGCAAGTCAGACAGGCAGTGTGAGCCGCGGGCAACGACATGGCGTGAAATGGCATCTGCATCAATGAGCCGAAACCCATTCTGCACAAAAACCTTAGAGACTGTGCTTTTTCCTGCACCGGTCTGACCGGTCAGACCGATCACCATCACTCCATCGAGACTGTTCATACCTGTATCACCTCAAATCCTGCTGCGCGAATCAGACGATTGTATACCGCAAGCCCGATCCCCTCCGGCTTCGGTGCACGCACATAAACTTTATGCGCGCCCATGTCATCCAATTCCCGCAATTTTGAAAAAATCTGCTGTGCCTGTTCCCGACCGGATGCACCGTAGGTCAGGCACGGCAGGGAGAGTTGTTTTTCCTCTCCGTCAAATACCAGCGCATACACGCCGTCGGCTTTGTTCTGTTCGGCAAGTGCCGCAAAGTTTGCCCAGCATCCTTCTACCAGGATCACATGCGCGCGGGGAGAATAATGCTGATACTTCATCCCCGGAGACCGCACAGTCTGTCCTTCTTTCAGCTGATGCAGGATCGCCGGATCCAATGTTACCTGAGGCGCGATCTCCTCGAGCATTTCCTTTGTGACATATCCCGGGCGCAAAATCCGTACTGTATCCTCTTTTTCCAAAGCGATCACAGTGGATTCGACACCCACAGAACATGCGCCGCCGTCTACAACAGCTGCAATCTTGCCCTGCATATCCCGCATGACATGCTGTGCCGTTGTGGGACTGGGATAGCCGGAAATATTCGCTGACGGCGCTGCGATGGGCACGCCGGAAAGCCGTATCAGCGCCTGTGCGACCGGATGAGATGGCATGCGGATGCCGACAGTATCCAGACCGCCGGAAGTGATCTCCGGAATGTCACTGCGCTTCGGCAGGATCATCGTCAGCGGCCCCGGCCAAAAACGCTCTGCCAGTTTCACTGCCAGCGGCGGCACGGACGCTGCGACCTGTTCCAGTGCCTGCATCTCTGCAATGTGCACAATCAGCGGATTGTCTGCCGGTCTGCCCTTTGCGGCAAAGATCTGCCGCACTGCCTCCGGATTTCGTGCATCTGCCGCCAGTCCATAAACGGTCTCTGTGGGAATACCTACCACTTTTCCGCTGTGCAGCATTGCCGCCGCTTCCAGCAGATCTTCTGCATGGTCTGAAAGTAACTTCGTCTCCACTGTCTCTACGCCTCTTCCTGCTGCCCTGCCAGCCGCGCCAGTTCATCGGCGGTGGCGAGGGCATCCAATACTTCATCCAAATTGCCGTTCATAATATCTTCCAGCTGATACAGCGTCAGACCGATGCGGTGATCGGTCATGCGCCCCTGCGGAAAATTATAGGTGCGAATCCGCTCTGAGCGGTCGCCGGTTCCCACCTGAAGCCGGCGTTCTGAGGCGATCTTTGCATTCTGCTCCTGCTGCATCTGTTCATACAGCCGGGAGCGGAGAATCTTCATCGCCTTATCCTTGTTCTTGTACTGACTGCGCTCGTCCTGACATTCAACCACCAAGCCGGTGGGAAGATGTGTAATGCGAACCGCAGATTCCGTTTTGTTGATATGCTGACCGCCGGCACCGCTGGCGCGGAACACATCGATGCGCAGGTCGGCAGGATTGATCTCCACTGCCACTTCATCTGCTTCCACCAGTACCGCCACCGTAACCGTGGAGGTGTGGATGCGTCCCTGTGATTCAGTCTCCGGCACACGCTGTACCCGGTGAACGCCGCTCTCGTATTTCAGCCGGGAATAAGCGCCCTCACCCATAATGGAAAAACTGATTTCTTTAAAGCCGCCCAATCCGGTCTCATTGACGCTGAGGATCTCCTGCTTCCATCCCTGTGTCTCGGCATACATGGTATACATCCGATAAAGTGATGCCGCAAACAGGGATGCCTCTTCGCCGCCTGCGCCGCCGCGAATCTCAATGATAACATTGCGGTCATCATTGGGGTCTTTGGGCAGCAGAAGCCGCTTCAGCGCTTCCTGAAGCTGTTCCATAGCATCGCGGCTCTGCTCCAGTTCAGCCTGTGCCATCTCCTGCAGTTCCGGATCGGTCTCACCGTCCAGCAACTCCTTTGCCTCTGTGAAATCCCGCTGTGCGCGGAGATATTCGTGATACTTTTCAATGATGGGCTGCATATGCTTGTATTCCCGCATCAGCTGTGCATACTGCTGATTATCTCCCACCACATCCGGATCCATGAGTTTCTCCTGGATGGCGTGATAATTTTCTTCCATTTGCCGAAGCTTATCCAGCATATCTGCGTTCCTGCCTTTCTCTGCGTATCACGTTCTGAAAATCATGCGGCAAGACACAAACCGTGCGCTTACCCTTGTTCCTGCTCTTCCCGGCGAATCTGCTTGATGCGTCGTTCGATCTTGTTCCGCGGCACCATAAATTCTCTGCCGCACCCGGTACAGCGCAGCTTAAAGTCCATGCCGGCGCGAATGACATACATGGTCTGGCTGCCGCAGGGATGCGGCTTTTTCATTACCAGAATGTCTGCCGGACGAACATCCATTGCATTCCCCTCCTCCAAGCGTATGTTTCCGAACAGTACCACACAGCTGTGAGAACCGCCTGATACTGCATCATAAGTACATTATATTATACCCCATTTCTCGGAATAAGGCAATATTTTCAGAAGATATTTTTTTGTATTTGTGGAAAGGCTATAAAATCCGTCCCTGAAAACCGGTGAAGTTTCATAAAAAGCAATCTCAATTTTCCAATATTTGCATATTCTCATATATTCCGCTCCGCATAAATTTCAAACCCTCGGCATACAATGGAGCAGCAGAAAAAACTACGGCAATACCGCACAAAGATTTCGTCCAAAGTCAGGCATTGCCTTTTATGTTATCTGTAACCTTGAAATCGTTGTCAGGAGGTAAAAAATGAGATATTCACCCGAAGGAAGCCGGTTGTACACGCCGGAAAATCAAGCAGCACTGCAAAGCGTTCCCGCCATGGAACACGCCATGCGAACCGGCATGATCCTGGAAGCGCGTGCCGTTCTCTGTGACAGCGGACACAATCTGACGGTTCAGCTCCCCTGCATGCGGGGATGGATTCCCAGAGAAGAAGGGGCAATGGGCATTGACGACGGTTCGACCCGTGATATTGCCCTGATTGCCCGTGCCGGAAAGCCTGTCTGTTTCCGCATCCTGCGCATTGAACCCTCTACGGACGGCACGCCCGTGGCGATCCTATCCCGGCGTGCAGTGCAGGAGGAGTGCTGGGCGCAGTATCTCTCCCACTGCCGCCCGGGAGACATTCTTCCGGCAACTGTCACACATCTGGAAAAGTTCGGCGCATTCGTGGATATCGGATGCGGTATTCCCTCTCTGCTCCCCATCGATACGATCTCAGTTTCCCGGATTGCCCATCCCCGTGACCGGTTCACCGTCGGGCAATCCATCCGGGCCGTGGTGCGGATGACAGAGCCAAAGCGTATTCATCTGACCCATCGGGAGCTGCTGGGAACATGGGAAGAAAATGCGGCACTGTTCTCAGCCGGACAGAGTGTCGCTGGAATCATCCGTTCTGTGGAAAGCTACGGCATTTTTGTAGAGCTGACACCCAATCTCGCCGGACTCGCAGAGCCATACGAAGGCGCTGCCACCGGACAGTGCGCCAGTGTGTACATCAAAGCCATTCTGCCGGATAAGATGAAAGTGAAGCTGATTCTCATCGACACCTTTGCACAGACCGATCCGCCGCAGCCCCTGCATTATTTCATCCCGGAGACACAGACGCATCTTGCATCCTGGCAGTACACCACCCCGACTTCCCGGCGCATCATTGAAACACAGTTCGACGCACAGAATCAATGATGCAATTTTCATAGAAAGAGGTAATTTCTTATGCCAAAGGTTTTTCTCAGCCCATCTACCCAGGAATGGAACCCTTATATTGACGGCGGCAACGAGGAGCAGTACATGAATCTCATCGCTGACCGCATGGAACCCTATCTGCGCGCCAGCGGTATCACCTATGTGCGAAACGATCCCGATCGAAATGCCGCCGGCGCAATTGCCGATTCCAATGCCGGCTCATTTGATGTGCACCTGGCAATCCACAGCAATGCCGCCCCGGAATCCCTTTCCGGAAAACTGCGGGGCATCGATATTTACTATTCCCCATACGACAAATACAGTGAGATGCTCGCCGTCATCACCGCCAACAACTTTATGACAATCTATCCGCTGCCGGACAAATGTGCTGCAAAGCCTACAACCACTTTGGGCGAAGTCACCCAGACCAAAGCGCCGGCGATCCTCTGCGAAATCGGATACCACGACAACCAGGAGGATGCCGACTGGATCCGCAACAATCTGACTGCCATCGCCGTCAGCCTGACGCAGTCTCTCTGTGACTACTTCGGGATTCCTCTCATCGAAGCCGGCCCGGTGCTGCGCGGAACTGTCGTTACAGACGGAAGCGGCCTGAACCTCCGCCAGTTCCCTTCCACACAAGGGGCTATCATTGGTTCTATTCCAAACGGCAGCATCGTGACCGTCTACAGCCGCGCCAACGGGTGGGATGTGGTTTCCTATCAAGGCATGGTGGGATACGCCAGCAGCGAATTTATTACCATCTGAGAAAACGCCGAATCAGAGACACAGACAGATTTTCCGGCACACTCCCTTGCATTTTTCCTGCATTTCAGGTATAATAAAAAAGGAGCCTCTACCTAGGACGTGTAAAAAGGCACGCCAAACTGCTCCAGCAAGGAGACAACACCATGAAAGATGGATTTTTGAAAATTGCCTGTGTCACACCGCCCCTGCGTGTGGCAGACTGTGCATATAACACGGAACAGATCATCCGCAGTGCCAGAACTGCCGCCGAAGCCGGTGTCAGGCTTGCCGTTTTCCCGGAGCTTTGCCTGACTGGATACACCTGCGGCGATCTGTTTCTGCAAGAGACCCTGCTCCGCGGCGCAGAGGACGGTCTGGTGCGTATTTTAAAAGAAACCGCCGATCTGCAAATGCTGGTGATCGTCGGACTGCCCTATGCACACTGCGGTGCGCTGTACAATTGCGCCGCGGTCTGCTATCAAGGAACGCTTTTGGGCATGGTGCCAAAACAGAATCTCCCGAATTACGGTGAGTTCTATGAAGCACGCCATTTCACACCAGGGCCGGATGCGGAAGCCGTTCCGGAAAAGCTTTCTCTGCGCTTCCACCCCGGCTGCACATTCGCCTTTGGCGCAAAGCAGCTGTTCACCTGCGCCGAAATGCCCGATTTCACCTTTGGCGCGGAGATCTGCGAGGATGTCTGGGTTGCAGATACCCCTTCTGTTGCCATGGCGAAAGCCGGGGCAACGCTGATCGTCAACCTGTCATGCAGCGACGAGATCATCGGCAAGGAAAACTACCGCCGCACCATCCTTCAGGCAAAGTCCGGCAGCCTGCTCTGCGCCTACGCCTATGCGGACGCCGGCTTCGGAGAGTCCACACAGGATATGGTCTTTGCCGGACACGATCTGATTTTGGAAAACGGTTCTGTCCTGGCAGAATCGGAACTGTTCACGCAGAATGTCCTCTGCGCAGATATTGATGTACAGCGCCTTGCAGCTGAGCGTCGGCGTTCCAACACATTCCAAGCCGCAGTGCCCGGAAAACCGGCTGTGCAGTTCTCTATGCCTCTGGCGAAAACTGCACTGAACCGGCATATTGACCCGGCGCCCTTTGTACCGAGCGGCACAGCAGAACTATCTCAGCGCTGCGAAAAGATCCTGACACTCCAGGCAATGGGACTCGCCAGCCGTCTCAAGCATATCGGCTGCAAAACCGCCGTGGTGGGACTCTCCGGCGGTCTGGATTCCACATTGGCGTTGATCGTCATGGCACATGCATTTGACATCTGCGGTCTGGATCACGCCGGAATGCTGGCGATCACCATGCCCTGCTTCGGCACAACAGACCGCACTTACCAGAATGCATGCAGTCTGGCGAAAGCATATGGTGCAACGCTCCGGGAAATCCCCATTCAAAAAAGCGTCCGACAGCATTTCACCGATATTGGGCACGACGAATCGGTTCACGATGTGACTTATGAAAATTCCCAGGCGCGGGAACGGACGCAGGTATTGATGGACATCGCCAACCAATCCGGCGGTATTGTCATCGGCACAGGCGATCTCTCAGAACTGGCGCTGGGTTGGGCAACCTATAACGGCGACCACATGAGCATGTATGCCGTCAACGCATCCATTCCCAAAACGCTGGTACGCTATCTGGTAGCACATGAAGCCGCGCAGACTCCGCCGGAACTGAGCGCCATCCTCCGGGATGTTCTGGACACTCCTGTCAGCCCGGAGCTTCTGCCGCCGGAACAGGACGGCACCATCGCCCAGAAAACAGAAGAGCTCGTCGGCCCATATGCGCTTCACGACTTTTTCCTCTACTATGTGCTCCGCTTTGGATTTGCGCCCCATAAGATCTATCGCATGGCAAAGCACGCCTTTGCCGGAACATACGATGACGCCACAATTTTAAAATGGCTGAAAAAGTTCTACTGGCGCTTCTTCTCACAGCAGTTCAAGCGCAGCTGTCTCCCGGACGGCCCTAAGGTGGGCAGCGTGACGCTCTCACCCAGAGGTGACTGGAGAATGCCCAGCGACGCATGCGTTTCACTATGGCAAAAGGATCTGGAAAAGATCACAGCAGAATAAATCGTATTTCAGTAAAAACAGAACGCCGATATCCGGTTGAAACATACCGGACATCGGCGTTTTTGTATCGCAAAGCATTGGCTCACATTGCATGCTCTATATTTTCCGGGAATCCAGTTCCCACCCAGCTGCGCACTGCTTCCGGCATCCATCCGGCACGCAGCACCATCGACATCACCAACAGCGCCGCGATTCCAAACACAATTCCCAGCAGCATGCCGCACAGCACATCTGAGGGATAATGCACCCCCAGATACATCCGGGAAAAGGCAATCGTCAGCGCGATCAGAAGCGCAGTTACCCCAACCCACATCGGCAGCATCGCAAGAAATACCGTTGCCACCGCAAAGGAACTGGAAGTATGCCCCGACGGAAACGAAAAGTCATGAGGCTTTCGGATCAAAAATTGCAGTCCGGGGATTTTATCGAAAGGCCGTGCGCGTTCTACCAGGTTTTTCAAAAATGCATTGCACACCAAAGCAGAAAACACCAGAGATAACAGTGCCGTCAGCGCCGCCCGGCGTGTTTGCTGCCGGAACAGCAGAAAAGCACACGCTGTCAGCCAGAGAATGCCGCCGTTTCCTAAAAACGTCGCAATTTTCATTGTGACCGTCAGCCAGCCGCGCCGCAGACGCTCCTGAAACCAAAGCAGCGTCTGCTGTTCCCAGTGTTGTAACCGATGCAGCATATTGTCTCACTCCTATCTGCCATATCAAGCTGCCTTTAGTATAGCATACCGCAGCGGAAAATGCAAGTTTTTTCATTCGTTTTCATCTTTTTTTCACGCAGATTCACAAAAATATCGCACAAAGATACCGTACAAAATTGCTGTTTTCAAAGAATTGCTGAATGCATCAATTTTTTCTGAAAACACGAAAAGAAACTATTGACATTGTACAATCGCTATGGTATAATAGACAATAAGCGTAGACAGCCGGAATAGCTGACGGCTTCGCAACTGTACTTTTTTCAAAAAAGAAAGCATTGCAGTGAAAAAACAGCTATTATTTCACCGCAGTAGAATGGAGAATTGATTTATGAAGAAGAATCTCAAGCGGGCATTGACCGCGGCAGTAGCCGGCGTCATGACCGTAAACTGCATGGCACTGGCAAGTGTAATGCAGGCAGGCGCAGCAGGTACCAAGTACGAATTTGAGGACGGCAAGCAATCTGCAGCAAATTCTGTCAAGGATGACGCAAATGCATCCGGCGGAAAATATGTATTTCTGGAGAACGGCGGCGATGAAATTTCCGTTACCGTTCCGATTGAAAAAACTGGCATGTATACCTTAAAGGTCAACTATTCTGCACCTTACGGCAACAAGATCCAGAATCTGTATGTCAACGGCGTAGACCAGGGCCAGTGCAGCTTTGCTCCGACAGATGAGGGTGTCTGGAAAGAACTGGATCTCGGCTCTGTAAAACTGGATGCCGGAGACAATACCATCGCTATTGTGGGCAGCTGGGGCTGGACAAACTTCGATTATATCTCGGTAGAAGAGGCAACATTGCCGGATATCACCGCCAGCGACACCAAGTGCAGCGATCCGGCTGCAACAGCAGAAGCAGACAGCCTGATGCAGTACCTGTCCAGTGTATATGGCCAGCACATCATTTCCGGTCAGCAGGAAATTTACAAATATGGCCCGCACGACTTTGAGTATGAGTTCAAGTACATCAACGACACCACCGGCAAGTATCCGGCGATCCGCGGCTTCGACTATCTAAACTGCAACCCGCTGTACGGCAGCGAGGACGGCACCACTGATCGTATCATCCAGTGGGTCAACGACAATCCGTACTCCGAGAATCAGGGTATTGCAACCGCATCCTGGCACATCACCGTACCGAAGAACTTCTCCAGCTACAACATCGGTGACAGCGTAGACTGGGCAAATGCGACCTATGTTCCCAAGGAAACTGACTTTGAACCGTCCAAGATCCTGGAAGAGGGCTCTAAGGAACGGGAATACTACATGCTTTGCCTGAAGGGTCTGGCAGGCGAACTGCAGAAGCTGCAGGATGCTAATGTACCGCTGATCTTCCGTCCGCTTCATGAAGCAGAAGGCAGCGGCGGCGAGACCGGTTCCTGGTTCTGGTGGGGCAAGGAAGGCTCTGCGGTTTATAAGGAACTGTGGATCCTCACCTATGAGACACTGACACAGGAATATGGCCTCCACAACCTGATCTGGGAATGGAACAGCTATGCTTATGATACCTCTGCAAACTGGTATCCGGGCGACGAATATGTAGACATCGTAGCTTATGACAAATACAACTGCACCGACTGGTCTACCGGCAGCGCAGTATTGAAGCACAATGACAGCGCCATCAGCAGCACCTTCTACTCCATCATGCAGAAGTATAACAGCAAGAAGATGGTCGCTATGGCTGAAAACGACAGCATCCCGACACTGAACAACCTGGTTTCGGAAAAAGCTGGATGGCTGTATTTCTGCCCGTGGTATGACGGCGGCAGCGACAGCACCAACTTCCTGACCAATGAGCTGTTCAACACCAAGGAAGACCTGAAGGAAATCTACACCAGCGACTACTGCATCACCCTGGACGAACTGCCGGCAGATCTGTACGGCAATGGTCAGCAAGGCACCGGCACCAAGCCGAGCCACACCACACAGCCGACTACAACCACTACTGTACCGGCAGGCAAGGGCGAAGCTGCAAAGATCGTAGCAGACAGCGGCGTTTATAACATCACCTTCAAGGA
Source organism: Ruminococcus bromii (assembly GCA_963590855.1). GTDB lineage: Bacteria > Bacillota > Clostridia > Oscillospirales > Ruminococcaceae > Ruminococcus_C. Next base: position 12,051 of record CAVAQT010000014.1, read on the forward strand.
ATCCATCGGCGATACCCTGGATCTGGTATTCAAGGTTAGCGACAATGTTTCTGCTGCAAACGGCGGCGTCGGCATTTCCGCATCCGTTGACGGCACAGACTACTGGGTAAACTTTGAGTGGAAGCTCAAGGGTGAAAATGAAATCACTGCAAAGCTGGACACTCCGCTTAATATCACCTACAACAACGGTAAGGACGAAGTTACCGACAAGGATCAGATCGCAAAGATCGTAGACGAAGCCATCAAGCAGAAAACCGCTCAGGTACAGGTTTGGTGGACTGGCGACAAGAACGGTGATTCCGCAGATATTTCCGACGTAGAACTGATCGGTGCATATCTGCCGAAGAAGGGTGACTCCACTGATACAGAAACCACAACAACTTCTGAAACCAGTGATTCCACCGAAAGCGAGACCACTACCACAACCGTATCTGAAACCAGTGATTCTTCTGACACCACAGAAACCACAACTGATACTACTTCTGCAACAGATGACTCCACTGCATCCGTTTCTGACACCTCGTCTGAAACCACTACCACTTCTGCAACCACAGAAAGCAGCGAGGAACCGATAGAAGGCCCGTCCCTCTATGGTGACGTAAATCTGGACGGCAGAGTAGACATCACAGATGCCGTACTGCTGAACAAGATTGTTGCAGGACAGGTAACTGTCAACGGCCAGGCAGCTGCAAATGCAGATACCACCGCTGATGGCTCGGTTTCCGCAGACGATGCGATCGGACTGCTGAAGTTCCTGGTTCAGATCGTAACTTCTCTCCCGATCACCGACTAAATCAATTTCTCTGATATTTTCTACACTCCTATTATAAAGGAAAAGGACTGTTTCCACCGCGGAACAGTCCTTTTCTTGTTATGCCGTACCAAACGAAAGCACAAAAAAAGCAGCCCATGAAGCTTTACACGGACTGCCCATTTTCTATAGATATCGTTTAATTTCGCCACTGCCGCCGATACGCTCCGGCGGAGATGCCCTCAGTGGTTCGGAAAATGCGATTGAAATAACTGGAATCATGGATACCGCATTCCGCGGCGATCTCATCGATCTGTTTATCCGTAAAACGGAGCTCATTTTTCGCATAGTTCATGCGGCACTGATTGAGAAACTGCACAATCGTCAAGCCATAGCGTCGCTTGAAACCGCGGAGCATATAGTATTTGCTGACATCAAATCGTTTTCCCAGATCTTCCAGTGTGATCTTTTCGGAAAAATGCTCTTCCAGATAGCGATGGATCTGTTCCCATTTCTGGGCAGCATCATGGGATGAACTGCCAGAGCGTTCCGGCTTTTTGGTCAAAAGCCGTGTCATCAGTTGCGTAAGGCACTCTGATTCGTACAGTTCATAATCCGGTGCTTCTTCTTCAGCAATGTTCTTCAAGCGCAGCAGAAACGGCTCTACCCAATCCGCAGTATTGCTTAGCACAAAGGAATGGTTGCGCTGGCGAAAGAGTTCGTATAAATGCGGCATGGCATTTCCGTTCCAGTGTACCCAGCGAATGCGCCACGGTTCCCGTGCATCGCAGCAATGAGAGTATGATTGGTGACAATCCAGAAAAGCGGTATCCCCTGCCTGAAGCGCCAGTGTCTCATCTCCTACAGTGATCGTGCCGCAGCCCTCTTCTACCGCAATCAGCAGGTAAGAGTCCAGGGAATTTCTCCAGTTCTGGCGCGGTTCTTTGCAGGTCATTTCCCCAATTTCCTGCACATACAGCAACGCTTCACGCGCCAGTGCAGATGGTGTCCGCAGAATGCGCTCCGAATCCATATAAGCATTTTTTACGGTTTTTAAACCGGATTCCTGTGTTTCCATATTGAACCGTTCCTTTCCTGTAGCACCCGTTTCAAAACAGATACATCCCATTATTCAAAATGCACCGATTTTATTATACAAAATGCCGCCTCAAAATTCAAGTATTTTTTGAAAATTTTCACAAAACACTTCCAAAAGCAGTGTGGAAAAAGCACATACTCTACAAAAAACCGCCCCGAGCAATTTCGGGGCGGTTTGCTTTTTCTCTATTCGTTTTTGAATGCACGCATTCTGGTACAGAGCCAGACCACGGTAAAAAACAACAGGATCACTGCGGCTGCGCTGCCGGCATTGAGCAGTGACTCCGAGAAATCAAAATGCCGTCCGGCAATGGGAATTTTCTGAAGCTCATCCAGGAAAGCAATCACCGTACAGCATCCTGCCGCGCAAACGATTCGCAGCCAGATATGATGCAGTTCCAGGAGCAGATGCCATAAAAGCGCCGACATGCCGCCCAAAACTGCATAGAGAAATACATGTGCCAGTTTCCGCAGTACCAGATTCAGGTGACTCAGCTGTGCCTCAGTGGGTGCATCATACAACCAGCCGCCAATTTTCCGCGCAAACCGCATGCTGTCTTTCAACGTCTCTGTACCGTTTTCTGTGGAAAGACGCCACATCAGTCCAAGCCAGACTGCCATGACTGCCAACAGAGCGATGACCTTCTTCCAATTTCGCATGATATCGGCTCCTCTTCCGGTTTATTCCGTTTCTTCTGCACAGAGACCGCGCAATTCTTCCGGTGTGAATGTATATTTCTTTCCGCAAAAATGACAATTCACCTCAACCGGTTCATTTTCATCTGCCAGTTTCTCCAGTTCTGTATTACCCAACGCTTTCAACACACGTTCCGTCCGTTCCCGGCTGCAATCACACTGATAGTGCACTTCACCCTCATCCAAAAGATTCGGCTCTAAGCCCTCCAACAGACGCAGCGCGATCTGATCCGGTGTCATGCCCTGAGACATCATCGCCGTTACCGGCGGCAAAGTTTTCAGGTTATTCTCAATGGTTTCGATGCAGGCATCACTGGCAAACGGCAGCACCTCAATCAGGAAGCCGCCGGCAACATTGACCGTCAGATCCGGATTTACCAACACACCCAGACCGCAGACCGTCGGTGTCTGTTCACTGGTTGCAAAATACTGTGCCACATCCTCTGCAATCTCACCGGAAACCAGAGGGACAACGCCCACATAGGGTTCTTTCAGCCCCAGATCCTTTACCACAGAGAGTGTGCCGTCTGTTCCAACAGCGCCGCCGACATCCAGTTTTCCCTTGTCATTCAACGGCAGTTCTACTACCGGCTGTTCCACATCCGCCTTGACATTTCCGCGGCTGTCTGCAACCGCCACCAACATTCCGGCAGGGCCGCCGCCCTTTACCCGGAGTGTCACGGTGTCCTTTTCATTTTTCAGATCGTATCCCATCATGCTCGCAGCAATCGACAAACGCCCCAGTGCGGCAGTGACTACCGCCGAAGTCTGATGGATTCTCTCAATTTCTGCTACAATGTCTGTTGCATCAATTGCACTCGCCACAACTGATGCGTCTTTTGCAATTGCTCGTTTTAAAATTCCCATAGTTATGCTTCCTTTCTTGCCGCAATGACCATCCGCTCACTGTCCGGGCGGAGCGGCTCTTCTGTATCTGCGTGATATATTCCAAGCACATGAAATCCTGCCTTTTCCAGTCCAGAAGCAACTTGCTCCGGATCATACGCGCGCTCCGTAATCTGCTCATCCGTCCGGATGTAGCGCCCATCAGCGCAAAGGCGGAACAGATCCAGTGTAATTTCTACTGTACAGTTATCCTCACAAAGGGCATTCTCCCAGACACAGTAGACGTCCTCAGTCTCATAGACATACACCTGACTGCCCAGCAGTTCCCGGTGCTTGTACAGCGTATTCATGTCAAACACAAAAACGCCGCCCGGCTCCAGAGATTCCCACACACGCCGGAACACCTGTTCCACATCGGAAAATGACGGTAAATGATTCAGGCTGTCCAGGGTACAGATCGCTGCATCTACTGTTCCATATAGTTCCAGTTCCCGCATGTCCTGGCAGACATACTGAATCGGCAGCTGATGGGTGATCTTTTTCTCCATCGCCTGTCCCAGCATGCCCTCGGAATAGTCCACGCCGATCATATCATAACCGCGCTTTGCCATTTCTTCTGTCAGCGTTCCTGTTCCGCAAGCCAGATCCAGCATGACTCTGCCTTCCGCACGCAGAAACTTCTGCACCAAACCATCCAGATACGCAGCTCGCGCCGGATAGTTGACGTTTTCGGTCAATGCATCATAGTAAAATGAAAATGTTTCATAACCTGTTTCCTGCATGGCTGCACTCCTTTGTAAAAAACAAGGGTACACAGCCAAAGCCATGTCCCCTGTTTTTCAGTTTATTCAAAACTTCCGATCCGCTGATCGGTGATTATTTTTTCTTGGCACTGCGGCGCTGTGTGCCGAAGCTGCCGTCACCTGCGCCAGCATTAGGTGCGTCCGGCTTAGAAACCTGTTCCCGCTCCGGTGCCTGGTTCTTCTGGAGCCGTACCGTCAGCAGCATGCGAACCGTATCCTCACGGATAGAATCCACCATTGCATCGAACATCTCGAAGCCCTCATAACGATACTCGACAACCGGATTCTGCTGACCATATGCGCGCAGACCGATACCCTTTTTCAGTTCGTCCATATCGTCGATATGCGCCATCCACTTGGTATCGACTACCTTCAGCAGAACAACACGTTCCAGTTCGCGCATAATGTCTGCGCCGTATTCCTCTTCCTTGGCAGCATAGAGCGCCTTTGCCTTTTCCGTCAAAGCTTCGGTGATATCTGCCGTTGTCAGACCTGCCAGATCCGTTTCATCGTATTCCAGATCGTCCTCTTCGGTGATCCAGCCCAGGAAGTGATCCCGCAGACCAACCAAATTCCACTGATTGTGATCGGTTTCTTCTTCATTGATATACTGCTTTACTGTACCAGCGATCAGTTCCTCAAACATCTTGATGATGCTGTCGTGGATATCCTCGCCGTCCAGTACCTGTGCACGCTGCTTGTAGATGATCTCACGCTGCGTGTTCATAACGTCATCGTAGTTCAGGACGTTCTTACGAATATTGAAGTTCCGTCCCTCTACCTTGCGCTGAGAGGACTCGATGATCTTGGTCAGTGCCTTGCTCTCGATCGGAGTGTCCTCGTCCACATTCAGTGTCCGCATCATGTTTTCCAGACGATCACCGGCGAAAATACGCATCAGATCATCCTCAACGGACAGGAAGAAGCGGCTTTCACCCTCGTCGCCCTGACGGCCGGAACGACCGCGGAGCTGGTTGTCGATACGGCGGGATTCGTGACGTTCTGTACCCAGAATGTACAGTCCGCCTGCTTCCTTGACCGCCGCAGCCTTTTCCTTTACCTCAGCACCAAACTGCTTGTACAGATCCTGATATACGGCTCTGGCATCCAGAACTTCCTGATCGTCGGTATCTGCATAGCCGATCGCCTCTGTGATGATCTCTTCCGGATATTCCCGCTTGCGCATCTCTGCCTTTGCCAGAAATTCTGCGTTACCGCCGAGCATAATATCTGTACCACGGCCGGCCATATTGGTAGCGATGGTAACTGCACCCAGCTTACCAGCCTGTGCAACGATCTCTGCTTCCTTTGCGTGATACTTTGCGTTCAGGACTTCATGCTTGATGCCCTTGCGCTTCAGCATGCTGGACAACAGTTCCGACTTTTCGATAGAGATCGTACCCACCAGAACCGGCTGTCCCTTTTCGTGGCATTCTGCGATCTGTTCGATGATTGCCTTATACTTGCCCTTTTCGGTGCGATAGATCAGGTCGGTGTGGTCGATACGCTGTACCGGACGGTTGGTCGGGATCGCAATGACATCCAACTTGTAGATCTCACGGAACTCATCTTCCTCGGTCATTGCCGTACCGGTCATACCGGACAGCTTATTGTACAGACGGAAGTAGTTCTGGAATGTAATGGTTGCCAGTGTCTTGGATTCCTGTGCGACCTTTACGCCTTCCTTTGCTTCGATTGCCTGGTGCAGACCGTCATTGAAACGGCGTCCCAGCATCTTACGGCCGGTGAACTCATCGATGATGACAACCTCGCCGTCCTCAACGATATAGTCAATATCCTTGCGCATCACGCCGTTGGCTTTCAGCGCCTGGTTAACGTGGTGCAGCAGAGTCATATTTTCCGGATCCATCAGGTTTTCTACCGCAAAGTATTCCTCTGCCTTCTTGACGCCGCGCCGTGTGATCGTTGCTGTCTTTGCCTTCTCGTCTACGATATAGTCTGCATTCTCATTGACCTCTTCCTGATCCTGCTTGTCGTCCATTTCAACGACGGTTGCAGCAGTCAATGTCTTTGCAAACTTATCTACCACGCCGTACAGTGCAGTAGACTTGTCGCCCTTACCGGAAATGATAAGCGGCGTTCTTGCTTCGTCGATGAGGATGGAGTCCACCTCGTCCACGATGGCATAATTATGCTCGCGCTGTACCTTGTCCTTCTTGTAAATGACCATGTTGTCACGCAGATAGTCAAAGCCCAGTTCGTTGTTTGTGCCGTATGTAACATCACAGTTATATGCTGCACGGCGCTGGTCATTGGTCAGGCCGTGCAGGATACAGCCGACAGTCAGGCCTAAATACCGCAGTACCTTGCCCATTTCGTCCGACTGTGTTTTTGCCAGATAGTCATTGACGGTAACAACATGAACGCCCTTGCCCGGCAGTGCATTCAGATATGCTGCCACACAAGCGACCAATGTTTTACCTTCACCGGTTTTCATTTCGGCGATACGTCCCTGATGCAGAACGATCGCACCGATGATCTGTACCGGGAACGGCTTTTTGCCGAGAACACGATAGGCTGCCTCACGAACGGTTGCCAGTGCCTCTGCTTCCATGCTTTCCAGAGACTCGCCGTCCTCCAGACGCTCCCGAAATTCATTTGTCTTTTCTTTCAGATCCGCATCAGAAAGTGCCTGATACTCCTCATCCAGTTCCAGAACTTTCTTTTTCAACGGTTCAATACGTGCCAGCTCACGGGTGCTGTACGAACCGAATACCTTACTAAAAATGCCCATGGATCTACCGCCTTTTATTCAAATTATACAATAACTAGTATAGCACGAACCACCCTGCTTGTCAATAGATTTTGAAATATTTTCACAAAGATCAATTCATTTCCAGACGCGCAGCGTGCGCTGTGCCGAGTTTTCGGCGCAACATTTCCAGGCGTTTCCACAACACTCCCGATTTTCTGTTGAAAAGCAGCGCTTATTCGCTCCGGGAAGGGCAGAACGCCGCCATAGGACATCCCTTGCACTGCGGCTTTCTGGCACGGCAGGTATCTCTGCCGAACCAAACCACACGGTGGCAAAAGTCCGAGGAGCGCTCCGGCGGGATCAGCGGCCGGAGATCCTTTTCCACCTGCACAGGATCTTTGGATTTAGTCAGTCCCAGCCGTCCGGTAATGCGGATAAAGTGCGTGTCCGCCACGATTGCCGGCTTACCGTAAATGTCGCCCAGGATCAGATTGGCTGTTTTGCGCCCGACACCAGACAGGGACAGCAGATCTTCCATATTGTCCGGCACAACGCCGTCAAAATGCAGGAGCAGCTGCGCAGACATCTCCTTAATGCTCTTGGCTTTCATATGAAAAAAACCGCAGGGGCGGACGATCTCCTCCAGATCAGCAATATCTGCCGCCGCCAGAGATTCCAGTGTAGGATATGCTGCAAATAATTTTGGGGTGATCTGGTTGACCCTGGCATCGGTACACTGTGCCGACAGCCGCACAGCGATCAGCAGTTCATAAGGCTTTTCATATTGCAGTGCACAGGTTGCCTGGGGATAAACTTCTTCCAGCGTCTGCACTGCAAGCAAAGCGCGTTCTTTTTTCGTCATGTGTTTTCTCCTTTTCTATACTCCATTTTCAACAGCGGCACCCAATCGTCCTCCAATATCTTTTCCCCGGTCAGCCGAAATCCATTTCTCTCATAGAATGCAATACCCCGTGCATTGTATTCTAGCACCCAAAGAGAAGCTGCATGCTTTTCCTGCACCGCAAACCGCAGCAATGCTGCACCGATGCCCTGACTCTGAAACTGTGGTTCGACAAACAGCTTCTCAATTTCCGCGTCGGAAATGCGAATGATGCCTTTGACAACACCATCGTCGTACACATAGCTGTTTCGCAGTTCCGCTGAACCTTGCACATACGTTTTTGCCGTGTCCAATACATTCAATTCGTCAAAATAATAAGCATCGTTCCGGAAAAAGGGATAGAAATTGGTACGGTAGTTCGTCACAATAATTTCTGCGATCCGTCCGGCATCTCTTTCAGCTGCTGAACGGATGTATCTGGTTTCTGCCTGCATCGTATATGTATCCTTTCTTCCCATACGCGCTACAGCTCCAGCAAAAAGAAATCGCAGTCTGCATAGGGGTGGCTGAACCGCACCGGCAACTCACTTTCTGACACTTTCTGGAACCCGGCTTTCTCATAGAACCGATGGGCTCTGACGGTATTGTACGGCGTATCCAGCATCAATGTGCGGATACCGTTTTCTTTTGCAAATTGCAGCAGCACCGCATAAAGCTGCCGCCCCAGATGCACCGGATCGCCCTGGTATTTCTCATAGACAAAAAATTTTTTCAGCACGGCAATGCCGTTTCCGCAGGGCATGATGCCAATCGTACCGGCAAGCTTTTCCCCGTCTCTGGCGATCCAGAAGCTACCGCCAATGCGGAAATAGGCATCTCGAATGTGCAGCAGATCCGGCTGATCCTTCACCGTGACCATGGGACGAGTGCCGTCATTCTGAAAGTGCAGTACCAGGTCTATCACATCCTGGGTGTAGGATTCTTCAAATGGTGTAATGGTAATCATAATATCAGCATCTTCCTTTCACTTCGGCATTGACAGCTGTTTCCCGATATTTCCGCAAATTCTCAAATTCATTTTTCATGCAGGCAAAAGCCTGAAAACGATAGATCTTATTATAACATATTTCCGCAGAAAATGCAAAACCAAAATCCAACCATACTGACCGCCCGCCTGACGCATCCCTGTCACCCTGTTTTATTGACATTGACTTGTCTTCAAAAAGATGTTATAATCAAACCAGACAAAAGCAGTACTGCACAGAGTATCCCGCTTTTCGCAGCACTGCCCATGCCAAGATACTAAACATACTTTAAAAACCGAGGTGTCACAAATGCAGAACTTTTCCACGATTTTTTCAGCTGCGGCGGCGCAGTTTGCAAAAGCATACCCCAAAGACGGCGCACTATACCAGCAGGCAGTGTCCTGCTTTGCATCGGCAGAACCAGAAGCCATGCTCGCCCTGGTGCTGCTGCGTCAGGTGCAGCAGCAGCTGACAGGTACGTCAGTGCCGCTCTGCCGGGAGATGCTGGCTTTGGAAACAAAAGCGGCTTCCGTTTCGGAACTGCATCCGGTGCAGCAGTGGTGGCATCGCTGGCTGGGCTGCGGCATCTCCATGGGCGTTTCCGGGTGGGATGCACTGTGGCAGGCAGCTGACGATGCCCTGCAGCTCCTGCCAAAATCGCTGACGGCAATCTGCCTGGAAGAGATTCTGCGGAAGTTCTGACAGGTGTCCGGAATGGAAAAACAACTGTTTTTGTTTGACTTGCATTTATTTCGTTTTGTACGAACGGGAAGAACTTTCAAAAAGCAAGCAAAACGGAAAAACAGAAAAAATATTCGGTATTTTCCTTTTTATAAAAGAAAAACTTCGTGTTTTTTCTTGCTTTTTTCAGAAAAAGCAAAAAAAACCTATTGACAAACCGGCTGGAATGGTCTATAATAAGAATCAGCAAAAGCAACCGCGTGATATGGCGGTTTGCAATAGGGAAAGCAATGGCGCTTTATGAAAAGAAACAGCAGTGTTTCTTTTTGTAAGGCGCTTTTTTGTTATCTTGCAAAGGAGTAATGACCATGGATAACTACAGAAATCAGGAACCGTTTGCAAAGAACGGTTTGTATGATCCGCGCTTTGAGCACGAAAACTGCGGTATCGGTGCAGTCGTCAACATGGACGGCACATCCGACCGAAAGGTCGTAGACAGCGCACTGCGCATCGTGGAGACACTGGAGCACAGAGCCGGCAAGGATGCAGAGGGAAAAACCGGTGACGGTGTCGGCATCCTGCTTCAGATCTCGCACACCTATTTTTCTAAGGTAGCAAAAGAAGCCGGTATTCCCATCGGAGACAAGCGAGAATACGGTATCGGCATGTTCTTCTTCCCGCAGACCAAGGAAAAATACGAAAAGGCAATGCAGACCTTTGAGGAAGTCCTGAAAGAAGAGCACCTGGAATTTCTGGGCTGGCGTGAAGTACCGGTAAACCCGGATGTTCTGGGCACAAAGGCACTGGACAGCATGCCCCACATCATGCAGGCATTCATCAAAAAGCCGGATGACTGCGCAAAGGGTCTGGAATTTGACCGAAAGCTGTACATCGCCCGGATGGTATTTGAAAAGCGGGACAGTGAGACCTATGTGGTATCCTGCTCCAGCCGTACCATCGTATATAAAGGTATGTTCCTGGTAAAACAGCTTCGTTTGTTCTACCACGATCTGAACAGCCCGGACTATCACTCCGCCATCGGTATTGTCCACTCCCGTTTCAGCACCAACACCAACCCCAGCTGGCAGCGTTCTCATCCGAACCGCATGATGGTACACAACGGTGAGATCAACACCATTACAGGTAATGTAGACAAGATGCTGAGCCGCGAGAACATTCTCCACTGCAAAGCACTGGATGACCGCATGAAGGATATCTTCCCCATGCTGGATGTCCGCGGCTCTGACTCCGCCCGTCTGGACAACACACTGGAATTTATGACCATGTCCGGTATGGATCTGCCGCTGGCAGTCATGATGACCATTCCGGAACCGTGGCAGCATATCCCCACCATGAGCCGTGAAAAGCGCGCATTCTATCAATATTATGCCACCATGATGGAACCCTGGGACGGCCCGGCATCCATCATCTTCTCCGACGGTGACATTATGGGTGCGGTACTGGACAGAAACGGTCTGCGTCCTTCCCGGTATTATGTCACCGACGACGGATGTCTTATCCTCTCCTCCGAAGTCGGCGCGCTGGATGATATCCCGGCAGAAAAGATCGTAAAAAAAGAGCGTCTCCATCCGGGTAAGATGCTGCTGGTAGACACCGTCAAGGGCAAGCTGATCGACGATGAGACTATCAAGAATTTCTATGCAAAGCGTCAGCCCTACGGTGAGTGGCTGGATCATAACCTGTTCAGTCTCAGCGAACTGAAAGTGCCCAACAAGCGTCCGTTCCGCCACGGCGGCAAGGAACTGCTCCGGCTGCAGCGTGCTTTCGGCTATACTTATGAATCGCTGTACCATGTCATGGTTCCCATGGCACTGAACGGCGGCGAGCCCACTGCGGCAATGGGTGCAGATACCCCGATCCCGGCAATGTCCAAAAAGAATCCACCGCTGTTTGACTACTTCAAGCAGATGTTTGCACAGGTAACCAATCCGCCGATCGACTCTATCCGGGAATCGGTCATCACAGATACCACCGTTTATCTGGGTGTATCCGGCAACATCCTGGAAGAGGATGAACGGAACTGTCGTGTGCTGAAGGTGAAAAACCCCATCCTGACAAACCTGGATCTGATGAAGATCCGCGGCATGAACATCGACGGTCTGCAAACCGCAGATATTTCCATGCTGTATACCAAGGATGTCTCGCTGCATGATGCCATCGAAAACTTGTATCATCAGGCAGAAGAGGCACATGCCAAGGGTGCAACCATCCTGATTCTGACCGACCGCGGCGTAGATCAGGAACATCTGGCGATTCCGTCTCTGCTGGCAGTAGCTGCCCTGGAAACTTATCTGGTACGCACCAGAAAGAACACCGCCATCTCCCTCATCATCGAAACCGCAGAGCCTTGCGAAGTACATCACTTTGCAACCCTGCTGGGCTTTGGCGCAAGCGCAGTCAATCCGTATCTGGCACTGGATTCCCTGTATGATATGATTAACCGCGGCCTGGTGGATAAGGACTATTCTCAGGCAAGCAAGGCGTATATTGACGCACTGGTCTCCGGCATCGTCAAGATCGCATCGAAGATGGGTATCTCCACCATCCAGTCCTATCAGGGCTCCAAGATCTTTGAGGCGCTGGGCATCAGCGAAAGCGTGATGAACGAATACTTCCCGGATACAGTCAGCCGTGTAGGCGGTATTGATCTGGACGATATCGCAAAGCGCAGCATGACCATGCACGAAAGCGCATTCGATCCCAACGAGCTTGGCATGGACGAGGGACTGCGCAGCGTGGGCTGGCACAAGGAACGGAGCAACCAGGAAGAGCATCTGTACAATCCGGAGACCATTCACCTGCTCCAACAGGCAACCTGGCGGGACGATTACAACCTGTTCAAGCAGTATACCGCCTGTGTCAATGCCGAAGACCGGCACATCACTCTCCGCAGCACACTGGACTTCAAATTTGCGGAGGACGGCGGCATCCCCATGGAAGAGGTCGAAAGCGTTGAGTCCATTATGCGCCGCTTCAAGACCGGTGCAATGTCCTACGGTTCTATCTCTCAGGAAGCCCACGAATGCATGGCAATCGCCATGAACCGCATCGGCGGCAAGTCCAACAGCGGTGAGGGCGGCGAAGATCTGGAACGCATCGTCACCGCAGGCAGCGCCGTGGATAAGTGCTCTGCCATCAAGCAGGTCGCATCCGGACGTTTCGGCGTCACATCTAAGTATCTGACCTCTGCAAAGGAGATCCAGATCAAGATGGCACAGGGCGCAAAGCCCGGCGAGGGCGGACATCTGCCGGCAAAGAAGGTATACCCGTGGATCGCCAAAACCAGACACTCCACACCCGGCGTGGCACTGATCTCTCCGCCGCCGCATCACGATATCTATTCCATCGAAGATCTGGCGCAGCTGATCTATGACCTGAAAAATGCCAATAAAAAAGCGCGTATTTCTGTAAAGCTGGTTTCTGAGGCAGGCGTTGGCACCATTGCAGCCGGCGTTGCAAAGGCTGGCGCAGGCGTTATCCTGATCTCCGGCTATGACGGCGGTACTGGTGCAGCCCCGGGCAGCTCCATCCACAATGCCGGTCTGCCGTGGGAACTGGGTCTGGCAGAAACGCATCAGACTCTGATCCAGAACAACCTGCGTTCTAAGGTTGTCATCGAAGCAGACGGCAAGATGATGAGCGGCAGAGACGTGGTCATTGCTGCAATGCTTGGCGCAGAGGAATACGGTTTTGCCACAGCACCGCTGGTAACCATGGGCTGTGTCATGATGCGTGTCTGCAATCTGGATACCTGTCCGGTGGGCGTAGCCACCCAGAACCCGGAGCTGCGCAAGCGCTTCCGCGGCAAGCCGGAGTATGTCATCAATTTCATGCGCTTTATGGCACAGGAAATGCGGGAATACATGGCAAAGCTGGGCATCCACACCGTAGACGAACTGGTCGGCCGCTCTGATCTGCTGGTACAGAAGCAGTATCCGGCAGGCACACACGAGAGCAAGATCGATATGTCCAACATTCTCGCAAACCCCTATGCCAAGGAGGATAGCCACGTCAAGATGCACTTCGTGCCGGAAGATGTTTACGACTTCAAACTGGATAAGACCATTGATGAGACCGTCATCATTCCGGAGATGAAAGAGGCTCTGGCGAAGAAGCAGAAAAAGGAGATCCGCATCAATGTCAGCAACCTGAACCGTTCTCTGGGTACACTGTTCGGTGCAGAGATCACTCGGAAATATTACAACACCCTGGACGATGATACTTTTGTGGTACATTGCAACGGCGCAGGCGGTCAGAGTTTCGGCGCATTTATCCCGAAGGGCCTGACACTGGCGCTGGAGGGCGACAGCAACGACTATTTCGGCAAGGGCTTGTCCGGCGGTAAGCTGGCTGTGTTCCCGCCGAAGGGCTCGAAGTTCAAGGAAGATGAAAATATCATCATCGGCAACGTCGCATTGTTCGGCGCAACCAGCGGCAAGGCGTTCATTAACGGTGTCGCAGGCGAGCGTTTCTGCGTTCGGAACTCCGGTGCATCGGTTGTGGTTGAAGGCGTCGGTGAACACGGCTGCGAATACATGACCGGCGGATGCGCCGTGATCCTGGGCGAAGTGGGCAAGAACTTTGCCGCAGGTATGAGCGGCGGTATCGCATATGTTTTGGACAGAGAAAACGACCTTTACACCAAGCTGAACAAGTCTCTGGTAGGTTTCGGTGCAGTCACCAAGCCGGAAGATGTGGCACAGCTGAAGGGTCTGATCGAAGAGCATGTGGCATGGACAGATTCCAAGCTGGGCAAGAAGATCCTCAAGAACTTTGACACCTGTCTGCCGCACTTTAAAAAGATCGTGCCCCATGATTATGCAAAGATGCTGGAGAGCATTGCGGAATTTGAGGCAGAAGGCATGAGCCGGGAAGAAGCACAGATCGAGGCATTCTATGCCAACACGAGAAATTAACAGGAGGGGCTATCATGGGAAAATCAACTGGATTTCTCGAATATGAGAGAGTCGAAAATGCTGGACAGGAGCCGCTGGAACGGATCAAGACTTATCGTGAATTTCACACGCCGCTTTCGGATGAGGAACGACGCAAGCAGGGCGCACGCTGCATGGACTGCGGTGTACCGTTCTGCCAGGCAGGAAAGCCGATCTTTGGCATGGTCTCCGGATGTCCGCTGAACAATCTCTGCCCGGAGTGGAACGACATGGTATATAATGGATTCTGGGACGAAGCGGCAGATCGTCTGCTGCTGACCAACTGCTTCCCGGAGTTCACCTCCCGTGTCTGCCCGGCACTGTGCGAAAAAGCATGCACCTGCGGACTGAACGGCGACCCGGTCACCGTCAAGGAAAATGAATACGCCATCATTGAAAAGGCATTTGCCAGCGGTCACATCAAAGCAAATCCGCCGAAAGTCCGCACGGGAAAGCGTGTCGCAATTGTTGGCTCCGGCCCGTCCGGTCTGGCAGCAGCACTGCAGCTGAACAAGCGCGGTCATCATGTCACCGTATTTGAACGGGAGGATCGTGTGGGCGGTCTGCTGATGTACGGCATCCCCAACATGAAACTGGAAAAAACAGTGGTACAGCGCCGCGTGGATATGATGCAGGAAGAGGGCGTAGAGTTCCGCACCGGCGTGGATGTCGGCAAGGATATCACCGCAGAACAGCTGCTGAAGGAATACGATGCAGTGGTTCTGGCGTGCGGTTCTTCCAATCCGAGAAACATTAACGCAGAAGGACGAGATGCGGACGGCATCTACTATGCTGTGGACTTCCTGAAAGCCACTACAAAGAGTCTAATCAGTTCTAATCTGTCCGACGGTTACTACATCAGCGCAAAGTATAAAAATGTCATTGTCATCGGCGGCGGCGACACCGGTAACGACTGCGTAGGTACTGCCATCCGTCACGGCTGCAAATCCGTGGTACAGCTGGAAATGATGCCGAAGCTGCCGGATACCCGTGCAGAAAGCAATCCGTGGCCGGAATGGCCCCGTGTCTGCAAGACAGACTACGGTCAGGAAGAAGCGATCGCTGTATTCGGACACGATCCCCGCATCTATCAGACAACGGTAAAGCGTTTCATCAAGGACGACAAGAACCATGTCCGTGCAGTAGAAACCATCAAGCTCCAGTCAGTACACGATCCCAAGACCGGCAGAATGCGGATGGAAGAGATTCCGGGCAGTGAGCAGATCCTGGACGCAGATCTGGTACTGATTGCCGCAGGTTTCCTGGGTGCACAGGCGTATGTCACCGACGCATTCGGCGTGGAAATGACACCCAGAACCAATGTCTCCACCAAGATCGGACATTACAGCACCAGCGTGGAAAAAGTGTTCACCGCAGGAGATATGCACCGCGGACAGTCGCTGGTAGTCTGGGCGATCCGTGAAGGCAGAGAGGCTGCCAAGGAAGTTGACCAGTACCTCATGGGCTATACCAACTTAAATTAATTTTCTGACAATTTCAAGTTATTCATATACCCTTTGCAAAGCAGGCTGCATTTCCGGAAACGGAAACGCAGCCTGTTTTTCTTTCTCTTGAAAAGTGTGTTATACAATAGAAAGACATGCCAAAGGGAGGAATTCCAGCAGGCATACCGGTTGCAAATTCCCATCATTTGTGCTATAATATATCATATGAATCCAAATTAGGAGGTCTTTTCATGGTACTTGCCATTGACATCGGCAACACCAATGTTGTCATCGGCGGCTTTCAGGAGCAGCAGATTTTGTTTGTAGAACGGGTTTCTACCAACCAGAACGCCACATCCCTGGAGCTTGCCATTTCTATTAAAACCATCCTGGAGATCTATCAGATCCAAACCACAGAGATCGAGGGCTGCATTATTTCCTCCGTTGTCCCCTCCATTAACCATGCGGTTCGGAAGGCAGTGGAAAAAATCGCACACTGTCCGGTAGTAGTAGTTGGCCCTGGTGTCAAAACCGGGCTGCAGATTGCCATTGACAATCCGGCGCAGCTGGGCAGCGACCGCGTGGCAGATGCCGTGGCAGCGCTGCATGAATATCAGCCGCCCATTGTCATCATTGACATGGGAACCGCTACTACCCTCTCCGTTATCGACGGACAGCGGCGGCATATCGGCGGCATGATCGCACCGGGCGTGGGCATCTCCATGAATGCTCTGACGGAAAAGACGGCACAGCTGCCGAAAATTTCTCTCGATCCGCCAAAGCGATGCATCGGCAGCAACACGGTAGAGTGCATGAAGAGCGGTATCCTCTACGGTGCAGCAGGCTGCATTGACGGGCTTCTGGATCGCATCGAGGAGGAACTGGGCGAAACACCTACCTTTCTCGCCACCGGCGGTCTGTCGGAGTTTATCATTCCCCACTGCCGGCACAAGATCGTACTGGACAACCTGCTCCTGCTGAAAGGCTTGCAGCTGATCTATCAGAAGAATGTGGAAGCGTAACAGAAAACGGCAGACAATGTGTATCAGTTCGAAAAGGGAAACAAATCGGAATTTGTAGGTGTGATTGATGAGAATTATCGAAGTGAAAGAAAATAAAAAGCAATATCTTGATTTGCTCCTATTGGCAGATGAACAGGAAGATATGATTGACTGTTATCTCGATAAAGGCAGGATGTATGTGCTTGATGATAATGGAATTAAATGTGAGTGTGTTGTAACTGATGAAGGAAATGACACGCTCGAAATCAAGAACATTGCGACAGTTCCACAATATCAAGGCAAGGGCTATGCAAAAGCTTTGATTGATTTTATTATCAGGGAATACAAAAAGAAGTATACTGTTCTGCAAGTAGGAACAGGTGATAGTCCGCTGACAATACCTTTTTATGAAAAGTGTGGATTTGTTCGCTCGCATATAATACCAAATTTCTTTATAGATAATTACAACCACATAATCTATGAAGGTGGAGTTCAGTTGAGAGATATGGTGTATTTGAAGAGAACTTTATAAATCCCAATTTTTTTAAGAAACAACAGAGCATATGCTCTGAAACTCAAATGCTATAGCAAGGAGCTTAAAGAGGAAATCCCGGAATATTTCTTTGAAACCATTCCCATTATTGAGAGAATGGACTGTAAAGTCATTGACTTGAAGAAATGCGAACAAGCTTTTCAAAAGTGGGGAAAACAAACGCCAACATTAGAAGAAATTCGCAGGGAATTGTTTTGACAAATGCAAGCAAATGATGTGATCTTCACAAACGTGAATACATAAACAACCAGTATAATTCATATTCGCAATGCGTACCAAAATAAAAAAAGGGCTGCCGTGAGGAAATCCCCTCGGCAGTCCTTTTCTCTTTTTTATCATATCCCTCAACAATTACTGCTGCGGAAATACAACCTTACGATAAGTATCAAAGTGCATCCACTTGCTAAAGAATGCCTGATCCTGTCCGCCGGTTTGAGCATACTCGCTCAAAAATGCCTTTGCTTCCTCGGCGGAGTGTACCAGTACCTCAAAACCGCGTCCGTTGATGACCGGCACGCCGTCATAGGTGTACTCGCTTGCCGGCAGGATGGCCGTGATCTTCTTGTCACGAATGCGCACTGCCACACCATCACGGAGTACGATGCAGTCGAAGCTGTCCGGATAGTGATAGCTGTCGCCGCTGGTGGGGATCTCGTCCCCTACCGTATAGGTCTGGCTCACCGGATTGTACTTCAACACGTTCAGGCTCTCGGTATCGTAGTAGAATTCCTCGAAGATGTCCCCTCTTGCCTTGAGGTCGCCGTACTGGAAGGAGTTGCGGTCGGCAGTATTGCTGACCTTCTCGCTGACAGCATCCACAACGCCGCATGCAGAAGTCATATTGGTCACGCGGTCGATGAGGATCAGTTCGCCCAGTGTCTTGTGATTGGAGAAGAGATCGGCTACAATACCTTCTGTCAGCAGGATATCGCAAACGGCAATGCCGTTCTTTTCCAGAGTTTCTGTTTTCTGGTGTGCACCAGTATTCACATCAATGGCATAGTCCACCTTCGTCAGAATGCCGGGGATCAGCTTTGTTCCCAGCTTCACCAGATAGTCCTTGCCGATGCTCAGCGGCTCATCATCCATCCACAGCAGAGAAACTGTCAGCTTCTTGTACACCGCCACATCTGCGTCCTTGACGAAAACACAGCCGCGAGAAACGTCTACTTCCTTATCCAGCGAAATGGTGACCGGCTGACCTTCAAACGCCTCGTCTACGGACTTGTCTGTCATGAGGATACCCTTGACGGTAGCAGTCTCATTGCTGGGCAGTGTGGTAATGGTATCGCCCACGCGAACTGTACCTGCTTCGATCTGTCCCTGGAATCCGCGGAAGGTGTGATCTGGACGGCATACACGCTGTACCGGCATATAGAAGCCCTTTTCGTGGCTGTCCGAGTGAATGTCCACGTTTTCCAGGTATTCCAGAAGCGGCACACCGTCATACCACGGAATATTCTCCGACTTCTTGGTCACATTGTCGCCCTCTGTTGCAGACAGCGGGATGATGTATACATTTTCCAGTTCCAGCTCCTTGCGGAGTTCTGCGATCTGCGCTTCGATCTCTCGGAACCGTTCCTCACTGTAGCCCACCAGATCCATCTTGTTTACCGCAAAGACGAAGTAGCGGATACCCATGAGCTTGCAGATCCGCGCATGGCGTCTGGTCTGCACCAGAACGCCCTGAGACGCATCCACCAGGATGACAGACAGGTCAGCGAAGGATGCGCCGACTGCCATATTACGGGTATACTCTTCGTGTCCCGGTGTATCTGCAACGATAAAGCTGCGGTTATCAGTAGTGAAATAGCGATATGCTACGTCAATGGTGATACCCTGTTCCCGCTCTGCCATCAGACCATCCAAAAGCAGAGAATAGTCGATGGCACCGCTGCGGCTGCCTACCTTACTGTCCAGCTCCAGGGTCTTTTCCTGGTCTGCGTACAGCAGCTTTGCATCATAGAGAATATGTCCGATCAGTGTGGACTTTCCGTCGTCTACGCTGCCGCAGGTAATAAATTTCAATAAACCTTTCATTAGAAGTATCCCTCCCGCTTTCTGCGTTCCATGCTGCCGGCTGCCTCATTGTCGATGACTCTGGAGGTACGCTCCGAGGAAACAGAACTCAGTGTCTCATCAATGATCTCATCCAGTGTGGTAGCCGTTGATTCAATACCGCCGGTCAGCGGATAGCAGCCCAGGGTACGGAAACGAATGGATTTATACTCCGGCTTTTCGCCCGGATTCAGCGGCAGACGGTCGTCATCCACCATGATGATATTGCCGTCACGATAAACTACCGGTCTTTCGGCTGCAAAGTACAGGGGTACGATATCGATGTTTTCCCGCTTGATATACTGCCAGATGTCCTTTTCTGTCCAGTTGGAGATCGGGAACACGCGCATGCTCTCGCCCTTTTTGATCTTGGTATTGTACAGCTTCCACATTTCCGGACGCTGATTCTTCGGATCCCACGCCTGTGCCTCATTACGGAACGAGAAGATACGCTCCTTTGCACGGGACTTTTCCTCGTCGCGTCTGCCGCCGCCGAATGCTGCGGTAAAGCCATACTTGGTCAGCGCCTGTTTCAGCGCCTGAGTCTTCATGATATCGGTATAAGCTGCACCGTGATCGAAAGGATTGATGCCCTGCTTGACACCCTCTTCGTTGGTATAAACCAGCATCTCGATGCCCAGTTTCTTTGCGGTCTCATCACGAAAGCGGATCATGTCCTTAAACTTCCATGTGGTATCGATATGTAAGAACGGGAACGGCGGCTTTTCCGGATAAAATGCTTTCATCGCCAGATGCAGCATTACGGAGCTGTCCTTGCCGATGGAGTACAGCATAACCGGCTTCTCGCATTCTGCTGCGACCTCACGGATAATATAGATCGCCTCAGCTTCCAGTTCGTCAAGATGTGACAATTCCTGCATAAGGTTTTCCTCCTTAGTATTGGTTTGACTGTTTGGTATTGATCCGGATCTCCGAGGTCTCCCCATCGGGGTGATCGACGATCCAGCGTAAAATATCGCCTTCTTTTTCGGTGTGTACCAGGCTGCCCATACCGCCCATATCTGCGCCCAGATAAAAGCGAATGGCGTGAACGGCACACTCTTTCAGACAGGAAGTACATCCCCAGCAATCCTTGGGATACTTGATGAATGCCTTTCCGTCCTGGTTCATGTGGATCAGACTGCCGGGGCAGACCATGCGGCATTTTCCGCAGCCGACACACTGCTTTGCATCAATTGCAATGCTCATAGTTCTGTCCCTCCTCCACCAGTTCCCGGAAAACAACTTCCAGTTTTCCGTCCTTCATGCGGGAATTGACATATTTTCGCCAGTTCTGATCGTCCTTTTCCGGATGATCCAGATTCTCTGCGAAACTGTGCCAGCGTGTTTCCTTTCTCGCCTTCAGATGCGCAATGACACTGCGGCACACCAGAAGCCGCTCCCGCAGCTCATAAATATACATCAGTTCCTGATAATCGTCTGCATGCAGCTGGTCGGACAATTCTGTCAGCCGTGCAATTTTATCATCTGCGATGTCCAGTTCCTTTTCATGGAAGCGATAATTTGTACCAATGCCGCCGGCATAAGTGTCCATTACCGTCTGCATGGCATCTTCCAGCTGCTCTGTATCGAACAGACCGCCGGCATCATTCAGGAAATGCTCCAGTTCTGCCAGGTGCGCCTGAACATCCTGTTCTTCCGGCGCTTGCGCCTGATTTTCTTTCAGAAATTCCAAAACAGATTCCGCGGCGATCTCGCCCTCTGCCAGTGCACCAGTCACATACTTCTGGGGACATCCGCCGGCAACGTCTCCGGCGGCGTACAAGCCGTGCACTGTAGTAGCACGCTTGGTATCGACCCAGTAGCCGCTGGCGGTATGACCGCCTACGATATACGGCTCAGTGCCTTCGATCTCTACGTTTTGCTGCGAAGGCCTTTTTCCATTTTCGATCCACTTCAGGGTCTGAGACGGCGCCATGTTCAGATACGCCTTCATCAGCGAATCGTCCTGTTCCGGCGTAATGCCCTCTGTCCGCAAATAGCACGGGCCTCTTCCGGCAAGGTTCTCGCTGACTGTGCCGTAAACACGCTCCGAAGTGGTCAGGCCGTATTTGGTCTCATACACTTCGCCCATCGAGTTCACCTGCTTGGCACCGACGCCCTGTGCCAATGTTCCGGTGGGAGCAATGGTATCCTTACAGCGCAGCGCAATGAAACGCATTTCAAAAGTCGTCATCTCTGCGCCGGCGCGAATGCCCATGGCATAGCCTGCGCCTGTGTTAAAGGGCGGATACCACATCTTGTGCCGGGAAAAGCCGGGGTGGTTGGGCTTATACAATCCGGCAGCGCCGCCGGTTGCGATAATCACCGCATTTGCTTCGATCACATACACAGTATCGTCCTGGATTCCAAATCCAAATGCGCCCTGAATACGATTATCCTTCACGAAAAAATCTGTGATGTTCACATGGTTCTTGATCGTCACCTGCGGCAGCGCTTCCACTGCCTTTGCCAGGATCGGCTTCATGTTTTCGCCGTTGATCTTTAAATTGCGGTTGCCTCGTGCCACATACTTGCCGTTTTCATCCTTGAGGATGACCAGTCCCAGGCGTTCCATGTGTTCTGTCACCTGGTTGAGCCGTTCCGACATGGTAAGCAGCAGATCCCCGCGGACAATACCGTCCGCATCCTTTCGGGCATAATCCACATAATCCTGCGGCTTTCTGCCCTCAGTAATATAAGCATTCAGTGCATTGACACCTGCCGCCAGACAGCCGCTCCGCTTAATATGCGCCTTTTCGCAGATCAGCACCCTGGCATCGGACTGCTCCGCGATGGTCAGCGCCGCATAGCAGCCGGCCGTACCGCCGCCGATAATCAATACATCTGTTTTGCAGCGTTCTATTTTCATTTCATCACCATCTTCTCATATTCCAGCAGATACCGCTCCGCAGACGCCACGCAGTTTGCACCGTCTGCCGCAGCAGTGATTACCTGCCGCAGAGGCTTAGTGCGGACATCCCCGGCGGCAAAGAGGCCTGCCAGAGAAGTGACACCGTCCTCGCCTGCTTTGACATAACCGCCCGCATCCAGTTCTGCCAGCTCTTTCAGCAGTTCTGTGTTCGGCACACTGCCGATGGCAACAAACACGCCATCCAAAGTAATCTCCTCCGGCTGTCCGCTGTGATCGATCCGCATCGCCGAAACGCGCTTTTCACCCACAATTTCTGTGGGAACAGCATTTGTCACCAGTGCGATGTTTTCCGTCTGCCGAACTGCTTCCTGCAAAGCTGCATTGGCACGGAAGGTATCCCGGCGGTGTACCAGATAAACGGTCTTTGCCATGCGTGACAGATACAGTGCATCTTCCAGCGCGGTATCACCGCCGCCGATGACTGCCACCGTTTTCCCCTGATAGAATGCACCATCACAGGTCGCGCAATAGGATACGCCCGGCAGCTGTCCGCCCGGGATCTCCAGTTTCCGGTAAGACGTTCCCAGCGCATAAATGACGCTCTTGGCAGAAATGCTTGTACCGTCTGCCAGAGAAACGGTAAAGACACCGTCTGCCTGAGTCAGCTGTTCCACCACGTTTTCACAGATGGATGCACCCAGTGCCTCAGCATGTTCCCGGAACTTTTCTCCCAGTTCATAGCCGCCCATGTGCAGCAGTCCGGGATAATTGTCCACCTGTTCCGTCACCGCGATCTGTCCGGCGCCCATGGTGTCCCGTTCCAGAACCACTGCCTGGAGTTTGGCACGGCTAGCGTAGATCGCCGCCGTCAATCCGGCAGGGCCGCCGCCGATGATGATGATGTCATACATAACTTACTCCTTGATCTGCAAGTCCTCTTTCTCTGCGTCTGTTCCCTCAATGTGGAAGGAGTTCAGCACCGGATTCTCCCGATCCATCAGGGAAAGGATCATATAGCTTGCCTTGCTGTCATATGCCAGCCGCTTGTCCTCCTCAGAAGGTCTGGACGGCGACTCCGGATGCGAATGCCAGTTGCCCAGCGGAACCAAACCGTTGGCGCGCATGTCCTTGACTGCTGCCAGCTGTTCCTTGGGGTCAAGGCTGAAATGCTCATTGGAATGGTCAATGTTCGTCAGCAGATAGACCTTCTTGACGATCTTATCCGTTCCGTTGATCTCGCCGGCGATCAGACCGCACGCCTCATCCGGCAGTTCTTTTCTGGCATGTGCCAGCATTTTTTCAAAATCTGATTTATTCAACTGAATCATAGTCCAACACCATCGCATTCTGCCTGTTCATAGTCAATCAGTTCGGTGATCGACGGATGTGTGCCGCATACTGCGCAGCCGGAGGTTTCCGACGGCAGCTTTACCTTGCGGAATTCCATTTTCAGTGCATCATAGGTCAGCAGATAGCCGGTCAGCAGATTGCCGATGCCCAGGATGTACTTGATTGCTTCCATTGCCTGGAGACTGCCGATCACACCGCCCATTGCGCCAATGACACCGGCCTGTTTGCAGGTCGGTACGGCATCCTTCGGAGGCGGATTCTTGAATACGCAGCGATAGCACGGGCCTTCTCCCGGCACATAGGTCATGAGCTGACCCTGGAATCGGATGATTCCGGCATGGGAAAACGGCTTCTTTGCCATCACGCAGGCATCGTTGATGAGGAACTTTGCCGGGAAATTGTCTGTACCATCAATGACAAAATCATAGTCCTTGATGAGATCCATAATGTTTTCGCTGGTGACAAAAGTCCGGTAGGTGTTGACCTTGACATCCGGATTGATCGCTTCCATGGTCTCCTTGGCGGACTGTACCTTTGCCTTGCCCACATCTGCGGTAGCGTGAATGATCTGCCGCTGCAGATTGGACAGGTCTACTTCATCTGCATCCGCAATGCCGATGGTTCCTACGCCTGCTGCCGCCAGATACATTGCTGCCGGAGCGCCCAGGCCGCCTGCACCGATAATCAGCACCTTGGCATTCAGCAGCTTCTTCTGTCCCTTTACGCCAACTTCTTTCAGAATGATATGGCGGGAATAGCGCTCGATCTGTTCGTTGGTAAATGCCATCTTACTGTCCACCTCCCATGAAATAGAGGAACTCTACATTGTCGCCGTCCTTGAGAACTGTTTTTTCAAATGTACCGTTCTCTACGAATTCATCGTTGATGGTAACGGTAACGTACTGCGGTGTTTCCACATTCTCATCTACGATGAGCTGTGCGACGGTCAGACCGTCTGCGACTTCCTTCTGTACACCTGCAACTGTGATCTTCATAACTTTATACTCCTTTATGTACCGGAAAGGGTTCTCATAGAACAAACCTTTTTTCTACGAGAACCGTCTCCTTATTTCAGATTCTCTACCATTTCCGTTAATTCTGCTTTTTTCACCAGACCTCTGCGTCTGTCCTGCTCTGCTCCGTTTTTGAAGAAGATCAGTGTCGGCGCTGCGGTCACTTCATATTTTTCCGCCAGCGGCAAGTCAAAGTTGATGTTGACCTTTACCACTTTCAGCGCATCGCCATAGGTCTCTTCCAGTTCTGCCAGAACCGGGGCAAGCCGTTTGCAGGGAACACAGCTGTCAGAATAGAAGTCCGCCAGAACTAAACCCTGTGCTTCGAGCACCTCCTTCTGGAAGTTCTCCTGATTGACGCGTTCTGCCATTCAATCACCCACTTTCTTAACGATCAGATCGTATGTGCCGTCCTCATTCGGCAGCAGCTTCAGGATCTGATGTCCCTCTTCCTTGATGCTTCGCGGTACATTCTGTACCGGTTCACCGTCGTTCATGTGAATGGAAAGGATCTGTCCGTCGTCCAGTTCCTCCAGTGCTACCTTTGCCTTGACAAATGTCACCGGGCAAACCACATCTGTAATATCTACTGTGTCATCAATGTGAAAATCAGCCATTGTAAGCCTCCCAGATCTTCTCTTCAAATTTTTCTCTGCCTACCCGTTCCAGCGTAAACTGGAATCGTTCGCCTGCTTTGGCGTTGTCATCAAAAAACTGCACGGTCGCATCGCAGACTTTCATCAGCTTTTCTTTATCCGCAATAAACGGAATGATTGGTTCACCCTTGTGGATGCTGTTGCCGAACAAGCCGCCGAAGGAAACGATATAGCCATGCACCGTGTCCCACGCCTCCGTCGGACATGCCTTGACGCAGCGTCCGCAGAAGTTGCACTTGCTCTCGTCTACCACGATCTTTCCGCCTTCGTGTGTGATCGCACCGCTGCGGCATGCTTTGACGCAGACACCGCACTGGATGCAATCTTCTTCGCGCCACTTCACCTGGATGCCGCCTTTAATGCCCAGGTCGTTTTCCTCGGACTTCAAGCAGTTATTCTGACATCCGGTAATCCCGAACTTAAACTTGTGCGGCAGCTCCCGTGCGAAATACCGCTCATCCAGTTCCTTTGCCAGTGCATAAGTATCAATACAGCCGCTGGGGCAGATTGCCTCGCCCTGACACGCGGTGATCGTCCGGACTCTCGGCCCGCAGACACCCGGCTCTACATCGCCCTCTGCCAGCGTTGCCTTTACCTCTTCGATCTGATCCAGTTTTACAAACGGGATCTCTACGCTCTGACGCGATGTCAGATGCACATGACCATCGCCGAACTTTTCCGCAACCTCTGCGATCTTCGCCAGCTGCTTGGCAGTCAGATTACCGCCAACCACCCGAAGCCGGAGGGAAAAGTTATTCTTTTGCTTCTGCCGCATAAAGCCGCCTTTTTTCAAGGTCGCATAATCGACTGCCATTTAACATTCCTCCTGCATCTTCGCGATTGCCTGTCCGAAGTCCTCGATCAGATCTTCAATATCTTCAATGCCTACGCTGATGCGGATGGAATCCTCATACACGCCGGCACTTTGTTTCTGTTTTTCATTGCTGTGCGCATAAATGGTGCTTGCCGGATGGATGACCAGCGTCCGCACATCGCCGATGTTCGTCGCATTGGTCGCATACTGTAAATGGTTAATCAAACAGAATGCCTTTTCCTTGCTTCCGGCACGGAGCGTTAAGATCGCGCCGCCTTTTCCGCCGAACTGTTTCTGTACCAGCGAATAATAGGGGCTCTTCTCCAGCGCCGGATAGTTCACTTCCACGCCGTCTACGCTGTCCAGGAACTTTGCTAGCTGCAACGCATTGTCACACAGGCGCTCCATGCGCAGCCCCAGAGTTTCCAATCCTACGGAGTTGAGAAATGCATTCATAGGCGACAAACATCCGCCTACATTCCGCCAGATGGCATTCCGGAGCTTTGCCAGATAAGCGAACTTGCCATACTTGGCATAGGGTTCAAATCCGTCATATCGGTTCATATCCCACTGGAAGTTTCCGCTGTCCACGATCACACCGCTGATGGCGTTTCCGCCGCCGTTGATGTACTTGGAAGAGGAATGTACCACCACATCCGCACCGTATGCAAACGGATGGATCAAATAGGGCGTTGCGGTGGTGCTGTCAATAATGAGCGGGATGCCACGGCTGTGCACCAGTTCGGAAACTGCTTTCAGATCTACCACATCCAGCTTCGGATTACCGATCAGCTCTGTGAAAACCACCTTGGTATTTTCATTGATGAGCGGTTCGATCTCTTCGACCGTTACCGACTCTGCAAAGCGTGTGGTAATGCCGAAAGCCTTCAAATCCGAAAACAGGTCGATTGTTCCGCCGAACAGTCCCGAACCGGCGATCACTTCATCTCCGGCATGGAGTATATTCAACAGTGCCATTGTAACCGCCGTCATGCCGGAAGAGCAGCTTACCGCCCCGATGCCCTGTTCCATCGCTGCCACACGCTTTTCAAAAGCGTCCACAGTCGGGTTGCTGATTCTGGTATATGCAAATCCCGGCGCTTGATTATGAAAAACTTTTTCCAGTTTTTCTGCCGTCTCATGTGCGAATGCGCTGACCTGATAAATCGGCATGATGGTAGAACCTGTACTCTTTTCTCCATCAAAATTCTGATGCAATAACGCCGTATTAAACTTCATGCGCTCACCCACGCTCCTCTCGTTCTCCGGAACATTTTTCCTTCTGTTCCCTTGTCATGAGCCTATTATATCACCTTTTCACTAGTAAGTCAATAGGTTTTATATGATTTATTCGACTTTTTCATTTTGTACATATTGTTCATATACACGAATTTTAAAAAATTACTTGTTCACATAATTTTCTGCAAAAATCAGACGGATCATCCAAAAGTTGTCTGGATGCCGTCTGATTCTGAATCGCACAACAGCAAATTCCTACTTTGCCGCTCAGATATAGTACATGAACGCCTCATCCTGCGGAATGGCGCTGCGATAGCGTTCCATCATATCCCGCAGTGTGATACCGGTACAGAACTGCCGCAGATACGCTGTCATCTTATCCCACAGGGATTCCTGAATGGTCGCTTTCAGGAGCGAAGTGTCATCCGCGCCGCCGGCATCCACATCGCCCAGGATGGTGATATCCAGCGCATCAATGATCTCCTGAAATGAGATCTGTTCCGCCGGACGTGCTGTCACATAACCGCCCTTAAAGCCCTTGATCCCGCGAATGAGATGTGCCTGCCGCAGTGCCACTAGGATCTGCTCCAGATATTTTACAGAAATGTTCTGCCGTTTGGAGATGCTGCTGACAGCGACTGCTTCACCGTTTTCTGAATGCAGCGCAATGTCAATGAGGGCAATGATGCCGCATTCCACCTTTGTTGAAATTTTCAATGATACTCCTCCTCACGAGCAAACGGATACCAGGGCGCATTTCCATAATGTACTTGTGTGAATTTATGGAGACACGCTCTGATCCGTGTTTTTTCTGCAAAATGTTTTTCTGTGCTCAATCCGCGAACAATGTAGTAGAATAATAGCGGTCACCACTGTCCGGCAGCAGTGCAACAATAGTCTTTCCGGCATTTTCCGGCTTCTTCGCCAGTTCCAGTACTGCGTGCAGTGCAGCGCCGGAGGAAATACCCACCAGAATGCCCTCATGCTTGGCAACCAGCTTTGCTGCCGCAAAAGCATCATCATTCTGCACTTCAAAAATGTCATCATAGATCTTGGTGTTCAGTGTCTGGGGCACAAAGCCTGCGCCGATTCCCTGAATTTTATGCGGGCCAGGCTTTCCGCCGGCAAGTACCGGAGAATCTGCCGGCTCAACGGCAACGATCTTCACATCCGGATTCTGCGACTTCAGATATTCGCCTGTACCGCTGATGGTGCCGCCTGTGCCGACACCAGCCACAAAGAAATCTACCTTGCCGTCTGTGTCGCGCCAGATCTCCGGGCCAGTGGTCTTGCGATGTGCTTCCGGATTCGCCGGATTCTCAAACTGCCCCGGAATAAAGCCGCCGGGAATCTCTTCAGCCAGTTCCTTGGCGCGCTCGATCGCGCCCTTCATACCCTTTACACCCTGTGTCAGAACGATTTCTGCACCATAGGCTTTCAGAATGTTGCGGCGCTCTACGCTCATGGTCTCCGGCATGGTCAGGATCACACGATAGCCCTTAGACGCGGCAATCGCTGCCAGTCCGATACCAGTATTCCCGGAAGTCGGCTCGATAATCACAGAGCCTTCATGCAGCTTCCCGGTTTTTTCTGCATCTTCCAGCATTGCCTTTGCAATACGATCCTTGACGCTGCCTGCCGGATTCAGATATTCCAGTTTGACCAGAACACGCGCTTTCAGTTCCTGTTCCTTTTCCAGATTGATGACTTCTACCAGCGGGGTATTGCCGATAAGTTCCACTGCACCCTGATAAATCTTAGACATAACGCATAACTCCTTTTTTCAATTACGAAATCAAACAAAATATAACCGAACAATCATCAGATAAATACAGAATCGTCCTGGAGAGACTGGTTCTCCAACAAGTAACATTTCTCCCCGACGATCACAAACAACCGATAGAGGAACACATCTACCGTTTCCCCTACTGAAACGCTTTCCTCTTCCAGATCACGTTTGGCAATCAGCAGATCGCCGTTGACCCGAACCTCTATCTCGATCCAGTCACCGCGGAACGATGCGCGTTCCACTACGCCCTGCGAAGCGGAACTGCCGTATTTCTGCACCTCGTTTTTCTTGGTGATCTTGAGAAATTCCGGACGGACAATGGCTTTTTCCACACCGTCCATATGCTGAAAGGTGTGATATTTCTGGTAATCCGCCAGAACAGAAGTCTGTCCGAAAAATGATGCTGTAAATGCAGTCTGCGGATGGCGGTAGATCTCAATGGGCGTTCCCATCTGTTCGATCCTGCCGCGGTTGGTGATAATGATCTCATCCGCCACCTCAATGGCCTCGTCCTGGTCATGGGTGACAAAGATACTGGTGACACCCAGCTTTCCGATCATTTCTTTCAGCCAGCTGCGCAGTTCCTGCCGTACCTTTGCATCAATGGCGGCAAAAGGTTCGTCCAATAGAAGCAGCTGCGGATTCGGCGCAAGTGCTCTGGCAAACGCCACACGCTGGCGCTGTCCGCCGGAGAGCTGGCTGGGATAGCGTCGTTCCAAACCGCGCAGACCAATGAGGTCTACCAATTCCATCACGCGGTTGTGAATGGTCTTGCGGTCGGCCTTCTGCACTTTTAAGCCAAAGGCAATATTATCGTATACCGTCATATACCGGAACAAAGCGTAGTTCTGGAACACAAAGCCGATGCCGCGCTTGCTTGCCGGGATATCGTTGACGACTTTGCCGTCGATCTTGATCTCGCCGCTGTCCGGATGCTCCAGACCGGCGATCATGCGGAGAATGGTCGTTTTTCCGCTGCCGCTTGGGCCGAGCAATCCGATGAGCTTTCCCTTTTCGATTCCGAAACTGACATCATCGGATGCCTGATAATTGCCGTAGCGTTTATGAATATGATTCAACTCAACATACATCAGGTATCCCTCTTTCCCCGGCGTTCGACCAGACTGCGAATCACCAGAATTACAATTGCCATCATCACCAGGATGGAAGAAACCGCAAATGCGGGCACATACTGAAATTCATTGAACAAGATCTCCACATGCAGCGGCAGTGTGTTGGTTCTGCCGCGCAGATGGCCGGACAAAACAGAGACTGCGCCGAACTCACCCATTGCACGCGCCGCACACAGCACAACGCCGTAAAGCAGTGCCCAGCGAATGTGCGGAAATGTCACCTTGCGGAAGATCGTCCAGGCATTTGCGCCCATCAGCGCCGCCGCCTCTTCCTCGTCCGTGCCCTGAGATTCCAGAACCGGGATCAGTTCCCGGGAAACAAATGGAAATGTGACGAATACCGTAGCCAGGATAATGCCCGGCACAGCGAATACCACCTTGATGCCCAGATCCTGCAAAAGCGGATAGATCACACTCTGTCTGCCGAAAGTCAGCAGAAAGATCAGACCGGCAATAACCGGAGAAATGGTTACAGGCACATCGATCAGTGTGGTCAGCACCTTTTTCCCGGGGAAATGATATTTCGTGACTGTCAGCGCTGCAAACACGCCGAAAATCGTATTGACACCCACGGCACATGCCGTCGCTTCCAAGGTCAGCAGCACCGCTTTTACAGTGTATTTATCGGTCACAGCCGCCTGATAGGTTCTCCATCCGTCTCGAAGAGATTCGGAGATCACGGTAATCAGCGGCAGAAGCAGCATCAGCACCAGAAACAGAACGCTGACGCCGATCAGCACCCACTTTACGATTTTAGAACCAATGGTTTCTTCATGCATCTCACTGACCTCCCTTCAGGATCCTGGAACTTCTCGCCTGCACCAGATTGCTCAGGAACAGGATCAGGAACGCCGCTGCCAGCATCACAAGCGCAATGGAAGTGGCACTGGTATAGTCGTATTCCTGTAGCTTTGACATAATAATCAATGGCGTGATCTCGGTCTCATAGGGCTGATTTCCGGCAATGAAAACAACGCTGCCGTATTCTCCGAGACATCTGCCAAACGCCAGACCAAAACCGGTCAGAGCTGACGGCAGAATCTCCGGAAAGATCACCTTCCAGAAGATCCGGATGCGGCTCGCACCCATCACGCCTGCCGCTTCTTCATAGGTAGGATCCAGCTTTTCCAGAATGGGCTGCACCGTCCGCACCACAAAGGGAATGCCAATGAAGATCAGCGCCACTGTGATGCCGACTCTGGTATAGGCAATGTGCAGTCCAAACCGGGCGAAAAATTTTCCCACCATACCGGTATCGGCAGTCAGCGATGTCAGTGCAATGCCGGCAACCGCTGTAGGCAAGGCAAAAGGCAATTCGATCATGCCGTTGAGCAGACGCTTCATGGGAAAATGATAGCGAACCAATACCCACGCCAGGATCACGCCCATGACCGCGTTGACTGCCGATGCTGCAAACGCCGTCAGCAGACTGACGCGAAAGCTTGCCAGAACACGCGGTCTCGTGATCGTCTCCCAAAACTCTGCCGGGCTGAGCTTTGCTGTATAGATCACCAGAGAAGCCAGCGGGATCAGTACAACAATGCTGAGAATCGAAAGTGTGACGCCCAGGGACAGCCCAAATCCGGGAATCACGCGTTTACTGCCTTTTTTCATATGTGCTCCTTATTTTTCATAGATCTGATCGAAAATGCCGCCCTCTGCAAAATGCTTTTTCTGCGCCGCATCCCATCCGCCGAAGTCCTGGATGGAAACCAGATCAATGTTCAGATCAAATACATCTGCATATTCTTTCAAGATCGCTTCATTGGTGGGACGATAATAATTGTCCGCGGCGATCCGCTGTGCATCATCCGAGTATAAATACTGTAAGTATTCTGTTGCCACATCTCGTGTGTTTCGCCGATCGACTACCTCGTCCACCACAGCCACAGACGGCTGCGCCAGAATGCTGATGCTTGGATTTACGATCTCATATTCCTCCGGGTCATCCCGCATGGATAGATACGCTTCGTTTTCCCAGGCGATGAGCACATCACCCTGTCCGTTCTCCACAAATGTAGTGGTTGCGCCGCGTGCGCCGGAATCCAGCACCAACACATTCTGATAAAGCTTTTTGACAAACGCCTCTGTCTGTGCTTCGTCACCGTTGTACTTTCGTTCGGCATAGCTCCAGGCAGCCAGATAATTCCAGCGCGCACCGCCGGAGGTTTTGGGGTTCGGCGTGATGATATCCACATCATCCCGCACTAGATCATCCCAGTCCTGAATGTTTTTGGGATTGCCTTTGCGCACCAGAAAGACAATCGTAGAGGTATACGGTGCGCTGTCGTCCGGAAATTCATCCACCCAGCCGTCCTCGATCAGCCCGGCATCCCGGATAGAATCAATGTCATATTCCAGTGCCAGTGTTACCACATCGGCATCGAGACCGTTCGCCACTTCCAGCGCCTGTTTTCCGGAGCCGCCGTGAGACTGTATCACCTCTACATCCTGTCCGGTTTTTTCTTTCCAGTGTTCGGCAAAGATCGTATTATATTCGGTATAGAGCTCCCGGGTGGGATCGTAGGAAACGTTAACGATGCTCACCGTATTGCCGTTTCCGCAGCCGCTGAGCATTCCGCCCGTCAGAACTGCTGCAAGCAGTACACCGATGATTTTTCCTGTTTTCATGCCGTTTCCCTCTTTTCTGTACCGTCTGAGAGCGGTAAATCCTGCTTCTCCGATAATTCATATTGATTTGATATGTTTAGTATGTTACATATCATACTGCAAAACTAGTAATTTGTCAATAGGAATCCTATGCTTTTGTAGAGTTGCACAAACATTACTGATAATTCATAGGGATATCATAGGCATTATAGATAGATTCCGGCGGTATGTTCTATCGTGCCGCTTGTCTGCATAGGATAAAACAAAGCCGCTGGACGGCAAAAAAAGGAGGAGTTCCATATGGATCTGAAAATCAATCGGGAAATGCTTCCTGTGACTGAAGTCATTCTGGACGAGATGCAGGAGCAAAGCGTTGAACTGGACTATGTACTGCCGGACTATGATCCGGACATTTTCCGCATGATCGGCTGTGAGATTCAGCCTGCCATTGTCAATTCCACCATTGGTACAGACCGCATCACCTATGAACTGCGGGCAGACATCCGGGTGTTGTACTGCGGTTCCGGAAGCACCACACTGCAATGCGTGACACAACAGATGAACTTTACCCGAAGCATCGAACTGCCCCGGCCGGCAGACGAGCCGGAGGTCACGCTCCGTCCCAGAACCACCTATGCCAATTGCCGGGCAGTCAGTCCGCGCCGTCTGGAGGTACGCGGTGCGGTTTCCATTGCGATCCGCGTCACTGGCGACCGCAAACAGGAGGTCATCCAGGATGTTTTCGGCATGCATGTTCAGCTGCGCCGAAAGCCCGTGGAATATGCCGCCCAGAAACGGCGCGCCGTCAAGCATATCCTGCTCAATGAGGATGTCGAGTTGGGTGCATCGAAGCCGCCTATTCGCAGCATCGTCCGCAGCAACGTCCGTCTGGGGCACGAAGAGCAGTCCATCCTCGCCGGAAAACTGGTGGCAAAGGGTGAGGCGGAAGTGCAGTTTCTCTACACCTGGCAGCAGGAGGACGGCAGCAGCGGCATGGAACAGATGCAGTTCACCGTCCCCTACAGTCAAATTGTAGACATGGCACAGATCGATGACACCTACCGCGGCAGCGTAGACACCCGTGTCGTACGCTGCGACTTAAAGCCCTGTCCCGGAAAAGGCGGCAGTCTGGACAGTGTACAGTGCGAGATCGAACTCTGTCTGCACTGCACTGCTGTCAAAACCGCCTCGATCCAACTCGTGACGGATGCTTTCTCCACAATTTATCCCTGTGAACAAGAAACCGTCTCCATTCAGATCGACACCGCACCGCAGCCGATCCGTGCAGCCATGCCATGCAGTGCATCTCTGCAGCCGGGAGATACAGCACCAGAGTGCATCTATGATCTCTACTGCCAGGTGCGCAACATCAACATGCAGTTGCTTTCTGACACCAACCGCATCCGGGTCAGCGGCATGCTCTGTTGCAGTCTTTTAGCTGGCGATGCCGAGGGAATGCCCATGCTTTTGGAAAAGGAAGAGGCGTTCGAGGTATACACCAACTCAGACATTCCTGTGGACAACGCGGTGCTCCAGGCAGAAGTCACACCTACCGACTGCACCTATCATCTCGCACCGGACGGCAGGATCACGATCCAGGCAACACTGCTGCTGCAGGGCTGTCTTTGTCCCTCCGACCGCTATGTCTGCCTGTCTGCATTGACCGTTGACGGCGAGACAAAGCTGGTGCGGGACGGCGATTATGCGCTGAAACTGTACTACGGTGTGGAGCATGAGGATGTATGGGATATCGCCAAGCGATGCCGCACCAGTGTGCATGCCATCATGGAAGAAAACGAACTGACAGACGAACAGCTGACAACACCCGGGATGCTCTTCATCCCCATTGTACAGTGACGGCAGGAGGTATCAGAACATGGCAAATACGATCTATGAGGACATCGCCTGCCGCACCGGCGGTGACATTTATGTCGGCGTCGTCGGCCCTGTCCGCTCCGGAAAATCCACATTTATCAAACGATTCATGGAACAGCTGGTCATTCCGCATATTGCAGACGAAGCGTGGAAAGAACGCGCCACAGATGAACTGCCCCAGTCCGCCGCCGGAAGAACCATTATGACCACCGAACCGAAGTTCATCCCGGAGGATGCGGTAGAGCTGACGCTGGGAGACAATGCGCACATGCGGCTGCGCATGATCGACTGTGTGGGTTATATTATCCCCAGTGCGCTGGGATACATCGAAAACGAACAGCCCCGAATGGTACATACCCCCTGGTTTGACCAGGAAGTGCCGTTCAATATGGCAGCAGAAGTGGGCACAAGAAAAGTCATTGCGGAGCATTCCACCATTGGCCTGGTCGTCACCACGGACGGCAGCATCACCGATCTGCCGCGGGAAGAATACGCCGAGTGTGAGCAGCGCGTCATCGAAGAGCTGCAGGAACTGGGAAAACCTTTTGCAGTGCTGCTGAATTGCATGGATCCCCACACGCCCCAGGCAAAAGCGATGGCACAGCAGCTTTCCGAAAAATACAACGCCCCGGTACTGCCGGTGAGCTGCCCTGATCTGGATGAAGCCGATATTTGCAGCATCCTGACAGAACTGCTCCGGGTGTTTCCGGTTCGGGAGATCAATGTGTGCATGCCGAAATGGGTAGCTTCTCTGGAAAAAGAGCACTGGCTGAGAGAATCCGTTTTCTCCTGCATTCGTCAGGCTGCCGCAGAAGTCCACACCATCCGGGATACAGCACTCTTCGCAGAAGCGGTCAGCACCTGTCCCTATGTCACACGGGCGGCAATTCGGGAAATGCACATGGGCACGGGCAGCGTCTGTGCAGAGGTGGAACTGGACAGTTCGTTGTTTTACCGCATTCTGGGCGAGACCACGGGACTGGACATTCATGGAGAAAACGATCTGCTGCCGCTGCTTCTGGAACTGAGTCGTATTCAAAAGGAGTACGCGAAGATCGAACCGGCGCTCCGGGAGGTGGAAGCTACCGGATACGGCATCGTTATGCCGGAGCAAAGCGAGATGACACTGGAAGAACCGGAGATCATCAAGCAGGGCGGGCGCTATGGTGTCCGGCTGCGTGCTTCTGCACCGTCCATTCACATGATGCGTGCGGACATCCGCACGACCGTCAGCCCCATTGTCGGGACAGAGCGACAGAGCGAAGAGCTGGTCATGTACTTATTGGAGGGCTTCGAGGAAGACCCCACCAAGATCTGGTCGTCGAACATCTTCGGGAAATCACTGCATGAACTGGTGGGCGAAGGCCTGCACAACAAGCTTTCCAAAATGCCCATGGATGCAAGGTTAAAGCTTCAGGAAACATTGCAGCGTATCATCAACGAGGGATGCAGCGGTCTGATCTGCTTTATTCTCTGATCGGCATGCAAAAAGCGCCGGAACGGTTTTTACACACGTTCCGGCGCTTTTTTGGAATGGAATAAGAATCCTCAGGCAGACCGCGCACAGCGCTTTGTACGGTGCCGCCTTAGAATCTGTTGGCGTATCTTTTCACAGATTATTTGTCATATGTCAGTGCCGCAGTCTTTCCGGCTTCAGCATCGGTATAATTCGGATGGATTCCCTGGACATCGTCCAGATTGGTAATCAGCACCACTGTAAATTTCGGCAGGTTTTTCTGTTCCAGCAAACCCAGATCTACTGTTGCCAGCAGTTCGCCGGCGCGGATCTGATCCCCTGCCTTGTGCTTGGTGCGAAAACCAGCGCCATTCAGCGAAACGGTATTGATGCCAATATGCACCAGAACCTCCAGACCATCCGATGTTTCGATGCCGTATGCGTGAAGAGAATCCTGTACATCCACGATCTTGCCGGAAACCGGAGACAATACAGTTCCGTCCGTAGGGTCAATGGCATAGCCGTCGCCCAGTACCTTTTCTGCAAATACCGGATCCGGAAGTGATTCTACCGGAACGATCTTTCCGTTCTGTACTGCCAGCAGTGTATTTGCCGGTGCTTCCGGCAGTGTTTCTTCCTTTTTCCCTTTTTTCAAAAAATCAAACATTCCCATGATCGCTCATCCTTTCTGCTGCATCTTCTGCATCCACGCAGCAAATGTCTCTTTCTCTGCATAAGAAGCGATTGCACCGCTTCCCATCACACTATAGTTGGCATAATATACGGCAAACTCCAACCACTTCTGCCACTGTGCCATACTGATGTCACCGATGGTCTCTCTGGTGACGTCAGCCTGTGCCAGACAGTACAGCAATGCGCCCATAATGGCATCGCCTGCGCCGGTGGTATCCTTTACCGGAACATCCGGATTTGCCGCAGTACAGCTGCCCTTCGGCGTCAGCACCATTGCGCCATCTTTTCCCATGGAATAGAGCAGCACCTGGCAGCCGTCGGCAAACAGCTTTTGCGCAGCCTGTGTAATTTCTGCCTTTCCGGTGACAAATTCCAGTTCTTCATCTGAAAGCTTGACAATATCCGCAAACGGCAGGAACTCCCGCACTCGTGCCTGACAGCTTTCCGGACTGTTCCACAGCGGCAGGCGGATATTGGGGTCAAAGCTGATGAGGGCATGCTGCGCCTGTGCCAGTGAGATCGCTCTGCGGTGCGCCTTCTGAATGGGCGCATCGATCAGAGAAACAGAACCAAAGTGCAAGATCCCTGCACCTTCAAACCACTCCGGCAGGATCTGTTGTTCTTCCAGGAGCATATCTGCGCTGGGCTTTCGGTAAAAGGAGAATTCCCGGTTGCCGTCTGCTTTCAGCGAAACAAATGCCAGTGCTGTATTGGCACGGTCTGTCCGCAGAACATGAGAGGTGTCTACGCCCACAGACGCCAATGTATCTACAATATAGTCGCCGAATGCATCCGCTCCAAGCTGTGTAATCATACTGCTGGAGCCGCCCAGCTTTGCCGCTGCCGCTGCCACATTTGCCGGTGCGCCGCCGCAGACACGCGTGAAAGACTCTACTTCTTTCAGCAGGCAGTCCCGCTGCGCCGGGATAAAATCGATCAGGGCTTCGCCCATTGCCAGTATCTGTTTCATTTTACGCCTCCTGTCCGGAAAACAAGTTTTCCACACGAATGGGGTTCAATTCCCAAACCGCTGCTTCTGCACGCTCTGCCAAAATGGTCAGCTTTGACTTAGCTGCGTTTGCATAAAACCGAGAGGTAAACACCGCTTCGCCGTCGTTGGCAAAGATCTCAATCGAAGATGCATCGCAGAAAAGCTGCAGCCGGCGCAGGTTTTCCAAGGGCACTTGCCGCATGGGGCGATTGTGTCCGCTCTCGCCAAATGTCAGCGTCAAAAAGCCGTCTTTCCAAGAGATCACGCCGTCTGTGCCGAAGCGTACCTCTGCACTGTCGATTTCTGTAAAACGAATATCCGCCTCGTAAACAGAAAGCTTTTCCCACGTCGTCTCGCCGCTGACATGACCGCAGCGCATCCGTCCCCGCAGCTGCCGAAGCTCCGGAAGCGGTTCCTGCAGGATCTTTCCATCCCGCTGATGCAGCACTCTGGGAATCGTCAGCATATTAGTCCAGCCGTATTCCCGTTCCGGATAGCCATAGTCACAGTCCGGCATTCCCATCCAGCCAATGAGAATCCGTCTGCCCTGCTTGTCCTGATAAGTCTGCGGCGCATAAAAGTCAAATCCGTGGTCAAACTCCTGGAATGCACCCAATCGGTTGGTTCCATAAAGATCGCCATCCAGACGGCAATAGCCGCTCTGGTAGATATTATGATACTTCCAGTCCTGTGCCTCTACACCCTGGGGCGAAAAGGAAAGAAACTGTACGCCGTCCAGGGTAAAGCAGTCGGGACATTCCCACATAAAGCCGAAAGGGGTATCAGAAGTCACACGATTCGCCAATTTCCACTGTGCCAGATCATCAGAACGATAAACCAGGATCTCTCCCACGTCATCCTTTCGGCGAGAGCCAAGCACCATGGTATAGCTTTCTCCGTCTTTCCACACCTTCGGATCGCGGACATGACAGGTCACATCTTCCGGATAGTCCCGATTATACAGCAGCACGGTTTTCTTTTCAAAGTGAATGCCGTCTGTACTCTCTGCCCGGATGGTATTGTGTTCTCTTCCGGCGGTGATATAGTCATAATCCGGGTTATCCCGCTGCAAAACATTTCCGGTGTAGAACACATAGAGCTTCTCCTCCTGCTCCAATGCCGAACCGGAATAGACACCGTGGCAGTCAAACTTTTCATCGCTGCAAAGCCCCGGCTCGTGATACTGATAGGTCACAAAATCCTCTGTGGAATAGTGCCCCCAGTAGTTCAACCCCGGCTTTACATCAAACGGCGAATACTGGAAAAAGATGTGATGCGTCGTGCCGACCTGACACAGCCCGTTGGGGTCGTTGAGCCAGCCTGTCATGGGTGCCAGGTGAAATGCCGGTCTCCACTGCTTTTCCCGGTCTGCGCTGCGTTCCAGCGCTTTGCAGGCGTTTTTCAGATTGATCGTTCTCACATTACTCATAGTCTGAAACCTCCGTTATGCTTTGGAAACGGCCTTTTCTGCCGCCAGTTTTTCTGCCTTATAGCCAAAGAGCCAGGTCAGGATAAATGCAACACCCATTGCCACCAACATGGAGACAATATACTGAATGGGCTGATTCAGATGCAGCAGGATGGCAAAGATTCCGGTAACGCCGGTTGCCGTTGCACCCAGGTGGAAAATCGAAGTCATCAGCGCACCGCATGCGCCGCCGATCGAGCCGCAGATAAACACCTTGATATACCGCAGGTTGACACCGAAAATTGCCGGTTCTGTGATGCCCATCATGCAGGACAGCGCTGCCGGGAATGCCAGAGAACGCATCTTCTGATCGCCGCGGCTCTTGAGTCCTACTGCCAGGCAGGCTGCACCCTGTGCCATATTTGCCGCAGATGCCAGCGGCAGCCAGTGTGTCACACCGTACTGAGACAACTGACCCAGGTCAATGATCGTATACATATGATGCACGCCTGCCACAACTGTAGACGAATACAATCCGCCCATGAGGAATGCGCCGATACCGAAAGGAACAGCGATCAGCCACTGTACACCATCCAGTACCCATGTCTCCAGCTGAGAGAACACCGGGCCAATGGCGGTGAGTGCCAGGTATCCGGTCACACCAACACTAACCAAAGGCGTTACAAACAAGTCAATCGATGCCGGCACGATCTTATGCAGTCGTTTTTCCAGGAAGCACATAAGCCAAACCGAAATGATGACCGGAATGACATGTCCCTGATATCCCACGGCATTGACATCGTACAAGCCAAACCAGACGGAGAATTTCGGGATCGTCTCGCCGGCTTCTACCGCAGATGCTACATTCCAGGCATTCATCAGATCGGGATGGATCATAATCATGCCGATCACCGACCCCAGGAACATATTGCCGCCGAACGCCTTTGCCGCACTGGTGGCGATCAGAATGGGCAGGAAGGTGAATGCCGTGTTGGAAAACATATGAAAGATCTTATAGGTATCCGAATCTGCCATTGCCGGGAACAGTGTGCTGAAACCTTCCAACAGTCCCATCAGCAGACCGGTTGCAACAATTGCCGGAATAATGGGGACGAAAATGTCACCCAGTGTTTTGATCGCCTTTTTGAACGGATTCATCTTTTGTGTGGCTGCTGCCTTGACATCGTCCTTTGTGGCAGTTTCAATGCCGGACACAGCAACGAACTCATCATAGACCCGATTTACCACACCAGTTCCAAAAATGATCTGGAGCTGTCCCTGGGCAATAAAGACGCCCTTTACCCCTTCGATCTCCTCGATCTCTTCTTTTTTGATATTCTTCTCATCTTTTACGACCAGACGCAGACGAGTTGCACAGTGTGCACCGGAAATCAGATTTTCCTTTCCGCCGATCTTCTCTAGTACCTGTACCGCAGCTTCATGATAATTCATAAGATCATCTCCTTTGAACTTTCTTTCCTTTTCAAGTGGATTCTGATATAAAAAAATCCATTTTCTCCGAACAGTGAATCCGGCTTTTTTTGCCGGAACTGCTGTTCTTTTGTTTCTGCTGAAATGTTTCCGGAAGCATCTCAGCCGCCGTATGAAATCGATTTCTTAATGTAATTCTATTATAGCAGAAACGAGAGAAAATGGAAAGTGGTAAAACCACCAAACTTATCAAATCTTTTTTGTATCTTGGCACAGTTAATGTGAAATCGTTTTCATATTAGCCGTTCCCATGAGGATTTTCGAGTAAAAAAGTCATCCGCTGCTTGTCCGGCAGACTGCATTTTTCTTTCATAAGCAGGTACATGAGAAAAATCGTCCCCGGATTTTCTGCGGAATTATTTCAGTCCTGTTTGCAGGCGCGCTCTTCTTTCTGAGCTGCGCTCATCTTTCTCTTTTGAAGCAGCAGCATTGTCCTTACTGCTCTGCACCAGTGCTTTCCCGTTCATACAAACGGCACTGCATCTGCGCGGTGCGGATCTCCTCATTGCCGTTCTGGATCATGTCCATCAGGATCGCGCCAGCCTCCAGACCGCCGGTGCGGTGAGAGAGGTTGACAGAAGTCAGATGAGGTGTATAGATAGCGGACATCCGATTGTTGCCCACTGCTGCCACTTTTACCTGCTCCGGAATGGAAAAACCTGCCCGACGCAGGGTATCCAGTGCACCAAAGGCAATGGTATCCGTCGCACAGAACACACCGTCAAAGGGAATCCCCTTTTCCAGAAATGCCTGCATGGCGTCTGTGCCGTCCTGTGTGGTAAATCCGGCGCATTCTGCGATCAGTTCATTTTGAAAAGGAATCCCGTTTTTCTCCAGGGTATCCAGATAACCGCCTCTTCTGGCACGTCCAGCAGCCTTATCCTTTAATGTAACAGCCAGATGCACAATGCGCCGGCAGCCATTCTGGATCAGGCAGTCTGTGGCAAGCTGTGCTGCACCGTAGTCGTCAAAATAGACGCAGGATACGTCAGATTCCTGCTGTCCCATGAGGACAATGGGCTTCTTATAGGATTTCATCAGTGCAAGATGCTTCTTGGTCATCAATGTTCCGATAAAGATCACGCCATCTACGTTGTTCAGACGAAAGGTCTTGAGGTACTCCAATTCCTTCTCTGTATCGTTTCCGGTGTTTGCCAGCAGCACCTGATAGCCGGCATTGTTCACGATCTCCGTAATCCCATCTACCATTCTGCCGACAGACTCTGAGCTGATCTTCGGCACAATAACGCCGATCAGGTTG
This sequence comes from Ruminococcus bromii, assembly GCA_963590855.1. GTDB lineage: Bacteria > Bacillota > Clostridia > Oscillospirales > Ruminococcaceae > Ruminococcus_C. The sequence goes on from CAVAQT010000014.1 coordinate 54,174, forward strand.
TTTTTTCCGGTGCGAAGCGTCTGTGCAGATGAACTGGGCGTATATCCTGTCCGTGCAATCACCTCTTGAATCCGCTTACGCTTTTCTTCACTGACATAGCCATTATTCAAAAAACGAGAGACAGTCGCCGTAGAAACCTCTGCCAACTGTGCGATCGTGCTGATGTTCATAGGATAATCCTCACCTTTCTTATGAAAAACGCCCGTTCCCTGCAAAACGGCGGACGAATTCCATCATGAATTCTCACATTTATTGTAACATATTGCCATAAAAAATGCAAGCATTATCCGGAATTTCATGACTATACCTAATTCATTCCCCAAAGTTTTGTGTTTTTTGACGATTTGAATTTCCAAAATCCCCATAAATGCACCCTATATCAAGCTGTTGTATCCCAGAGCTGCAGCACCAGACAGCACAGCATCACCAATAATGACCTGCTCCGGACACCGGATACGAGACACAATACCAGCAGAACAGCCGCTGTCAGCAGTCCCAGCCATTGCAGCAGCACTGCGGTACGATCCGGTAAAATACCGCATGCCAGAAACACACTGCGGCAAACTGCGCCGCCGTCCAGCCGCGGAAACGGCAGCAGGTTAAACAGACCCAATCCCAGATGCAGCATTCCCGCAGATGCGCCCGCATCCCAGAGCAAAAGCATGCTGCCGATCAGCAGATTGACGCAAGGGCCGGCAAGGGAGATCAGGATATCCTGCCAGTATGCGCCATATGCCGCCGCTGGGACGATCAGCGCCCCTGCGCCGCAGAGGGAAACCGCACGAACATGCCGCCGAAAAAGCCGCAGCACCACCAAATGTCCCAGTTCATGGAGCAGACAAGCAGACAGTACCAGAAAAAAATACCAGCTTCCGCCCCAGAGTGCCGTTAGCGCTGCCGCTGCAAAAAAGCTGAACTCCACAGTATACACCGCATTGCCCCAACGCCATCGTATCACTGCTGCATCCACTGCTTTGCCGCCTGGAGCAGTGCATCCAGCCACTGTATCGGCGGTGCATCCCGATGAGATGCGTATTGTTCCAGCAAAAGCGTCTGCCACTCCGGTTTCAGCCAGTGCAGTGCAAACACACAGAGCACCAACACCATACACAGAATACACTGTGTCAGCGCCACATCATCGGCACGCTGAGGCTTGTAATGTGTCGCCGTGCCGGAGATGCAGAGCGGCTCCGGCATGCTCTCACTGGTGACCGGCTCACCTTCAGGCTTCTGCTGTGATTCCATTGGATGTTCCATTTCTTCCATAAACAGTCCGCTCCTTTCTGTCAAAGCATATGTGACCGGACAAAAAAATAGACCTGTACCGGCTGGTACAGGTCTATTTCTCTCAGCACAGCCGACACTGCCCATTCCGGGGCACCGGCCGTACCGCATCGTTCGGTTTGTTCCTCTGAGCCACGGTACGCTTACTGCTCCTCCGACGGCGCTTCCTTCTGGATCTTAAAGATCATGCGAAACAGACCAGACAGGATCTTCGGACTCTTAACAACAACAATTTTCATAGGGGTATCGCTCCTTTCATGTACACTGCCGGATCGGCAGCCTCTGTTTCAGTATATTCTCCAATGCAAAAAAGGTGCAAAACCGCAAAATGCCCGGGCAGTTTCTCTGCGCCCGGGCACCTTTGTGTATTCCGATTTTCAGCTTTTGCGTGTTTTGTTGTCTCCGAGTCCGTGAGAATCTCTCACGGCAACGCATTGCATTCCGCGTGTTCTGCGCTTTTTTGCGCCTTTCTTTTTTCTGTCCGCGGTGAAAATAGGTTTGATTCACTCGTTTTTTGTTCTTTCTTTTGTTCTCTCCCGAATCGATCCCGGCAAGCATGCAGCATATATGCATTCGTTCGGCGAATCCTGCTGCATGTTCCTGTTTGTCTCTTTTCATCTGAACCGATTCTTGATCTCTCCGGCGGCAAGCATTCCGCTCAGCGCCAATATCGCCCAAAGGATGCAGTTTCCTGCCTGCTCCAACTGCAGACAATACAGCACGATCATACAGACGCTCTCCAGGCACCAGACCAATCTGGTACGCCGCCGATATACTTTTATTTCAATCTCATCCAACGGTTTGTTGCGGTCAGCCACAGGAGCCAGCCGCCACAGCAGTGCGCCGGAGCAGCCGTAGCACAGCGCAGCCGTCCCCAAAGAAAACGGCAAAAAGCGCAGGCACAACAGCACCGCAGCCAGCATTCCCACAGAATACCAATAGCAGCGCAGAGGCGTCTTGGCATGAAATCCGCCGGCATAACTGCGCAGCGGGATATAGGCCACCAAAAACAGCACGCTCTCCCAGAGCATCCCCAACACCGCCCCGATACAGAGCGATGTCACCAGATTCAGAAAAACAGAGCAAAGCTGCTTGATGCCGTACCGACAGACCTCAAAATCCTTTTCCGCGATCACGCCATTTGCTGCAAAACGGTGTGCGGCCGCATCCGACAGTCTGGAAAACATCAGAATTTCCGCAGGCTCTTGGCAGATTTCGGCATCTCATCCTGATAGCTCAGATAGATACAGGTCGAATTTGCCGTCAGTGTCGTCATGACCATTGCCAGTGCTGCAAACATACCGCCAAACATTCCACAAAAACGCATCATTTTCTTTTTCATTGTCTTTCATCTTTCCTTTCTTTCAGGAATCTGCCTTTTGCAGATTCGTCAATGTCCTATCCAGTTGCATTATGCACAGCCAAACCGGAACGCGTCCACAAAAGTTCACGATTCGGCATGTGGTACAAATCCTCCTTTCCGGGAATCTCCTATTCTCCGGAAATCACAGCGAGATATACCTTTTTCCCCGTGATTTCCCCACAAAAAAGCGCACTTTTTGAACTGTATTTTGCCTTTTCTGTAATCCCATATGTATTATAGCACGTTTTTCTGTTTTGCACCGGCTAATGTTAAAAATGACTGCGGAGATGTTAAAAACAACATTTCGGAAATGGAATAAACCATATTTTTCTATCTATTTTACAAAAAATACGCCGTTCAGATTATTTCATCCGAACGGCGCAGAAACAATGCGCGAAACGCACTGCATCATCGTTTATATTATATCGCTACAGAAAAAAGTTCTATTATTCCAGAGCAGAAGCGATGACCTCAGCCATCAGGTTTGCCGGAAGCTGCTGATACACCGTCGGTGTGAGACGGAATGTGCCCTCACCCTGGGTCATCTGCCGCAGCTGGAGCGCATAGTCAGACATTTCACGCAGAGGCACTTCTGCCAGGATCACGGTCACGCCATCCTCTGTGCCCGGATCCATACCCATGACTCTGCCGCGGCGCTTGTTCAGATCGCCCATAATATCGCCGGTGTAGCCATCCGGGATCGAGACCTCCAGAGAACCCATGGGTTCGAGAAGTGTCGGGCCTGCCTGTTTCATGCCCTCTTTATACGCCAGGGATGCCGCAGTTTTAAAGGACATCTCGGAGGAATCCACCGGATGATATGAGCCGTCCACCAGGATTGCCTTGACACCCACCATGGGGAAGCCTGCCAAAACACCCTTTGTAAAGGATTCCTGCAAGCCCTTTTCCACAGCCGGGAAGAAGTTTCGGGGCACAGCACCGCCGAATACCTTTTCTTCAAAGACGAGTTCATCCGACGGATAGGGTTCAAACTCGATCCATACATCACCGTACTGTCCGTGACCGCCGGACTGCTTCTTATACTTGCCCTGTACCTTGACCTTTTGCCGAATGGTCTCCCGATAAGCGATCTTCGGCACAGTCAGCAGCACATCCGTTCCGAAGTCTGTTTTCAGCCGCGAAACAACTGCACTGAGGTGCTGCTCGCCCAGTCCGGACAAGATCATCTCCTTGGTTGCTGGATCCTGAGTATAGGACAGGGTCTGATCCTCTTCCAACAGCTTCTGGATGGCAGAAGCCACCTTTGCCTCCTCGCCGCGCACTGCCGGATGAACTGCCATGCCATAGCACGGCTGCGGAAAGACTGCTCTTGGCAGACGCACCACACGAGAACTGTCACAAAGGGTATCTCCCGTATTGGCAGACAGCTTTGTCACTGCCACAAGGTCTCCGGCTTCTGCCGCCGGCGTTTCTGTCTGCTTCTTGCCGCACAGGAAGAGCAGCTTTCCCAGCTTTTCAGTTGAGCCGTCTGTACTGTTGACCAGTTCCATGCCTGCCTTTACAGTACCGGAAATCACGCGCATCATAGACAGCTTTCCTACAAAAGGATCGGCAAGTGTCTGATAGATCTGCACGCAGACCGGCTCTTCCGGTGTCTGATGCAGCACTGCGGGTGCTCCGTTTTTATCCTCTGCCAGAATTTCATCGGTTGCCTCCGGCGCAGGAACCAGCAGTTCCATCTCCTTGCACAGCAGGTCGATCCCCTCCATCGTCTGGGCAGAAACACACGCCACCGGTGTAATCGTGCCGTCACGCATGCCCTTGTGTATGCCGTCGACCCGTTCTTTCTGGGTAAACTCCTCACCGGAGAAGAACTTTTCAAACAGCGCTTCGTCTGTCTCTGCAACAGCTTCCGAAAACGCCTGAATCAGGCCGTCTACCCGATAGCTGAGCTTTTCGGAGACCTCGGAAGTCGGCATAGGGATCTCCTGTGCCTTGCCGTCTGCACCATAGCGATAAGCTTTCATCTCGATCAGATTGATGTACGAATCCACTTTTCGGTCTACGATTACCGGAACAACGACCGGGCAGACAGTCGGGCCGAACGTGGATTTCAGTTCTGTCAGTACATTATAGAAGTTGGCGTTTTCGTCGTCCAGCTTGGTGACCACAAACATCCGCGGCTTTCCGGCAGCGGCACGATACGCTTTTTTGGTTCCCACGCGGACACCGGATTTTCCGGAAACAGCGATCATCACGCAATCCGCTGCGGAAATGCCCTGGATCATGCCGCCGGCAAAATCAAACATGCCCGGCGTATCCAACAGATTGACCTTCTGTCCGTCCAGCTGAATGCTGCCTGCGGCGGTGTATACCGAGGAATGACGTTTCAGTTCCTCCGTGGTATAGTCCGAGACAGTCGTGCCGGATGCTACGCTCCCCATGCGCTCCGTACAGCCGCCCTGGTACAGCAGTGCTTCCATCAATGTGGTTTTTCCGGTGCCGGCATGACCCGCCAGTGCAATATTTTTGATCATCATGTGTCATTCGCTCCTATTCCTAAAAAAATTCTATCGTTTTCCCGGAATGCGCCGGGATTATCAGCAAGTTGCATAATTTTATTTCAACTGCATATTGCAATTATAGCACATTTCACTTTACATTGCAAGACCTTTTTGAAAAAAGTTGAATTTTTCTGGTAGAAATCAGATTGTCCTTTTCGCATTTCGGCTCCGGATTCTTGTAAAGATTCCACAAACTTTGCAGAATCTCTTGACAACAGCGTAAAAAAATGCTATGATATCTCTTAATTTTATACGTCACGAGAAAGGAGTACAGATCCATGGATGCCGCCAGCGACAGCGACACAGACAATACCCGGAAAAACCTCTATCACAGCCATAACATTTCAATTGCATGGACAGCACTGCGCCGCATCTGCACAGGCTTTTTTGCTGCTGCCCGAACCAGGCATGGTCTGCGCCGCATGCGGTGCTAGCTGTGTCTTTTTTTGATATTAGAACACATTGGAACTTATGATTGATGAAAGGTTGGAACACAAACAAACATGATTGGCTTAATCTTATTACAGATCGCATTGATCGCCCTGAACGCCGTATTCGCCGGAACAGAGATTGCTGTGATCTCTGTCAATGAAACCAAACTGGAAAAAGAAGCAGAAAACGGCAGCAAACGTGCACGCCGCCTGTTGAAAATGGTGCGGAATTCCTCCGGATTCCTTGCCACCATTCAGGTGGCCATCACCCTTTCCGGCTTTCTGGGTGCGGCATTTGCTTCGGACAGCTTTGCTGAAAAGCTGACCTGGCTGCTGCAAAAAGCCGGCATCGGCATCAGCGAATCCATACTCAATACCGTTTCTGTCATTCTGGTGACCCTGATTATCTCCTATTTTTCCATTGTATTCGGCGAAATGGTTCCGAAGCGCATCGCCATGAAAAATGCAGAACGGTTTTCTCTCACTATGTCCGGGCCGATCACCGTGATCTCAAAGCTGTTTGCGCCTCTGGTATGGCTCCTGACAAAGTCCACCAACGGTATGCTGCGGCTCTGCGGCATCGACCCCAACAGTGAGGATGAGATCGTCACAGAAGAGGATCTGCTGCTGATGGCAGATGCCGGACACAAAAAGGGCACGATCGACGCGGTGGAAAACGACTTAATCAAAAATGTATTCGCCTTTGACGATCTGACTGTAGGTGAGATCTGCACCCACCGAAAAGAAGTGGCAGTGCTCTGGATGGATGAGACCATCACCCAGTGGGAACAGACCATCCACGAATCCCGGCATTCTGTCTATCCGGTCTGCGGCGACAGTGTAGACCAGATCGTAGGCGTCCTCAATGCGAAGGACTTCTTTCGGCTGAAAAACCGCAGCCGGGAACTGGTCATGGAGCATGCCGTCCACACGCCCTACTTTATTCACGAGAATATGAAGGCAGACGAACTGTTCAGCAAAATGAAGCGCCACGCCGATCACTTTGCCGTGGTGGTAGACGAATACGGCGGCATGTGCGGCATTATTACCGTAACCGATCTGGTAGAGCAGCTGGTAGGCGATTTTGATGATGACGAAACAGAGCGGCAGGAGCCGGAGCTGGAACGCCTGGACTCTCGCACCTGGAAGATTCGCGGCACATGTTCTCTGCACGATGCAGCAGAAGCACTGGGGCACGAGTTTGCCGACGCGGATGCCTATGAAACTTTCAGCGGTTTTCTCATTGGAAGACTGGGAGAGATCCCGAAAGACGGCAGCCGGATCAGGCTGGAGGTAGAGGGCTATCATATCCACATCCTGAATGTACGGCAGCATTGCATAGAAAAGGCGATTATCCGCGCAGCAGATGCTGCAGAAAGCGATACATGATCTTTGCATCTGTCGGCTTGTGAAACATGTATACACCTGAAATCGGCACGAACCCCATCAGAATGGCTCGTGCCGATTTTTTACGCAGATTTTACATAGTCATCTTATGGACTTTACATAGGACAGCTATAATAGATGCAGTACCGCATGTGCTGAATGCTGTGCGGACAAATCCGCTGTTTCGTCAGCGATGAAGGAGTCAAAACTTATGGATATTTTTTCCGTCATTACCTTGTTGGGCGGTCTGGCATTTTTCTTATATGGCATGAATGTTATGTCTTCCGGTTTGGAAAAGCTTGCCGGCGGCAAACTGGAGATCATCCTGAAAAAAATGACCTCTAACAAACTCAAAAGTCTGCTGCTGGGCATGGGCATCACCATCGCTATCCAGTCCTCCTCTGCACTGACTGTTATGCTGGTTGGACTAGTGAATTCTGGCATTATGGAGCTTGGTCAGACCATCGGCGTCCTCATGGGATCTAATATAGGAACAACCCTGACTGCATGGATTCTCAGTCTTTCCGGCATCGAGGGTGACAACGTCTTTTTGAAAATGTTGAAGCCAGAGTCATTCTCCCCCATTATTGCACTGATCGGTGTAATTCTGATCATGATGGCAAAGCACAACCGTACCAAAGACATTGGTAAGATCATGGTCGGCTTTTCCGTATTGATGACTGGCATGACACTGATGAGCGGCGCAGTCAGCCCGCTGGCAGATTCACCGCAGTTTTCGCACATTCTCACCGCCTTTCAAAATCCTATTATGGGTGTGGTTATAGGTGCTGTCTTTACCGGCGTAATCCAAAGTTCTGCGGCTTCTGTAGGAATTCTGCAGGCACTTTCTCTCACAGGGCAGGTCACTTATGGCATGGCAATTCCCATTATTATGGGACAAAACATCGGTACCTGTGTCACCGCCCTGCTGTCCAGTATCGGTGTCAACCGCAGTGCTAAGCGTGTAGCATGTATTCATATTTGCTTTAACTGCATCGGAACACTGGTTATTCTACCAGTCTTTTACGGTCTGTACTGGCTGCTGGATTTTGCATTTGTTTCCTCTGCCATTGATCCGGCAGGAATTGCATTGGTGCACACTATCTTTAACATCATCACTACTGCAATGCTGCTGCCCTTCACTAAGTGGCTGGAAAAACTGGCGCATATAATCGTACGCGACAGCAAAAAAGAAAAAGAAGCTAAGGAAAAACACGCTCTGCTAGATGAGCGTCTGCTGGCAACACCAGCGGTAGCTATTGAAGTTTGCCACGGCGTCACCATCGAAATGGGCGAGCTCTCCAAGAAAACCATGGAGCTGGCGATCGGCATGCTGTTCCAATATGATAAAGCAATTGAGAAACAGATCGAAGAAAACGAAAATCGCATTGACAAGTACGAAGATAAGCTGAACGCCTATCTGGTGCGCATCAGCAAGCACAGCATTTCTTCCAAGGACAACCGGACGGTATCCAAGATGCTCCACTGCATCGGCAACTTTGAACGCATCGGCGACCATGCCGTTAATATTATGGAATCGGCACATGAGCTGCACGAAAAGGGACTGCACTTCTCCGGCGACGCTGCCAAGGAACTGCACACCCTATGTGATGCACTTCTGGAAACACTGGATCTGGCATTCCGGGCATTTGAAAAGGATGATCTGGCAATTGCGCATCAGGTCGAGCCGTTGGAAGAGGTTATTGACACCTTGAACCTGGAACTGAAAAACCGCCATATCAAGCGGCTGCAAAATGAAGAATGCACCGTGGAACTGGGCTATATCTATCAGGATCTTCTGACAAATATCGAGCGCATTTCCGATCACTGTTCCAATATCGCCGGTGTACTCATTGAGATCGACGAGCAGCAGAACATCCATAAATATTTATACAAGCTGAAGGAAAATGATGAGTCCTTCCAGGAATCCTATCACGAATATCTGAACCACTATTATCTGGAACTGGGGCAGCCCTCTCTGGATGAAGTGGCAGATGCCTAAGCGTATATTATCAGACCTAATGCAAAAAGTCCGGTCAGGATTTATCCCCTGACCGGACTTTTTTATTGCAGAATGCGATGCACTTCTGCCAAGAGTATTTCTCGTTCATTTGAAAGTTTTTCATCCAGCACCGCATCCAGAAGCTGCTGTAGAATTTTGCCGATCTGCTCTCCCTGCGGAACACCAAGTGCTATGAGATCCTTTCCATTTACGGCAAGATCCCGGGTGTGCAGGCAGGCGTTTTCTGCGGCGATCTGTTCCAGTCTGGCTTCTGCCGCGAGCCAGAGCGGACGGCCTTTTTCCAGAACGCCAGGCGCTTTTCCGGCGTCATCCGCGATTTTCAATTGGATGAGACTGCGCACCATCGGTTCGCCCAGCTTAGACAGCATCCGCCGCATCACACGAGGACTATCATTTAATGGCGCATCGTGATATTTCACCAGAGTGCAAACGGCGTGGATGCGTTCATGATCGGCATGCAGCCGGTGCAAAATCTGCCTTGCCATATCAGCGCTCACATCAGCGTGTCCGTAAAAATGGTCAATACCGTCTGCCCCGGTGAATTTCGTCCGGGGTTTTCCCACATCGTGAAACAATGCCGCCCAGCGGAGCACCGTATCACGCGGCGCTGCCGCAAGTACATGCAGCGTATGTTCCCAGACATCATGCTGATGATAGGGATTGTGCTGTGCACAGATCTGCATCTCCCGAAACTCCGGGAAGATCTCGTTCCATACCGACGGATATGCCCGAAAGATCTGCGCCGCTGCATCGCCGTCCGCCGTCAGAAGCTTTTGCATTTCTGCATCCACACGCTCTGCGGCAATGCGATGCAAAAGCGGTGCCAGCCGCACTGCTGCTGCCGCGGTCTTGTCCTCTATTTTCAGGTGATAACATGCCGCAAACCGCATACCGCGCAGAATGCGCAGCGCATCCTCGGAAAATCGTTTTTCCGGATCGCCCACACAGCGCAGAATGCCATTGTGCAAGTCCGCCGCACCGCCCCACGGATCAGCCAAACCCTTCTGAGGATGATATGCCATGGCATTCACTGTGAAATCGCGCCGCCGCAGATCTTCCGCAAGACTGCGGACAAAAGTCACATGATCCGGACGGCGGCAGTCACCATATTCGCCATCCACCCGATAGGTTGTGATCTCATAAGGTTCGCCGTCCCAGAGCACTGTAACTGTACCATGCTTTTCTCCTACAGTCAGCACAGTACAGTCCGCGAAGCATGCCTTTGTTTCCTCCGGCAAGGCGCTGGTGCACAAGTCCCAGTCATGGGGCGGTCTGCCGCAGAGCATATCCCGGACACAGCCGCCTACGGCATATGCTTCATATCCAGCAGATTCCAGCCGGGCAATCAATTGGCAGACAGGCAGTGGCAAAGTAAACTGCATGAAAATCACCTCCTTTGGGTCGGGATGCGGAAACAACAAGCAGCTTAGAGAATATATTCCATCTGCCTTTCTTTTGTGCGCATCCCCATCTTCTCATAGAATTTTTCTGCGGATGTATTTCCGGCCCATACATTCAGGGTCACTTCATAGCATCCCATGTTTTTGGCTTCCTGCTTGACATATTCAAACAGGCTTTCTCCGATATGCTGTCCTCTCGTATGCTGATCGACGCAAAGATCGTCAATAAACAGGGACTGAAACTGCACCATGTTATTGGAAAAAGGCTGTTCTTTCACTTGACAGAATGCATATCCCATGCACACGTCCTGCGCATCTACAGCAACATAAATGGGCTTTTTTTCATTTTTCAAGAGCGATGCCAATTCAGATTCTGTGTATTTTGTGGTATTCGGAATAAAAATATCCGGTCTGATCTCTGCGTGGATCTGAAGCACCTGCCCCAACAATTCCATGATCCGGGGAATGTCTTTTTCCTGTGCTTTTCTGATAGTCATTTTGCATTTGCTCCTGTTCTGATTTGGATTGATATAGATTTATAAGCTTGAAGTTGACGACGTGCCCATTTCTGATTTTGGAGTCTTACTACAGATCTTCACTAAATTATCCAAATAAGGTTTCATTATTTTTATTTTTTTATCAATTCCATATTTATTTGACCAAGTAAAAGAATCATATTCATTTTGTTTAACAATATCGCCAGTAGCAATATTAATGATACCAATTATTTCATTATCCTCATTTCTTTTTACAAGTCCTTCTAAATCAAAGTCGTTTATATATTGCTTGAATCCAGTTCCTTTGTAATAGTTTATAAATCGTTCGCTATATTCATTTTTATATCTTAATTTAAAATTCTCAAGAGATTCATTCTCAATTCTCAATTTAAAATCATATAAAAACATATCTACCCTATCTCCTAAAAATATATTTCTTTCTGTATTTATTGTCATATGTTTTTTTGAATCCATTTTACATGGAAAATACATCTCCCCGTATTTTGAACCACGTATTTCTTTATATTTTTCAATCCAATCACTACCATTATCACTTTTAACGCCATATACATCGAACAATATTTTCCAACCACAAATTCCATCTGGTGAGAAGCACAAATCTATATTTCGATTCTTAAATTCACTACTATAATCTTTCGCTTTGTTTTTAAGTACTTCGTCGTTTGTGTCTGGATCCACATAAATTGCTTCAATTACTTTTTTTATCATCTTCGTATTTTGTAATAAGTTATTCTTGTAAAAGTTTGATTCATATAGTTTTTTTATCATATCAATATTTCTTTCAAAGGTCATTCTATATTCATTCCTCCAGAACTCTCGATTTATCAAGGAATCATTCATTCTTCTTTTCCTATTATACTACACCCTGTCCCAAAAAGCAAGAAACTTTATCCCCGGCTGCGAAAATAATGATACTTCTTCCGGTTTGCGATCAGCAACGTCACAGTCACCAGGACGCCAAGCGTCTCCGCCACAATGATCGAGCTCCATACGCCGTCCAATTCCCAAAATATCGGCAGCACCAATACGCAAACGATCTGGAACACCAGCGTCCGCGCAAAAGAGATCACCGCGGAGATCAGCCCGTTGTTCAGCGCCGTAAAAAATGCCGAACCGAAAATGCTGAATCCACACAGCAGATAGGACAGGCTGTAGATCCGAAAGCCGCGGCATGTCATCTCCAGCAGCCCGGCATCATAGCTGACAAAAATATGCGCCAGCGGAGACGCCAGAAGTTCTCCGGCTGCCGTCAAAAGCAGCGCGCCCACTGCCAGTATCCCCAGACTGCGCCGCAGCAGTCCTTGCAGCTCTTCATGGTGCTTTGCCCCGTAGTGATAGCCCACGATCGGCGCGCTGCCGATGGAATATCCCATGTAGATCGCCACAAAAATAAAGTTGACATACATAATGACGCCATAGGCAGCCACGCCGTCCTCCCCGGCAAACCGCATCAGCTGGAGATTATACAGGGTATTCACAACGGACATGGACAGATTGGTCATCATCTCCGACGCGCCGTTGGAACAGCTGCGCCACAGCGGATGCCACTCCAATTTTGTCCGTACCAGTTTCAACCGACTATTGTTGGGACGGGCGAAATAGATCAGCGGCACGATTCCGCCGATCGCCTCTCCAATGGCAGTTGCCACCGCCGCCCCGGCGAGTCCCCAGCGAAACACAGCGATAAACAGAAAGTCCAGCACCATATTGGTCACGCCTGCCGCCAGGATCACATACAATCCCAGATGCGGCTTTTCTGCCGTAATGAAAAAGCTCTGGAACATATTCTGGAGCATAAACAAGGGCAGCGTGCAGATCAGGATCCGCGCATACAAGACGCAGTACCGGAGCATTTCACCCTCTGCCCCCATCAGCGACGCAATGGGACGGATAAAGCAAAAACATACCGCAGCGGCCGCAAAACCGATGAGCACTGCGGCATAGATAATCATGGAAAAATAGCGGTTGGCTCGTTCTCCATCCCCCTCACCACAGGTCTTTGCCACCAATGCACTGCCGCCGGCGCCCAGCATGAAGCCGATCGCACCCACTGCCATTAGCAGCGGCATAATGAGATTTACCGCGGCAAAGGGTGTTTTCCCCACATAGTTGGAAACAAAAAAGCCGTCCACCACGCCGTAGATCGAGGTGAAGATCATCATAATGATCGACGGAAAAACAAACCGCAGCAGCTTCGCCGCAGTAAAATGATCTGAAATTTGGATACGCATTATTCTTTTCCTTTCGATTCGGTTTCAGTCAGCAGAGAAGCTGTGTGCTTTTGCAGCAGGCGGATAAACTTTTCTGTCAGTGTCACCAACTGTGTCCGCTCAGATTCTGTCATATCTGCAAGCACCTTCTGTTCTGCATCATAGATCGGCTTTACGCTCCTATCCGCGATCTGCTGCCCAGATTCGGTCAGATAGATGTGCTTTTCTCTGCCTTTTCCGGATTCCAGGCGCAGCAGCCCCAGCTTCTCCATCTTTTTCAGTGCGGAGTTGACGGTCTGCTTTCGGGTAAGCGCCAGGTTACAGATGTCCCGCTGCAAGCAGCCATTCCCCAGAATGGTAATGGTGTAATAAATGTCCATCTCACTGGGAGACAGCTTTTGTGCGCAGGTCAGGGCATAGTAAGAAGCATCCATCTCTTTATACAGATGCATATATTGCAGCTGCGCTTCCTGTACATTCATTATCGTTCCTCCTTTTGTCCGATTTCGGACTTGCAGTAAATACTACTATAACACAAAGTTTCGGCAATGTCAAGACATTTTCTCGGATGCAAAAACAAAAACCGGCACAGGAATATTTTCCCGTACCGGTTCTCGCAATATGTTTTCTGTTTTTACAGTCTTGTTTGTTTGTCTGCCGTGATTTGCTGCAATACCTCGCTTGCCAGATACAGCGATCCGCAAATCACCACCATACCACCGTCGGCTTTCGCCTGTGACAGTGCATCAGCATATGCTTTTTGGAATGACGCCGCCGTCTGCACGCCGGCATGATCTGCAAAGCACGATGCCAGTTCTTCCCGCGGCACAGCGTTCTGCACAAAGTCATCCACACAAGTGACCGTATCCAGTACACCGTCCAGAATCTGACAAGCCGTATGATAGTCCTTGGTAGAGATCATGCCGCAGATGCCATGAATGGGCTTTTGCCCGGTATGTTTCAGCAGATCCGCCAACGCCATGACGCCTGCCTGGTTATGACCGCCGTCCAGAAGTACCATCGGATCGCGCCGCAGCAGTTCTGTCCGTGCCGGAACGCGCACCTTAGAAAAGGCAGCGTTCGCTACTGATGCCGTAATCAGATAACCGTGCATTCCCAGAAAGCGAATCACCTCAATGGCAGTCATGGCATTGTACACCTGGTGCCGCCCCGGCATATGGAGCGTATAGGTGAAGCTGTGATACTGAAACACAGTTTCCTCCAGCGTTTCCGAAAGAATCCGGCAATCCTGCATATTGGGGATCATCAGCTGTGCATTTTTCTGCTTCGCAGTCTCCTGCACCAGACAAACCACATCCATGGGGTTGTCCGTGGACAGCACCACCGGACAGCCCGGTTTGATGATGCCTGCTTTTTGCGCAGCGATTTCTGTGAGTGTATTTCCCAACAGTGCCATATGATCGAAGGATACCGAAGTGATCGCGCAGACCAGGGGCTTTTTCACCACATTTGTGGCATCCAGCAAGCCGCCGATGCCGGTTTCCAAAATTACCAGGTCACAGTGCTGTTCCAGAAACCAGAGCAGCGCAATGGCAAAAGTGATCTCAAACTGTGAGCAGTCCGCCGAAACGGGACACGCCTTCACCTGTTCGCAGAACCGGCAGAGCGCTTCGCCGGGGATGTCCTTCCCGTCGATCTGGATACGGTCGGTATAATGCCGGATAAACGGTGAGGTCAGCGTACCGGTGCGAAACCCGGCTGCAGTGGCTGCCGCCGCACAAAACGCGGTCACAGAGCCTTTGCCGTTTGTGCCGGCAATGTGGATCACCTGCAACTGCTCCTGTGGATTTCCAAGCCCATCCAGCAGAGATTGTATCCGGGACAAGTCATGCACCGGCTTGCCGCTTTTCTGATATCCTTGAATATATGCCATTGCTTCGGAAATCGTCATTGCATTCACTCCCCCATATGACCTTTTGACATTTCAATTACTGCAAAGCCGCCATAGACTGCATGATCTTATCCATCTTTTCCTGCGCCTTTGCCAGTTTTGCCTTTTCTGCCTCTACCAGTTTTTCCGGCGCTTTTGCCAAAAAGCCCTGGTTCGACAGCTTCTTGCTCAGGAAATCCAGATCCTTCTGCACCTTTTCCTGTTCCTTCTGCAAACGTGCCAGTTCCTTATCCTTGTCGATCAGTTCATCCATGGGGATGAAGATACGGACGCTGTCGGTCACTGCGGTAGCAGCATCCGGCATCTCAAACTTTTCACCCACTTCTACCGCAGAAGCAGATGCCAGCTTTTCAAAGAACACAGCAGTGCTGCGATACAGTTCCGGCTCTGTGGTTTCGATGCAAACGCGCGCCTTCTTGGACGGCGGCACCTGCATTTCGGTGCGGCGGTTCCGGATGGCACGGATGGCGTCAATTACCTTTTCAAACTGTGCCGCATCCGCGAAGTCATACTTCGCATCATAAACCGGATAAGATTCCACAATAATCATAGACTCGCTGTCGGTCAGAACCTGCCAGATCTCTTCCGTGATATACGGCATGAACGGGTGCAGCAGTTTCAGCATGCCGCGCATTACCCAAACCAGAACAGCCTGTGCCTTTTCCATGGTTGCGCCGCCTGCCTGAATGCGGGGCTTGGTCAGTTCGATGTACCAGTCACAGTATACATCCCAGATAAAGTCGTAGATCTTTGCGCTTGCTACGCCGATCTCGAACTTGTCCAGATTCTCACCCACTTCCTTGGCAACAGCGTTGAACTTGGATACGATCCAGCGATCCTCCAGTTCCAGATCTTCCGGCAGTCCGTTGTACTGGAAATCCTCCGGCAGATTCATCATAATGAAACGGGACGCATTCCACAGCTTATTGGCAAAGTTCCGGGCAGCCTTTACCTTGTCATCGCTGTAACGCATATCGTTGCCCGGTGCATTGCCGGTCGCCAGCATAAAGCGCAGCGCATCTGCACCGTATTCATCAATGACCTTCAGCGGGTCAATGCCATTGCCCAGAGACTTGGACATCTTTCTGCCCTGCTCATCACGCACCAGACCGTGGATCAGAACGGTGTCAAACGGCACTTCGCCCATGTTCTTCAAGCCGGAGAACATCATACGGACTACCCAGAAGAAGATGATATCATAGCCGGTGACCAGGGTGTTGGTGGGATAGAAATATTTCAGTTCCTCGGTATTATCCGGCCAGCCCAGCGTCGAGAACGGCCAAAGCGCGGAGCTGAACCAAGTGTCCAGAGTATCCGGATCCTGGCGCATGGGCTTGCCGCACTTCGGGCAGACTGCGTGGTCTTCCTTGGTGACAACCATTTCGCCGCAGGCATCGCAGTAGAATGCCGGGATCTGGTGACCCCACCACAGCTGACGGGAAATACACCAGTCCTTGATGTTTTCCAGCCAGTGGAAATAGATCTTGTTGAAACGCTCCGGCACGAACTTGGTCTTGCCGCTCTTGACAGCATCAATTGCCGGCTGTGCCAGGGGCTTCATCTTCACAAACCACTGCTTGGAAACACGGGGTTCAACGGTCGTGCCGCAGCGGTAGCAGGTGCCGACATTGTGATTATAGTCCTCGATCTCCACCAGAGCGCCCTCTGCCTTCAGATCTTCTACGATCGCCTTTCTCGCCTCATAACGATCCATGCCGGCGTATTTGGGGTATGCATCCACGATCTTGGCGTCATCGGTCATCACATTGATGACTTCCAGATTATGCCGCAGACCAACCTCAAAGTCGTTCGGGTCGTGTGCCGGTGTGATCTTTACCACGCCGGTTCCGAAGTCCATCTCAACATAATCGTCTGCCACGATGGGGATCTCACGGTGTACCAACGGCAGGATCAGAGTCTTGCCCACCAGGTCTTTATAGCGTTCATCGTTGGGGTTTACTGCTACAGCAGTATCACCCAGCAGGGTCTCCGGACGAGTGGTCGCCAGTTCCAGATAGCCGCTGCCGTCCTTGAGCGGATAGCGCAGATGCCAGAAGTGGCCAGCCTGATCCTCATATTCCACCTCTGCATCGGAAATAGAAGTCAAGCATTTCGGGCACCAGTTGATGATGCGCTCGCCGCGGTAGATGAGTCCCTCCTGATAGTATTTGATAAAGACTTCCTTGACCGCCTTGCTGCAGCCCTCATCCATCGTGAAACGCTCTCTTGTCCAGTCGCAGGAAGAACCCAGCTTTTTCAGCTGCTCCACGATTCTGCCGCCGTACTGCTTCTTCCATGCCCAGGCACGTTCCAGAAAAGCCTCTCTGCCGATATCTTCCTTCTGGATACCCTCTTTGCGCATTGCCTCCACGATCTTTGCTTCCGTTGCAATAGATGCATGATCCGTTCCCGGCAGCCACAGGGTGCTGTAGCCAGACATGCGCTTCCAGCGAATGAGGATGTCCTGGAGTGTCTCATCCAGTGCATGACCCATGTGCAGCTGTCCGGTGATGTTCGGCGGCGGAATGACGATCGTATACGGTTCTTTTTCAGAATCCACATGGGGCGTAAAGCTGCCGCTGTCATTCCACATCTGATAAATGCGGTCTTCAAATTCCTTCGGCTGGTAAGATTTTGCCAGTTCTTTCTTCATAATTTTGATTCCTTTCTATTCTGATCGCCGATAAAAAAAGCCCCGGCAATCTGAAAAAATAGATTGCTCAGGGCGAATCAGCGTACCGCTGTCCGTGTTACCACCTGAATTCGGCAAAAGCGCCGCACTCATTGCTGCGCGATCACGGGCGCACCCGACACAGACTACACACTTTCCTTTTGAAAAAAGCTTCCCCTGTGCTGCTCCGAGGCTACGTTCTCCTGTGCCGCCCGAAAACTCTCACCAACCGTTTTCTCTCTGCCAGGGCATGCCGCAGGGTACTCCTCCTCTTCCACGCATTTTCATATATGTTTTTATTATATCGGTTTTCCGCCGATTTGTCAAGGGTGATTTTCAAAAATCAAACAGGGCAACCGCACGAAAAAAATCGAGAAATATGTTATAATTGACAAAAGAGAA
>CAVAQT010000015.1:0-67114 GCA_963590855.1 Ruminococcus bromii
GTCACTTACAACATAGTAGTATGTGCCTGCCTTTAATCCCTGAACATCAGTTCTATAAATGCCGCCTGCACCAGTGATTTTCCATGATTGAATATTGTTTTCATCAGCATCTATTAAAGAAAGTTTCCAATAGTTTGAACTGGTGTATTGTTGTGCTGAACGAGTAAATGAAGAGGAAAGTGTCCCGTCTTCATCCAGAACTACCTTGTAATAATCTACATCATCACGATTGTGTAAATTTCCTTTGGTGTCAGTGTCAAATGTCAGAGAATTTGCTTCTTCTGTCGTATCATTATGCTCTGCTTCGTATACAGTATCAGATGCAGAAGCTGTGACATAGTTTGCAGAGAATGTGTAAGGATCACTGGAGGTATTGCTTCCATTTTCCACTAATACATAATATGTGTTAGCTTTCAGTCCCTGGACATCAGAATCGAATGTCATTTTCTGACCACCGATTTCATAGGTGTGGAGGTATCTGCCGTAGTTGTCTAACAGAGACAAATTCCAATAACTTGAAGTATAACTCTGTGCTTTTTCAAAAGAAAAGTGGAACGAGATATTTCCATCTTCGCTCAGTTCGATTTTGTAATAGTCCTTGTCATCATAGTTAGAAATGTTCCCGGTAACTGCCGTATTCACCTCGATCGCCTCAGCGGTCTCGATGGTGTTGTTTTCGTCTGTCTCGCCCTCGGTTTCTGCCGATGCCGGGAGAAATCCCAGACTTCCTGTGCAGAGCAGGCCGGCGGTGAGAAGTGCCAACAGCTTTTTGCTCGATTGCTTCATTTCACGCAACCCCTTTCTTGTATTTCTGTCTTTATTATAGCATAATTTAAGCGCCGCCGCAATAATTTATACGCGTTTTTTCTCTTTTTGTTTAAATTGATGATTCAAAAGCGCCGGGATTGCCTTGGTTTTATCTGGAATCGATTTCTTATTGCAGAAGCATTTCCCAGCTGACATCCAGTCCCGCGCCCGTTTTTGCGGCGTAGGTGAGGATGTAGGAAGCGTCCATGGCATTGACCGCGCCGTCCTCGTTAACGTCTGCCGCCAGAGCGCCTGCGCCGGTGAGAACGCCCTCGGTGCTGCCTACCGCCTGTCTCGCAGAGGATACCAGCAGCGCAGAAACGTCCATGGCGTTGACTGCGCCGTCGCTGTTGACATCGCCCTTTTCATAGGTCAGGGTCTCGGCGTGCATGGTCAGGGTGTACGCCATGTCGCTTGCAGTGGTGGTGCTTGTCACGGCAATGTAAAATGTGCCGCCCCGTGTCAGCGCTGTTTCACTTTCGGTCACGGTGTCTCCCAGCGCTGCATCCATGGAGAGCGTCGGCTCAGCCGCCAGACTGCCGGAAGCCTCGTCATAGCGGAAGCACTGGATACGCCAGGGCGTGTCGCTTTTGAGATTCTCCGGAAGCGCGTGCTCCAATGTCAGAGAGAACTGGGCGGCGCTGTCCAGTGTCACCTTGTAATAGTCAGTGTCGCTGTAGGCGGAAAGTCTGCCGGTGATGGGTGTGTTCGGCTGCATCTCGTCTGCCTGGCTGAGGGAATCGTTTGGTTCACTCTCATAGCTGCCGTCTGTGGGGGTAAAGTCGGCGACAAGGGTGTACTGCTCCGCACTCGACCAGTTCCCGTTTGTCAGGGCATTTGTCTTGACCTGGATGTAAAACGTGCCGGGGTCAAAGCCCTGTTCCGGGATCGTCACTGCGGCAGTGCCCTGCGCCAGACTCGCTTCGCCGATCTGCTCCCGGTCGCCGTTGTAGAGGAAAACGCTCCAGCCCAGATAATAGCTGCTCTGCGTCTCGTCCCGGAGGGTGACAGAGAGTTTTCCGGGTTGGTTGGTGGTGAAGGTGTAATAGTCCGTGTCCTGATAGCTGCTGAAAACACCCTTGCATGGTGTAGCCAGTGCAATGGGTGCAGCGGTGTTGAAATTGCCGTTTGGCTCTAACTCATAGGTGCTGTCGCTTTCCCACTGGCTCTTCGGGGTGAAGTTTGCGGTGAGGGTATAGGTGCTTGCGGGCGGATAGTTCGTGTAGATAGGGGAGAGGGAGAGATAGTACACGCCGGCTGTCCAGCCGTTCGCCGGGAACTGGGTGTTGCTGTGGACGTTGTCGTCCTGGCTGATCTCAGTGCCGGCGGCATCGTAGAATGTGATGCGGTAGCTGTCCCCGAAGTCCGAGACCCAGTTGGCAGTCACACCAATTTGCAGCGCGCCGTCCTCCGGGAGTGTGAGCTTGTAGAAATCTACGTCTCCCTGTGCGGAAATATCTCCGGACACTACGGTGTTCAGCGGCAGCTCTTCTGCTGCGGCAATGGAGTCGTTTTCGCCGGAAGTTCCGGTGGATTCCGCATCCACGGCGAGGGGAGCGCTCAGACAGCTGATGCAGAGCACTCCGGCAAAAATGGCGGCAAATCGTTTTTGCTTGCTTGTTTTCATGTGTGGTATCCTTTCTATGCGTTGCAGATTCTATGGTGATTTCTGCTAACATTATACCATAGAAAGGTTAATTCACAACAAATTGTGGCGTTAAATGTTCGTAAAGCGCAAAAATACCGCACAACAGAATGTAACTTGTGCGGTATCCTGTGAATTATGATGCTGTGCCGGAAACAGTTGTTTCTGTGGCTGTGGTCTCGGTCATACGCTGTTCCAGCGCCGGAAATGCCGGCGGAACAGGCATGGTGTCCAGCAGGGGACAGAGTGCATCCAGCATAGCAGGATAGGCGGCAGTCCCCAGATGCACGCCGTCTCCGGCAGAGTATATTTCAGCCAGACCGCCGGAGGACGGATCGTTTACTACATCGTATGCGTCAAAGTAGGCGACGTTCTCTTTGTTCAGCTGCTGTATCGTCTGCGCCAGAGAAGCGTTATACTGCTGAATTTCGGTGTTGCTGGTAAAGTCTGAAGTGGGCAGAATGGGCGTGATCCCGGCGGCGATGATGTCACTGTCCGGGCAGATGGTCAGAATTTTTTCGATCTCTGCGGCATACTGTGTGGCGTATTCCTCTGCACTGAGCAGATTGATATCGTTCATGCCCATGGATAAGTAGATGTAAGGCGGCTGTTTTTCCCGGAGCACCTCCAGAATATCTTTTTCTGTCCCGCTGTTGTCTGCAAAGGTAAAATCGTGAATGTTGCGAATGGCAACACATCCCTTTGCCAGACCGTTTTCCTCCGGGATAGCGCCGTACAGTGCAAAGCCGGAGGCGATGGAATCGCCTACCACTGTGATAACCTGCGGATAGACCGTATGGCGCTGCTGCAGCTGTTCCGGCGAGAGCGTTGTTGTGACCGCGGTAGTGGTGACTGCCGGCGCATTTGCTGCTTGTACATCGGGTTTTCTGCCTTTTGCGGTACAGCGGATCAGCGAGAACAACAGGAACACAATGAGAAAAAACAGCAGTGCTGCTAGGATCATACGGTCATAGCGAATGTGTCGCTTTTGGACAGATGCCGGAGCATTCTGTGCCGAAACGAGCTGTCTTTTTTGCCGGGCTGGCTGCTTTTGCAGCAATCCGAGACGGTTCCACAGATTTTTCAATGCTGATATTACACTTGAAAATTGTTTTTTTACAGATTTTATAATTTTTTCCAGCTGCCGGGAAATATTGTCTGGCAGTCTTTTCTTTTGTATTTTCATTTTTGATTCCCTGCTTTTTCCAATAATCATAGGAGTTTTCCGACATGCCTTTTGCACGTCTGGTTTTCTAGAAATTGTTTCTGTCTGTTACGAAAATAATCCTGCGCCCAGCATTGCCAGTCCCACCAGCCCCATGCCGACGCACAGCAGCGTGATGCCTGCCACGCTTGCCTTGGATACCACATGGTCGATATAGGCACACTTGGGATTGTCCGGATCATAGACCACAGGCAGCCTGCTGCCGGGCTGCCAGGTCTCCCGTGCCATTTCCTCCATGCTCCGGGGACGATGCTCCAGCCGGGCGTGAAAGATGTCGTTCTGCACGGCGATGCAGGTTTTCGGGTTGGCATCGTTCCGGGAAAAAATCGCCGATTTGGAAACGGTTGCCACGCCCTTATAGTGGAGACGGGCAGTGTAGCTTATGCCGTCCACCTGAAATGCCGCCACCGGAGCGATAGACGGGCCGCCGCTTTGCTCTGGCTGGTAGTGATAGCGTATCACAGTTCCCTCTGTCCGGGCAGAGCAGCGCCGCCGAAGTTTACCTACCTGTCGGAAAAAGGGGATGGAGAGCAGGGCAGTGAGGATACCTGCGCCGCCAATGGCAAGGCAGGCGATGAGGTTGGGGGTGAGTGTCATGGTTT
Source organism: Ruminococcus bromii (assembly GCA_963590855.1). Taxonomy (GTDB): domain Bacteria; phylum Bacillota; class Clostridia; order Oscillospirales; family Ruminococcaceae; genus Ruminococcus_C. The sequence goes on from CAVAQT010000015.1 coordinate 4,280, forward strand.
CTCTCCTTTTTAATAGAGGATGTTTTTTTCGATCAGTTGTGTGACAACAGGGCTGTGTTCAGATAAAGTTCCGGTGACAATCTTGAGATAGGTCAAAAGCGCCGAAGCTTCATCTTCATATAATGCCAGGGATATTTTTCTTCTAAGAACTGCAAAGTCTGATATTATATCAGATATGAAAAGTATACTTGAGCCAATCCAAAAAATACTGGCATGCTTCTTCTTCTGTTTCAAACGAATTGAATGAAGTGCGTTTTCCTCGTTCTGAATAGTAAGTATACCATTTCCCATTAGATTCTTCTATGCAATATGTCTCATTTGGAAGACCACCATTTAGGTCATATGCGCGTTTGTCAATGTTTAACTCATGTAATTTTCTTTCTAACGCTTTTTTTGTCATCTTTATTCCGCCTTCATTCCCCGCAGATTCGCAGAATCGCCGCCGCCATCATCCGGGTGTTCTCCTCCAGCTGTTCCAGCGGCAGGAACTCGTCGTCTCCGTGCATATGGTAATCCCAGCCCGGGTATTCCATGCCGAATGCCACGCCGCCGGCAATGTCATGCACATAGGTGCCGCCGCCGATGGCGATGCACTCGCCCGGCGTGCCGGTCTGTTCCTCATAGACCGCCAGCAGATCTTGTACAAAGGGTGTATCCTTGGGGGTGTGGTGGGGATCGCTCTGGATGCTCGCCTCACACCGGAATCCCTTTGCGGCAAAGGCAGACTGCACCTGTTCCAGAACTGCCTCCTTGGTGGTGCAGACCGGGAAGCGGATGTCCACACAGCCGGTGAGCACACCGTTTTCCACATGGAGCATGCTGCAAATGCAGGTGAGTGCGCCGGATTCCGTGTCGGCGCAGGCGATGCCCAATCCGCTGCCGTCGGTGCAGCCGTGGGGGAACAGCTGTGCCAGAGCCCGGCAGTCTGCAAAGGCACTGTCACTGCCCAGATAGGTCAGCAGTCCGGTGATGGCGTTGTCACCGCTTTCCGGCGTGGAGGCGTGGGCTGCAATGCCCTTGTAGGCGAGCTTGCCGCCTTGCCGGGTAATTTGACTGCCCGGCTCTGCTGTGCCGCAGAACGACGCAGAAAGGCTCACAGCGGCATCTGCCGGAACAGCGTTGGGTGCAGTGCCGGCGGAGAACTCGGCGATGGGGTCAGCAGTCTCCTTGGTGAATACCAGCCGGAGCATGCCCTTTTCCAGGTGGATGATGGGGTAGCTGCCGTCCGGCGTGAACACCAGCGGCGGCATAGTGTGGCGTGCCATGTAGTATTCCAGGTCGGTGGAGCCGTTCTCCTCATTGCAGCCCAGGAGAAACCGGACGTTTTTCCGCAGGGGAATGCCGGCTTCCCGGATGGCGCGGAGGGCATACAGCACTGCCACTGCCGGGCCTTTGTCGTCAATGGCGCCTCTGCCGTAGATCCTGCCGTCCCGGTTCTCTGCGGTGAACGGGTCGGACTGCCAGTTGGACGGCACTGCCGGGACAACGTCCAGATGGCACAAAATCCCCAGATGCTGGGGCAGGGAAGCGTCCCAGTCAGCAGCGCCCATGTGGTATTCATAGTTGGTGCAGGTCATGCCCAGTTTTTCCAGCTGGTGCAGCATAAAGTCCAGGGCATCTGCGGCAGGCTTGCCGTAAGGGTATCCGTCCTGGGGCTGCGGTGCGGCGACACTGGGAAAGCTGATGAGCCGGGACAGCGTCTTTACAGCGTCGTCTTGGTTGGCGTGAATGTGTTTGATAACTGCTTCGGGCAGCATGATGAAATCCTTCTTTCTATATGTAGGGACACGGTGCACCGTGTCCGTCGGGTTACTGTACCTGGTTCAGGATCGTGCCGTCTTTGAAGTATGCGTCCAGATTCTCCAGGGTGACCTGCGCGATGTTGTGCAGCGCTTCGTTGGTGAGAAATGCCTGGTGCGAAGTCAGCACCACGTTTGGCATGGACACCAGCAGGGAGAGCAGGGTGTCTCGTTTGACTGTGTCAGAGCGGTCTTCAAAGAAAAACGCGGTCTCTTCTTCGTAAACGTCCAGTCCTGCGCCGGCGATCTTGCCGCTTTTCAGGGCATCCAGCAGCGCTTCGCTCTCCACCAGCATGCCTCGTGAGGTATTCAGCAGATATACGCCGTCTTTCATCTGGGCGATGGTGTCGGCGTTGATGAGATGCCGGGACTGTTCTGTCAGCGGACAGTGCAGAGAGACGATATCGCTCTGGCGCAGCAGTTCCTCCAGGGAGACGTAGGGAAAATCCGCATCCGGCATCGGATAGGGGTCATATGCCACCACATTCATGCCGAATCCGCGGCAGATGCGGATAAAGATCTGTCCGATCTTTCCTGTGCCGATGACGCCCACCGTTCTGCCGTGGAGGTCGAATCCCACCAGCCCGTTCAGGGAAAAGTTAAAGTCACGGGTGCGGAAGTATGCCTTGTGTATCTTGCGGTTCAGGGTCAGCAGCAAGCCCATGGTGAATTCTGCCACGGCATAGGGAGAATAGCCCGGCACACGCACCACGGCGATGCGTCCGGCGGCAGCGTCCCGGTCTACGTTGTTATAGCCGGCACAGCGCAGGGCGATCATCTCCACGCCGGCCTCGCACAGCCCGTCAATGACGGTCTTGTCCAGGGTGTCGTTTACAAAGGGAATCACCGCCCGGCAGCCCTGTGCCAGAGAGACGGAGTCCGGGGTCAGCTTATGCTCATAGTATTTGATATGATAGTGCTGGTTCAACTGGTCGAACCAGATGCGGTCATAGGGCTTGGTATCAAAAAAGGCAATGCGTTCTTTTTTCTCGGACATGAATTGCTCCTTTCAGGACTCCCGGTGTGCGCCGGGAGAAATGCGGGGTTTCAGATAGCGGCGGTACAGCACAGGAAAGCTCCCCATGCTGAAATCATAGCAGAAGAACATGACATTGGCGATGCCCAGCAAGATCCAGCCGCCGTATTTGCCGTAATCGCCCAGGGATTCCAATAGTTCTTTCATGCCCAGGACATAGACGGACACCCAGAAAAATGCCAGGACGGCAGCGTTGAATACTGCCAGGCGGAACAGGAAGCCCAGAAGCTTCCACCGAAAGCGTTCCATGAGATGGCGCAGCAGGGGAAAGTAGCCGAAAAAGAACAGAAACGCCAGAGAGGCGTCCTTGTTGGGTGTGACGAAAACGGACAGCAGACCCACGGACAAATAGGTGAGAAAGCCCCAGTAGCAGCTCGTCTCTAATGCCATGATGTAAATGAATGCGCTTGCCAGCATGGGCAGGATCAGATAGAACATTGGAAACACGCCGGTGAGAAACATGCAGGCGATGCACAGTGCAGCGATAATACCGCCCAGTGCAATGCGATAGCTGAGAGATTGTGCGGATTCTTTTTTTGAGCGCATGATAAAATACCTCGTTTTTTGTGGAATGATTTCTAACTTTTATCTTACCAGAAAAAACGAGACATGTCAACCGACAGCCGCATGTATTTGCGGATGCATGTTTAGTATGCCCACTTTTGTGCGGCACTGTCTTGACCTTTTCTGCAAAAAACGGTATAATAAGTCGTATATGCGAGGATTCTATCACAGGAGGTATTTTTCTATGGATCTCATTTCTATTTTTCCGGCATTCTGGGCGGCTACGGCAGGCACCGCCACGGATACCACAGATCTTGCGCCGGCAGTGCAGGATGTTGTGAACACCGTGGGGGAGGAAGTCAAGCAGACTTCCAGTGTGCTGAGCAAGATCTTTCAGCCCATTCTGGACAAGCTGCCGTCCCTCATTTTTGCAGTGCTGTTTCTGCTCATTGGCATGTTTCTGGTCAAGCAGATCATGCGCATTCTGAAACGGGCATTCAACCGTTCCAATATGGACGGCATCATGTCCAGTTTTATCCGTTCTGTCACCAAGATCATTCTCTATGTGCTGCTGATCGTCATTGCCCTCTCTATCCTGGATGTGCCCATGGATTCCATTGTAGCGGTGATCGCATCTGCCGGCGTGGCTGTTGGTCTGGCGTTGAAAGACAGTCTGTCCAACCTGGCAGGCGGTTTTATCATCCTGTTCTCGAAGCCGCTGAAAGAGGGCGACACCATTGAAGCGGACGGCGTCATGGGCAAGGTCGAGGCGATCACCATTTTGTATACCCGGATCGTCACTGTGGACAACAAGACGGTATTCATCCCCAACGGCGTGGTCGCCAGCGGAAAGATCATCAACTATACCGACAAGGAAACACGCCGGGTAGATCTGAACTTCGGCATCAGCTATGAGGACGACATCGACGCTGCCCGTGCTGTGCTGCTGAACGAGGTCAAGACTGCACCGGAGGCGTTGGATGTGCCTGCGCCCAAGGTGGTCGTTCTTAGCCATGATGACAGCGCAGTAACACTTCAGCTCCAGGTGTGGACGAAGAGCGAGGACTACTGGCCGCTGCATTACCGCCTGCTGGAAAGCGTGAAGAAGGCATTTGACCGCAGCGGCATCTCCATTCCGTATCCGCAAATGGATGTCCATCTGCCGGAAAACGCAGCGGATTCCGAAAATGAACCGCCGAAAAACGTGTGATTTTTTGGGGAAAGATACCGGAAAAAGGCCGAAGCCGAAAATGTTGCACTTGATTGTATTTGTTATATAGAATATTTGTAAACATTCTAAGATTCTATTGACAGCAGGGGTAGACGGGGGTATAATATATATATCCTTTCTTAAAAATTTTTTTCATAAAAATCCCCTTACTAAAACGCTCGTCTGCTCCCTCAGACGGGCGTTTTACTTTTCTCGGAATGTGATCTCATATAAGAGCCTGTTCCGGCTCTGTAATGCAAAAGACCGCCGAACTGCAGCCATGCAGCCCGGCGGTCTTTTTATTTTCTGTTGTATCGGTTATTTCATAAAGGAATCCCAGCTTGCAAAATTGCCGACAGACTTGTTGGCAATGTAAGAAAGCATCATAGCAACATCCATGCTGTTCAGGTTTGCGGTATCTGTTTTTCCGGTTTTCGAGCAGGTGTCCACATCCATGAGGTAGAACATGAAGTTTTCGATTGCCGGATTGGTGAGAGATCCTTTGTACAGCGTTGCGTTGTTGCCCACAGAGATGTTGGCGATATAGCTGAGCAGAAGCGCAGCGTCCATGCTGTTGACGTCTCCGTCGTTGTTCAGGTCACCCTTTAAGCCGACCAGAACATTTTCCGTGACATTCTTTCCGGAGTCCTTCCATTTCAGGACATTGCCATTGCAGTACAGCGGCATATTTTCCGAAGCAAAAAGTCCATCCTGGCTCTGCTTCTCGTACAGTTCCTTGGGTGTTGCGCCGTAGCAGTCCACCAGATTGGTGATGTTGACATCGCTGTCCGTGGTCTGATCGCTGTAGGTCACATCTGCCAGGATCTGTTCTGCAAAGTCCGTGGCGCGGATGGTGCGTGTGTCGTCTGCGGTATAGAATGCCGCTTCATCCTGTGCAGTCTTGGTGACAGCGACACTTTCCACGCCAACGGCAATGGAAGTGCCCACCAGCTTTGTAATAACTTCCTGATTCTTGCTGTTGAGCAGCTGGCAGGAATTTTCGCCGGCTGCCACATCGCTGTCCTCCAGGAAGCGAATGTCATAGACGCCCGGAGCAGTGCCCTTTTCAATGACGATATTCACCTGAAACAGCGGAAATTCGTCTGAGGGGGAACCAAAGAACGAAGCACCGTCTTTCAGCTGAGACGTACCGGCGATCCACATGACGCTGTCACAGGAGTCCGGGATCTTTTCGCCTTCCGGGGTGTTGGGGTTATAACGCGGGATAGAGGCTGTTTTGGTGACAGTCTGGAACGTCGTCTGGTCGATGTAGTCATAGGAATAGATGCCGTTTCCGTTTTCATCCAGTGTGACATCACAGGGGAAGTCCTGACTCGTTTTGGCTGCACCGTTTTTGCGGTCTTCTGCATTGGTGTAAAAGGAAGCGCGGAATGTGATCTTTCCGTTTCCGGCGCTGGTGAGAGTCGAGCCGAAGATGGGGTCACAAGCGTATTCCTTTGTGGTAAACATAGGAGACTTGCTGGTGTACTTATTGTTTTTTCCGGCAACTGCGCCAAAGCAATAGGGTACAAAGTCTGTGGTAAAGCTGCCGCGGCTGCTTTCATAGGTCTGTTCCGCAGCAGTCTTGTGTGCGCTGTCACCGGTGACCAGATCCTGAAAATAAACGCTGCTGGTCTTTTCGCCGTTCTGATAAGCGCCGTATTTTACCATGGCAGAGCCAAAGGTATTGCCGGTGCTGCCGACGAGATAAACTGCTGCCGGGATCACCACATCGCCGGCTGCCACTTCGTCTGCGGTGACAAAGTTGCGCTCCGGAACGAACCGCAGCTGATAGGGCAGCGTATCCGCCACGCCGCTTGCCGCAGGCATGGTCATATCTGCCGCGGAATCCAGCACATCCGCCTCTGCTGCCGCAGAAAGCGCTGTGGTCTGGGGCAGAAGCAGTGCTGCGGAGAGCACAGCTGCGCTGACCAGGGAAATGATTTTTTTCATAGGGGTATCCTTTCTAAAAATGGCTCAAAAGAGAGCGTGTACCGGTTATGCCGGAACTGCCGTTTCTGCCGGAAGCAGCCGGCGCTTTAGCTTGCGCATGTCTACAAAGTAAACTGAGATCAGCAGCACGTCAGCAAAGATCCACGCCACGGGACTTGCCATAATGGCAGCCATATAACCGAAGGTGGGGACAAAGCCGAAGCAGACCAGAGAACGGGCAGCCAGCTCGCTGACACCTGCCATCATGGGCATCAGGCTGTAGCCCATGCCCTGGAGAGAGTTGCGCAGGATAAAGAGAACGCCGAGTACCGGATAGAATACGGCATTCAGGCGCATATACTGCACCGCCAGCCGGATGACTTCTGTCTCAGACGGGTCTAAGAACAGGTACGCGGTGTATTTTCCCAGAATCCAGAGAAAGGCGATGCAAAACGCACAATAGCACATGGAAACATACATGCTGAGCCGGATGCCGTCCCGGATGCGGTAGAACTTTTTCGCACCCAGATTCTGACCGCAGAATGTCGCCATGGTGATGCCCAGGGATTCCAGAGGCCCCATTACGATAGCGCAGATCTTCTGCGCTGCGGTAACACTGGTAACTGCCAGAGAACCCAGACTGTTGACAGAGGTCTGTAAGATGATCGAACCGATGGCGGTAATGGAAAATTGCAGCGCCATGGGCAAACCGATGGAGAGCAGCCGGCCGCAGCGTTTCAGTTCCGGCTTGCATTCGCCGTGCTGAAAGCGCATAATGGGGAACTTTTTGTATAGGTAGATCAGGCAGAGGATGCCGGAGATGCCCTGTGAAATAACAGTGGCATAGCCTGCGCCGGCAACGCCGGACTGCATCCCTACCAGGAAAACCAGATCCAGGATAATGTTCAGGATGGACGAGATCGCCAGAAACAGGATCGGCGATTTGCTGTCACCCACAGCGCGCAGGATCGCCGCAAGGCTGTTGTACAGCACGGAGGTGAGGATGCCGCCGAAGATGACGATAATATAATCGTAAGAGTATTGATAGATATCGTCCGGGGTCTTCATCCAGTGCAGGATCGTGCCTGTGCCGATCATGGTGAGGATGGTCAGCAGAATGCCGATAAGTGCCCCCAGATAATAGGAGTTGGAGATGTTCTTCCGCATGTTGTGATAATCGCCTGCGCCGAAAGCCTGTGCCACAGGAATGGACAGCCCGGTGCAAATACCGGTGGCAAAGCCAACCACAAGAAAGCTGATAGCGCCGGTAGCGCCAACGCCAGCCAGTGCATTTGCCCCGAGATAGCGCCCCACGATCACCGTGTCCACCATGCTGTACAGCTGCTGCAAAATGTTGCCGAATACCATCGGCCCGCAAAAGCGCAGGATCAGTCCCAGCGGCTTTCCGGCAGTCATATCCTTTGTCATAACAGAGATCCCCTTTCAAAAAAAGCATGTTTCTCTATTATAGCAACATCATATGCTTTCGTCTAGTCGCATTTCCGCCAAAGATTTCTGACTGAAATCGTCGGAAACTTGTGGATTTTACAAGGACTGCACCACTTTTTAACGCAATGCGTTTTTTATGTGATGCCTTTGCGCTGATTCGAGGAAATATCTGGAATACCGACAAAAAAAGCGGTTTTTCAGCCTTTCCATTTCCGGGAAAACATGCTATACTGATAGACAGAAAGAGATCAAAATTTCCCCAAAAGAACAGGAGTACAGCCATGAAACTGAAAACAAGCAGAAAAACCGACCGTTTACCGCACTGCACAGCGCCTGTGGTATACATGGAAGTATACGGCAGCAATCGGGTGATCTACCGCGTTACGGCAGGCAGCATCATTCAGAATGGGATCTCCAAGCCGTTTTACGGCGTGATGCTGGAAGATCTGCGCAGCGGAGAATGCCAGAGTATTGCTGACTTTTCTCCCGATCTGGAGCAGACCATCCGCTTTGCCAATGCGCTGATCCAGCGCGAGCTGAAACCGTCCGGTCTTTACGATGCCGCGTTCGGCTATTTGTCCCGTCAGGTCTTGTCCTCGTCCAAGATCTTTTTGCGGTAGACTGCCGCCGCCTGTTCCTGCCGGTTGTCACCGAAGTGGTAGTACACCTTATCCTTGAGGATATCCGGCAGGTACTGCTGGCGGACGTAGTGGTTGGGATAGCTGTGGGGATAGCGGTAGTGCTGTCCCCGGACGCTTGCTTCTGCGCCGTCGAAATGCTTGTTCTGCAAATGCCGCGGAAAGTCCGGCGCGCCGTATTCCTCCACGTCTGCCATTGCCGCATTGATCGCTTCGTAGGCGCTGTTGGACTTTGGCGAGGTGGCGAGGAGTACGACTGCCTCTGCGATAGGAATCCGGGCTTCAGGCAGTCCCAGCTGGAGTGCGCTGTCTACACAGGCTTTTGTGATGACGATCGCCTGAGGATATGCCAGTCCTACGTCCTCTGCGGCGATCACCAGAAGCCGCCGGCAGACGGACAGCAGATCATTTGCCGCAAGCAGTCTTGCCGTATAGTGCAGGGCTGCATTTTCGTCTGAACCGCGGATGGATTTCTGCAAAGCGGACAGCAGGTCATAATGCTGGTCATTGTCCCGGTCATAGCGCATATTGCTGCGCTGGGTGAGTTCCTGTGCCAGTGCGTCAGAGATGACGATGCCGTTTTCGGTGTGCTCGCCGGAGAGGACGATCAGCTCCACTGTGTTCATGGCCTTGCGGACATCACCGCCGCAGCCCCGGGCGATCCAGCCGCAGACACCGTCTGACAGGTGGATCTCTTCGCCCAGCTGCTCCGCCATACAGCGGAAGCCCCGTGCCACAGCGCGCTCCATCTCTTCCGGCGGAACGGGCTTGAACTCAAACACGGTGGAACGGCTGATGAGTGCATTGTACACGGCAAAGTAGGGATTCTCCGTGGTGGAGGCAATCAGGGTGATCTGCCCGTTTTCCATGTATTCCAGAAGCAGCTGCTGCTGTTTCTTGTTGAAATACTGGATCTCGTCCAGGTACAGGAGAATGCCGTTCATGCCGGAGAATGTGCCGACCTCTGCCACAACGTCCCGGATGTCTGCGGTAGAGGCAGACGTGCCGTTCAGCTTATGGAGCGTCATGGAGGTGCTGTCGGCAATGATGCGCGCCACTGTGGTTTTTCCCACGCCGGACGGCCCGTAGAAGATCATGTTGGGGATCTTGCCGCTTTCGATGATGCGCCGCAGAGGTTTTCCCGGAGCGAGCAGCTGGCGCTGTCCCACCACATCGTCCAGGGACGCCGGACGGATCTGGTCTGCAAGAGGTGTGTGCATGGATTATTCGTACAGCGGATACTTCTCGCACAGTTCGCAGACGCTCTCGCGGACTTCTTCTGCCTTGTTCTCGAAGTCAGATGCGGTGAGGTACATTGCCTGTGCAATGATATCCATATCAGCCGGCTGGAGACCGCGGGTGGTGACTGCCGGAGTGCCCACACGGATACCGCTGGTGACGAACGGCTTCTGCGGGTCGTTGGGGATGGCATTCTTGTTGACTGTGATGAATACTTCATCCAGGCGGCGCTCAAATTCCTTACCGGTGAGGTCGCCGAAGGGACGCAGGTCAACCAGCATCAGGTGGTTGTCTGTGCCGCCGGATACCAGACGGAAGCCGCGCTTGGTCAGACCGTCTGCCAGAGCAGATGCATTTGCTACAACAGTCTTGCCATAGGTCTGGAATTCCGGCTTCAGTGCTTCGCCGAAGCAAACTGCCTTTGCTGCGATCACATGCATCAGCGGGCCGCCCTGTGTGCCGGGGAATACAGCCTTGTTGATCTTCTTTGCCAGTTCCTCGTCGTTGGTGAGGATCAGACCGCCTCTTGGGCCGCGGAGGGTCTTATGGGTGGTGGTGGTAGTGATGTCCGCATAGGGTACCGGAGACGGGTGAACGCCTGCGGCAACCAGACCGGCGATGTGCGCCATGTCTACCATGAGGTATGCGCCGACAGACTTTGCGATCTCGGACAGGCGCTTGAAGTCGATGATGCGGGGATATGCGCTTGCGCCGGCAACGATCAGCTTCGGCTTGACTTCCTTTGCCAGAGCCTCGGCACGGTCATAGTCGATGTACTCGTCATCGCCCAGCTCGTAGGGAACGAAGTTGAAGTACTTACCGGAGATGTTGACCGGAGAGCCGTGGGTCAGGTGACCGCCGTGTGCCAGGCTCATGCCCATTACCGTATCGCCCGGCTGGAGCAGTGCGAAGTATACGGCAGTGTTTGCCTGTGCGCCGGAGTGGGGCTGTACATTGGCATATTTTGCGCCGAACAGCTTGCAGGCACGTTCGATAGCGATCTCCTCTACTACGTCAACGTATTCGCAGCCGCCGTAGTAGCGCTTGTGGGGCAGACCCTCTGCATACTTGTTGGTGAGGGCAGAGCCCATGGCAGCCATAACTGCCGGAGAAACCAGGTTCTCGCTGGCGATCAGCTCCAGGTTGCGGCGCTGGCGGCCCAGCTCCTCATTCATTGCCTGTCCGACTTCCGGGTCGAACTGGGATACAAAACCAATGGTGTCCATCATATTTGCATACATGGTAAAAAACTCCTTTATGATAAATTGGGAATGCCGCTGCATTTCCCTATACTTTTTCATTATACAATATTTTGGGGAGAATTACAAGCGTTTTGCGGAAAAAATGAAATTGGCAATGAAGCGGTTTCTTTGAAGGACAGGAAAATCTCCCTGGATCGAAGAAGTTCTTGTTTTGTCCCTGTGAAAAAATCACGCTCACAGCGAATTTCTTTTAACTGTGGAAAATGGAGTAAAACGGAAGCATCGTCATTTGTCATATCCGCAAACTCTAATATCTCAAACCAATCAAATCTTTCTAGTTTGGACAGGGAGAAATCCTCTTTGCGGTAGAAGCTTCCGTCGAAATATCCATAGTGAAACTGTTCTGAACCGGAAAAGGTCTCGTCTGTTGCAGGGTCAAAGTTGCAAATTTTTACATCGCCTAATCGGTCACAGGACTCAGAACCGAGGGTGATTTTTTTCCCGTATAAAAAGGAACCGGGATGACTTTTGATGTATCGGGACACATCGTCCGCGATCACACACATTCTCTCTAATTCGCCTTCTTTTTCTTGGTCATGCGTTTCATCATAAATTTCAAAATACATCTCAATTTCGCTGCGTTCCTTGTGATAAGACGGATATGTGCATTTTATGCGTTCGTTTTCGGCGCAGATAGTTTGATTTATCTCATATTCTATACAGTTGATTTCATATTTGAAGGCAATCTTATCATAACAAGATACGACCAATGCCAATGTAAGAAATAAACGAACAGACAAAGCCAGTACAATAAAAAGACGTTTCGTTTTTTGATGCATATGTTCCTCCTCTGGCAGCAGCATATGGACAACGATTGGATAAATGCTTGTGTATGTTTTCATTGTACAGGATTTCACCGGAAATTACAAGAGTTTTGTGCAGCTCTTAGAAATCACCGCCGATGACCAGTTCTTCTGCTTCCTGTGTGGCTTTCCGCAGCTGTTCTGCCTGTGCAGAGAGCAGCACAGCGGTGGTTTCGGGGCAGTTTTCCGCGGCGGCAGCCGATTCCAGTGCATCAATGGCATCACAAACGGCGCAGAACAACCGGAAATAGGGCTTTTTATAATCTGTCATGGGGAATCCTCCTTTTTTATTTTATTATATACCGATTTGGTTTATAAGTCAATATACCGTTTTGGTTTAGCATATAATGAGTAAAAAACGGAGGAAAAAACTTGGTGTTACAGCGACTTCGTGATTTACGGGAAGATGCAGATCTATACCAAAAGGATATGGCAGATTATCTGCATTGCTCACAGGTGACTTATTCCAGATATGAACTGGGAACACGGGAAATCCCTTTGGAATCATTAAATGCCCTCGCGGATTTTTATGGTGTCAGTGTAGATTATCTTATGGGAAGAACCGATGAGAAAAGGCCGTATCCGCGGAAAAACGAAAAGGTGAAGTAAGCTAAAGTATCAGAAAGAATGCGTATGCGAAACCGAATCAGAGATTTAAGAGAAGATGCAGATTTCACCCAAAAGCAGATCGCACAGTATTTAAAGATGTCACAGACCGGATATTCCAAATATGAAACCGGAGAGAACGATATACCAACGGCGGTCTGGGAACATCTCGCGGATTTTTATGGTGTCAGTGTAGATTATCTTATGGGAAGAACGGATGAAAAAAAGCCGTATCCGCGGAAAAGCGCGCGATAGGCTGTTTCAAAAGGACAGGGAAACCCTGCCTTGCAATTTCTCCGAAAATTTGTTATACTATTACTCATAGCTATCACAGAAACGGAGTGAATCGATTTTGAATATCCCACAGAAACTGGCTGCCGAGTTCCAGCTGCGGCAGGAACAGATCGACAATACCATTGCCCTTTTGGATGACGGCAAGACCATTCCTTTTATTGCCCGTTACCGGAAGGAGCGCACCGGTTCATTGGACGACCAGGTGCTGCGCGCCATTGACAACCGGCTGCAATATCTGCGCAAGCTGGAACAGCGCAAGGGCGAGATCCTGTCCGCCATCGAGGCACAGGGCAAGCTGACCCCGGAGCTGACAGAGAAGATCCGGAAGGCGGAGACTCTGGTGGAGACGGAGGACTTGTACCTGCCCTATCGCCCCAAGCGAAAGACCCGTGCGTCCATGGCAATCGCACGCGGCTTAGAGCCGCTGGCGCGTATTCTGATGGCGCAGGATGCCGGAACAGACCCGGTGCAGGAAGCCGCAGCCTTTGTACAGCCGGAGGGTGAAGTTCCGGACGCTGAAGCGGCGCTCCAGGGCGCAATGGACATCCTGGCAGAGGAGATGGCGAACGATGCCGACCTGCGCAAGCAGATGCGCCGTCTGGTGATGCTCACCGGCACGATACAGTCCCGCGCTGTGGACGATGCGGCAGAGACACCCTATCAGAATTACTATGACTATGCCGAGCCGGTAAAACGCATTGTGGGACACCGTATCCTCGCCATCGACCGGGGCGAACGGGAGGGCGCGCTGAAAGTGGCGGTCACTCTGCCGGAGGGACACGGCGCGTCCATGCTGATCCAGAAGTTTGTGAAAAACCAGAGCCAATGCGGAAAACTGGTGCAGACTGCCGCGGAGGATGCCTTTCAGCGGCTGCTGTTTCCGGCGGTGGAGCGCGAGATCCGCAAGGCGCTGACCGAACAGGCGGCAACAGCTGCCATCGGTGTATTTGCGTCCAACCTGCGGCAGCTGCTCATGGCGGCGCCGCTGAAAAACCGCACTGTCCTGGGCGTAGACCCCGGTTACCGCACCGGCTGTAAGCTGGCTGTGGTGGACGAGACCGGAAAGGTGCTGGATACCGGCGTGGCACACATCACCCTGGGAAAGGGCGCATCCCTGGAAAAAGGCAAGGATACCATCCGGAAGATGCTGCGGCAGCACCATGTGACCGCCGTCGCTATCGGAAACGGCACAGCTTCCAGAGAATCGGAGGCGGTGGTGGCAGAACTGCTGAAAGAACTGCCCTATTCTGCGGCGTACATGGTGGTCTCTGAGGCAGGCGCGTCGGTGTATTCTGCGTCCAAGCTGGCGGCAGAAGAGTTCCCGGAGTATGACGTCTCCCTCCGGAGTGCCGTGTCCATTGCCCGGCGGTTGCAGGATCCGCTGGCGGAACTGGTGAAGATCGACCCCCAGGCCATCGGCGTGGGACAGTATCAGCACGATATGCCCAAGGCAGAGCTGTCTGCGGCGCTGGACGGCGTGGTGGAGGACTGCGTGAACCATGTGGGTGTGGACTTGAACACTGCTTCATTCTCCCTGCTGTCTCATATTGCCGGCATCAACCAGACCATTGCCAAGAATATTGTGGCATACCGGACGGAAAACGGCGCATTTACCGACCGGAAGCAGCTGAAAAAGGTGGCGAAGCTTGGCCCGAAGGCATTTGAACAGTGCGCCGGATTTCTCCGTGTGCCGGGCGCAAAGAATCCGCTGGACAACACCGCCGTGCATCCGGAGAGCTATGGCGCAGCAGAGCAGATCTTGCAGGAATGTGGCTTTCAGCTGGCGGACATCGCCGGGCAGGATCGCAGCGAGATCACAGCGATCGCCAAGCAGCACGGCATCTCTGCCATTGCGAAAAAGGCTGGCGTAGGTGAGCCGACAGTAAAGGATATCATCAAGGAGCTGGCAAAGCCGGGACGTGACCCGCGTGACGAGCTGCCGCCGCCGCTGCTCCGGAGCGGTGATATCATGGAACTGAAAGACCTGAAACCGGGCATGGAACTGGTGGGAACGGTGCGGAACGTCATCGACTTCGGCTGCTTCGTGGACATCGGTGTCCATGAGGACGGTCTGGTGCACATCTCCCAGATCTGCGACCGGTTCATCAAGCATCCGCTGGAAGCGGTCAAGGTGGGTGAAGTCGTGAAAGTCTGGGTGCTGGATGTGGACTTGAAGCGCAAGCGCATCGCCCTGACCATGAAACCGCCGAAAAAATAATTGTCTTTACTCCCGGCTGGCAGCCTTCGGGTTGTCCGCCGGGATTTTTGTATCCACACAAAAACACCCTGCCGGAGAAAAAGCAGGGTGTCGGGAAGAGTATATGGAGTTGTCAGTGGATAGGAATGACTGTGTCGCCAAATTCGATGGAGACAATGCCTTCGGGATTAATGGGCGTGTCGAAGTCAATGTTGTATTCCCAAAGGGTATTCTCCAGATAGGTTTGTGCCAAGCCGCTGTTTTTGCAATCCGGTGTGAACGTGCTGCCGTCTGCATATGTGATGGTTGCCGGATAAGGTTCATTGTAGGAATTAAACAGCGACATCTCTCCAATGCCGGAAAGGTGCAGAGAAAATGCCTGAATATCCAGATGTTTCAGATAGCCGGTTCCATTCTCATTTGGAATAGCGATGGGTTCTTCAAAGTCGCATTGCTGATCCTGCAAAGAATCGTCTAGCGTAAAAGAAACGGAAATGGTTCCCATAAGTTCGGTCTGATCGGCTTCTGCAAATCCGTCTTGTGCTTCTAAGAGTTCTGTTATATCGGTCAGTCCAATGGTACAATTGAGATGGTCGAAAGTAATGCCGTTTGCAAATTTCAGCTGATAGAATGTAGTATACGAGCCGTCTGATTCCGGTACTTCTGTTTGTACGGAAAAGCCGTATTTCTCCACTTGATAGGGATCATCATCTTTTAAATTATAAATGTTGTCGATTCCCTCAATCATCGGATATACGAGATTGGAAGTAACGTCCGTGTAATCGCTGATACTTCTTTCTGCAAGGTTAAAATCAGGATCACTGGGAACAATACGCATCATCAGATAAACAGATTTTGCATCGTTGACCACACCGATGGGTGTAATGTCCAGACCGTCCATGCCGTCTACGGTAAAGGATTCGATCTGCCCGTTGGTGAATACTGCGGTTTCCGGCACATCCACCGACTCTGCCCACGGGAACAGCATCTCCAGCAGACTGGTGTTCTGTGCGGCTGCCACAGAAAAGACGCTGACTGCTGCCACACAGGCTGCCGCCGCAATGGCGATGCCGGCTCTTTTCCGCAGGGTAATGGTCTTTTTCCGTTTCGGCGTCTCCTGCCGGTGCACTGCGTCCAGAATGCGCTGTTCGCAGGCATCAGACATCTGAATTTGTTCCATGACACGCTTGTATTGCCGTTTGTCCATAGTGAAACCCACCTTTCTGTTCCAGCTGTATTTTTAGTTTTTTTCTTGCGCGTTCCAGCTGCGTTTGTATGGTGGAGGGATTGCGCTGAATCATCTCCGAAATTTCCTGGATGGAATAGTCCTCATAGTAGTAGAGCAGGACGACCACCCGGTATTTTTCCGGCAGAGAGAATACTGCCGCATACAGTGCATTGTCCTGCGGCGTTTCAAAAGTGTCTGCCAGTGTTTCCGGGAGTTCCGCCCGGTTCTTGTGCCATGCCGACCGCCGCAGATCGTGGCAGGCATTGATGGTCACCCGGATGAGCCACGCCTTTTCGCTGCCCTCGTCGGGAAAGGGCGTCTCCCGGAGGTAGAACTTGAGAAAGGTCTCCTGTGAGACATCCTCTGCATCTGCGGTGTTTTGCAAATAGGTATAGGCGATGCGGTAAACGGTATCCTTGTATTGCTTTAGCTTGATGCGGAATGCTGCCTCGTCCATGCGGAACACCTCCTTTTTCACAGGGCAATACCGCACAAAGATTGTGCGACAGATGCGTCGTCAAATTTTTCGTCAGATGAAACAAAAAGCGGAGTGAATACTTGATGTATTCACGAGCATTTTTGTGAAATATGACGGGAAATTTGCAAGCAGATGGCGTGCAAAGTCGCCAGACGCTCTTTGTGCGGTATTGCCACAGGTTCTTTTTGAAGCGCTTCACCCCTATAACGATCGGCAGGGGCAAAATATCTCACTTTCGGAAAAAAATTTTTTCACCCACAGAAAAAGCCGCCCGGTAAGGACGGCTTTTTTGATGCTGCTATCTTTGTCTGTAAGGGCGAACATGGTTCGCCCGATGATAATATGGGCATTACAAATTATAATACATTCTTCCCGTCGATCAGCACCATCCACGGGTCGCACAGCAGGTCTAAGGGGTCGCCGCGGTACAGCTGCACATCAGCATCCATGCCCGGCGCAATGCTGCCCACACGGTTTTCCACGCCCAGGATCTCCGCTGCGCCGGCAGTGATGGCATAGAGGGCATCCTCCCGTTTCATGCCGCCCTTCACTGCCAGAGCCGCTGTGGTAGGCAGGTACTGGATGGGAATGACCGGGTGGTCGGTACAGAGCGCCAGCTTCACGCCGGCTTTCTGCATGACAGATGGCCCGGAGATGGTGAGGTTCTGCATCTCCGGCTTGCAACGGTCGCATAGAATTGGCCCGGCGATCACCGGGGCGTTTTCTTCCGCCAGAATATCGGCGATGAGGTGTCCCTCTGTGCCGTGGATGATGACATAGTCCAGGTTGAACTCTCTGGCAATGCGGATGGCGGTGCAGATATCGTCTGCCCGGTGGCAGTGGAAGTGCGCCTTGACATCCCGTTCCAGCAGAGGCAGCAGCGCCTCAGACTTTGCGTCATAGTCCGGCATATGCTCGTCCGGGTCACTCTCTGCAAAGTCCAGCTCCTGCTGATAGCGCTGTGCTTTCGCCAGTCCTTCCCGGATCATGGCAGCTGTTGCCATACGGGTGATGGGCATTTCATCCCGGTCGTTGTAGACGCTCTTGGGATTTTCGCCCAGGGCAAACTTGATGCCGGTGCCGATCTGCATCCGGTCTGCCATCCGTCCGGCGGTTTTCAGGATCGCCATAGTGCCGCCGCAGGCGTTGGCGCTGCCGGGGGAGGTCATGACAGTTGTCACGCCGGCTGCTCTTGCTTCGGCGAAGCAGTGATCCAGGGGATTCACCCCGTCGATCACACGCAGATGGGGCGTAAAGGGGTCGGTGGCTTCGTTGCAGTCGTCTCCCTCAAAGGCAATGCCGTTTTCGATAATGCCCAGATGGGTGTGGGCATCGATAAAGCCCGGCAGCAGGAGCGAGCCGCCTGCGTCGATGTCCTCCGGCGCAAGCGCCGCCGGTGTGCCTGTGCCGACTTCGGTGATCTTGCCGCCCTCAATGCAGACATAGCCGTTTTCCAGAATGCCGGCGTCGGTCATGGTATGTATGGTTGCGTTCCATATTTTCATGGATGTACCTCTTTTCGTTTCCGTGGTTTTGGCATGGTCAGGGCATAGCTTTCGTCCAGCAGCCAGAACAGTTCCGATTCCGGCAGCGTGCCGTCCAGCAGTATGGTGATCCAGTGGGTCTTGTTCATGTGGTATGCCGGAAAAATGCCGGGCTTTTGGTGCAGCGACCCGGTCTCCAGAGGGCTGCACTTTACATTGAGGATATCCGCCGTTTTACCCGGCGCAAGCCCCAGCTTTTCCGCCGGGATGCGCATGAGGAGACCGTACCACTTCTGATTTCCCAGGTGGCGCAGCACTGCCGCATCCGGCGTGCTGTCCCAGGGGTATTCCGGCTCTGTGCCGTAGTTCTCCGCTGCATAGCGCAGCAGCAGTTCGCGCTGTGATGGTTTCGTCTCCATGGCTTACTCCAGGGACACGATGGTCACGCCGTCCTCGCCCTCGCCGAATGTGCCGAGGCGGAAGTTCTTCACATATTTTAGCTGTTTCAGCCGCTGGTGGATCGCCTTGCGCAGCAATCCTGTGCCCTTGCCGTGGATGATGGTAACGGTGGCAATGTGGGACATAACGGCTCTGTCCAGGAACGCATCCATCTGGTATACGCCCTCATCGCAGGTACAGCCCCGGATGTCCAGCTCCATAGTGCCGCGCCGTGCCGCCTGTGCGGAGACTCTGCCGGCGGTCTGGCGCTGTTTCTGTTGGCTCTTTTTCTTTTCCTCCACGCCTGCCACCAGACGCAGCTTTTCCTGGGGAACTTTTGTGCGCATGGCGCCGATCTGCAAAAAGACCGTGCCGTTTTTGTCCGGCTTTCCGGCAACCACAGCCTTCTGCTTGGTATCTGCCAGCATGACTGTGTCGCCCACCTGCAATTCCCGGGGCAGCACATAGTCCTCGTCCGGGACTTCCGTCAGGGGATTGGCGGTCTCGTACATCTTCCGGAAGCCGTGCTTGACGTTGCCCTTTGCCCGGATCACATCATCCCCGAAGGAAGCCTTTTCCTTTGCCCGGCGCAGCTGATCCAGTTCGGTAATCATCTCGTTGGACTGCGCCTTGGTGGTCTCTACAATGCGCATGGCTTCCAGGCGTGCCTGTTCCATGACGTTTTCCCGGTCGGTGCGTGTCCGCTGTACCTCTTCCCGGAGCTTTGCCGCGTCCTCTTCCGCCTGATGCAGTGCCTGCTGCATGGCGGCGCGGTCGTGTTCCAGTGCCTTGCGGGTCTCTTCCAGTTTTGCCACCGCCTCTTCAAAACGCTGGTTTTCCTGGCTCACCAGGGTCTCTGCGTTGGCGATGATGGCGTCAGACAGTCCCAGCCCCTTGCAGATGGCAAAAGCGTTGGATTTTCCGGGAGACCCCAGGATCAGCCGATAGGTGGGGCGGAGCGTCTCAATGTCGAACTCACAGGAGGCGTTCTGCACATCGGGCTGTTCGGTGGCGTAGAGCTTCAGCTCCTGATAGTGGGTGGTGACCATCAGCTTTGCGCCGTTGTCCTTTAAACGCTGGATCACCGCTTCCGCCAGTGCCGCACCCTCGATGGGGTCTGTGCCGGAGCCAAGCTCATCCAGGAGTACCAGAGAGCGGTCGTCCGCCTGTTCCAGAATATCGATGACGCTGCGCATATGGGCAGAGAAGGTGGAGAGGTTCTGTTCGATGCTCTGGGTGTCGCCGATGTCTGCCAGCACATGGTCAAACACGGAGATCTGGCTGCCCTCTGCCGCCGGGATGAGCATGCCGCTCATTGCCATCAGCGTCAGCAGACCGCAGGTTTTCAGCGCAACGGTCTTACCGCCGGTGTTCGGGCCGGTGATAATCAGCGCCTTGTTGGTGTCACCCAGAGTAAAGCTGATGGGGACGGCCTTTTTGTAGGGGATCAGGGGATGCCGCGCTTTTTTCAGCACGATCACCCCGTCATCAGTCAGCGTGGGCGGAAAGGCATGCATCTGCTCTGCCAGGCGTGCCTTGGCGAAATACAGATTCAGCTCGGCGCAGACCTCATGGTCGCGGATGATCGCATCTGCCCATGTGCCGCACTCGGTGCAGAGTTCCTCAATGATGCGCTCGATCTCCTCCGCTTCCTGAAGCTCCAGCAGGCGGATATCGTTGTTGGCATCCACCACGGCGATGGGTTCGATAAAGATGGTCTGTCCGGTGGCAGAGGTGTCGTGCACCAGACCAGGGATCTTGCTGCGGTATTCCGCACGGACAGGCAGTACAAATCTGCCGTCACGGAGCGTGACGCGGCTGTCCTGGAGACAGTCCTGCACATCCTGTTTGCGCATCATGCTGTCCAGGGTGTCCCGGAGCTTCTGCCGGGAGCGTCCGATCTTGCGGCGGATGTCTGCTAGCGCCGGACTTGCTGCGTCCGCGATCTCCTCTTCTGAGAGGATAGAGCGATCCAGCTTTTCCAACAGGTAGGGGACGGGTGCCAGCTGGCTGAACAGATCATCCAGAGAGGATTCTACCCCGGCACAGCGGTCATACCAGTCGCTGAGGGACTGGATCTGACGCAATACGGTGGCGATCTCCAGCAGGTCTTTCAGAGACAGTTTCGCCCCGGATTTTGCCCGGCGCAGTCCCATACGCATATCCTGAAAGGCGTGGAACGGCGGTGCGCCGAACTGGATGGACAGTTGAAAAGCGTCGTTTGTTTTTTCCAGTTCCGTCCGGGCATCTGCCAGATCGGAACAGGGTGTGATCGCAAGCACCTTTTCACGGGTGATATCGTTGGCGGAGAGATTCGCCAGCATTTCTAAGATTTTATGAAATTCCAGAATTTCCAGATTTTTATTCATGGGAGTTT
Organism: Ruminococcus bromii; assembly: GCA_963590855.1. Taxonomy (GTDB): domain Bacteria; phylum Bacillota; class Clostridia; order Oscillospirales; family Ruminococcaceae; genus Ruminococcus_C. Next base: position 25,254 of record CAVAQT010000015.1, read on the forward strand.
CTCCTGTTAAAGACATCATGTAACATTGGGCGGTGCGGACGGATCTGTGATGGACTGATAAAAGGTCAGCGCCTTTGGCTTCAGCCCCAGATGATACTGCACAAAGCGTTCTGTGCATATGCCCAGCGCCCGGAGATTCTCTTCGCCCAGTTGAAACTGATACAGCCGGTTATAGTCCGCAAAGAGAATGTGCCGCATCGCCTGCAGCACCGGGGCACGGAGCAGGATCGGGTCGCGTACCGTCTCCGGCGCACCGCAGTCAGTGCAGAAAAAACAGCCCTCTTCCACGGAGAAATAGAGCCGTTTGGGTAAAAATACACCACAGCTGCGGCACATGAGCAGATCGGGCATCATGCCCAGTTCTGTCATCAGCCGCAGCTCGAAAATGGGTTTCAGGAGTGCTTCTGTGCGCGTGCCGTTTTCCAGATAGTGGAGCGTGTTCAGCATCAGCCGCATCACAAAGCAGTTTTCCTCCGGGGTCTGTAGTTCCCGGACACTGAGCCGTATCAGTTCGCTGAAATACATGGCAAGGCTCAGCCGGGAGAGAGATTCCCGGAGACGGTAAAAAATGCGGATGGGTTCGGCGCTGTCCAGATACAGTCCCTTCTGCTGCTTCCGGATGCTGAAATTGGCATAGGAAAACAGCTGGGTGGCAGATAGTCCGGCGGAGGTGTTTTTCTTTGCGCCCCGGACATAGATCTCCCGAACCGTGTTATGCTCTGTGAGGATGTCAATAAACTTCCCCCGTTCTCCGGCGCTCCGTTCCGCCAGAACCAGTCCCCGATAGATCTCCATGTGCGGGCTTCTCCTTTTGCACTGCCTGTGCTGTCTGCTGCGCGCTGCCGTCCAGTCCCCGGCGGTAGTGCAGATAGTCATCGATTCGTCCGGTCATACAGAAAATATCCCATGCGTCCATATTGTGTACCTCCTGTTGGAAAGGGCAGGCATTTCTTTCAGAGAAACACTTTGCCGGCTCGCAGGGCGGTCGGCGTCCGTTCTTTGAAAAATTGCTGCCTTACTGAGATACCACTAGGTTGCGTGGGGTATTGCTTTTTATGTGTGGCAGATTATTCCGGGTTGTCCAGTCCGAAGTTGTGGATCAGCCCTTCTTTGTTGCGCCAGTCCTCCTTGACCTTTACCCAGCACTGCAAATTGACCTGGATGTAGAAGAAGCGTTCCAGATCTTTTCGGGCGAGGGTGGCAATCTTCCGGAGCATGGTGCCGTTTTTGCCGATGAGGATACCCTTGTGGGATTCCCGTTCGCAGTAGATGGTGGCGTCGATGTCCAAAAGATCCTTGTCATCCCGTTCCTTCATGCGCTCGATGGAGACGGCGATGCCGTGGGGCACTTCGTCCCGGAGCAGGTTCAGGATCTTTTCCCGGATCATCTCCGCCGCCAGTACACGTTCCGGCTGGTCGGTGAATTTTTCATCCGGGAAATAGTGGGGCGCAGGCTGCGCCAGTGCCATGACCTCCTGTTCCACCAGGTCGATGCCGTCGGCTTCGGTGACGCTCACCGGAATGGTCGCGGCAAAGGGATGCACTGCGTTCAGCCGGGCGATCGTCCCCATGAGCTTGGTCTTGTCGCTGCAAAGGTCGATCTTGTTCAGCACCAGAATGGTCGGCGTTTTTGCCTTCTCCAGAGAGCGGAGCAGTTCCTCTTCCTGTTCGGAAAGGGGCTTGGTGCAGTCCTGAACGAACAGCACAGCATCAATATCCGCCACAGCGTCCTTCACGGCTTTCAGCATATGACCGCTCAGCTTGGTAGTAGGCTTATGCAGTCCCGGCGTATCCATAAAGACCATCTGTGTTTCGCCCACGGTCTTGATGCCGGTGATGCGGGTGCGTGTGGTCTGGGGCTTCGGGCTGACAGAAGCGATCTTTTCGCCGATGATGGCGTTGAGCAGAGAGGACTTTCCGGCGTTGGTGTGTCCGGCGAGTGTCACGAAAACCGATTTTGTCATGCGTCAGTATCCTCCGGCTGGTTGGTGAAGGTGGCTTCTCTGGAGATGCCCAGTTCGCCAAGAACTTCTTCTTCCTTTTCCCGCATTTTGCGTTCTTCCAGCGGGCTCGTCTCATGGTCATAGCCCAAAAGGTGGAGCATGGAGTGCACCGTCAGAAAGCCGATCTCACGCTCCAGAGAGTGGCCGTACATATTCGCCTGCTTCACTGCCATCTCCAGAGAGATGACCACATCGCCCAGCAGCGCGCATCCGGTCTCTTTGTTGGTGTCATAGTGACCGTCCTGTCCCAGAGGGAAGGAGAGCACGTCTGTGGCGCGGTCTTTCTGGCGATAGATCCGGTTCAGTCTGTGGATCTCTGCGTTGCTGACAAAGGAGACGCTGACCTCTGCATCCTGCTGAAAATGCTCTGCCACCAGAACTGCCTGACAGCAGCGCCGGATGAGCATGCGGATTCCTACAGGAACGCGTACTTCGGTTTGATTGTTTTTTACCATGACTTTCACTTTTGGCATATGGAAAGCTCTCCTTTCGCTTGACTTTCTGGACTTTATGATAATTCTATTTTTTTGCAATCTCAATCAGATCTTTTCTATTTTAATTTCGCGGCTTTTTCGGCTCTTTCCGGTCGGGATGCTCCGGTTTTTTGGCAGCCTGGCGTCGTTCCGCCGCTTCATAGGCGCGGATGATGTCCTGCACCAGCTTATGGCGCACCACGTCCCGGTTGGTAAACTCGCAGACCGCGATGTCATCCACCTTTCGCAGGATGCGCGAGGCGATGACCAGACCGCTTTTCTGCTTGTCCGGCAGGTCGATCTGGGTAGTGTCGCCGGTGATGACCATGCGGCTGCCGTCGCCCAGACGGGTGAGGAACATCTTCATCTGTTCCCCGGTGGTGTTCTGCGCCTCGTCCAGGATGATAAAGGCGTTGTCCAGGGTGCGTCCGCGCATATACGCCAGCGGTGCGACCTCGATGGAGCCGCGTTCCAGCTGACGCTGAAACGCCTCAGCGCCCAGCATCTCAAACAGGCCGTCGTACAGCGGACGGAGATAAGGGTCTACCTTGTCCTGGAGATCGCCGGGCAGAAATCCCAGCTTTTCGCCGGCTTCTACCGCCGGACGGGTGAGGATGATGCGCTCGACCTCGTGACGGCGGAATGCCCGGACAGCCATCGCCACTGCCAGATAGGTCTTTCCGGTGCCGGCAGGGCCGATGCCGAACACGATGGTGTTCTCTGAAATGGCACGGATATAGCTGCGCTGTCCCACGGTACGGGTATGTACCGGCTTTCCGGATGCAGTCAGACAGACCGTATCATCGTCGGCGAGCTCTGCCAGCTGTCCGGCAGCACCCTCATCCACCATATCGGAGACATAGTGGATGGACTGAGGCGTGATGGCCTGACCCGACGCGATCATTTTCAGCAGGGCGGAGACTGCTCCGGCGGCAAGCTCTGCCGCAGCGCCGTCGCCCTGGATGCGCAGTTCATCACCACGGCAGATCATGCGGACATGATACCGTTGTTCCAACAGCTTGAGATTTTCATCAAAGCTGCCGCATAGTATCTGAAATTGGTTGGTATCCTGAATTTCGATCAATCGTTCTGCCATTGCATGATCCGTTCCTTTCTTTGAAAACGCCTCGGCTCTGGAAGCGTCTTTCCTATATTATAGCATATTCCTTTTGAAATGTGAAACGGTATTCTTCTGTTTTAACAAAAAATTCAGGAATCACCATAAATTTGGTGATTCCTGAATCAGACAGATCGATGATATGGGCCTTTTAGAACATGTTCCCATAAAATGTCGGTGTATTGCAGCCTAATAAAAGCGATAGCCCGAAATATCAGACAAAAAGATCTGATAGGGCGAAAACATGCCGTCGTCAATGGCGGCGCGGCTGCTTTTCAGAGAGAGAAATTTCTCCGTTTCGCAGCAGGGGAAACGCAGCGTGTACTGTACCTCCTGTTCTGTCCGGGAGGTGAGCAGCACTGCGTTATAGGCATCGCAGAATTGCTGCACGATCTGTTCCTCCGGGGTACGCAGTCCTGTGTGGTACAGCTGCTCTGCTTCGCTGTGCCGCCGGCTGAAGGATTCCGTCCCGTCCGGCGACGCGGTGCAGCACAGAAGGATCTTGTCGTCCTGTGCCTTTGCCTGCCAGGAGAGCCGGGCGGCTTCCGGACAGGCGCGGCGCATCAGCAGGATCAGGCAGAGCAGGCAGTTTTGCAGCCGCCGGCGGTTGACGCGTATGCAGAGCAGACGGTCTGTCTCCAGCCTGATGTGCATGGTGCGTCCCAGAACATTTCGACACGATTCGACAAAATTCGACAATTCACGGTCAAGAAAAAGCGCCTCGCCGGAAATTTCACTTTTTTGGAAATATTTCAGCAGTTCCAGCTGGAGCAGGGAGGGACGCAGGAGACGGCAGCAGTTCCCCTGGATGATGTTCAGTTGTTCCAGCTGCTCTTCCAGCAGCATCCGGGAGTCGCCGCCGGATTCCTCCAGACTGTCATAGAGCGCGCTGACGGCGTTGGTGATGCCGAAGATCTTCTGCCGCACGGCGGCGATCCGGTTCTCTGCCTCCCGGTGCAGCTCCGGACAGCTTCCGAAGATCTCGCCGGCGGAGGCGCTGCTGATCTGCACGAGGATCACGTCCTGCTGTCCGATGTGCCGGCTCTCCTGGCGGACACAGCAGAGCGCACCGCCGCGGGGCAGCAGGAATGTGCCATTTTCCGGCGTGCCGTCCGGGGAGAAGCGGGGCAGCCGGTCTGCTTCCGGTTCGGCTGCGGCTCCGGCATCGTTGTGCCAGAGCAGCGTCCCGTCTGTCCCGTAGCACAGCACGGCGTCCTCTGTCTGCTGATACCATCGGCAGATCTGCTGAAAATCGTTTTGCTCCATCGGCGCTGGTTCCTCCTCACTGCATTCGCATTTGTCATTATTCTATGCTATTATTATACTACATATTTCAGAATAGGGAAATAAAAAAAGTGATAATTTTGTCTGCTTTTCAAACTTTGTGCATTATGCATAAAATGACAGGCTATTTTTTGCGGAAAACGTGGAAAATAAGAGAACTTGCCATAGTCGCCCCTGCTTTTTTTGCGAAAGTGCTTGAATTTTTCTGCGGAATGGTGTAAAATAGAGTTATCAAGGAATCACTGGGGCAAAATCGGGCGCTGTCCGGGGATGTATATCAGTGCTTTCTAAAATATTAGGAGGTAATTTCCAATGTCAGTTAAAGTTGCTATTAATGGTTTTGGCCGTATCGGCCGTCTCGCATTCCGCCAGATGTTCGGCGCAGAGGGCTATGAGGTTGTTGCAATCAACGACCTGACTAAGCCGTCTATGCTGGCTCACCTGCTGAAGTATGATACCGCACAGGGCGGTTATGCAGGCAAGATCGGTGAGAACAAGCACACTGTTTCTGCTGATGACGAGGCTGGTACCATCACTGTTGACGGTAAGACTCTGAAGATCTATGCAAAGGCTAACGCAGCAGAGCTGCCGTGGGGCGAGATCGGTGTTGACGTTGTTCTGGAGTGCACTGGTTTCTACACCTCTAAGGCTAAGGCACAGGCTCACATCGATGCAGGTGCAAAGAAGGTCGTTATCTCTGCTCCGGCTGGCAACGATCTGCCGACTATCGTTTACAATGTAAACCACAACACTCTGACTGCTGATGACAAGATCATCTCCGCAGCTTCCTGCACCACCAACTGCCTGGCTCCGATGGCTAAGGCTCTGAATGACTATGCTCCGATCCAGAGCGGTATCATGAGCACCATTCACGCTTACACCGGCGATCAGATGATCCTGGACGGCCCGCACAGAAAGGGTGACCTGAGAAGAGCAAGAGCTGGCGCAGCTAACATCGTTCCGAACTCCACCGGTGCTGCAAAGGCAATCGGTCTGGTTATTCCGGAACTGAACGGCAAGCTGATCGGTTCTGCACAGCGTGTACCGGTTCCGACTGGTTCTACCACAATCCTGACTGCTGTTGTTAAGGGCACAGACGTAACTGTTGACGGCATCAATGCTGCTATGAAGGCTGCTGCTACTGAGTCCTATGGCTACAACGAAGAGCCGATCGTATCTTCTGACGTTATCGGCATGAAGTATGGTTCTCTGTTCGATGCAACTCAGACCATGGTTTCCAAGATCGCTGATGATCTGTATGAAGTACAGGTTGTTTCTTGGTATGACAACGAGAACAGCTACACCAGCCAGATGGTTCGCACCATCAAGTTCTTCGCTGAACTGGCATAAGTTTACGCTGGATTCTCGCAGACAGAGTGTTCTCTGTCACTGAGTTTGCAAAAGAAAGCGGTATGGCGGTTTCGTCATGCCGCTTTTTTGCATACCTGCACCCGACGGGACATATACTATCCAAAAACGATCCGGGAGGGATATGTTATGAAAAAGCGCAGTGTGACAGAACTTTTGATCTTTGTGGTATCTGCGGAACTGGTCGGGGCGCTGTCGGGGATTCTGGCAGGGAATATGAAGCAGTTTTATCAGAGCCTGGAAAAACCGCCGCTTTCACCGCCGGGCTGGCTGTTTCCTGTGATGTGGAGCATCTTGTATGCCGTCATGGGGATCAGCGTATATCTCATCTACCGTGCTGATGCGGAAAAGAAACAGACCATATGGGCATATCTTTGGTACGGGGCACAGCTGGGGCTGAACTTCTTGTGGAGCATCGTCTTTTTCCGGTTTCATGCCATCGATGCGGCGCTGGTGGTGGTCTTGCTGCTGATCGGTGCAGTCATAGGCATGATCGTGACGTTTTGGCGCATTCGTCCGGCAGCAGGGTGGCTGAATCTGCCCTATTTGGCGTGGCTGCTGTTTGCTGCCTATCTCAATTTCGGCGTAATGCTGCTCAATTAACACCTATTTTCAGGAAGATGAAATGCGATTTTTTATGGGAACATGCTCCGTTTTTTCTTGGGAAAGCAGACCAGACCGTTTTTTTGCGGCAAGGTCTGCTTTTTTTGTCAAAATCAATTGACGAGCTTTGGGAAAATGTGTTATAATAAAAATAATCATAATCTTTACAATACCGCATAGAGCGCACCTCACGGCTTTGTGCGGCAGAAAGGAGGGAGGTACATTGCGCAGGGTATGGCAGCGCAGCACCGCGTGTTTGCTGGTGCTGTCGCTGATCGTGACATGTCTTTCCGGGTTTGGCGGACTTTCGGTTTCAGCGGAGAACCCGGAGTGGAAGGTCTATCAGGATGCCATCTATTATATGATAACGCCCCAGAACGAGGTGACCATTAAAGGCGCTCGTCCGGCAATAACAGAAACAGAGATCCCGGCAGAACTGGACGGCTGCCCGGTGACGGAAATAGCAGGCTATGCCTTTAAGGACTGTACCCGGCTGAAACGGGCTGTCTTGCCGGACAGCATCCGAAAGATCGGCGAGTTTGCCTTCATGGACTGCACCCGGCTGGAAGAACTGGTCATTCCTGACACGGTCACCCAGATCGGCGGCGGCATTGCAAACGGTACGCCGTGGCTGGCATCTCAGGCAGATGATTTTGTCATTGCCGGACAGGGTATCCTGTTGGCATATCAAGGCGAAAAGAGCAGCGTGACGGTACCGGACAGTGTGCGCGTCATCGGCGGTTATGCGTTCGACAGCTGCCGTACTGTGCAGCGTGTGACGCTTCCGGCATCGGTGCAGTCCATCGACGGCTTTGCCTTTGTCAATTGCAGCAATTTGCAGAAGATACAGCTTGCAGACGGACTGGAGACCATTGAGCAGTATGCTTTTCACTGGTGTACTTCCCTGACGGAAATAGAGATGCCTGACACGGTAAAGACGGTGGGAAACCATGCGTTCAGCTATTGCAAGGCACTGCGGAAGGTGACGCTTTCTCCGCAGCTGACACAGATCACCAATGCCATGTTCCAGGGCTGCAATGTGCTGGAGGAGATCACGCTGCCGGACAGTGTGACGGTGATCGCAAGCACGGCGTTTGACGGCTGTGCGGCGCTGCAAAAGCTAGTGCTGCCGGAAACGGTGGAGGAGATCGGCGCAGGCGCATTTTCCGGCTGTACCGGGCTGCAGTGGCTCACCATTCTGAATCCGGCGTGCCGGATCTCGGATACGGAACAGACACTGCCGAAAAATGTTCCGGTCAGCAGCTATGTTGAATCCACTGCCCACATTTTTTCCCAGAAGTACACCCACCGGTTTTTGCCGCTGGACAGAATGTGCGGCGATATCAACGGCGATCAGGAAGTGAATGCCATGGATGTTTCGCTGCTGCTGACCTATAGCGCAAAGGCAGGCGCAGGACTTCCGGCGGAGCTGGATGACATTGAACAGTATTGTGCCGACTATGACGAAAACGGCATCATCAATGCCGCGGACGCCAGTGCGCTCCTCGTCTATATCGCGAGAGAGGGCGTCGGGCTTTCAGAAGCAAAATCAGAAGAATGGCGGATTGAGAAAGGAGTGCTTCTGCATGCAGAAGAAAAAATGGAGGCGGATCACAGCTTGTCTGACGGCATGCTGTCTTAGTGTTTTTTGCCTCTTTGGTGCTGTGGGGGGAGCCGCAGCCGCTGAAACAGGATCGGATCCCGCATCCTCTGCGGAATATCTCGCAAACGGCATCTGGTATACGCTGGATGTGATCGGAAACGCAACGGCAGTCGGTGCGGAAAAAACAGACGCAGAAACGCTGGTGATTCCAGAGACGGTGGACGGACACCCGGTGATCTCCATCGCGGAAAACGGCTTTTGCGAGATGAATGACCTGCGGACGGTGACCATTCCGGCAACGGTCACTACCATGGGGAAAGGTGCATTTTCCGGGTGCAGTCTGCTGCATGAAGTCGCCGGCGGAGAAAGTCTCGAACAGGTGGGCACAGATGTTCTGGCAGAGACGCAGTGGCGCTCTGACCGCGCCCTAACTGTGGCTGTGATCGGTGACCGGGCCGCGGTTGCTGTGCCGGAGAATCAGGAAGAGGTGACGATTCCGGATGGCGTAACTGTGCTGGCAGACGGTCTGTTTGTGGATCATGTTTCTCTGAAGCATGTGTCCCTGCCGGATAGCCTGGTCAATATTGGGGAATGCTGCTTTTCCGGCTGCACCGGGCTGGAGGATATCCAGCTGCCCAGCGGCATTCGGGAGATCCGGGAAGAGGCATTTTTCGGATGCAGTTCTCTTACTAAGGTAGAACTCCCGGTATCTCTGCTGCATTTGGGCAGCTGGGCGTTTTATGGCTGTGATCTTTTGGAATCGGTACAGTTCGGCAATCAGCTGCGCAGCATCGGTGAATTTGCCTTTCAGGACTGCACTTCGCTGCGCATGGCAGTTTTGCCGGAGTCGCTGTCAAAGCTGGGGAACAATGCGTTCAGCGGCTGTACGGCAATGACCATGGCGCTGATCCAGGGCAGCCTGGAGACCATCCCTTCTTATGCGTTTTACGGCTGCTATGCCCTGGAATATGTGATGATGTCGGATGATATCCTTCAGATCGGTCAGAGTGCATTCAGCAGCTGCACTTCGCTGCGCAGTCTTTCCTTGTCCGGTCACCTGCAAAAGATCGGGGCTTATGCCTTTTCTATGTGCACCAATCTGACGAACCTGAGTTTGCCGGAATCGGTGGCAAATGTGGGAAAGGATGCCTTTTTCAACACCGGCTGGATGACCATGCAGTCCGGCAGCTGGAAGGTGTGCGACGGCGTATTGCTGAAATATACCGGTGAAGCGAGCACCATTATGATACCGCCCACCGTTCGGGTCATCAGCAGCGGATTTCTGGCGAACCAGACCAATGTGACAGAGGTGACCCTCCCTGTGGGCATGGAAACGATCGCGCCCGGCACGTTCCAGGGCTGTGAGACCATCGAGACCGTGCACCTGCGGGATACGATCACCAGCATCGGAAGAGCAGCTTTTCAGGACTGCATTGCTCTGAAAGCTGTAACAGATATGGAGCATGTGCAGGAGATCGGAAGCAACGCTTTTGACGGCTGTATTGCGCTGAAAACAATGCAGCTCCCGGATACGCTGACGGAGATCGGCGAAGAGGCGTTCCGGGACTGCACCAGCCTGACAAATGTGCATATCCCTGCCGGGCTGACAGTGCTTTCAGACCGCGCATTTCTGCACTGTACCTCTCTGGAAACCGGAGAGGACAGCGTGGCACTGGAAAATACCGCGTTAGAGAGCATCGGGATGCAGACCTTTGCGGACTGCGCCAGCCTGAAAGAACTGACCTTTCCGGCGAGTCTGCGCACCATTGCGGCGAACAGCTTCTTCGGATGCAGCACCATGCAGGTGACGTTCCTGGGTGATGCGTATACCATTCCGGATACCGCAGAGGTGTTTCCGGAGGGCTCTGTGCTCCTCGGCAAAAAGGATTCTGCGGCAGAACAGTATGCGGCGAAGTATGGTCTGGCATTCCGGGAGATCGCGTCCGTGCCGGAAACCACGACGACTACCACTACCGTCACGGCGTGGGAAACCACGGAGACTACGGCAGTCACAACGCAGAGTGCGGTGAATACCACTGCGAGCATGACGCTGCCGTCGTTTATCACTGCCAGCACTACGACCACGACGACTGCGACAGCTGCGACAGAAACCGTGGCGGAAAGCACGACAACGACCATGGAAACCACCAGTTCTTCGGGCGGCGGCGCATCGGCATCTGAGACAAGCAGCGCGTCGTCCGACACATGGACGCAGACCACGGAGACAACACAGACAACCGAAACATCGACAACTTTTGTCACCACGGATACCACATCCACAGAAGAGCCGATTGCCGCAGGAGATGCCGATCAGGACGGCAGGATCAGTGCGGCAGATGCGGCGCTGATCCTGATGGTGAGCGCCCGGATGAATGTGGGATATGATGTTCTGGCGGACGGTACTGTGACCCAGGAGATCCTGGCGTGCATGGATGTCAACCGGGACGGCAGCGTGGATTCCCTGGATGCGGCGCTTGTGCTGCGGTACAGTGCGATGGAGTCGGTAGGGCTGCAGCCTGAACCATTGGGGCTCGCGGAATAAGACTTTGCGCGCGATCTGACGAAAAATCGAAACAGGCAGCACTGCCTGAGAAAACAAAAATCATGGAGGATGACTTTATGCAGTATCAAAACCCGATCTTGCCGGGATTTCACCCGGATCCCAGTATTTGCCGTGTGGGAAAGGACTTTTATCTGGTGACTAGTTCTTTTGAGTATTTTCCCGGACTGCCCATCTATCACAGCCGCGATCTGGTGCACTGGGAGCAGATCGGGCACTGTCTGACCCGAAATACACAGGTGAAGCTGGTGACCGGTGCGCCCAACTGTCTGAATATCTATGCGCCCACCATCCGGTATCATGATGGACGGTTTTATGTGATCGTCACCTGTGTGAACGGAGACAATCACGGCAACTTTATCATCACCGCAGAAGATCCTGCCGGAGAATGGTCGGATCCGGTGGAACTGCCTTTTCCGGGAATCGATCCGTCACTGTTTTTCGACACAGACGGCAAGGTGTATTATACCGGAACAGACGGCGGCGTCTATCTCAGTGAGGTGGATGTTACCACGGGAGAAGCCATCGGTGAGCGGCACTGGCTCTGGCAGGGAACTGCCAACAACCCGGAAGGACCGCATCTCTACAAGATCAATGGCATGTACTATCTGCTGCTGGCGCAGGGCGGCACAGAGCTGTGCCACATGGCAGTCATGGCACGGAGTGCATCGGTGCTCGGGCCGTATGAGCCTTGTCCCCATAACCCGGTGCTGACCAATATCGGGCAGTGTCTGCCCATCAAGGCTGCCGGACATGCTGATCTGGTAGAGGATGCAGACGGCAACTGGTGGGCGGTCTGCCTGGCGATTCGTCCGCTGGCGTATCCGTTCCGGCACAATCTGGGACGGGAGACCATGCTCGTTCCGGTACAGTGGGAGAACGGCTGGTGCACCATGGGAGAAAAGGGCGCAGTGCTGCCGGAATTTACGGTATCCCAGGCACCGGAATCCTGGAAACCGTCCGGTTATGTGCCGGGCAGTGCTGTAACAGACGATTTCTGCGGCAAGACGCTGCACCCCATGTGGAATCAGATCTACAACCCGGTGCCGGGAATGGTGCAGTGTACCGGAAACGGTCTGGAGCTTCATGGAAACGGCGTTTCGCTCTGGGAGGATGCGCCGAAGGCATGGCTGGGACGGCGGCAGGAACACTTCTGCTGTACCGCAGAGACGGTGTTGGACTTTGTGCCGGCGCAGAAGGGCGAAGAGGCAGGCCTCACCGTGTACATGAATCCGGGGCATCACTATGAGATCGCGCGCACCATGCGTGAGGGCGTGGACTGTGTGATCCTGCGGCGGCGCATCGGCGCACTGTGCGCTGTGGAAAAGGTCGTGCCCTGCACCGGAGAAAAGCTGACGCTGCGGCTCACCAGTGACCGCTCCTGGTATCGCTTCTCCTTTGCGGCGGCAGACGGCAGCTGGCAGGAACTGGGCGCCGGCGAGACCCAGTATCTCACCACAGAGGCAGGCGGCTGCTTCACCGGAAACTATATTGCCCTGTATGCTTCCGGCAACGGAAGGGATATGACAGTACCGGCACGGTTTTTGCGGTTTGTGTATACACCGGGAGAAGAATAAGCGCGGCTCTGACTGAGGAGTTTCTGCGAATCCCCCTGCCCTCCGGGCATCTCTTACCGAGCCGTCCCCTTTGTCACTTCGTGACATTTCTCCACACTGTGGGGAATCACCCTTTTCAAGGGGGACATCTGAACCGAGTAAGGCTCCCCTGAAAGGGCACCCGTAGGGCGTGCCTTGTGCTGAGCTGGCAGTGCGCAGCACTGACTGAGGGGTCTCCGCTTATCCCTCTGCCCTTTGGGCATCTCTTACCGAGCCGTCCCCTTTGTCACTTCGTGACATTTCCCCACACTGTGGGGAATCACCTCTAGGAGAGGAGGCTTTCTTTTGGCTCCTCTACAGAGGAGCTGGCAAGCCGTAGGCTTGACTGAGGAGTCTCCGCGAATCCCCCTTTTCGCAGAATATTGATACGCTTTTCACAAATCATTGATATTTAGGTTTCACAGGAATGGTACCAGTCTTTTATGACGGCACCATTCTTTTTTTATGCATTCCGCTGAATCCTGCGGTTTTCGGAAAAAACGGGAAGAAATTGCGAAAATCCTCTTGACAATGCCGAATGGGTATGCTATACTAAAGCCAAGCTGTTGTACGGAGCATACAACAGTTGAAACAGTTACCAAGATCGTGCAATTTGGCATTGTCCGGTGCACGGGTCATGTGATAAAGGAGGAAGGAATATGGGAAAATCCAAAAAGATCATCATCGGCTCAGTTGCCGGTGTTACGGCAGCGGCGGTCTGCGTCAGCGGCGTGCTGGTGTGGCGGCATCACAGCAAGGGCAGCGACACGGACGGTGTGGCGTATGTGATGCCGATCAGAGATGTGAACTCTGCGGCGGTCACGGTCTCGGACATGCAGTTCTCCGGCGTAGTTGAACCCCAGGAGACCAAGGAGATCAAGCTGGATACCTCAAAGACCGTTTCGGACATCGCGGTGCAGGAGGGCGACCATGTGAACGCAGGTGATCCGCTTTTCACCTATGATGTGGAGTCCATGCAGCTAGAACTCCAGCAGGGCAACGTGGAGATCGAACGGATGCAGAACGAGATCGAATCCAACAAGCAGCAGATCACACAGCTGGAGTCGGAAAAAAAGAATGCCAGTGCGGACGACAAGCTGACCTATACCACCCAGATCCAGTCGCTGCAAACGGATATCGCCAAGTCGGAATATGACATCAAGACCAAGAAGATCGAACTGGAAAAGCTGCAAAACACCATCGACAACGCCACGGTAAAGGCGGAGATCGCCGGGACGGTGCAGTCCCTGAAAACGGTGGAACAGCTCCAGTCAGACGGCACGGATGTGCTGATGAAGCTCATGTCGGACGGCGAATTTCGGGTAAAGTGCACCGTCAACGAGCAGAACATCCAGGCGATCTATCAGGACGAGCCTATGGTGCTGCATTCCCGCATTGACGATACTTCCTGGACGGGAAAGATCTCGGAGATCTCCACAGAGGCGGACAACAGCCAGAATAACAACTATGGCTACAGCGATGATATGACCACTTCGTCCAAGTATCCCTTTTATGTGACGCTGGATTCCAGTGACGGCCTGATGCTGGGACAGCATCTGCTGGTCTCCGCAGACAGCGGCATGGACGACAGCATCGAAAAGAACGGCATCTGGCTGTACTCCGACTATATCCTCACAGATGAGGACGGCAAGAGCTATGTCTGGGCGGCAGACAAGAAAGACCGTCTGGAAAAGCGTGAAGTCGAAGTGGGACAGACAGACGAGAATATGGGCGACTGTGAGATCAAGAGCGGATTGTCCGAGGACGACAAGATCGCCTTTCCGTCCGCTTCCTATGAGGAGGGCATGAAAACCACCACCAACCCCGACGAGGCAACGCCGGAGGAGGATGGCACAGGCGATGATACAGACGATATCCCCGCAGACGGGGACGTTTCCTACAACGAGGATGATATGCCTGTTGACGAGGGTGTGATCGGCGGCGCAGAGGATGAAACCGGCATGGACAGCGGCGATGCAGATACTGCGGACGGATTCACCGAGGACGGCGCAAACGAGGCGCTGTCGGATGAGGACGCCGATGCAGCGGAAGGCGGTGCGGCAGATGGTACTTGATTTGCATGACATCTGCAAGTCCTATTTGCAGGGCAAAGAGCCGGTTCCGGTGCTGCATGATATTACGCTGCAAGTGGATGAGAGGGAGTATCTCGCCATTATGGGGCCTTCTGGTTCGGGAAAGTCCACGCTGATGAACATCATCGGCTTGTTGGACAAGCAGACCAGCGGCAGCTATTTCTTTGACGGACAGGACATGGCGCAGTGCAGCGACAATCAGCTCTCGGTGATCCGCAATCAGAAGATCGGCTTTGTGTTCCAGAACTTCAATCTGCTGCCGCGGCAGTCGGTGCTGGAAAACGTGGCACTGCCGCTGCTGTATGCCGGCGTGCGGAAAAAAGACCGTCTGGTGCGGGCGAAAGAAATGCTGGTGCGCGTGGGGCTGGAAGAACGCGTGAATTTTAAACCCACCCAGCTCTCCGGCGGACAGAAGCAGCGCGTCGCCATTGCACGGGCGATGGTGAGCCATCCCCGGCTGCTGCTGGCAGATGAGCCGACTGGTGCGCTGGACACCCGTTCCGGCGAACAGGTCATGGAGCTGTTCTCTCAGCTGAATGCAGAGGGCGTGACCATTGTGATGATTACTCATGAGCTGGAGATCGCACAGCATGCCCGGCGCATTGTGACCATCCGGGACGGCAGACTGGAGCAGGGCAGCTTTGGGGAGCACCGGACAGAACAGGAGGGCGATGCATCATGACAAAGGGAAAGAAAATCGCCGCAGTCGTCATCTGTGCGGCAGTCGCAGCCGGCGGCGGCACAGGCGGCACGGTGCTCTATCGGACACAGCAGGCAAAGAAAAACCGGGTGGATGTGATGCCCGTCAGCAGCCTGATGCAGTATTACTGGGGAGACGATCTCTCTATGGACGGTCAGGTGGTCTCCGGCGATGTGCAGAGCGTGACCCTCTCCAGCGACCAGCTTGTGGACAAGGTTCTGGTGAAAGAGGGCGACCATGTGACCAAAGGCACACCGCTGCTGGACTATGACATGACTGCCGTGGGACTGGAGGCGGCGCAGAAGGAGACGGCTCTCGCGGTGGCACAGGACAATGTGCGCCAGGCAAAGAAGGAGTTGGAACGGCTGAAAAAGCTGAAGCCCTCTGAGGAAGCTCCGGCAGAGCCGGTATATCCCGACGACCCGGACGAACCCGATGAGCCGGATACGCCCGACAGCCCGGACACCCCGGCGAATACGCTGGGGACGGTCACGGCGCTGAGCCAGGCGGCAGCCGGCACGGGCACCGCAGAGGATCCCTTCCAGTTCGCCTGCACCGGCAGCACAGTAGTCAAGCAGGCGGTTCTGGATCAGCTGAAAAGCGCGAAGCAGTACGCCGTTTTTGTGGTATACGGCGACAGCGGCGAAGTGCTTTACGGCTGGCTGGTGCAGGGCGGCAGTCTGACCGATACGGGAGACTGGACACTGGGGCAGCATATCCGGGTGACAGAGGACGGCGGTGTACAGATCACCGGCGGCGGTGTTTGGTATGGCACGCTCCAGGTGGGCGGTACATTTGCCTATGACCCGGCAAACAACAACGACACGCCGACAGAACCGGGAACGACTGTGCCGGGAACTTCGGATACTGTGACAACTGCGCCGGATTCCACGACGGATACTTCGGAGACCACGGCTTCTGGGGAGGCTGCACCCACTGCGGCAATGCAGCAGGAAAGCTTTACCATTCGCCCAATGGCGGCAGTGCAGCCCATGGCAGCGGCATCTTCGGACAGCGACAACTATGTCTACACCCGGGCACAGCTGAAACAGAAGATAGCAGAACAGCAGATCGCCATCCAGTCCGCAGAGATCGATCAGAAAAAGGCACAGATCGAGTATGACGCTGCAAAGGAAAAGCAGGAAAACGGTCAGGAGGTGGCGAAGATCGACGGCACAGTCACCAAGGTGGCGGCGTCGGTGGAGTCGCTGGAGACCAATGAGCCGTATCTGGTGGTACAGGGCAGCGGCGGCATCATGGTGCAGGGCACAGTCAGCGAGATGAATCTGGACAAGCTGACCGTGGGCGCACAGATCACCGTAAATTCCTGGGATACGGGAAACGTCTATACCGCAGAAGTGACAGAGATCGACAAGACTCCTACGGCATATACCACCCAGAACGGCAGCGAGAATCCCAACAACAGCGCGTATCCGTTCCGGGCTGCGGTGGAGGACTGTGACGATCTGTCTGTGGGCAGCTATGTGAGCCTGAGCTTTACGGATACAGAAGAGAGCAGCACGTTCTATCTGTCCATGAGCTATGTGCGGCAGGAGAACGGACAGTATTATGTCATGCGGGAATCGAAAGACAAGAAGCTGGAGCGGCAGAACATCCGGACGGGAAAGATCATCTACGGCGGCAGCGCCATCGAGATCCTCTCCGGCATCAGCCAGGAGGACTATATCTGCTTCCCCTATGGAAAATATGCCGCAGACGGCGCACTGGTCAACGAGACCGACGGCCCGTCGTACAATTAAGAGGAGGGACAGAACATGCTGGAAAATATACGCTTATCCCTACAGGGCATTTTGTCCCATAAAGTGCGGTCGATCCTCACCATGCTGGGCATTATCATCGGCATTGCGGCGATCATCGCCATCGTTTCGACCATCAAGGGCACAAACGAACAGATCAAGAACAACCTGATCGGTTCGGGAAACAATACCGTCAGCGTACAGCTGTACCAGGGCGAGAGTCCCTATGACTTTTCCTATCAGTCTGCACCGGACGGTGTGCCGGTACTCTCCAAAGAGGTGCAGGACGAGATCGCAGCAGTGGATCATGTGGCTTCGGCTTCGTTTTTCCGGACGCGCTCGTACTGCGACAACGTGTACTATCAGAACACCCAGTTCAGCGGCGCGATGTTCGGCATCGATGCCAGCTATTTTGACACCGCAGGCTATGCGGTGCAGGAGGGCAGAGGTTTTCTCGCCAAAGAGTATACCGACAACGCCAAGGCGGTGATCCTGGACAGCACGGCGGTGAAGAGCCTGTATTCCTCCGAAGATCCCATTGGCACGGTGATCGACATCAACGGCGAGCCGTTTACGGTGGTGGGTGTTGTGACAGAGATCAACAACTTTGAGCCGGTCATCAATTCCGAAGAGGACTACTGGACTTATATGGGCAGCTCCGGCGGCAAGATGTTTATCCCCAACCAGTCCTGGGCGATCCCGTATCAGTACGACGAACCGCTGAACTGTCTGGCGAAGGCAGAGGACACAGACAGCATGCCGGCGGTGGGAAAGAAGGTGGCAGAGCTGATGAATGCCACCATTCAGACCTCCGGCAGCAGCGGCGAGAGCGACGGCGCACAGGTGAAGTATGACAGTCAGGATCTGCTGAAACAGGCAAAGAACCTGCAAAAGCTCAGTTCCTCCACCAACACCATGCTGATCTGGATCGCCAGCATCTCCCTGCTGGTGGGGGGCATCGGCGTCATGAACATCATGCTGGTATCCGTTACAGAGCGCACCCGTGAGATCGGTCTGAAAAAGGCCATCGGCGCGAAAAAGGGCAGCATTCTGGCGCAGTTCCTGACAGAAGCGTCTGTGCTGACCAGCATCGGCGGCATCATCGGCGTGGGCATTGGCATCGGTCTGGCGCAGCTGATCTCCAAGATCGCGTCTGTTCCGGTCGCCATCAGCTCGCTCTCTATTGTGGTATCTGTGGTGTTCTCCATGGTGGTGGGCATTGTCTTTGGACTTATCCCGTCCATCAAGGCATCCAACCTGAACCCCATCGATGCCCTGCGGTATGAGTGATACCGCGGCTGCCACGCATTCAACAAACTTTTCACTTGTTCTACGAAAAAGTAAAAACCGCATTGCCGACCGGAAATACACCGGAACGCAATGCGGTTTTTGTTTGCGGTTCTTAATTACGAATTTGCCGTTTCGATCATATGCAGGAAATAGGCATGGACACGGGTGTCATCGGTCAGTTCCGGATGGAACGCTGTGACCAGCTGGCTGCCCTCTCTGGCTGCCACGATCTTGCCGTCTACCTCTGCCAGGATCTCAGTGTCTCCTGAGACCTCTGTGATATACGGCGCGCGGATGAATACCATGGGAACTTCGCCCACGCCCTTCATCTCTGCGGTGGTGGAAAAGCTGCCCAACTGTCTGCCATAGGCGTTGCGCCGTGCTGCGATATCCATCGTGCCCAGCTGCACCTTTCCGCCCTCTGCCTCTTTTGCCAGCAGGATCAGACCGGCGCATGTGCCGAATACCGGCAGGCCGTTTTCGATGCGGCTGCGGACTTCGTCATAGCAGTCCAGCTCCTTCAGCAATTTTCCCATGACGGTGCTCTCGCCGCCGGGAATGATGAGCCCGTCCATGGGCTGCGCCAGATCACGCTTCTGCCGGATCTCAAAACTGTCTGCACCCAGCTTCTGCAAAATGGCACTGTGTTCTGCGAATGCACCTTGCAGTGCAAGAATCCCGATGCGCATTACTTGCCGCGCTCCGCCATGAGCAGGGAGATCTCCTGTTCATTGATGCCGACCATCGCTTCGCCCAGGTCGGTGGACAGCTCTGCCAGCATCTTGGCATCCTGGAAGTTGGTGACAGCCTTTACGATGGCTGCTGCGCGCTTTGCCGGGTCGCCGGACTTAAAGATACCAGAACCAACGAATACGCCCTCTGCGCCCAGCTGCATCATCAGTGCCGCGTCTGCCGGAGTGGCTACGCCGCCTGCTGCAAAGTTAACTACCGGCAGCTTGCCGTTGTCGTGTACATACTGTACCAGATCATAGGGAACGCGCAGCTCCTTGGCAGCGTCGAACAGCTCGTCCTCTGCCATGGACTGGAGACGGCGGATTTCCGCCTGCATCATGCGCATGTGGCGGACAGCCTGTACTACGTCGCCTGTGCCCGGCTCGCCCTTGGTGCGGATCATGGATGCGCCCTCGTTGATGCGGCGCAGTGCCTCGCCCAGATCCTTTGCACCGCAGACAAAGGGTACATCGAACCGGGTCTTGTCGATATGATACTTGTCATCTGCCGGAGACAGCACTTCGCTCTCGTCGATATAGTCGATCTCGATGGCTTGCAGAATCTGTGCCTCTGCGAAGTGGCCGATGCGGCACTTTGCCATAACCGGGATGCTGACAGCCTCCTGGATGCCGCGGATCATTTTCGGGTCGCTCATACGGGATACGCCGCCGGCTGCGCGGATGTCTGCCGGGATGCGCTCCAGTGCCATAACGGCACAGGCGCCGGCTGCTTCGGCGATCTTTGCCTGTTCCGGTGTAGTAACGTCCATAATGACGCCGCCCTTGAGCATCTGCGCCAGGTTTTTGTTCAGTTCATAACGATTTTCCATGGGGAATCCCTCCAGATATGATGATTTGCCCCGGCATTTTCCCGAAGCATCTGTTTCTAGGATACCACAGTTTTGGTATTGTCACAATTGCCAGTTTTGCGTTTTTTTTGCATACCAGTTTAGAATATACAAAAACACCGCCGCAGATGCCGGACGGCGCTTTGCAGCGGTGCAGTTTTTATTCTTCGCAGGTCACGATATAGCCGCTGATGTTGTCACCGGAGGCAGTATAGGTGCTGCCGGGGATGGTCACATCCACATCATTTGTGCCGCCGATGGAGACATAAAAGACGCGGCAGGTCTTTCCGTCTGCGGTGATTTCCAGGGGATTGGAGGCGCTGTAGCTGTGGAGCTTGTCGATATATTCCTCCAGGCTCAGCTTGTGCTCGGTGATGTATGCCGCATGGGGCGCGCCCACATAACGGAAGGTATACGTCCGGCTGTCCTCGCCGGTCTGAGCCTCTTTGCCCTCCGGATAGCGTACAATAAAGCCGTACTCTGCCGCATGCTCTGCAATCCAGCTGTATTCCGGATATTTTTCTGCATTATAATAGTCTGAAGTGCCGTCGCCGAAGTTAATCTTCAGGTTAAAGCTTCTGCCGCTGTGATAGTCCGAAGTGCCGCCCTTAAAGCTGGTGCTGCCGTTTTCATACCGTGCGTCCTGGTCTGCCTTGTCCCGATAGCCGCCGAACACCTGCATGCCGCTGAGACCGGTCTCCTGGACGAAATCGTCCATCATGGCGTTGAGATGCTGCAGGGTCTCCTGTTCCAGCTGTACTTCCATATCACTGACGCTGTAGGCGCTGGTGCGGTTTTCATAGACGCTCTGGAGCTTGGGGTCTCCTGTGGGGAAGTCGTAGCTGTGCTCCTGGTTGATGAGGATCAGGCTGCCCTGATCCACGCCGTTTGCCGCCAGGGTGATCTGCTTGCCGTCTGTGCGGCTGCTGTCGTCGGCAGAGGTCTGTGTGGTTTCTGTGGCGACATCCGGTGCAGTGGTCTCTGCCGGCTTGTCCTTTGCGGAATCCTGGGTGGTAGTGGCGGTGGCAACAGACACGCCGCCGGAGCTTTCCGGATCCTTTCGGCGCTGGCAGCTGTGGAAACAGAGCGCGCCGATCAAAAGGACGATCAGCAGCAGTGGTACAGCCACCGCAGCAACGCGGTCGATCCGCAGCTTGCGCTGGCGGGCATGGCTGCCGCCCTTTCGGCGGGGTGTTTTATTGGTATCCGGCTTTGCGGAGGATTCTTTTGGTTCACGCATAAGTTCTATTCCTTTCTGTGGTGGCACTATGGCGCGCCTGTGTGCGGCGCTGCCGCAATGATACCTCTTATTATAGCATATTTGGTTTGGGTTTTCAAGTCATAAATGCAGATGTTCTGCCGGGCGGCACACATTTTTCTTCCGGTTTGTCGCAGAGCCTGAAACTTTTTCTGATTTTCTTTTTTATGCTTTATTGTGTAAGAAAGATGTTGGTTTATGTTGTATTCTGATTTTATGTTGAAATAGCAATGGAGAAACTTTATTTTTTTCAAAATCGAGAAAAATCGTTGACAAGGCGCATATTTCGTGCTATAATAATATACGTTGAGTCGCCCAAAACGACGAAAACACAAAAAAGAAATGCTGTTATAGCTCAGTTGGTAGAGCACTTCCTTGGTAAGGAAGAGGTCACCAGTTCGAATCTGGTTAACAGCTCCAAGAATTTGCACGCAGTTTCGGGAAGTTTCCGGGGTTGCGTGCTTTTTGGTTTTGGGGAGGGAAGTGCGTTTAGGGCACTATTAGGGCACTAAGCCTTTGAAAAGTCCCTGCAAAGTTCAACAAAATCCGACAAAAAGAAAGCCGCTGCAAGGTGTATCATGCACCCTGCGGCGGCTTTTGTTATGCCCCGGCTTTCGCCTGTGTGGGTTCTGTCTGCGTCTGTGCCTGCTCCGGTTTGGTCTTTCGGCTGACTGTCAGCATACTTTGCAGCACGCAAGCCGCCTCCTCGTCTGCCTCCTGCAAGCAATGCAGGTACTTGTTTGTGGTTTCAATATCCCCATGCCCGAGCCGTCCCTGCACCTGTTTCAGACTAACGCCGCCGTATAAAAGCAGCGTCGCCGAAGTGTGCCGCAGTGCGTGAAATTTCCGGTGCGGGAAGTCGTGCCGTTTCAGAAACTTTGAAAATTGCTTTGTGGGCGTTTGCGGGTTCATCATGTCCCCGTTTTCCTGTGTAAACAGCCAGCCGCCCTCGTGCCAGTAGCTGCCCAGAGCCCGCCGCTGTGCCCGTTTCTCCTGCTCCAGCTTGTCCACAAGTTCAATACACGCCGGCGTAACTGTTACGCTCCGCACCTCATAATCTTTCGGCGGTTTGATCTCCGGCGGCTGTCCGGTTCGCTTGATCGCAGCCCGTTCAATGGTGATCTTGCGGGTTTTCCGGTCAATATCAGAAAATCGCAGTGCCACCAGCTCCCCACGCCGTGCCCCGGTGATAATGGCAAGCTGTATCAGCACTTGAAATTGCAGCGACTCTTGCTCCAGTGCCTCCAGCATGACAGCTGCCTCTTGTTTGGTGAAAATGTCGATCTTCGGGGCAGTGGCTTTCGGAATGTCCAGCAGTTCCGCCCGTGCTGGGTTCTCGCTGATAATCCGCCGCTTTACGGCAAGTTTTAACATAGACTGCAACACTGTGAGATACCGCTTGACACTGGCAGCCGAAAGCTTTTCTTCACTGTCTGAGCCGTCCCGGTTTCGCTTGTCTATGCTGCACAGCTGCTGGATAAATGCTTGCACATGGACTGGGCGAAGATCTTGTATTTTGTGATGTCCCAGAGCAGGCAGTATTTTTTGATCGATTACCCGGCAATACATTTCAAGAATCATCGGCGAAAGTGTCTGCTGTTTCTGCTCCAGATATACCGGGACAAATTCCGCAAGGGTGATGCGGCTTGCATCGCCGGCAAGCCCGCTTTTGCACTGCTCCTCAAACAGCAACGCCTGCCGCTGTGCCTCTTTTTCCGCCTGTCGGGGTGTCATGTTGGGGCTGGGTTTCCACGTCATTTCGTGGGGTTTCAGCTTGTTTCCCTCGCTGTCGTAGCCACGGCTGACACGGATGCGGTAGGAGATCACCTCGCCGGCTTTATTCTTCCGTTGTGTGATGTTGGGCATGGTTGCTCGCCTCCTTTACTTGTGTGAGTTGTTCTTTGTAGGTTTCAAGCAAAAAATCAATAGCTTTCGATTTATTCGGGGCTGTTGCAATAGCCATCTTTTGCAACAAGAGATTTTTTTCTGTGTCACTCCATTTGCCGTTTGTATACATTGCTTTTCCTATCAGTTTATCAATCCACTCACCAGCAATTTTTTCGATTGTGTGTGCAGTGATAAAAGAATCAAAAACAGCAAGGGTTCGCTGCAAAAAATCAACTTTATTTTCGAGGCTGCTTGTGCTGCCAATATTCATAATGTCAAAATTGCTGCTATCGTTAGAAATAGCGGTTTGTTCATACTTCAATTGATGTAAAAGTACGGCTATTTCATGGAAATTTTCACTTAAAATCATTTCGTTATACATATCGTTTTTTTCTTTGTTTTCATGCAGTGAAAGCACCGCCTTTTCTGAAAGTCCCGTTACCTCGCACGCCGTCTGCATATCCTGCTCTGTACTCTTGACATCAGAAAGCCCGAGCAGATAGTCCGCAGACACGTTAAAATGCTGTGCCAACGCTCCCAGCACTTCAACGCTGACGGTTCTTGCTGCTATCTCGTAGCGGCTCAATGATTGTCTTGTGATGCCGATTGCGTTTGCAAGTTCTTGTTGCGTTTCTCCCTTTTCTTCTCTTAGTGAAACAATCCGCTTGCTCACATTGTCCATGTAATCCACTGTATTCCCTCCGACTTGTTAAAATTCGGAGCACATAAAAGAAAATGCTCCAAAAGTGTTGACTTTTTCGAATTGGAGCAGTATAATTATAATTGCTCCAATCGTCATACTTGTATTATACCACGGTACAATGATGATTGCAAGAGGCAAAAAGAAAAAAGAGAAAATGGAGGTGAAAAGAGATGCGAGGAAACCAGAAAAATGCCGATCTCCGGCAGGCAGCCAGAGCGGCGGGCGTGTATCTGTGGCAGATTGCCCAGCTTTGGGGGAAGTCGGAACCGTACATGACACGATTCATGCGGTGTGATCTGACCGAAGAACAGCGGCAGCAGTTCCTCTCTGCTATCGACCAACTAAAAGCAGAGCAGGCATAAAAAAGCCGCCCAGACAGGACGGCAAAACCCAACGAACAAAGAGCGAACCGAGAGAAACGCCACTGTTTGCCACTATTTCGGAACGACCAACAGAAAGCGAGAGAAAAGCCTATGTACACCACAAGACAGCCACCAAGGCAAAAGAAAAAGGCGTGTACCCGCTACCAACAGACACACGCCCGTGCATTTCGCACGTTAAATTTCCAATAGACTATTCAAAAATAGCCTGCTCCTATTATAGCATATCCGGAGCAGGTTTTCAAGAGAAAGGAATGAATCCATGAGCAAAGATTTTACATATACTGTTCCCCACATGGAAAGCATTGACACCACGGCAAAAGCGTTCGGGCTTTCGTCCTATGCTGTTCGGAAACTGGCGAGAAGTCGGCGGGGTGCAGCCTTTACGGTGAAGATAGGCAGCCGCTACCTCATTAACCAAGAGAGATTCGCAGCGTTTTTGAACTGCGAGGCACTCGACCAAGACACGCCAGAGCCAGACCGCAGCCTGCCCTCCGCCGGCATTCAGCCCGTGCCGGTGCGGCTGTGAGAGATACGAAAGGAGAGATGCAAGGCAATGGAGAAAAAATCATTTGTCATGTATGCAGACTACGAGAAACACATTGCACGATTGTCGGACGAAGATGCCGGAGAATTGTTCAAGGCGATTTTTACATATGTCAATACCGGCGAAGAAGTGCTGCTTTCGCCGGCGGCAGACATGGCATTTTCTTTCATGAAAGAGCGTATCGACCGTGACAGCGAAAAATGGGCAGTGACCTGCCAGAAACGCTCTGAGGCAGGGAAGAAAGGCATGGCGTCCAGATGGGGTGATAACAAGTCAAAGCAAAAGACAACAAGCGATAACAAAGAGAATCTACCGATAACAAGTGATAACAAAGCTATGCTACCCATAACAAAAATAACTGATAATGATAATGATAATGATATATTATCATTATCTAAAGATAATGATATGAATATATCGCAGGACAGCACCGCCCTGGAACGGGCGGCACTGCCTGCTCCGGGAGAGGAAGAAGTGATACCATGGGATGAGATTGACTTCGAGCTGGTGTAAGCGACCTGCTCCGGCGTTTGCTGACATCGTTACACGCACGCACGAGAGCAGGCAAGCCGGAGGGCGTGGGGGTGTAAAAATCCCGACGGAGCAGGCTATGAAAAGACCGGTGCCCAACGCCGTGCAGGAAATCGCAAAATGAACGGGCGGGGGTATTCCGGAAAAGGGAGGTTGCAGGAATGACAAATGAACAGCTGGCGGCACTGGCACAGCAGCCGGAAAACGAGGAACTCGTGCCCCTGCTCTGGGAGAAAGTAAAGCCGTTGCTCTGGTTGAAAGCCAAGCAAGCCTATAACGCCCGTCAAAGCCTTTTTCAGCAGTGCGGCGTGGAATTATGGGACATTCGGCAAAGCTGCTATACGGCGTTTCTGAGTGCTCTCAAAGGGTATAATCCGGAAATCGGCATCAAGTTCAATAGTTACTTGTCTTATCCGTTCCACACGCTGCTTGCAGAACTGACCGGGACACGCTCCAGCAAACATGAACCGCTGAACGAGGCTGCCTCTTTGGATATGCCAATCAAGAACCAGTCAGAGGAAGGCAAGGTAACGCTTGCGGACATCTTGCCAGACAAGGGGACAGACATTGAAACGGCGGTATTATCTCAGCTGGAGCAGGACGAAGAAAGCCGGCTTGTGCATGAGGCAGTGGATAGACTGCCGGAACGTCTGCGAGAAGTGATTGAACTGTATTTCTTTCAAGGCGTTTCCCTCGTGGACATCGCCCAGCGGTGGGGCTGTACTTACCAGAATGTTTCTAACAAGAAAAGTAAAGCTTTGCAGGAACTGCGGCGTTCTTCAGTGCTGCAAGAATTGCGGCGGGAATACCAAGCACACAAGCGGTGGAACGCTGTGCAGCATATGGAATACTTGCCAGATCGTTTCGATCTTGTGCAGCAGTGCAGAGAATAGCAGAAAAGCCGGCTGCGGGTGTGTGCCCTGTGCAGCCGGCTTTTGTCATACACAAAAAAGCACCCTGCCCGAAAGGACAGAGTGCTCACATTCTGAACGAGGTGGGGTGACGCTCCCACATCTCCTACGGATTGCTCCGGGTGGCGGCTGCCTGTTCCGCCCTCAGCGTTCTATGCTATCTTATGCAGAAAGCTGCACAAGATTCCTTGCAATTTTATTTTACCATATCCGGACGGGAAAGTCAAGGCTTTTTCAGCGTTCCTTTTTTTATAAAGTTCTGTACCCGCTGAGCGTTCAGGACGTAAAGAGAACGTGCAAACCATGTGCCTGCTCCGGTGACACGCACGGCGACCTTGACGAAATCTCCGTCTATCTGAAATTCCTTGACATATTCCACAGAGCCGTCTTTCGGATTGGTGCGGACATAGTCCGGACTGGACAGAATCAAGGAGATCTGACCGCCGTATTTTGCATAGTCTGCCGGGTGCTTTGCCTGCATATGTGCTACGTTGCTTGCACCCAGATAGATCGGCGTGCCGGGAGCGACCGACAGCCCCAGTGCAGCGACCACGTTTTCTTGAAATACGCTGACCTGCTGTGCTTTCACGTCTGCTCCTCCTCTGTGTACTCCATGAGATCGCCGGGCTGACAATGCAGCACTTTGCAGAGTTTGGCAATTGAGCGATGGTCAAGCCCGCCTGTGCCGTGTCGCAGTGCGGTTAGTGTGCCCTGTCCTAGCAGTTTCTCGTTTCTGATGCGTGTTGTGTTCCAGCCCTGCTCTTTCAGTAGCTGAAAAAGTTTGTCATATTTGATTGGCATTGTTTCCACCTCTTTTCCATGGAGCAGGCGGGCTTTTTTATTGTGCCCACTTCTCCACTGTACACATTATAACACAATACGCCGCACAAAATCAAGTGCAAAAATACACAATAGTTAGCACTTAACTTTGTGCAAAATATCAATTGAAATGCACTTAACTTTGTGCTATAATAAAATCAGCAAAAGCGACAGGCAGCGGAAAACTCACCTAGAGAGCAGGAGAAAACCGAAACGGCTTTTGCAGGAAAACAGAAAGGAAGTTTTACACATGAAAAGTATTTTGCAGCTGGACAGAGAAACCCAGCTAGACCGGCAGCGGCGGCTTTTGTTCTGCTGGTGCTATGCGTGGACTTGTGAGGAAAACACGACAGATTTTCAACAATGGGATACACACATAAGCCGCATCATTGAGCAGACCGTGAAAAAGTTTGTTGAATGCAGCACTTCAAAAAGCTGCTGCTCTTGTGAGGTGTCGCCGGATCTCCGGCTTGCTGTGCTTTCATGGGCAATTCACGCCGAGGAACTCCCGGAACAGCTGAAAGCAGTGTCGCCGGCACATTTTCTAGGCAGAGAGATGTATTTGAGCCACTGTACACAGCGAAATGCAATCATGCACGCCCGACAGGAACTTATGCGGCACTATCGCTTTCGGGCGAACAATGTTGACAAGGATTTCACCGCCGCAGAGCAGGCAGCAGCACAGGAAAAACTCCAGCAGCTTTCCACACTGCCCCACGGGCTTTAAGCGGTAACATAGATACATACCACAAGAGCAGGCGGCAGCGTCTGCTTTTTTTGTACCCTCTGAAAACCTCAACATTTCCGCATGCTGTACGCCCTTGTAAGCTGCCCGTCCTGCTCCACTGTAAAGTTTACCGCCCAGCACAGGAAAACGCCGTACAGAGCCGCACAGAGGCTCTCAGTGTGGGTGCGTGCTCCGAATTTATATTTTTCGTGCTGCCTCTCTGGGTACCTGTATAGAACCGCCACAAGCCCCGCAGAGCCGCCTTGCATTTCCTCTGGTTCTTTTCCAAAAGAGCAGGCAGAACGGCTCAGAGGGCAGCACAGGGCTTTTCTGGGGCGGGCTTACGCTAGGCTAGACCGTGGAGCCTGCCTTGCCGTCAGACCTATTACTCAAAAATGAGTAATAGTCCTTTGCGGGATTTCACCACGCACAAAGCAAGCTGCTCAAAAATGGGCGGGTTCGCCTTTGCGGGATATGCAGCAAGGACACTGCCGATCAGATCGAGGGCACTGCGAGGACACTACGAGGGCACTAAAAGCCGGTTAGGGCACTGCAGAGGACGACAGGTTTCAACAGATGAAAACGGAAAAAGCACGGGAAATGCGTGCGTTTCGGCAGAATCGAAAAGAGTTGAAAAGGCGTTTCTTCACTTTGGTAAGGAAGAGGTCACCAGTTCGAATCTGGTTAACAGCTCCAAGAATTTGCACGCAGTTTCGGGAAGTTTCCGGGGTTGCGTGCTTTTTGATTTTGTGAGAAAAACAGTAGTACGACACTTAGTACGACAAACCCGGCGGTACAACCCAGGAAATCTCCTGCTGTACTGCCGGGTTTCATTAGCGTGTCTATTCGTTCTCCTGCCTCACCGCTGCTTCAACTGCCGCAGATACTGACTCAGAAAAGCGAAGAAGCTGCACACTGCCGTCTGTTCTCTGGCATGGCTGTGGAGCTGTAGGATCAGCGCGCGCTGACAGGTCGGCTCGGCGATGGGCAGCAGGCGGATCTGCTCCATGCTGTCCATGCCCCAGGTATAATGCGGCCAGAAGCCGATGCCCAGTCCGCCGGCGATGAGGTTTTTCACGGTGTCAGGGCTGTCGCTCTCATAGATGATGTGGGGTACAAAGCCTGCCTGCATGCAATAGCGGTCGCAGATGGTGCGGATGCTGCGCGAACCGGAGAGGCTGATAAAGTCCTGGTGGGCAAAATCCTGAAGCCGGACGCTTTCTGTGGGGATCTCCGGGAAATCACAGGGTACTGCCAGGAAAATGCGCTCCTTGAACACCGCGTACTGCTCCCGGGTGTCTGTCGGGATCTGAAAGTTTTCCCGTGTGAATACGGTGATGTCTGCGTCCTCGCACTGGGCATTCTGAATGAGCCGAAAGTTCAGCCCGTCGTGCTCTTTTTTATAGGAGATCAGCGCCTGGGTCACCAGGGTAGAAGCTGCCAGCACATGCAGCCGGATGGTCTTTTCCCGTTCCTGTGCCAGCTGTTGCAGCTGCTGCGGAATCTGGTGCAGTGTCTCCAGCACTGGTGTCAGGGCATCCCGCAGCGCCATGCCGTATTCTGAAAGCGTGACATTTCTGCCGCTGTGATAGAAGAGGGGCACGCCCAGTTCTTTTTCCAGACGGCGGATGCTCTGGGTGAGA
This sequence comes from Ruminococcus bromii, assembly GCA_963590855.1. GTDB lineage: Bacteria > Bacillota > Clostridia > Oscillospirales > Ruminococcaceae > Ruminococcus_C. The sequence goes on from CAVAQT010000015.1 coordinate 54,685, forward strand.
GACGGCTGTGCAATGTGCAGCTGCTCTGCGGTTCGGGTCATATGCTGATTTTGAGCAGCTGCATAGAAATATTCCAGCTGTAACAGTTCCACGTCGATCCCTCCCTTTTTCGATCCGCAGCGGTTTTATCTGATATTGATATTGTGTATGCGGAAACCCTGCGGACGCGCCGAAAACGGCAGCGCTGCCTTTATTATACGATGAAACGCCGGGCTTGTCAAGGGCAGCACCGCACAAAGCATGAAGTTGATTTGCGTGTTTTGCAAAACGGGAGACTTGACAAAAACGCTGAAATGTGATATACTAACAAAAGCGTGTTCGCTCGAATGAGAATGACTGCGGATGTGGTGAAATTGGCAGACACGATAGATTTAGGTTCTATTGCTTCGGCGTGCAGGTTCAAGTCCTGTCATCCGCACCAGAACAACAAAAGCCGTACAGCTTCGGATATCTTGTCCGTGCTGTGCGGCTTTTTGCGGTATTCTGTTTTTTTGCAGGTCAGGAGAGACGCGCTACCACTTCTTCCAGAGTGACATCTTCGCCAACGCCGATGCATCCGCAATAGGTCAGCAGATAGACCGCATCGTTGGCGTTGACAACGCCGTCCTGATTGACATCACATGCTTCCGGCGTTACGCCTTCCATGTCCGGCATCCCCAGAGAAGAGCGCGCCGCATAGGTCAGCAGCAGGGAAACATCCCGTGCGTTGATCTCGCCGTCATCGTCTGCATCTCCCAGGGTATAGGGCTTGTACAGCAGTGCAATGTCCCGTGAGACCTCCAGACTGCCTTCTGCGGAGACTTCGGTTGTGGGATCAGTGGCAGAAACGGGTGTCTCCATATCCTCAGAGAACGAGACCTGATAGGTATAGACGCTGTTGCCGCTGATGTCGGCTTCTGCGTGAGAATCCGCGATAATGACGTTTTCGTCCTCAAAGACAGCGCCGTCTGTTTTCGGTTCGCTGATGGAAACGTGATAGACGGAGGTATAAGTGCGGTTCAGCTTGTCAGAAGTATAGGTGTGATCGAATTGTGAGGCATCCGGTGTCCATTCACAGCGGTCGGTCAGGAATACAAACTCTGTGACATCTGCATCCGGATCCGGCGTGATGTCAGTGTCATAGTATTCCACCGGCTCTTCGATAGAATAGCGTGTAATGGTGACGTGCACCGGATAGTCCTGTACAGCGACCACGATGCGCCCGGTGATCTCGCTTTCTGAAATGGGCTTTTGCACACCGTTGGATTCATAGAATAGTGCCGCGCTCTTTTCCATCTGCACGGTCTTGCATGTGCTCTCTTCGGCAGAAGCCGTCCAGAGCGTTCCGGCTGCGGCGCTGCAAATTGCGGCTGCCGTCAGTCCGGCAAGGATTTTCTGAAACATAGCTGCATCTCCTTTTTTAGTAGGGCATGGTGAACTGACCGACGCGCCATACGCCCCGTTCCATTACCAGAGTAAAGACATCCTCCTGTGCAGAGGTGTCTCCGGTCTCCGGATCTTCATAGGAAGAGGTGACAGAAAAGGTCAGCGTATTCTCTGTGCTGTCCGTCAGCGCGGTCACCTGAGAGGAAACATAGGAGATATCAGCACCCCGGTCACCGATCCTGCCGTAGAGCTTTCCGTCCGCGGTCTGGAACATGCCGTCAAATGCATTCTCGTGTCCTGCCTGTGCAAAAACGGAGTAGAACTCTGCCTCTGCTGCTTCGATGCTGTCGCAGCTTGTGATGCGCACATAGTCGCCGTCCAGGGTGTCGGTCTCGTCATAAGTATAGCCGCTGCTGGAGCAGAGGTAAGTATAATAAGTCTGGCAGGCGGTCTCATAGATCTGTTGTGCCTGTGCGACCCACTGATCCGCCGTCATGCCGGTGCTGCCGATGGTATCCTGAGACGGGGCAGAGGTCTCAGCGGTGCTGGTACTCTCTCCGTCACGGTTTGTCTCTGCCGTGCTCTCGGCCGGTTCTGCTGTAGTTTCATCTTCTGTGGATTGTGTTTCTGCGGTGGTCTCTGCGGCAGTTGTCTCGGCGGTGATACCCACCGAGGTCTGGCCGCCGCCGTCTGATACACTGGTACAGCCGGTCATTAGGGCGGCGATGGTCAGAACAGCCGCACAGACCGCAGTCAATTTCTTTTGCATGAAAACTCCTTTCAGCCAAAAAGGTGTCACAGGGCATGTCTGCACAGCCGCGAGGCATGCCCATCGGATTTTTTCGATGTCTTTTCTATTATACCACGGCTTTGCGAAAAAGGCAAGGCGTTTTTTGCAGGGCGCGCATGCAGACAGAAAAAGGCACTCCGTGATGCTCTCACAGAGTGCCTTGTGTGATTCAAAGAAAACCACCCAGCCGTCTTGCAGCGAATAAAACCAAGCTATAATAGCAAGGTGGGTATCTTCCCTTCTGCTTCGCGCTCCCTTCGTCCGTTACGGTCATTGCCGTAAACAGGAGGTCTGCAATCCACAGCAGGAGTCAGATTCCCTTTAAAGGAGTGTTGGATTATAAAAACCGCAATGTCTCGAACTGGGCAGTAGTTTTTGCAATTTTCAGAAACCGGATTTGAGCTTCTATGTTTATTATAGCACTATCTTTCACAAAAATCAATAGGAAATTTGTGAAAATTTTTCTGCCTGCACGCTGAGGAACAGGCGCTTACTGTGCGTCCGCTTCGTCGTCCTCGTCTGCGTCGTACAGATCGCTCAGCTCCTGGATAAACAGGTTGCCCACTGCGTCGTACTCGTCGTCGTCCTCGATGGTGCAGAGCATTTCTTCTCCGTCTACCACCTCACGCTTCAGGACAACAAACTCGCCGTCATCCTTCAGCAGATCCTCTTCGTTTTCATAGTACGGGACCAGCGCGCAATACTCTGCGCCGTTGTATTCCATTTCGCCCAGGACTTCAAATTCCTGTTCGTTTCCGTTCTCGTCCTCTAACGTATAGAGCATGCCCTGCATGCTTTCATCCAGCATATTTTCCTCTGCCATGGTTAAAACTCCAATCTGCCATAGCGGCGTTTCTTCCGGGATTGTTTTCCCTGCTTTCATTATACATGATTTTCCGGGGCGTGTCAATAGAAAGTTTGCGGAGTCGGTGGAGAATGAGTTCTTCCGGCAGAAACCCCTCAGTCAGTGCTGCGCACTGCCAGCTCCCCTTTCATGGGAGCCAAAAGAAAGCCTCCTCTCCTAGAGGAGGTGCCCATCAGGGCGGAGGAGTCCCTCATCCCCCCTTGAAAAGGGGGATGCCCGAAGGGCAGGGGGATAAGCAGAAACCCCTCAGTCAGTGCTGCGCACTGCCAGCTCCCCTTTCAGGGGAGCCTTACTCAGGGTTCTCTCAGGATCGCCGCCGCGATCTGCCGGAGCACCGGGGCGGCGGTCTGGTTGCCATAGCCGCCGTCCTCTGCCAGGACTGTCACCGCATATTTCGGGGCATCCGCCGGAAAAAATGCCGTCACCCATCCATGGCAGTATTCGTTTCCATCGGCATCATACCGCCCGGTCTGTGCGGTCGAGGTCTTTGCGCCCATGGAGACGTGTGCCGGTCTGCCCTGAAAATCCTCGTCTGCGGCAGTATAGCACATCAGCCGCCGGAGAAATGCCGCTGTTTCCGGTGAAATGCCCGGTTCTGTCATGCCGGTCTCTTCCCGGAGCACCGTTCTGCCGTTTTCGGTCAGACCGCGTACCAGACGCACTGCCGGGAGCGTGCCGTCTCCGGCAATGGCACAGGTCATCCGGGTGATCTGCAGCGGCGATGCCGTCAGCACGCCCTGACCAAAGGAAAAGTTCGCCAGCTCTGCCGGAAGCTTTAGCTGCTGCTGCGTGGGGAGTGTGCCGCCGGATGCGGTCATATTTGCCGTCAGCATGGTCTCTTTCCCGAATCCTAGGGCTTTTGCCGTCTCCAGGAGCTTCTGTCCCGAAAGGGTCTGTCCCAGGGCGATGAAATAGGGATTGCAGGAGTTGCGCATGGCATCTGCCATCTGCTGTACACCGTGCCCCTGCAATGCATGGCAGCGAAAGCGCTGTGTGCCCACAGAGACTGCGCCGTCACAGTCCCAGGTGAAATCATAGCCCTCGCCCTCTGCAAAAGCGCACGCCGCCGTCACCAGCTTGAAGATCGAGCCAACCGGATAGGCATACAGTGCGCGCTGTATCATAGGGCTGTCCGGATCACTGACGGCTTCGCCCAGATCGTCTGCACGATAGCTGGGAAAGCTGGCGAGCCCCAGGATATCGCCGCTGTTTACCTCCATGACCACGATGCATCCCTTTTCCAGTGAAGCGCCTGCTGCCTCACAGATGCGCTGGATGCGGCTGTCCAGGGTCGTCATGACACCCTGCACCGGGTTTTCGCCGTAGCGGATCTGTTTTGGCTCTCCGGCGAGCGGACTGCCTGTGCCGTCTACCGAAAAGGTCACGCTCCACCGGGCATCCACACTGCGCAAAACAGCATCATAGGCGCTTTCCAGTCCTGCCACGCCGCTGCCCTCACGGGTATAGCCGATGATGTGCTGCGCCGTCTGGACGGCTGCATAGCGCTGCGGGATCTCCAGCACGGTCACATCCGGACAGTCGATGTCTGCGGTGTCTACGGTGCAGGTAAACGGCTTTCCCTGCGCCAACTGTGCAGTAAAGGCTTCGGCATCCGTCACATGGGGGAGCAGGGCCTCTGCTGCTTCCGGGGTCGGACTGACAACAGCGACGCAGACAGTTTTGGTGTTCACCAGAGGAACGCCGCTGCGGTCATAGATCGTGCCCCGTGCGCTGCCTGCCTCACAAGTATAAGTGCCCTGCTTTGCCGCCGCCTGAACCAGCTCCGGCTTTTTTGCGAGCCGCGCCAGATGCACCGCCGCCGTACAGTACAGCAGCACCAACAGCAGACGCAGGACTGCCAGACGCTTTTTCATCTGTTCCATGCGGTTCTCCTCTCCTTGTGTGGTCGGATTCTGAAAATATTCTTTGCACGCTATGGGATTTTATACAGTTTCTGCCCATCGTTTTCTGGTATCTTGGACAACAAGCACAAATTTCGACACGTTTTTGTGGAAATGTTTTCTTGTTTTTTGCGAAATCCCTTGACGGGGAGACGGAAAAAGAGTATAATAAAGGGGTGAGAAATACCGCGGGGCATCCCTGCCTCACGAACGATGCATCAACCATGCTTACCATACACAGGAAAGGAGTATGTGCCTCTTTTCGGCACAGTAGACTGGATCATGAAAAACATCTTATTTGCCGCATCCGAATGCGTCCCCTTCATCAAGACCGGCGGTCTTGCAGACGTGGTGGGTGCACTGCCAAAAAGTCTGAACCGCGAGGAATATGACGTCCGCGTCATCGTCCCGAACTATACCTGCATCCTCCAGGAATACCGCAGCCAGTTCCAGTATGTCAGCCATTTTTACATGGACTACGGCAGACATGTGGAAAACGTCCATGTGGGCATTATGGAATACGTCTATGAGGGCGTACACTTCTACTTTATCGACAACGAATATTACTTCAAGTGCGAGCGTCCCTACAGCGACTCTACCCAGTGGGACATCGAGCGCTTTATCTTTTTCTCCAAGGCGGTTCTGGCGGCGATGCCGGTAATCGGCTTCCACCCGGACATCATCCACTGCCACGACTGGCAGACCGGCATGATTCCGGTGTTCCTCAAGAGCACCTTTGCCACCCACAGCTTCTACTGGGGCACAAAGAGCATCATGACCATCCACAACCTGAAATTCCAGGGCGTGTGGGATATCCGCCACTTTGTCTACAACACCAATCTGCCGGATTATATGTTCACACCGGACAAGCTGGAGTTCAAGAGCGACGCCAATATGCTCAAGGGCGGTCTGGTCTATGCGGACTATATCACCACCGTCAGCGAAACCTATGCCGAGGAAATCAAGACACCGTATTACGGCGAACAGCTGGACGGTCTGCTCTGCGCACGCTCCCGTTCACTCCGCGGCATCCTCAACGGCATCGACTATGAGGTATATAATCCCCAGACGGATAAAAAGATTGATGTGCACTATTCCGTCAAGGATGTTGCGGCAAAGAAAAAGCAGGCAAAGCTGGCGCTCCAGAAGGAGCTGGGTCTGCCGGAAGACGAGGACAAGTTCATGATCGCCATTATCTCCCGTCTGACCGACCAGAAGGGGCTGGATCTGGTGGACTGGATCGCCGACCGCATCACCGACGAGTTCACCCAGTTCGTCATCATCGGCACAGGAGAAGCGCGGTATGAGAACATGTTCCGCTATTATCAGAACAAGTATCCGGACCGTGTTTCTGCGAATATTTTCTACTCCGATCCGCTGGCGCATAAGCTGTATGCTGCGGCAGACGCCATGCTGGTGCCGTCCCGGTTTGAGCCGTGCGGTCTGACCCAGCTCATCTCCCTGCGCTACGGCACGGTTCCCATTGTCCGGGAGACCGGCGGTCTGAAGGATACTGTCGTACCCTACAACGAATACGACAAGACCGGCACTGGCTTTACCTTTGCGCACTACAACGCAGATGATCTGCTGTATACCATCAACTATGCCAAGAAGATCTACTTCGACCACCGCGAGGACTGGGACGACATTCTCCGCCGCGGCATGGAGCAGGATTTCTCCTGGAGCAGTTCTGCCCTCCAGTATCAGGGCATGTACGACTGGATCCTCCGGGGCATGCAGGACTAAAGGCAAACACCGCACAAAGACCGCTCGACGGCTTTGCACGGCGCTGCACTGAGATTTCCCTATTACGCAAAAAGGCGCACCGTTTTCCGGATTTTTCCGGCAGACAGTGCGCCTTTTGCGCGGCATGGCACAGCTTTTCATAAAAACAGGTTGTAATTTCTCGGAAAGTATGCTACAATAAAAATGTATGTGCACAAAATGGTGTACGCAGCAGAATTTCACGCATCACAAGGAGAAAAAATATATGCTGTTACGCATGACAGATATCAATAAATTTTACAACGGAAACCAGGTGCTTTCTCACGTTTCGCTGACGGTAGAGGACAATGACCGCATCGGACTGATCGGTGTCAACGGCTGCGGAAAGTCCACGCTGCTGCGCATCCTCACAGAGCAGGAGCTTCCGGATCATCTGGTGGAAGGGGACGGCGAGATCGCCCGTTCTGCCAAAACCAGCATCGGCTATCTGGAGCAGATGAGCGGTCTGGATCGGGAGAGCACCGTCTGGGCGGAGATGCGCAGTGTGTTCCGTCCGCTGCTGGAGACGCAGGAGAAAATGCACCGCCTGGAAGAAGCCATGCAGTCCGGCGATCTGTCCGGCGCGGAGGAATACCATCGTCTGCAAACCTGGTTTGAGGCCAACGACGGCTATCAGATCGATGTGAAAATACGCACAGTCCTCAATGGTATGGGCTTCGGTCAGGAGACCTATGACCGTATCATTTCCGGATTCAGCGGCGGTGAAAAGACGCGTCTCGCCATCGCCAGACTTCTGCTGGAAGAGCCGAATCTGCTGATCCTGGACGAACCCACCAACCACCTGGATTTCAAGACGGTCATGTGGCTGGAGGATTATCTCAAGGACTATAAGGGCGCGCTGCTTCTGGTCTCCCATGACCGCTATTTCCTTGATCGTCTCTGCACCAGCATCTGCGAGATCGAGCGCGGCAGACTGACTCGGTATAAGGGCAACTACACTACTTTCACTCAGCTGAAAGAAGCGGCGGTGGCGCGGCAGTGGAAGGAATACGAGATGCAGCAGAAGGAGATCGCCAAGCTGGAGGATTATGTGGCACGGAATCTCACCCGGGCATCCACCGCAAAGAGCGCCCAGAGCCGCGTCAAGCAGCTGGAAAAAATGGAGCGCATCGAAAAGCCCCTGTCTGCCCAGAAGCAGGCACGGGTGCAGTTTACCTATGAGATCGAGCCGCCCCAGGAGGTCTTAAAGGTGCAGGAGATCGACATCTCCGTAGGTGAGGGCGCGGCACGAAAGACCCTGCTGCCGTCCCTTTCCTTTGAAGTGCGCCGGGGCGAAAAGTGGGGCATCATCGGCGACAACGGCATCGGAAAATCCACACTGCTGAAGATCCTGCAAAACAAGCTGCCGCACCAGGGAAAAGTCCGCTGGACAAGCAACATCAAGATCTCCTATTTTGAACAGGAGAGCACCAACCTTACGCCCACAAAGTCCGTCATGCAGGAGATTCACGACCGGGTGCCGTCCTGGACGGATCTGGAGGTGCGCAAGCTGCTGGGACAGGTGCGGCTCACCGGAGAAAATGTGTTCAAGCTCATCGGTGTGCTCTCCGGCGGCGAGCGCGCAAAGGTCTGCTTCGCGGTGATGATGCTGGAGCACGGCAATGTGCTGATCCTGGACGAACCCACCAACCATCTGGATATCGCCATGAAAGAGGTCATCGAAGAGGCAATGCAGTCCTTTTCGGGGACGCTGCTGTTCGTCTCCCATGACCGCTATCTGCTGGATAAGGTGGCTGACCATATCCTGGAGCTGAAGGCAGACGGCGCAGTCACTTATACCGGAGGCTTCCGCAAGTGGATGGATGCACAGCAGAAGCAGCCCGAACCGGAAGAACTGCCCACGGCAAAAAAGATCGCCCCGGAGGGCGGAAAGCCGGCGGAAAAACCGGCATACCGTTCCAAAAAACAGCGCGCCCAGCAGGCGAAAATGCGCGCCGACCTGCGCAGCCTGGAACAACAGCTGGACAAGATGCAGGAAGAACTGGACACCCTTACCGCAGAACTGACAGACGAGGCAGTGTGCAGCGATTATCAGCTTATGCAGGAAAAATGCCAGCGCATGGAGGAACTGCGGGTGCAGATGGACGAGACCATGGAGCAGATGATCCTGCTGGAAGAGGAACTGGGATAAGAAAACGCCTTTCGCTCGTTTTCTTTCGCCATACAGAAAAAACCGGAGAGAGCATGTTGCGTTGCCCTCTCCGGTTTTTGTGTGATCGGTTTTTCAGAAGCTGTTTACAGCTTTTTCTTTTCGTCCTCGATCATCGCCAGAAGCTCATCTACAGAAGCGCTTGCGATCTTGTCCTCGCGAGTCTTGGGTGCAGGAGCAGCCGGCTTCGGTTCCTGTGCCGGTGCTGCCGGACGGCTGCTGCGGAATGTGCTGTCGCCCAGGTTCCGTGCTTCCTCCGGAGAGCTTGCCTCGTGGCTGCCGCGATAGGTGGATGCCGGAGCTTCCGGTGCAGCTTCTGCCGTATCGCTGATCGGCGGTGTGCTGAAGGTGTTGCTCCGTGTGCCGAAGGATGCGGTATTGGAGGTGGTTCCGGCATGGGTGCCCTCATAAGAGGTGGTGCTGCCTGCTGCCGGTGCAGCATCCGACGGTGCGCTGCCGCCCAGCGGAATCTGATCTGCCGGGTTGGTGTAGATCGGAACATCATGCTGTGCCTTGAACTGCATGGTGCGTGCCTTCTGATACGGGGAGTTGGGGTTTACCTGCTTGCGCTCAAAGTTTTCTGCAATAGAGGAGCGCTTTTTCTCGAAAGAGCGGCTCTGTGTAGCTTCTGACGGCCGGAACAGGGGAGAACGTCCGCCCAGTTCCTCATCATCATAAGCAGAATCGCTGTCGTCATAGGAATCTTCGCTGTAGACCTCGTCGTAGTTTTCTTCAAAGGTGTACTCGTCATCGTGACCGCCGTTTGCACGGACAATGGCAACGATCAGCATGATCACCAGGATCACGCTCGGCAGCACCAGCATGGTCAGGATGCCGGGAACGCCGGTGACAAATGTCACATAAGTGTACAGCTCGCCGCTCTCATAGGTGCACTTGCCCAGAATGCTGTCCACGGTGATGGGCGGCTCTGTGCCCACATCGTTTGCCTTCATGGTCGTGGGATAGTATTTCAGGACACCAGTTTCGTCCTGTTCGATGTTATAGATCCGGCGCACGGCAATGCGGTCGGAATCGATGTCGGTAGAAGTATCATCCGGCGCCAGGGTGCACAGAACGGCATTGTTCTTGGCGATAGGGTCGGATTCCTGATAGGCAGAAGCGATCACAGCGGTGTGCTTGTGGATCGAAGCGGCAGCACTCTGGCTGTCCACCGTGCCGGCATCGCTGCCGTCCATAGAGGTTGTCCCGGTGGCAACAGCTGCGCCGGCGGCTTCCATGGTATCGTATTCCATCAGATAGATGTAGTGCCCGAAGATCTTCGGCGTATCTTTCCGGGAGAACAGGATGTTCGTCGTCAGCGAAACCGCAACCACGATCAGGAGCAGGATCGCCAGGACAATGGCAAGGATGGATTTGGATTTCTTTTTCATAATGCTACCTACCTTTTTATGAAGTCAAAATGATGAGTTTAACCCTATTATAACACATCTTTTCTGCAATTTCAATTGTTTTTCTGACATTTTTGCAGAAAAAGTGCAGATGCCTCAGGGAACGCGCGCCCACAGGAGCGCCATTTTTACAGTACCCTATCATTATAGCACATCTTTTCTTTGATTTCAATCGTTTTTTTGATTTTTCTGAGAATTTTTTTGAAACCTCTTGACAAAGCAAGAATTTGTGGTATAATATATAGGTACTGTGGCGTATCCCACATGGAAATATCAGGTGCTGGAATAGCTCAGTTGGTAGAGCAGCGCATTCGTAATGCGCAGGTCGCGTGTTCAAGTCACGTTTCCAGCTCCATTTTTGTATCATCAGCGCCACTGGTGATGCGAGCGTAGTTTAGTGGCAAAACATCAGCTTCCCAAGCTGAGGTTGCGAGTTCGATTCTCGTCGCTCGCTCCAGAATGCAACGGCACATGTGAAAGCATGCGCCGTTTTTTCATGCCCGCTTTCGGATCGCTGTGCCGCTGTACTATTATAATGTATTGTCTGTTCTGCAACAGGGGATCGCTGCAAAAATGCCGGCTGAACGGGCTGTGTTGGCACAAACGTGGCGAACTTGCACAAATTGTGGGTTCTCTGACATGGCGAAATTTGTGTAAAAAGCATCTTGCATCCAGGTAAAAAATCGGGTATCATAATATTGTGTAGCGTTTTATGCTGCCGTGAAAGAAGTATTTCAGAAGGCGCTCCGGCGGCTTCAAAATGAAGGAAATGAGGAAACCATTATGTTGAAAACAAAAAAGATCCTGGCATTTTTGCTGGCATCCGCAATGATGACCGCAGCATTCACTGCATGCGGCAGCTCTGAGGAATCCAGCGAGTCCAGCAGCAAGGCAGAGTCCAGCGCAGACGCAGAGGAATCCAGCGAGGAAGAATCCAGCGCAGAAGAGTCCAGCGAAGCAGCAGACGGCGAAGAGAGCTCTGCTGCACAGCAGGTACAGACCGGCGACTTTGAAGAAGCTGTTGTACCGCAGGCAGGCGATGCTTATCTGAGCATGGCAGACGGTCAGTGGTGGCTTCAGTACACCGGCAGCGACGCAGATTATCTGTGCTATGACGCAGGCGTTGCTCCCATCACCGGAAACGGCGAGTACACCGTTAGCGTAACCGTTGACACCAATGCGATCCGCTATGACGCAACCGGCGACATCAACGGCGAGCTGATCGCAAACGGCACTGCTTTCATGGCTGTTCAGATCATGGACGGCGCAACTGCAACCCCGAACGCTGTGATCGACATCACCGCAGTAAAGGTTGACGGCACAGAGATCCCGCTGACCAAGAAGAGCTTCACCAACACCGAAGAAACCGAGATCGACGGCGTAAAGCACAACAATGTTCGTTCCAACATCTTCAATGAGTGGGTTCCGGACGACAATCTGCCGGGCGATGCAAGAAGCGCAGAGGGCAACATTGCAGATCTGGCAAACAAGTCTGATTATTCTGCAACCATCCTGGATCCGACTGCGATCGGCGACTGGACAACCATCGAAGTTACATTTAACGTAACCGGTATGTAATTGAGACACTGCTATTCATACGGATAAAAGAGACTGCCTGTACCGCTGTGGTGCAGGCAGTTTTTTGCGTAAAACATGTAAACAATTTGAAAAGGTTTCGGATAGTCCTTGCATCCCGGCAGAGAATGTGCTATAATAGAACACGTCGCTGAAATGGAAGCTTAGCTCAGCTGGGAGAGCATCTGCCTTACAAGCAGAGGGTCATAGGTTCGAGCCCTATAGTTTCCACCAGAGAAGCAAGAGCTGTTTGTGCCGGTTGGTGCAGGCAGCTTTTTTTGTACCGGAAAACACCTCGGAAAGCCGGAACAGCCTGCCCGTCCGGCAGCGATTTTTCTCCGGATCACATATTAACTTTTTGTAAACGATAGGGCGTGGTACAGAAAAGCACGCAGTTTCGGTACTTTTTCTGTTTCAAATTCCTCGAAAAAATTTTGAAAAAACCCTTGACAAATCTCTTGAAATGGTGTATAATAATATACGTCGCTGAGAGACGCGACACTGAAAAATGGATGGAAGCTTAGCTCAGCTGGGAGAGCATCTGCCTTACAAGCAGAGGGTCATAGGTTCGAGCCCTATAGTTTCCACCAG
>CAVAQT010000016.1:0-54649 GCA_963590855.1 Ruminococcus bromii
AATTACAGCATTGCTGATATTAACAACGATGGCAAATATGAATTGATAATGCCGTCCTATTCTGATTCTTCTTCTATTATGGTACTCATGACAATTGTTTTGCCAGATGGAACAATTCGGAATATTAGTGAAAGCGGACATCCATATATTTATGATAATGGCATTGTTGTGGTAGATGAAAATGGTGGTGCGTATAATCCAATACATTACATTGAAATAGAAAGCGGGAAGAGTTGGACTTCTTGTGACCAAAAACAAGAGGATGGCTCCTACATTAGTGCGATTTTTACTGGTGATGGTTCAACAGATGAAAAGCTTCTGGGAGAAGAAGCAGACAAGAAAATGGCAGAGCTTCGTTCTGGAAAATTGTTAGTGCCTGATTATGTGAGACATGACCTCTATGATTCAATAGACGAGATTGAAGTTACAAGAGATGCGAGCGAAATTGAATATACCTGGAGAGATATGTACAAAGAAGCATTTGAAGGAATTGGCGCTGGCATCGACTCCTGGGACAATGCGCGTGCTTCGATAATGTATATAGATGATGATGACATTCCGGAAATTTTAATAGAAAATCGCGCTTATGATTATGCATATATTTATACGATTAAAAACAACAAAGTTTATCAATATGATGCATCTATAAACGGATATCGAGTAGATATGGGCAACTACAAAGAAAAAGGAAATATGTTTTATGTCATTTGGAAATTTACATTCGATGATGGCGGCGGCTGTGATGTATATACAGTTGAAAATGGCATGACACAAAAGGAAGTCAATCTGGAAGAATATGATGGAAAGTATTTCATTGATGGAGAAGAAGTTGCCGAAGCTGAGTATAATGCAAAGTGGGATGAAATCCAGAAAAATATGAACACTGAACCGGTTATGATTAGCTATAATGAATTGATGCAGCAATTGTCTGGCGAATAAGTTTTTAATTTACTTTTCAAAAAAGCTCGTGAAAAATTTTTCACGAGCTTTTCTCTATCACATTTTAGAATGTTTTATCACTCTTCCATCATCCCCTCCAACAACTCCGCTGCCGTCTCCACAAACCGCACGCACGGGCGCACTTTGTAGTATTCCTCTGTGCGTGGCTGCGGATCTTGTTTCAGCTTGCCGGGCAGCGATTGCAGGAGTTCCCGACAGACCAGGGTATCGTGTTTCTGTCGAAACTGCTCCGCCAACTGTCGGATGCGGGCATAATGTGCCTTCTTTCCGTCATAATCTGCCGGGTCATCGTATCCCTTTAACATTCCGGCAACCAAAAACATTCCGGTTACAGCGCCGCAGGTTTCCCGCATGCCGCCCATACCGCCGCCGAAAGAGGATGCCAACCGCATTGCTTCCTCCAGGGTCAGCCCCATTTCCTCGTGAAATGCGCCGACCACAGACTGTGCGCAGTTATATCCCTTTCGGAAAAGATCTCTTGCTTTTTCTGCATGATTCATGCTGTTCCACTTCCTTTTTTGCAAAAATGCCGGTATGATCGCATACCGGCATTTTTATCATATCATAGAAAGGGGATTTTGTCAATTTTCTGCGATGGCATTTTCCGCAGTTTCTGCTTCGGCAAGCGCCTGATATGCCTGTTCGTAGAAGTATTCCTGGGAGTTGATCAGCGGCTCCTGTGCCGGCTCTCTGGTATAAGTGCCATCCGGCTGTTGTACACGAGCCTTTACATTGTCTGTCATCATCACATCGAACATATCCAGGATCCGGTGCTTGATGCTTTCGTCATAGATCGGTGCGGCAACTTCTACGCGTCGTCTGGTGTTTCGCGTCATCCAGTCCGCAGAGGCAATGTATACCTTGCAGTTGTCATGTGCGCCGAAGATATAGATCCGGGTGTGTTCCAGGAATCTGCCGACAATGCTGCGGATAGAGATATTTTCCGTCAGCTCCGGTACACCGGCGATCAGACAGCTGATACCGCGGATAATCATTTCGATCTTGACGCCTGCCTGAGAAGCTTCGATCAGCTTTCTGATAAGGTATTTGTCTGTGAGAGAGTTGATCTTGATGCCGATATAGGCGGGCTGCCCTGCCTTTGCCAGAGCAGTCTGTTCGTCGATCATATCTGCCAGCTTGTTCTGGAGACACTTCGGCGCAACCAGCAGGTGCTCGGTGTGTTCTACAGTCTGACCCAGACAAAGTGCATGGAATACCCGGTTTGCTTCCAGACCAATGTCATGGTTTGCCGTCATGAGAGAGTAGTCCGTGTAGATAGCAGAGGTCTTTTCGTTGTAGTTGCCTGTGCCCACCTGCGTGATATAAGAGATCTCTGTGCCCACTTTTTTGGTAATGAGACAGAGCTTGCTGTGTACCTTCAGATTGTCCAGACCGTAGATGATGCGGCATCCGGCATCCTCCAGACGGCGAGACCATTCAATGTTGTTTTCCTCATCGAACCGTGCCCGGAGTTCCACCAGAACTACAACATCCTTGCCGTTTTCGGCAGCTTCGATCAGTGCTTCAACGATCTTGCTGTTAGAAGCCACACGGTACAGGGTCATCTTGATGGAGACTACCTGAGGATCTCTGCCGGCTTCGTTCAGAAGCGTCAGGAACGGACGGATGCTCTCGTAGGGGAACGTCAGAAAACGATCCTTTTCCTCGACTTGTTCGATCATGCGCTTGGACATATCGCGCCATGCCGGCTTCTGCGGAACGCGGCGCTGGTAGAACAGGCACTTGTTGTGGCGAAGCATATCCCGTACCACGGAGAGAACGGACAGGTTCAGCGGTGCTTCCGAGTAGAATACCTGTTCTTCTGTCAGGTTCAGATAGCCGCAGAGGGAGTGGATGACAGCGGTGTCCATCAGCCGGGAAAACTCCAGCTTAATGGGGCAGAGCTTTTTCCGTTCCCGGATCAGCTGCTCCATTGCCTCGCGATAGTCGCATTCTTCCTCCATGCGCTCATCCGGTTCGATGTCTGCATTGCGGATGATGCGGATCAGAGACTTGCTCTTGATGGTATGCCGGGAGAAGATCTCCGGCGCAAAGTGCAGGATCAGTTCTTCTGCCAGGATGAACCGGTTTTTTCCGGTAGGCAGAGAAACGATCTTCGGGAAAACGCCGCTGCTGCACGGCACAATGCCCAGTTTTTCCGTACCCTTTTTCTCCAGAACAACTACAGCATAGATGTTTTTGTTTTGCAGGAAGGGGAACGGCTGCTTCTTGCCGATGATCTGCGGTGAAAGCAGCGGCTCGATCTCTGCCTTGAAGTAAGCCTCCAGCCAGGCAGCCTCTTCTGTTGTGATGGTGTGGAAGTCCACGATATCCACGCCCTGCATGCTCAGTTCGGCGCGCAGATCAGAATAAGCATCGTCCTTGTCCCGGAGCAGTTCCCGGACTCTGGCATAGATGGCAGTCAGCTGCTCTTTGCAGGTCATATTGGTTTTGTTTTCCCGGAAGTGAGGATCTTCACACATCTGGTCATACAGAGATCCGCAGCGAACCATAAAGAACTCATCCAGATTACTTTGGAAAATGGAGAGGAACGAGAGCCGCTCACACAGCGGATTGGTCTCATCTTTTGCTTCTTCCAGAACGCGCTGGTTGAATTTCAGCCAGGAAAGTTCCCGGTTGTCATAGCAGTTTGCACTGCGGTTGGTGCTGTTTTCGCTCATAACAATTCCTCCGATTGTTTTTGTCTTTTTTATAGAACATACCCCTTGCTGCGGGATGCAGCAGGGAGAATGGATTGAATGCCACAGGACATGAGAGCATTTTATGTGAACGTGCCCTAATTATAGTATAAAAGATTTGTCGATATTTTGACATCTTAAATATGTAAAATATATGTTATTTTTCTGTTAAGCCGCAAGACTATGAAATTAACCAGAATTTAACGTACCGTTTGAAGAATCTTACTTGCATATCAGCTTTGTTTTGGTGTATAATACCAACAATCGATTCTTTTTTGAAACAGGAGTGAGATTATGAAAAAGTACGCAGTGATCGATATCGGCTCAAACACGGTGCGCATGGTGATCTACACCGTAGAGGATACCACATTTCATGCGCTGTTTTCCAAGAAATACACCCTCGGACTTGCCGGGTATATCCAGGACGGCATCATGTCGCAGGAGGGAATCCATCGGCTTTGCGGTGTTTTGCTGGAATGCCGGATGCTGCTGAATCAGTTTGACATTGTACAGCATTTTGCCTTCGCAACTGCCTCGCTGCGGAACATTCAGAATACACGGGAAGCGGTGGATCAGGTTTTTCTGGTAACTGGATTTTCCGTGGATGTGATCTCCGGACAAGCTGAGGCATATCTGGATTATTACGGCGTCATTACGGATACACCTTTGGAAAATGGTCTGCTGTTTGACATTGGCGGCGGCAGTACAGAATTGGTGACCATGGCGCACGATGGCCCTGGTGTTATCGAAAGTCTGCCCATCGGTTCGCTGACGCTGGCAAAGGCGTATGTGGAAAAGGTCTTTCCGAAGCAGAGCGAATGTGAGAAGATCCAGGCGCGAATCCGAAAGGAACTGAAAAAGCGTAAGTTGCACCGGCTGCCGGCGCATACTGCACTGTATGGCATTGGCGGCACGGCGAGATCGCTGCTGCTTCTGGCGCAGGAACAACAGGAACTGCCGGAGACGCAGCGGCTTTTGACAACGGCACAGCTGAAAAAATTGGAAAAGCTGCTTTGGAAAAAAGACAGCGCGGCACGGGAACTTCTGCTGAAAAATTGTCCCGATCGGCTGCACACCATTTATCCGGGCATATTGATTCTGGATGAACTGGTGGCGCTTTCTCAGTGCGAGACCATCTATATCAGCAAATACGGCGTTCGGGAGGGATATCTCCGCCGGGAACTGATGCGGAAAAAGAAAGACAGCGAGACGGCATAATGTGCTCGCTCTATGAAAAACGGCTGTACCCGATTGGGGCACAGCCGTTTTGTGTTGCTATAAAAATTACTTATGCATTTGTGACCGGAAGTGCGTCCTCCAGGTGTACCAGGAAGCGCAGCAGCGCAATGGCATCTCCGCTGGAAAGATCGCCGCTGGCATCACAGTCTGCATTCCAGGAAGCCTGACCGTTCAGCGTAACAGAGCCGCTCACAGCACGATTCAGCAGGACTGCGTCTGTGACGTCAATGTGAGAATCCAGGTTGACATCTCCGTACAGCAGATCACTTTCCGGAACTCTGGAAGTGGGTGTGGTTTCAGAAGCACTTGCAGTAGTGGTAGTTGTTGTCTTGTCTGTTGTAGTGGTTTCCGCAGGTTTGGTGTCTGTGGTCTCAGAGGGCTTTGTGCCGTCCGGCTCTTCCCCCCAGACCAGTTCACCGTTGGCATATGCCGGGATCTTCTTGGTGATGGCTGCGGCATCATTGTCATCCTCGAAGCTGATGAGGTCACCGTAGCTGTAGTCATTGGAGGAATCCCATGTGGTGTCATAGGTTTCCGGATTCATCTTGTTCAGCAGTCCAAACTGATAAACCCGGCTGCCGTAGAAGTTGCAGTTTTCCCATGCGATTTCAACGTAATAAGTGCCGTTGTCGTCGTATTTGACAGGTTCTGAGATGGTGGCACTGGTCTTGTTGTTGGTCATAGCGCTTTCTGCGTCATAGTCCACACGGGTCTCGACCATGGAGATATCCTCGCCAATGGCGGTCAGTTCGTCAATGTTGAAATAGTACCGTACTCTCAGATCATCACAGAATTGAGGCGGATCAATGGTGCGGTTGTGGATAACGATTTTGATCTGCAATCCTGCATCGTTTTCCTGTGCCTTGCCGGCGGTGACATAGAAGCCGGTAGGTGTATTTTCGTCCACCTCATAGCCTGCCTTGGCATTTTTGGACATGTCAAAGTCCGGGATCACTGCGTTTTTGTCTGCCAGTTCCTTGCCCTCCGCACCGTAGAAGTGATACAGTCCGGCGAGGTCGCCGCAGAATCCGGCGTTGTAGTCGTCCGTGACCTCATTATAAATGTAGTCGCTGGTAACGTCGTTGTGGAAGTCCTTCAGATCCGGGCCGCCTACCAGTGCACCCCACAGGGTGTGTGTTTGCGGATCCGGTTCATCCATGCTCTGTGTGGAAGAGCAGGAAGCAGAACGATGATGGGGATGTGTGGCGTAGCTGTTTTCATAGCCGACTTCAAAGGAATAGCCCATGGGGTTGTCACCCAGGATGTATTCCATCTGATCCTTTGCCCATTCTGCAAAGGTCAGGTCGTTTGTTTCCTTGGCATAGACCATCGCGCACAGACCGGCAGCGGTATTATACCGGGCGCTGCCGTAGTCGGAAACCACAGCAAACCCGGCAGGGGACTTAGCGATCCACGCACCGTCTGTCTCCGGCAGATCCTTGATCTCCGATGCTGTGATCTTGGTGTTCCACAGCTGGTCGTCCATGCCGAAATACTTGTGCTTGGTGACCGGGACTTCAAAATCTGCATTTGCAGCATCTGCCTCGCTCAGACCAGACCAGAATTCCAGATTCCAGCGGAAGATATACCAGTCACGGGAAATGTTCGTCACAGGAGCCAGCTTTGCAAATACGCCGCCCCAGACAGTATCCCAGCAGTGTACCCAGATATTCTGCCAGCAGTTTCCGGTGTCCTTGATGATGCGCTTCATATAGCCGGTGTACGGGTGCGCACCCATTTCACCGGTGACGGTTTCGTCAACACTGATGATATCGTCAATATAGTCATAGTTTTCGGTGCAGTAGTACAGCCAGACAGCTGCCCATGCCAGTTCGTCATAGTCATAGCTGGAGGTGTAGAAGCCGCCGTCATAGCCCAGGCTGTCTACGGTCTGGGTATCATCACCGACTTCATGGTGTGTCTGAACTGAGAAGTCATACAGCGCCAGGGCGTAATCCAGGCACTTCTGTGCATATTCCGGGTCGGTGTCCTTGAAGTTCAGATAGTTTACCGCCAGAGAAGCGGCTGCGCCTGCGGTCTGGTCAGATGCCGGCGTTTCGGTGGTGGCGAAGTATGCCGGACGCTTGACTGCACAGGAGGATGTGGCAACATAGGTGTCATCTACCTGCAATTCCGGCGCGCACCAGTAGTTATGGTCGTTGTTGCCTTCGCCCACCTGGTAGCAGTATGCCACGACATTGCCGTCATCGTCCAGGAAAGTGGCTTTCATGAAATAATCGTTGATCCAACGCAGTTCGTCCTCTACATGCTTTTGCAGGCCCATCTGCTCATAGGATTCCCGGAACTCATAATAACCCCAGCCCACAGTCGAAGCGGAATAGCTGCCAGGCAGACCAAACTTGACGTGGTCACCGGCATCGTGCCAGCCGCCGGTGAGATCGACACAGCCGTCACCGTCCGGGTCGAGGTATTTCTTGTTGGCGTCAATGAAATCCTGACTCATGTTTGTGCCGACATAGAGGCCCTCTGCCGCAGAAGCACCGCCGTCTCCCTTGCCGCTGTCCTCGTTGGCTTTGCCGCCGCCCAGACTCTCCATGGGAACGAGCGGGATCATGCCGTCTTTTACATGGCAGTTGCCGCGCCAGGAGTAATAGCCGTCGTCTGCCACTTCGTCACCGCACTTGTTGGCATCATAAAAGCACAGCGCCAACTGGAGCGCTTCGGCGAAGTTGTCGTAGTTGTTGGGATTTTCCTTGTCCACAACTGCTGCACTCACCGGCATGACAGCAGCGGACGCAAGCATCACGCCGCTTACGAGCCCGGCAGAGATGCGCCGGAAAAGTTTTCGTATCATTTCACACATCCATCCTTTCTTTGAAGCGCACTGTACAAAAGCGTATCGAACGGCTTGATGCAGTGCTGCTTTGAGAAGTTCTTCTCAATCCATGTTCCTTATGATTTCCTATGCATTTTGATAACCGTGTGCCGTCAGAGCCACACGGGAATATCCCGGTTATTTTTCCTCTGCCTTTTCCGTCCGGTCAAAAATGATCTGATAGCCGTCGCAGCCATCCTTAATGGCGCGGTTGACCCGGCTGATGGTGGCGGTGCTTGCTCCGGTCTCCTCTACGATCTCGTGAAATACATGCCCCTCATGCAGCATTTTTGCCACCTGTAATCGCTGTGCCATGGCGTTCAACTCCTGATAGGTGCAGAGATCCTTGAAAAAGGCGTAACATTCCTCCGGAGAACGCAGCGTCAAAATTGCTTCAAACAGTGCCTCCTGATCTGTATTCTGTCGTTCTTTCTTCATGTATCTTCTCTCTTCCTTTCTCTCATTTTATGTGAACACACTCCAATGATATTGTACCATATCAGTTGGATAATGTAAATACTGCACAGGAAAATTCTTTGGATTTCGGCAAAACCACCAGAAAAGCCAACTCGTTTTTGACGAATCGGAAATAGGGACGATGCGGTTTTGCAGGATCTGTTGGCTCTTTTGGGATACGCTTTCGGTAATTTCTTCCGTTTTGGCGAAATCTGCCGAAAACACGGTGCTTTTTCACTGGAAGCCGTTTGAACACAGCTGCACAAAATATGCAAAAAAATCAAACCGCACCTGTGAGATTCCCATTCACAGATGCGGTTTGACTGCATTTTTATGATCCAATCAGGAGTTGTTTTGATTTAGCAAGTGCTCATACATCCTGTAAAGCGTCATATCCGGTTTCGCCGGTACGGATCTTTACAACATCTTCGACGTCATAAACGAAGATCTTGCCGTCGCCGATCTTGCCAGTGTACAGAACCTTCTTGACTGCGTCGATGATCTTTTGCGGCGGGATCTTTGCGACAACTGCTTCGACTTTGACCTTCTTGAGGAGCTTTGTGCCCTCGGTCTTAACGCCGCGGTAGTAGGACTCGTTGCCTTTCTGAGAACCATAGCCCATGACATGTGTTACGGTGACACCGTTGACGCCCATAGAGGACAGGGTAGCCTGAAGTGCATCCAGTCTGTCCGGATTGCACATTACGACTAGCTTTGTCATCTTTGCCTTTGCACCGTCTGCCGGCTTCATGATGAGTTCCGATTCCGGAATGGTCACGCCGGTTGCTGCTGCATCTGCGGCATCCGAAGCCATAGAAACTGTGGACGGCATAAAGTCTGCATAAGCAGAGGGCAGATTGTGCTCGGTTGCGTCCAGACCCAGAACTTCTTCTTCTGCGGAAACACGCAGGCCGATTGTCTTTTTGATGATAAAGAAAGTGAGTGCGATCATGACGGAAGTCCATGCCAGGATGCAGACAACGCCCAGCGCCTGAACGCCCAGAACGGTGAAGCCGCCGCCGTAGAAGAGACCGTCATAAACATCGTTTGCCGGAACAGAAGTAGTTGCAAACAGACCAACTGCCAGTGTGCCCCACAGACCGTTCATGCAGTGTACTGCAACAGCGCCGACCGGGTCATCTACATGGAGTACATGATCCAGGAGCCATACGCCGAAGCATACCAGCAGACCAGAAACAATACCGATGATTGCAGAACCGAAGGCATCGACAACGTCACAGCCGGCAGTGATCGCAACCAGACCTGCCAGAGAAGCATTCAAGCACATGGAGACATCCGGCTTGCCATACTTGATCCAGGTGAAGATCATGCAGGAAACAGTTGCCAGTGCCGGTGCGATCGTCGTGGTGAGGAAGATCGTGCCCAGCTGCGGAACCGATGTTGCAGCTGCGCCGTTGAATCCATACCAGCCGAACCACAGAATGAATACGCCCAGGGCGCCGATGGTCAGGGAGTGACCCGGAATTGCATTGACCTTGACCTTGCCGTCCTTGGTCTTGGTGAATTTACCGATACGCGGGCCGAGGATCGCAGCACCGATCAGTGCAGAGATACCGCCGACCATGTGGATGACACCAGAACCAGCGAAGTCATGGAACGGTGTGGAAAGCTGAGACAGCCAGCCGCCGCCCCATACCCAGTGTGTCTCGACCGGATAAATTACCGCAGAGATCACAGCGGAATAGATACAATAGGAAATGAACTTTGTACGCTCTGCCATCGCACCGGAAACGATCGTTGCCGCTGTTGCGCAGAATACCAGGTTGAATACGAAGCTGGACCAGTCAAAGTTTGCATAGTCCGAGAAAATGTCGAAACCAGGCTTGCCGATGATACCGACCACATCTTCACCGCACAGCAGACCGAAACCGATCAGGATGAATACCACTGTGCCGATACAAAAATCCATCAGATTTTTCATAATAATGTTGCCGGCGTTTTTCGCTCTGGTAAAGCCAGCCTCTACCATTGCAAAGCCGCACTGCATAAAGAATACCAATGCTGCGCCGACCAGATACCAAATACCATAAACATTGCTGTTTATCAGGTCTAAAATTGAATTTTGATCCATAAGAATGCACCTCTCCGTGATGTAATATCGGAGCACTATACATGCTCTCTCCGGAAGCAGCGGTACCGTTCTGCTTCCATTTCTTTTCTGCGATTCTCCTTTTCCTCACAAAAAAGAAAAACAGCAAAGGCTCTAAGCATTTCTGCACAGCGCCTTTGCTGTTTGTGTTTTCAGTATAGCGGATTTTCTCTCGGTTGTCAAGACTTTTTTGCGGTTTCTTGCAAATCAAGAAAAAATCGGATTTCTACTTTGAAAAACAGAAAAAATCATCCGTTTTTCTTTTCTCCCAGGGAATCTGTCAAAATCTGAGCTGTTTTTGCCAGATAGGGCACATCTGCCTGTGCCAGATTGCCGGCATCGCAGGCTGCGGCAACTGCCGGATCCAGGGGGATCCGCTCCAGAACGGGTACATTGGTGCTGTCCACGGCATCATCCGAGCCAAACAGCGGGATTTCCTTGCCGCAGTCCGGACACTTGATAAAGCGCATGTTTTCCACCATGCCCAATACCGGGATGTCCATGCGCTGTGCCATTGCCACAGCCTTCTGCACGATCATGGAGACCAGAGACTGGGGGGTGGAAACGATGATGATGCCCTCGATGGGCAGGCTCTGGAATACGGTCAGCGGCACATCGCCCGTCCCCGGAGGCATGTCTACGAACATAAAATCCACATCGCCCCAGGATACCTCTTCCCAGAACTGCTTTACCACGCCGGAGATCACCGGGCCGCGCCAGAATACCGGATCGGTCTCGTTCTCCAGCAGCAGGTTCAGGGACATGACCTTTGTACCGTCTGCTGCGATATAGGGCAGCAGATTCTGCTCGTCGGTCTGGGCGTGGTCGTGGATACCGAAGATCTTCGGGATGGACGGCCCTGTGATATCCGCATCCAGGACAGCGGTCTCATAACCGAGACGGCGTGTCTGGATGGCGAGCAGGCTGGTCACCAGAGATTTGCCGACGCCGCCTTTTCCGCCGACAACACCGATCACTTTCTTGACACCCTTTGTATTGTTGATGGCACGTTCGTTCTGTTCTTTTTCCTGACATCCGCCGCTGGTGGCGCAGGAACTGCATTCATGATTGCAATCTGCCATGATTTTTTACGCTCCTTTTTGATGATTGTCCGCATTGGCGAGACAACTTTATTATACCACATTTTGCGGTTTCTTGCAAGTCACTATGTAAAACAATAGATTCCCAGTCCCTTTTCAAGGGGACTGGACAGCAATGTATACTGAATGCACAAATTGATTGGATTTCTCTGAAACAACAGTGGCATTATAATTCCGCATACGGCAGTGCATCTGCATCGTTTACGGTGAAAAACTGCATCTTTTCCCGGAGCACATCTGCCAGTGCTTGCAGACGCTGTGCCGGATCGCCGGCAGAAATGTGGAAACTGTCCAGAATTTGTGGAAAAGATGCTTCCGGAACAAAGTCCCAGTTCTCTGGCACGCCAGTATTACCGGAGAACAAAGGCAGATAGCTGCCCTTGCAGGGAATGCCGATGTCATAATTGTACAGACTGCCGATCTTTCCCTGCGCCATGCCCAGCAGATGTCCGTATTTCAGGCAGCCAATGGAGACGGTGCGGTCAGAACGGACACAGAATCCTTCCCCCGAATCGCCGTTCATGCCGCTGTTGATATCCACGCTGAGTACCGATGCGCCGGACTGGTTGATCTGTTCCACGATCTGCCGCATGGCAGGGCGCAGCTCGCCGCGGAAACCCGTTCCCAACAGGCAGTCTACGATGATATCGGTGTGGGAAAAGTCTATGCTGTCTGTGACGGGAATGCCCCGTTTTTCACACTTTGAGAAGAAATAGCCGCCGTCCGGAGAGTTTTTTTCTGTGGTGCGGACAATACGGCAGGGGATGCCGTGCTGATGGAGCAGGAGTGCCAGTACATAGCCGTCTCCGGCATTATTGCCGCTTCCGGTCACAATGTCGATCTTGCCATGCCAGTTCCAACTCTGAAACAGGCCCAGTCCGGCGCGGTACATCAGAGTTTTGCTGTCTGTGCCGCCGGCGATCTCTGCGGCATCGCTGGCACGCATCACGGCAACGGAAATGAGTTTTTCCATAGGGATTCCTCCAATTTCAAAAAAGGCAACGCTATTTCAAAGAACAGCATTGCCTTGTTTTTTGCTTATATCTCGATTACTGCAAGCCTGCCAATGTTGCAAACTGTGCCTTCAGTGCCGGGTAGATCTCCCGGTACAGCTGGTAATAGGATTCATATACCGGAACATTTTCTGCCTGCGGTGTTTGGGTCTTGTCCGTCTTGACAATCGCGTCACAAGCTTCCGGTACGCTGTTGTAAATGCCTGCGCCTACCGATGCTAGGATCGCTACGCCCAGAGACGGGCCTTCCTTGGAAGCTACCGTCTTTACCGGGCAGTTGTACAGATCAGCCAGCATGCTCCGCCACAGAGGAGAAGTACCGCCGCCGCCGCACGCCATCATGTCGTCTACCGAAATGCCCATTTCCCGGAACACTTCTACGCAGTCACGCAGGGAATAGGTCACGCCCTCCAGAACGGCGCGGAGCATATCGCGCTTGGTGTGCATGGCAGAAAGTCCGAAGAATACGCCGCGAGCATTGGGATCCAGATGCGGTGTGCGCTCACCCATGAGGTACGGCAGGTACAGCAGACGGTTTGCGCCGACCGGTACCTGTTCAGCTTCCTTGTCCATCAGATAATATTCGTCTACGCCCATGAGGGATGCAGTTTGCTTTTCTGCGGCGCAGAAATTGTCACGGAACCATTTCAGGGATAGACCAGCGCCCTGGGTCACGCCCATAACGTGCCAGCTGTTGGGAACTGCTGCACAGCAGGTATGCACTCTGCCCTTGGTGTCCATTGCCATAGAAGAGGTATGGGCAAATACGACGCCGGAAGTGCCGATGGTGGTGAAAGCTTTGCCGTCCTTGACCACGCCGGTGCCTACTGCGGCAGCTGCATTGTCGCCGGCACCGCCCACAACAACAGTGCCCTCGCACAGACCCAGGGTATCCGCCATTTCGCGGGTCAGCTTGCCGGTAACTTCGCAGGATTCATAGACCTTGCCCAGCAGTGCCTTGTCGATCTGGAGCAGGTGCAGCAGCTCATCCGACCAGCAGCGGTTTGCCACGTCCAGCAGCTGCATGCCGGAAGCATCGGAAACCTCAGTGGCATATTCGCCGGTGAGAATCAGACGCAGATAGTCCTTGGGCAGCAGGATGTGACGGCACTTTTCGTACACGTCCGGCTCGTTGTTCCGTACCCACAGGATCTTTGCCGCAGTCCAGCCGGTGAGCGCCGGATTGGCAGTGATCTCCATGAGCTTTTCTCTGCCCACAACACGATTCATCTCGTCCACTTCCGCAGCGGTACGCTGGTCACACCAGATGATGGACTTCCGCAGGACGTTGTTATCCTTGTCCAGCATGACCAGACCGTGCATCTGTCCGGAAATACCGATGCCCTTGATCTCTTCCTTGGACACGCCGCTTTTGGTCACAACGGTCTGGATGGTGCGGATCATGGCATCCTTCCAGTCAGCCGGATCCTGTTCTGCATAGCCGTTTTTCGGCTGATACATGGGATATTCAATGGTGGCACTTGCCATAACAGTGCCGTCCTCCCGGAACAATACTGTTTTTGTACCGCTTGTGCCGCAGTCTACGCCAATTACATAAGCCATAATTTCAATTCCTTTCTATGGTAGAGCTTGTTTTACGCCGTTTACACGAGTTTTACTGGTTTTATTTTAACAAAAAACACGGTTTTTGTCAAGCATTCTTCTATGAGTATCGTATATTTCCGAAAGTTCAAATTTGTACGATTTTGATAATCATAGCTAATTTTCCTTTTACTTTGAGATGCTTTTTGCAATGCGGCAGGAATGGACGCAGCCAGAAAAACACATCTTGCAATTTCCGGCACAGTGTGCTATAATATACTCACCGCACAGGCGGTAAGTATGGCAATGCGCCGCATGGCGTTTGCTGCAAGAAATGGAGCGTGAAATAGATGCAGTATTCTTATACACCCCACGGTGTCTGTTCCCGTGCGATCCTCATTGACGCAGAGGACGGCATCGTAAATCAGGTGAAGTTTGTCGGCGGATGCAGCGGCAATACCCAGGGCATCGCGGCACTGGTGCAGGGCATGCCGCTGGACGAAGTCGTAAAGCGTCTGGAGGGCATCAAGTGCGGCAGCCGTCCGACCTCGTGTCCGGATCAGCTGGCAAAGGCACTGAAAAAAGTTGCAGAGGAGCAGTAAGTGTTTTCTGCTGAAAATGACAAACGGGACAAGGTTTCCTTTTTCGGAAAACCTTGTCCCGTTTTTTGTTGACATCGGTTATTTGATCCACCATTCCGGTGTGATGTCGCCCAGTCTGACGATGCGTCCGGTGGCGTAGTCCATCATGATCTCGATATCCTTGTACTTGCCGTTTGGCATCAGCTGTACCATAAGTTCCCGGCAAGCGCCGCAGGGTGCACCGCCGGAACCGTCCGGCAAAATGCAGAGCACCTTGTCGATTTCCTGTTCACCGTTGGTAATCATGTTGAAAATGGCATTTCGCTCCGCACAGATGCCCAGGGTGGAGCAGGTGTCGATACACACGCCGGTATAGATTCTGCCGGATTTGGATAATACCGCAGCAGCTACGCCGCCGGCAAGGACATAGTCGGAAATTTGCCGTTCCTGCTGTACCGCTTTGGCGGCGGCATAGAGTTTTGACCAGATTTCGTCCATGGGGAATACCTCCTTACTCCTGTTCCTTTTTTATCGGGTTGAGTTGTATCATATCTGAATATTCTGCATGTTCAGAAACAATTTGCAGTGCGGTTTTATACAGAAAATCATTTCGGATCACAAACGGAACGGTCTGGCAGGAACGAAGAAATTCTCCCAAGCCAAGCGTTGACGTAAAATCTCGCCTTAACCCAGCTGCCATTTTCCTGTCAGTCACCGGTTTTGTCAGAATTACCTGGCAGCATGTCGGATGCCATACCTCGCTCCAATCAATGCTTTCGATTTCCGCATCGGGCTCTGCTTCACAAGCACGCAGATACTCCTGCAATAAATCGGAGGGACTGTTACACTGCAAGGCTCTGTCTGCTTCTTTTTCATCCGGCGGAAACACTGCAACATTCAGGATCATCTTGTCAAACATGTGGTTGGTATCACTTTTTCTGATCCAAAGCAATGCTTCCAGCATGGAATCTATCAGGACATTCCATTCATAATCTGTATATGCCTCTTGAGAAAATTCTGCAAAATGTATGTCATCTTCAAAGGCGGTATAGGGAGAGTCGGCTAAATTCCATTTCCACCACGATTGTTCTTCAGTACGGATGCAGTTTTCTCGGATAGACCTCTCATAGGCTTCATAAGACCAAGCGGAAAAATAAGGACGTGATCCGGAATCCAGAACCAAAGCAGCAAAGTAGAAATGTTCATGACACTGTTCTTGCAGAGCCGTATAGGTATTTAGAAAAGCATTCTGTAACAGGGCTGTCATTTTACGATCAAACATAATTGTTCACTTCTTTGCCCAAGGAAATTTGTGTTTTACCCCAACAGCGACCGGTATAGTTCCACATACTTCTCCGCCGAAACATTCCAGCTGTAGTCGCACTTCATGGCGTGGCGTACCAGAGCGTTCCACTTCCGCTTGTCGGTGAACAGGGCGCAGGCACGTTTCACAGCATCCAGCATATCGTATGCGTCATAGGTCTTGAAGGTAAAGCCGTTGCCATTTTTGCCGCCGGCATCAAAAACAGAGTCCTTCAGACCGCCGGTTTCCCGTACCACTGGAATCGTGCCATACCGCATGGCAACCATCTGTGCCAGACCGCACGGCTCATTCTGAGACGGCATCAGGAAGATATCTGCGCCGCCGTAGATACGCCGTGCCATTGCCGGGACAAAGCCAACTGTGACGTGAACCTGTTCCGGATACTCTGCCTGCATTTCCCGGAAAAAGTCCTCGTATAATTTTTCGCCGCTGCCCAGTACCACAAACCGACAGCCCAGCTGCAGCATTTCCTGGAATGTCTGCTGTACCAGCTGGATGCCCTTATGTGCCACGAAGCGGGTGACAATTCCCACTACCGGTGCGTCCGAATCTGTCAGTCCGCATTCTTTCAGCAGAGCAGCACGGCACTCCTTTTTGCCTGCCATTTTGATGATAGAGTAATTCTTTTTCAGGTTGGGGTCAGTCTCCGGGTCATAGCCCGCCACGTCAATGCCGTTGAGAATGCCCACAACGCCGTCCTGCCGCCGTACCAGTGCGCGATCCATGCCGTAGGAATACCACGGGTCGAGAATCTCCTTCGCATAGGTGGGGCTGACGGTTGTGACACGGTCTGCGGTTTCGATCGCACCTTTCATGAGGTTCACCATGCCGTCAAATTCCAGCAGGCTGGTGTGATAAGTCGGGATGCCCATCAGTTCTGTGACAACTTCTTTGCCGTAAACGCCCTGATACTGGATGTTATGGATGGTGTAGATAATGCGGATATTTTCAAATTCCTGATGATATTGATAGAGAACGCGGTAGAATACCGGAACCATAGCCGTCTGCCAGTCGTTGCAGTGAATGATGTCCGGCTTCCAGTCCAGCGCCGGCAGAATTTCCAGAACTGCACGGCTGAAAAAGACGAACCGCTCGCAGTCATCATAAAAGCCGTACATCCCATCCCGCATGAAGTAATAGGGATTATCCAGGAGGTAATAGGTGACATTTCCGGTTTGGATGGTGTAGATGCCGCAATACTGCTTGCGCCAGCCCACCTCTACCGTGATATCCTTGAGATAGGTCATTTTGTTGCGGACTTCCGGTGTAACACTGCGGTACAGCGGCATCACTACGCGGCAGTCCATTTCTTCTTTCTGGCTCAGGGCAGCCGGCAGAGAACCAGCCACATCTGCCAATCCGCCGGATGCGGCAAAGGGCAGGGCTTCACTGGCAGCAAATAAAATTTTCATTTTCGACACTCCTTCTATGGCGGCAGCAACCTTTTGTGCTGCATAAGCGGCACTGCATACAAAAATCTGCGGCATTGCCGAAAACTGCCGTATGAACCGTTTCACAGACAAATGCCTGTGCATGCCGGTCGCATACGGCAGAAATTTCTATTTCAAACGGGATCTCAAACACATGGAAATGTGTTTAGATGGTGGCCTTCTTTCCCAGGTACAGCGGATATTCCGGAGAACCGGTCAGAACGCGGTTTGCAGAGATGGTAACATTCTT
The DNA here is from genome assembly GCA_963590855.1 of Ruminococcus bromii. Classification (GTDB taxonomy): domain Bacteria; phylum Bacillota; class Clostridia; order Oscillospirales; family Ruminococcaceae; genus Ruminococcus_C. The sequence continues at coordinate 17,541 of CAVAQT010000016.1, forward strand.
ATCGGCAACGATGGCATCAATGTTGCAGCCTTCGCCGATCTCAGTACCCTGCATCAGTACGCAGTTGCGGACAACAGCGCCCTTGGCGATCTTGACGCCGCGGAACAGGACACAGTTTTCTACCGTGCCTTCGATCATGCAGCCGTCTGCCACCAGGGAATTTTTCACGCTGGATTCCAGACCGTATTTTACCGGTGCATTGTCGCCGACCTTGGTGTAGATCGGAGCTTCGCTATTGAACACGTTGTTGCGGATCTTGGTGTCCAGCAGTGCCAGATTTGCCTTATAGTAAGCTTCCAGGCTGTCGATCTTGTAGAAGCAGCCCTTGTGCTCATATGCCTTAAAGACAAATTCGTCCTTGCGTGCCTGGAGCAGGTCACGGATGAGGCTCTTCTGGTTCTTGCTGATGGCTTCCAGAACCACCTGCTTCAGGAAATCCGTGGTCATGATGAACATATCCAGAGAGATGTTGCACTCGCCGGCAAGCATGGGATTGGTGAGGACTTCCTTGATGGTGTTTTCCTCATCGATCTGCAGGATGCAGCCGTTGGTGCTCTTATCGCGGTTGTACAGTCCCTTGGCATAGATCACGGTGATGTCTGCGCCGCTGTTCTGGTGCTGCGTCAGAGCGTCGGTAAAGTCGATGGTGGTTACCAGATCGCTGTTTGCCAGAACCACATACTCTGCCTTGGTGTGCTCCACAAAGCTCCAGATGTTGCTCAGCGCTTCCAGACGTCCCTGGTATGTACCGCCGCCGACCTGGCTGAACGGCGGCAGCAGATGCAGACCGCCCTTTTTCCGTGCCAGATCCCATTCACGGCCGGAGCCCAGGTGATCCAGCAGAGAGCCATAGTTGGACTTGGTGATGACACCGACCTCAGAGATGCCGGAGTTTACCATATTGGAAAGCGGAAAGTCTACCATGCGGTAACGTCCGCCGTAGGGAATCGAGCCCATCGTCCGCAGTTTAGTCAGATCAATGACTGCGGAGTCGTTGATGCTTGCAAAAATTAAACCTAAAACATTTTGATTGATACTCATTGTACGCCACCGCCTTTACAGATTTTCGGAAATAATTTCTTTCGGAAGAACGCGCTTGCCGGAAGAGATGGTGATATTATGACCGAGAACGGCGATGCCCCAGTCTTCGCGGTTGGGAACAGATTCCGGATTCATGCCGATCATTGCGTCGGATTCTACCACGCAGTTTTCACCGATGATGGCGTACTCTACCACGGCATTTTTCTTGATGGTGGTGCCGGGCATAACGATGCTGTACTTGACCGATGCACCCTCTTCAATGGTAACGCCGGAGGAGATGATGGAGAAGTCCACTGTGCCGTCTACGACGCTGCCCTCTGTAATCATAGAGTTTTCAACATGTGCGTTTGCACCGATATACTGCGGCGGCATGTTGTTGTGACGGGAATATACCTTCCAGTCTGGATCGTACAGGTTCAGCGGTACGTTCGGGCTGAGCAGATCCATGTTTGCTTCCCACAGACTGTCCAGTGTGCCGACGTCCTTCCAGTAGCCCTCGAACTCATAGGCGAACAGACGCTCATCATTTGCCAGCATTGCCGGGATGATGTCCTTACCGAAGTCCTTGGAGCCGGTGTTGGCGTTTTCATTCTCAATGAGGTACTTGCGCAGCTTTTCCCAGGTGAACACATAGATGCCCATAGAAGCCAGAGTGGATTTCGGTTCCTTTGGCTTTTCGGTAAAGTCTACGATTCTGCCGCTTTCGTCACAGGTCATGATGCCGAAACGGGATGCTTCCGAACGGGGAACATCAATGACAGCGATAGTGCTGTCTGCCTGGTTGGCAATGTGATAATCCAGCATCTTGGAGTAGTCCATTTTGTAGATGTGGTCACCGCCCAGAACAATGACATATTCCGGATCATAGCGCTCGATAAACGCCATGTTCTGATAGATCGCATTGGCAGTGCCCTCATACCAGGATGCGCCTGCTGCGGTCTGATACGGCGGAAGAACATGTACACCGCCGTGCATTTTGTCCAGATCCCACGGCTGACCGTTGCCGATGTACTCATTCAGCACCATCGGCTGATACTGTGTCAGAACGCCGACAGTATCAATGCCGGAGTTGATGCAGTTGGAAAGCGGAAAGTCGATGAAGCGGTTTTTACCGCCATAGGGGATTGCCGGTTTTGCAACTTTTTGAGTCAGGGCATACAGCCGGCTGCCCTGTCCGCCAGCCAACAGCATGGCGACGCACTTTTTCTTGATCTTCATGATATTCCTCCTAATATAAATTCAAAACTTCCTGATGGAATTGCTGACAATGGAAATCGCAGAGCGTTTATGAAGGCATCTGCTTGGTCTTTTTTGCGGTTTCGGATGCGCGGACAGCCGGTTTTTTGACAGTTGCCTTTTTCGGCTTGTCGGCCGCGTTCTTGGCAGCGGCAGTTTTCCGCGGCGCGCGTTTCTTTACCGGTGTATATTTCAGATACAGCACAGACAACGGTGCAAGGGTCAGAGAAATGCACTGCTCAAAGCCATGCATGGGAATCGGCAGCGTCTGGAATTTCTTTTCCGTTATGCCGCTTCCGCCATAAACTGCTGCGTCTGTATTGAATACGGTCTGATATCTGCCCTCCTTCGGTACGCCGATCTTATAATCGTTGCGCTGTACCGGACAGAAGTTGCAGACTGCGATGACTTCGTTTCCGTCGTCGTCGATCCGCCGAAAGGCGATGACGCTCTGCTGATAGTCATCATGGGAGATCCAGCTGAAGCCCTGCCAGGAGTCGTCGTCCTGCCAGAGAGCGGCATTGTCCAGATAGAACTTGTTCAGATCCTGTGAGAACTGCTCCATCTGCTTGTGCGCCGGCTGTTCCAAGAGTCCCCAGTCCAGCTGCGCCTCATAGTTCCACTCGTTTTTCTGTGCAAATTCCTGCCCCATAAAGAGCAGCTTCTTGCCGGGATGCGCCATCATGTAGCCCAGAAATGCCCGGTAGGAGGCAAACTTTTCTTCCTCTGTCTGACCGCTCATCTTTTCCAGCATGGAGCATTTTCCGTAGACGATCTCGTCGTGGGAGATGGGGAGAATATAGTTCTCCGAGAAGCAGTAGAAGAAAGAAAAGGTCAGTTTATCGTGATTGAATGCCCGATAGATGGGATCCAGTGAAATATAGCTGAGCATGTCATTCATCCAGCCCATGTTCCACTTGAAGTTGAATCCCAGACCGCCCATATCTGTGGGCTTGGTGACCATCGGCCATGCGGTGGATTCTTCCGCGATCATGAGAATGTCCGGGTTGCGGGAGAATGCGGCTTCGTTCAGATGCCGCAGAAAGTCCACAGCCTCCAGGTTCTCGTGTCCGCCGTAGACGTTGGGACGCCATTCGCCGTCCTGCCGGTCATAGTCCAGATAGAGCATAGAGGCAACTGCGTCCACGCGGAGACCGTCCAGATGGAAGTCCTCCAGCCAGCAGCATGCACTGGAGATCAGGAACGAGCATACCTCACCCTTGCTGTAGTCAAACACTCTTGTGCCCCAGCCCTTGTGCTCCATTTTCAGAGGGTCGGCATATTCATAGCAGTATGTACCGTCGAACTCGCACAGTCCCATGGAATCCTTCGGAAAATGCGCCGGAACCCAGTCCAGGATAACGCCGATGCCGGCTTGATGGAACATGTCGATCATCTTGCGGAAGTCGTCCGGCGTACCGTGCCGGGAGGTCGGTGCAAAATATCCGGTTACCTGATACCCCCACGAGCCGTCAAAGGGATATTCCGTCAGCGGCATAAATTCGATGTGGGTATAGGACATTTTTTTCAGATAAGGGATGATCTCTTCTGCAAAACCAATATAGCTGGGGAACTTTTCCTCCGGCTTGTGCTTCCAGGAGGAGATGTTCACCTCATAGATGTTCATGGGACTTTTGTAGGGAACATGCTTTTTCTTTTCTAGCATCCATTCCCGGTCGCCCCATGTATATTCGCTTTCAAACAGCTTGGAGGCAGTGCCGGGGCGGCGCTCATAATGCGCTGCATAGGGATCTGCCTTGTCCAAAATGCGGCCGTCAGCCGTTTCAATGCTGTATTTATAACTGTCAAATTGCTTCAGGCGGGGCAGTTCGGCTTCCCAGACGGTATCTGAGATCTTATGCATGGGATTGCTGCTGCGGTCCCAGTTGTTGAACGAGCCGATCACGGACACGCTTTTGGCGTGAGGTGCCCAGACGCGGAAACGGTAAAATTGTCCTCTTCCGCGGCGGAATGGATGCGCGCCGAAGAATTTGTGTGCTTCAAAGTTTTTTCCCTGATGGAACAGGTATAATGGAAAATCATTTGCGGTGGATTTCTGCGTTGATTGCATAGCATACCCCTCCTTTTGTTTTCTATTCATATTTTAACATATATAAGATACTATTGCAAGTTATTTTTTGGCTAACTAGTAAATTTCATAGAATCAAACATATTTGAACTTGATAATTCGTCATATTGCACAAATAGAAAGACGTGTCATAAATGCTGTATGGCTTTTCTGTTACGCCGGCAGAAGCCGCGCCGCACAAACTGTCACATCATCCCGGCGGCTGCCGCCTGCAAATATTTCTGCCTTGTCACAAATTTCCATGACAATCTGCTCCAGGTCACTGCTGCTCTCCAGGAGTTGCCGGATCAGGGGATAGGCGTCCTCGCTGACGCCGTCGGAAAGCATCAGGATAATGTCATCCGGGCAGAGCGAGACGCGCCGGACGGCGGTTTCGCCCTCCGGCTCCAATCCCAATGGGAATGTCTCGGCGCTGATGCGGGAGACTTTTCCGGCATGGCGGATCAGAGTGGCTGCGGCACCGGATTTCATCACAGTCAGCTTTCCGTCATCCAGATCGAACTGTGCCACATCCAGTGTGGCGAAGGTCTCCTGGGGGGACTTTGTCAGAAGCAGTCCGTTCATCATGCGTACTGCGGCAGTGCCGGAGATGCCGCCGCAGATGAACTTTCGGAACAGTTCAGTTGTCATGCGGGATTCGATGGCGGCATTTTTGCCGGTGCCCATGCCGTCTGAAAGAACGAGACAGGGATTTCCGGCGCTGTCAGTAAAGAGGATCGTGGTGTCTCCGGAGATGGTCTCCTGACTGGCGTGCAGCGCAGAGGTGAAGTGCTCCAGACGATACTTGGGACGCTGGCAAAGCCGATAGCGCACCGTCTCACCGGAATAGATGGGGTCGAGTTCTTCCAATGTCAGGTTCAGCGATTCCGAGAGAATGTGCCGGATCGTAGGCAGACACCCGTCCAGTTCTCTCCCGGTGCAGTGCATTTCGATCATCAGACGGTCAGATGGCGTGTGGTACACTGCGGCAGAATCACAGGGATAGCCATAGTGCAGCAGCTTTCTGCGGACGGTCTCACTCAGTTCGCTGCTGTAGCGGATGTGCAGATGGGAACTGGTAGAGGCGAGGATGTCCTCTGCGGCGGCGAGCTGTTCCAGCAAAACCGTGCGGCTTTCTGCGGTGCGCGCTGCCAGGAATCGTGCTTTCCGGCGGGATTCAGCGTGTCGGGAAAACAGTGCCCGGAGACGTTCCTTCCGGCAGCAATGCGCCAGTTCTTCCGGGATGGGCGGCAGATCTGCACTGACATGGCTTTCCATTTTCCGGAATCCGGCGAGGGTTTCCTCATAGGCAGATTCCCAGCAGCGCAGCTTGTTCCGGCAGCTGCTGCAAACTGTTTCGCAGACTTCGCGCGTTACGTCACCGGTAGTCTCTTCCTGGGGCAAAATGGCTGCGATGGCGTCAGTGTCTTCCCGGACGCTGCGGATGGCATCTGCCATATACCGCAGCCGTTCAGACAGCGGAAGCGTGTGGTCAGCACAATCGGGCAGATCGGTAACAAGCCACTTGTCCAGCCAGCTGCTGTCCAGAAACAGAAATGCAGCGCTGCCCAGAAAAAGATCTACAATGGCAGATACCTGGAGCAGGCTTGTCCCAAAGGTAATAAGCGCCATAAGAGAAAACAGAAAGAACACACCGGCGATGAGAAAACGGTTCTTGTCGGCGAGATATCCCACCAGCAGACCGCCCACCGGAAGGATCAGCAGCGGCAGTCCGGCTTCGGGTGCACCCAGAATTGCACCGCATGCCGTGAGCGCGCCGCAGATCACGCCGCCGGCGCAACGGAATTTCTTTGCTCCGATCAGAGTGATGGCGGTACTGAGCACGCAGCCGGCATTCATGGCAGGAATACCGTAACAGCTGAATGCCGCAATGGACAAAATGAGCACGACTGCGGCAGCGCAGCCGTCTGTGGAGCGAAGCGGGATCTTTCCGGTGCTGCGGACACTGGAAAACACCGCATGCATAAAATAGGAGGCGCAGCCGGTGAGCGCAGCAGTCATGGTATAACCGATCACCTCTGCGCCGCTGGCGTGGAAAACCAGAGAGACGGCGATCCCGGAGAGAAAGACGCAGATCCCAGTGCTGCATGCCATGCCGGCTGCGGTTTTTGCCGGCCGCTTCATGATCCGCAGGCAGACGACAACCACCAGCGCAAACAAAAGCGGCAGATTGCTCAGCATGGTGTCTGAGATCAGGTAGGAGATCAGACTGCCGACAAGCACTGCCACTGCGCCAGGCGCGCTGAGGTTGGCGGCGATGGCAATGGGCAGGGGAGAAGTCATAGTGCCGACATACGTTCCGGCGAGGAGCAGACCGGAGAGAAATCCGCCGCCGGTCTCGCAGAGCATGCGCGGCGCACGGGGTCGGCGGAGCAGTTGTGAATGGTTGGTCTTATGCATGATAAAAACGTCCTTTCTTTGTGCGGTTTTGCCCTGCGGTTCGACTGCGGCGGCAGGGCCTTGCACACAGTTGCATCCTCTATTATAGCGACGCGGTAAAAAAATATCTGTCAGAATCTCTTGCACCATTATGGGACAATCTGCATGAATCTGCACCAGTGCGCCGGGCAATCGGGAGGCACTGCGTTTCCGGTCAGTCCGGGGTGATTTCAGGGAGAAAACCGTCTGTGAGCACATCGAGAGCTGCATGATTCTGGAACATGGCAAACATAAAAATGGGGCTTTGAGGTGTGAATAAAATGGCATTCTATCTTGACTAGTACATGGAAAAGTGATATAATAAATAATGGAATCATTGCCAAGCGGCGGTGGTATGCGAATTGTTATGGACTTTTCTGTCTGCGCATGGCTTTTCGGCAGACAGGTTTTCTACAAGAGGAGAGTGGGAAAATGAAAAATTGGAAAAAGAAATTAGCGGCAGTGACCGCAGGATTGGTTTGTATCATGGGAATGCCAAAGATCAGTTTGGTGCTGTCAGAGACAGCGGCATCTGTCCCGGCGGCTGCGGCAGAATATACGGACGACAGCACTTCCGAGGGGGATTCGTCAGACAGCAATCTGGAATACCGTTACTGCACCAAAACTACTACGACCAGCAATTATGAGCTGGATGCACCATGGATTTTGGAGAGTACGGAGACAGGCTATACTGCGTGGAGCGATTGGTCAGATTGGTCTACCAGTGCGGTGGATTCTTCGGACACCTGCGATGTAGAGACCGAAAGCCGTCAGGAGATTGCTTCCTACAATATGGTGAACTATCGTACCAGAGGCGATTATTCAGTGGACAGCCATGTGCAGTACCGTGACTACAGCGTGAACGGAAACTACAGCGCCTATGGACTGCAGGCGAGCTTTGGTGAATATCACGGTTCAGAGATTGCCTATCCGTCCCAGATCGCAAGTGCAAAGACCGTAGCGCCGGGAGAATGGGCAGAGGTCGTAGAGCCGGAGTCCAACTATGACGGCTATAACAAGGGCAACAAAACCGGATATATTTTGAATCTGGATAGCTACTCAGAATTTGTCTGGTTTATTGACAGCATCAACTATACTTCACAGACATGGTATCGTTATCGAACCCGGACTGAGGAAAAAACGTACACCTATTATAAACAGCTGTCTCCATGGTCGGATTGGTCATCGACACCGGTGGAGGCATCCGACAATATGATCGTCGAGACGAGAGAAAAACCGGAAACAGATTATACACTGACTGCCGGCAGTCTGGATATTACCTTAGAGGAACTAAAAGCAGCAGATTATCGGGTAACAATTCCGATCAGCACCAATTTTGATGTGTCATGGTTTAATGCCACGCTATATCTTTCGAGCGATTTGGAATATGTTTCTGCAGAGGGTTTCGGGGATACGTCAGTTGTTGATGCGGCTAGTAATAAAATTGTATCTCTTTATATGAGTGGTCAATCAGATAATGAGCAGGATTCGCCCGCTGGACCACAGATTGCAGTCACAGTAAAAATACCGGAATCCGCAGCAATTGGAGATGCTTTTTACATTGCGCCGTCTCTGACGGGGATAAGTGGAACTGAAAATCATTTTTCCAACACCTCTTTGGAAGATGCTATCCCGTTTGATTATACCCAAAATGGATACATTCGTATTGTAGAACCGGAACAGACCACAGCGCCCATTGCAACTTCTACCACTACTACAACCACCATCCGTGAGCCGAAAGATGTTGTACTTTCTCCGGGAGACATTTCCCTGACACTCTCCGAACTACAGGCAAATGGCTATGAGGTCTCTGTTCCGATTTATGTGAACAAGGAGATCAGTTCGGTGACGCTGGGCGTTTGGTTGCATGATGATCTGGAATATGTCAAGCTTTACACAACAATATATGGCGCAAACACTGCGGAAGCTAGCAGAGAAAACTTTGCTTGCATGCCATTTTTCTATGATCTGGCATCTTTGAAGACTGTATCGCCCGGACAGTTTGCAACACTTCTGGTGACAGTTCCGGATACCGCGAAATCCGGCGATCGTTTTGAGATCCAGTGCGTGGGAGAAAATTGGTATGGTGAACCGATGGAGTGGAAAAACGGTGTGACCGGAGAAACCGGTTATCCCAAGGGCGCGAGCGGCTATATCACCATTATGCCGGACGAAACAACGCCGGTTGCGACTTCTACCACACAGGTTGCAACATCTTCCACAGACGTTGCAACTTCTACGACTACAACCACTACACCGAAGGCCATCCGGGTCGGCGATGTCAATCTGGACGGACAAATCGACTTGGCCGATGATATTTTGCTGAACAAGATGATAATTGGCATAGTGGCTGCAACGGACACCATGCGGGAAATGAGTGATATCAACTCGAATGGTGAAGTTGACGCAATGGATGCGATCCTGCTTCTGAAATTTCTCGTGCACATCATACAGGAAATTCCCTATCAGGAATAGACTCTCTTTCTAAGAATCGGTCAGATGCAGATCGGACGCTGAAAGCAACACAAGAAAAGCAGCACTGCACAAGATCCTGTGCGATGCTGCTGAAAGAATCGAAAACGGCATCTCTGTTTTTGCAGAGATGCCGTTTTGGCTTTTGAAGCTGTTATTTTTTCTGATAAGCCGCCAGAACTTGCTGGAGTTCCTGGATGTACAGCTGTGCGCCGCGGCTTTCCTGCGTTCTGGGATTGGAGATCCAGCCGATCTCCATGCGCTCTGGCGTGTCCAGCGGAACGGAGACAATATCGCCGCCGTTTAAGTCGGCGCTGACCATACCGCTGCAAATGGTATAGCCGTTCACGCCCCGGAGCAGATTGAACAGCGTTGCACGATCGCTGACGCGGATGCACTTCTTATGGGGCATGGTGCTGAGGAGTTCTTCTGCAAAATAAAACGAGTTGTGAACGCCCTGTTCAAAGCAGAGGAACGGATAGGACTCCAGATCTGATGTGGTGACGGCAGTGCGGTCAGCGAGAGGATGCGCTGCCCGGAGAAAAACATGAGGCTTTGCAGTAGTCAGAGAGTGAAACTCCAGGTGATATTCCTCCAGCATGGCACGGATCACTTTCTCATTGAAGCTGCTGAGATACAGAATGCCGATCTCGCTGTCAAAATTTCGCACATCCTCCATGATCTCGTGGGTTCTTGTCTCCCGAAGTGTGTATTCATAGGAATCCGGGGACAGCCGCTGAATGAGACGGACAAAGGCGTCTACTGCAAATGCATAGTGCTGGGTGGAAATGGAGCACCGCTGCCGTGTCTGTCGTGTACCACCGTAATGCTGATGGAGCAGGTCGGCTTGCTCTACGACCTGGCGAGCGTAGGAAAGAAATTCTCGGCCGTCCTCAGTGAGTGCAATGCCTCTGGCGGAACGGTGAAAAATGGTGATGCCAAACTCTTCCTCCAGTGTGCGTACTGCGCTGGAAAGGGTGGGCTGCGCTACATAGAGATGCTTTGCGGTTTCACTGATCGAGCCATGCTCTACAATGGAGATCACATACTGAAGCTGCTGTAATGTCATTGCTGTAACTCCTTAAAAGGATGCTGTCATGCGCAGAACGATATCTGCCACGCGCTTTGCAGCGATCTTCTCAAACTGATCGAAGGACATCGCGCCCTCATCATCGGCGTTGTCAGAGATGCAGCGGACGCTGACAAAAGGAACACTGTTCCGGTATGCGCATTGTCCCACAGCAGCACTCTCCATATCCAGTGCGTAGGGATGCAGCCGCTCCTGGATCTCTGCTTTTACCGCGCTGTCTGTGACAAATGCTTCGCCGGAGACGATGCGTCCCACAAAGGACTTGACGTCGAAGGAATCGCAGGTCTTGACGGCCAGGTCGATCAATGCCTTGTCCGCGGCATAGATGCCGCAGTAAGGCGGATAGTCTTTCAGAAAATGCAGATCCAGGTCATGGGGCAGCACTTCGTTGGATACAACAACATCACAAACGTGAATGTCATTGTGCATGCCGCCTGCGATGCCGGCATTGATGACCGCATCCGGCTGAAACTCGTCGATAAGCGCCTGGGTGCAGACAGCAGCATTGACTTTGGCGATGCCGCTGCAAACGTGGACGATGCGGACATCGTTCACCTGATTCATATAGTATTCAAATCCGGCTTTTTTCCGGATCTCCGAGTTGGGGAGACCCTTGCGGATGTCTACGAGTTCTGAGGGCATTGCGCCGATGATTCCGATGGTTTTCATGTTAAAATTACTCCTTTAATTTGTGTGAAATTGTGCCTGCATCTGAATTGGCTCTGCGCGGTAAAATGCAGAGCTGACCAGACCGTCTACGCCGGTTGCAGCATATTCTGCCACATTCTCTTCGGTGAGGTTTCCGGCTGCGACGATGGTGCAGTGGGGATAGGCTGCCTTGACCTGTTCTACTGCTTTTGCCAGGGCATCCGGCTGCATCTGGAAGAACTGGATGGCATCCACGCCGACTGACAGACAGCGGAGCGCCGTCTCTGCGGATTGGGTTTCCACAAAGACTTTCTTTTCACAGAAGTGGCTCTTCTGCTGAGGATAGCGTTCCAGGAAAACTTCCAGGCCGCCCATGCAGGCGATGTGGGTCTCATAGATGAGAACCGTTTCAGAAAGTCCCATGCGGTGGGGAATAACGCCGCCGGCGACCACTGCCTTTGTGACCAGCGCCTTGGTTCCCGGGAAATGTGCCCGTGCCGCAGTGAGGGAGATCGTGGGAGAGATCTCTTGTACCTGACTCAGCATGTTCCGCGCTTTTGTGGCAACACCGGAGCAGTGGGACAGCAGGGACTGACAGATCTTCCACGCCCGATGCAGATCGCAGACGCTGCCTTCTGCGGTAAAGAACAATTCTCCTGCACCAATCTGTGTCCCCGTGGGGAGAGAATAGGCAGTAGAAAGTCCAAGCTTGGAAAGAATACGGGAAACCTCTTCGGTGCAGCACAGCACACAGGCTTCACGGGTATAGAATGACAGCGAGCCCGGCTCGTCGCCGATGTCCAGTCCCAGGGTCGTCAGATCCAGGTATGGGGTGTCCTGCTGGATGAGGGCATCCAGTTCGCTGTCCGGAATATAGATCAGATCGCTACGCATTGTGATCGCTCCTTTTTCTTTTATGATGCTACCATTATACCACAAAACCGCTGTGTTGTCCACTGATTTTCTTTTTCGTTTCCGGCGATTTGCTTTCTTTTTGAAATACGGCGGTAAAAAGGAACGTGGGAGTTTTGCAACAGATTTTAGGACTGTACTGCACAATTGCCAAATGGGAGAAAATGTGATATAATGATGATAGATTGTCAAGTCAAGTGCAGCACAATCAGAGAAAAATAGATTTCTGAGAAAGTATAGATTGACAGAAAGGTTATTTATGAAAAGCAAAAGAAAGCTACGATTTCTCATACCTATATTCTGTATCGTTCTATCACTTGTCATCTATCGTTTTGTGAATGGCTTGATGAGAGAAAGAGAATTTCAGCATATGCCGGAAATATATGAGATACCGGATACTTCGCAAGTGTTTACGCAAAACAATGTCACGACAGTTCGGACGAATTATATCATAAAAAGCGAGTACACGGATTTGGATCTGCTGCATCAAAAAGTACAGGATTTTATTTATGATAATGATATCATCAATACCTCGATCAATTGTTCAGAAACAGAAGAATATTATATAAACTTAAGATTCTATCGCATTAGTGAACAGCTCCCTTTTGATTTTGAACAAATGCCGGGATTTGGGGGAGATGTCATTGAAAATCACAATGAAGATATGATTGCAGAAGTTTGTCTTTTTCCAAATTCTTCAGATCAATTGTATTATACACTTTGGAACAAAACGGAGAATAATAAAGATGGATATAACGATGTGATAGAGGAAAGGTCTTTTTATGAAGCACTGCGAGGCGTTGCATCATGATTTATTCTTTGGCATTGAAATATTTGAAATGCCATACAAGCCGATTATTAGCTGCATACCGTGTAAATCGGGTTGATTCATGATAATCTGAAACAACGTGGAATTTGAAAAATTCATTTTTACTTTTTATGTTCAAGTCGTAGCTGACTGACAGAACAATAAGATCGTTTTATACTCACTCCGTATTTTTGCTGGGTGAGTTTTTTTATTTGGTACTTTAGGAGTTGATTATGCGGCAATGTATCAATGAAATGCACAACACTTATCTTCTTTGATTGACAAAAACTGTGGAAATATGCTATAATACCAATAGCACATCTGGATATGTGCAAGTGCAGTTATGATTGCAGAAAGGTGAAACGACCATGAAATATATGACACTGACTGATATCAATCAAGCAATGACCGCTTCTGAGGATGCCATGGCGCAGGCAGACCAGGCGTTTCTGGAGGAGTTGGAAAAGGTGGCGGATGCCATTCGCAAAACGGCAGTAGAGCGTCCGGTGATCCTGCTTGCCGGGCCTTCTGGTTCGGGAAAGACGACGACGGCATTTCTGCTGGAGCGCTTTCTGGACAACTGGGGCACGGAGACCCATACCATCTCCATGGACAATTTCTTTTCTACCATGACACCGCAGCAACGGGAAATGGCGGCAAAGGGAAAACTAGATCTGGAATCTCCGGCACGGGTGGATATTCCCTATCTGAACCGGCAGCTGCAAAGCATCATTGCCTGCAAGCCTACCTGGATGCCCCGGTATCATTTCCCCACCACGACCCGGATCGATCAGGACTGGCAGCTGACCCGGAAGCCCGGCGAACTGCTTTTGCTGGAGGGCATCCATGCGCTGAATCCGGAAGTCATCACCATTCCGGAAGAGATGACCGTGCGGCTCTATGTCAGCGTCCGCACCCGTGTGACAAATGGAGAAACAGTGCTGCATCCATCCCGGCTGCGATTGATGCGCCGGATGCTTCGGGATAAGAATTTCCGCCAACGCAGCGTGGCAGAGACACTTTCTATGTTTGAGCATGTGCAGGCAGGGGAGCACAAATACATTGCGCCCTATAAAAAACGTGCCACTTTTTCCATTGACACGTTCCTGCCCTATGAGCTAGGCATTTACAAGACGCTGCTGGATGGGGAACTAGAGGCGGAAATGCAGCATCCCATGCTGCTGGAGCTGCGGCAGATGTGGGAGGATGTTGCACCGCTGACCCTGGAACATCTGCCGGCGGATTCACTGGTACGGGAGTTTGCCGGAGACAGTGTGTTTCAGTATTAAATCAAGTTTCCATAACAATGAAAGCCGGAGATGCAATGACTGCTTTTCCGGCTTTTGCTTATCCTAATTTTTGAACCCCAGAGATCGCTAGCCCCATATTTCCGATGATAAACACCAGCATTGTCATTGCTGTAAAAGCGGCGGCGTAGTTCTTTCCGGCGCATTTGTTTTCCCGGAGGTATTGTTTCAGTTGTTCCCGATGTCGAAGCAGCCAGAACGCGGCGAAAGCGAAAAAGAAAATGTTGATGCCCCGATAGAGATAGTCCTGTGCGGCAGGAGAAAGTGTCTCCATTGCCCTGCCCAGCAGTTCACCGAATACCAGGTTGTTGCACAAATGCAGCAGGATCGACCATCTGAAAGAGAACTCTGCGGCAGTATATCCCAATACTAACCCGGTGAGAAAGGCAAAGGGCATTTGAAACAGGTTGGCATGCATCACGCCGAACAATGTCGCGGAAATCACAATGGCGAACACGTTTCCATACTTCTGGAACTGCCGCATGACCAATCCGCGGTAGATGATCTCTTCTCCCACAGGCGCAAAAACGGCGGTGTACAGGAACATGGAAAGGGTAGTGCTCTGAGACGATGCAGCGTCCAGCTGTCCCATGGCTGTATAGCCGAACAGCCGGAGCAGCAGTTCCAGACTGTTCCCGAACAGGGAGTAGATTAGCTGTGCGCCCATGAAAATACAGATCAAAAGGGGAAACTGCTTCAGCGGAAGCGGTTGTGTTTTTCGCAGCAGCGTTTTGGGCGGAATATCCCGGCGAAAGTACCAACTGAGAAACAAGACGCCAACAGCGACTGCGGCAATGCTGGAGATACCACTGGAATAAGCGTTTTTCTCCAGTTGCTGCAAAAGCGTCTGCCGTTCGCCGCTGTCGGAGACCATCAGCCAAACCAGGCACTTTCGCGCCAGCGGTTCTGCGGCGAAAACGGCGTACCGCAGCAGGGTATATAGGATCAGCCCAAAGACGGTGCGGTTGATCGTTTTGCGGATCTCCTGCATAAAGACACCTCCGACGGTATGAGAAAACAAAAAAGCTGACCATGTTTTCACATAGTCAGCCCACCAAAATCTTTGGTGCGGATAAGAGGACTTGAACCTCCACCCCCTTGCGAGGACTAGCACCTGAAGCTAGCGCGTCTGCCAATTCCGCCATATCCGCAGCAGTTGTTTCCGTTGTTGACCCGATGGAAACACCCGAAAGGGAAATACTCGGGGATGCAATTCAAGTTTTAGAGAAAGCTGTTGGTGCGGATAAGAGGACTTGAACCTCCACCCCCTTGCGAGGACTAGCACCTGAAGCTAGCGCGTCTGCCAATTCCGCCATATCCGCATAGATACGCTTTCTCAGACATATGAACTTGTTGCATCGAGGAAAACATGGTGCGGATAAGAGGACTTGAACCTCCACCCCCTTGCGAGGACTAGCACCTGAAGCTAGCGCGTCTGCCAATTCCGCCATATCCGCATAGATACGCTTTCTCAGACATATGAACTTGTTGCATCGAGGAAAACATGGTGCGGATAAGAGGACTTGAACCTCCACCCCCTTGCGAGGACTAGCACCTGAAGCTAGCGCGTCTGCCAATTCCGCCATATCCGCATTTTGCATGCCGTGTTTTCAGCGACAAGAATTATTATAGCACAACTCTTTTGCTTTGTCAAGTCTTTTTTTCAATTTTTTTCGTTTTTTTTCGGATTTTTTTGAGCGTGACAAAAAGTAACGCATTTTCGGACTTTTCTTCTACTTGCACAAAATGCAGAACTGTGTTATAATGGTAAAGCATTCTAAACGTCCGGCACAGCGGATGCATTTTGCTGCCGTACCGGGCTGTCAAAGCGTATCTTGACCACGTTATGGGGGAAATGAATATGGAACATTATCTGGATAATGCTGCAACTACAAAGCCGTGTGCTGAAGCAGCGGCGGCAGTGATGAGCTGTATCTCATCACACTATGGCAATCCGTCCTCGCTCCACCGCAAGGGTCTGGAGGCACAGCATGAAATCGAATATGCCCGCAATCAGATTGCAGGCGCACTGGGCTGCAAGCCCCAGGAAGTTGTCTTTACATCCGGTGCGACGGAAAGCACCAATCTGGCGCTGCGCGGCGCGGCGGTAGCCTATGGCAGAAAGCGGAAGAAGATCGTTACCAGTGCTGTGGAACACGCTTCCGTCAGAGAGACCATGGCGCATCTGGAGACACTGGGCTTTCAGATTGTACAAGTCTGTCCCGATGCGGACGGCGTGTATCATGCGGAGGATTTTCTCCGGGAGACGGACAAGGATACCTGTCTCGTCAGCATCATGCTGGTCAACAATGAAAACGGCTATCGGATGCCTGTCGAAGAGGTGTTCCGTGCATTGAAGCGGCGCGATCCGGAGATCATTACCCATTGCGATGCCGTGCAGGGCTTTTTAAAGATTCCGTTTAAGACCAGAACACTTTGTGCAGATCTGGTCTCTGTCAGTGGTCACAAGGTGCATGCATTAAAAGGTGTAGGCGCGCTGTATGTGCGGCAGGGTGTTCGCCTGAAGCCGGTGCTCTTCGGGAGTCACCAGGAAAAGGGTCTGCGTCCGGGAACAGAAAGTGTACCACTGATCGCATCGTTTGGTGCGGCAGCAGAAAAGCTGGCGCTGACCATGGAGTCGCGCTATACACAGGTATCCGGTCTGCGCAGCAGCCTGATTGCACAGCTTCAGGAAATGGAGGATGTTGTGATCCGGGAGATCCCGGGCGCTTCTCCCTATGTATTGAATATTTCCCTGCTGGGCTATCGCTCTGAGATCGTCCTACACTTTCTGGAACAGCGCGGCGTTTTTATATCCAGCGGTTCGGCATGTTCCAAGGGTGCAAGCAGCGGTGTTCTGGAAGCGTTTGGTGCAAAGCCGGCAGAGGTAGACAGTGCTCTGCGCATCAGCTTTTGCGCAGAGAATACAGAAGAAGATATTGAGGCTCTGGTACAGGGCTTGAAAGATGCACAGAAAGAACTGATGCACTGAGAATCTGTTTTTCAACAGAAGGAGTAAAGAATATGGCAAAAGAATTGATCTTGGCAAAATACGGTGAGATGGCGCTGAAAGGGCTGAACCGGGGCACATTTGAGGATATCCTCATGAAAAATCTGCGCCGCCGTCTGAAAAAGTTCGGCGCATTCAAGCTGACTCGCGCACAGTCTACCATTTATATGGAACCGCTGTCAGAGGATATCGACCTGGACGAGGTGCTGGAGCACTTGCAGACCGTGTTTGGCATTGCGGCGCTGTGCCGTGCCTGCACCTGTGAAAAGACAATGGAGGATATTTCGGCAAAGGCTGTCCCTTATCTGGAAGAGGTTTTGCAGGGCGCGAATACCTTTAAAGTAGAGGCAAAGCGTGCGGACAAGGCATTTCCGTTGAAATCCCCGGAGATCTGCATGGAATTGGGCGGCATTCTTCTGGATGCATATCCGCATCTGTCTGTGGACGTGCATCATCCGGACGTGACAGTCATGGTAGAGATCCGTGACACCCATGCGTTTGTCCACGGGGCAAACCTCAAGGGCGCGGGCGGTCTCCCGGTGGGAAGCAGCGGAAAGGCGCTGCTGCTGCTGTCCGGCGGCATTGACAGCCCGGTGGCTGGCTATCGCATGGCGCGCCGCGGTGTACATATTTCCGCAATCCACTATGTCAGCCCGCCTTATACCTCAGATCGTGCACAGGAAAAGGTGGAACAGCTCTGTCAGGAACTGACACCGTACTGCGGCAATATTGCCTTCTTCTGCGTTCCCTTTACGGAAATTCAGGAAGCGATCAAAACCTATTGCCCTGAGGAATATTTTACAGTAATCATGCGGCGGCTGATGATGGAGATCGCCCAGAAGATCGCCGCAAAGGACAACTGTCTGGCACTGATTACCGGCGAAAGTGTGGGACAGGTGGCGAGCCAGACCATGCAGGCGATCGCCTGCACAGATGCCGTCAGCAAGATCCCGGTATTCCGTCCGCTCATCGGTTCAGATAAGACGGAAATTGTAGAAACTGCCCGGATGATCGGCACATTTGAGACCTCCACATTGCCCTATGAGGACTGCTGCACAGTCTTTACCCCGAAGCACCCGAAGGTGCGTCCGTCTCTGGCAGAGGTGGAAAAGGCACAGGCAAAATTCGACTTTACTGCCATGATTGATAAGGCGGTAGAGGGCACAACAATGAAGGTATTTGAACTGAACTGAACGAACTTTCGGACAACTTCTTTTTCCTCGGATTTTTGCGTTGAAAAGCACAATTGCCCAACTCATTTCACAGAGAGGTGCTGCAGGATATGGCATATACATTATTAGATGAAAAAAAAGTGTGTCGTATTTATCAAGACACCGAAAAAGCACTTGACAAAACCCTCAAACATATTGTACAATTATTAGATGGAGAACATCAGACCATTGCCACGGCAGAGAGCTGTACCGGCGGATTGCTGTCACAGCTGATTACCTCTGTTCCGGGCGCGTCCCGTGTCTTTGAACTGGGACTGTGTACCTATGCGGAACGGATGAAAACGAAGCTGCTGGATGTTCCGGCGGCGCTGATCGCGGCACATGGTGTGGTGAGTGCAGAGGTGGCTTCTGCGATGGCACAGGGCTTGTTTCAGCAGTCGGATGCTGACCTCTGTCTCTCGGTGACCGGTCTGGCAGGGCCCGGCGGCGGAACGCCGGAACAGCCTGTGGGAACGGTCTATGCAGGGATACGATATGGGGAGCAGGAGGCAGTCATGCACTTGCAGCTTTGGCGATACGGACTGCGCACACGGGAAGAGATCCGTCTGGGGACGGCGGTGTGCGTATTCGGTATGGCAGAACGTATCCTGATGGAGGAAGCAGAATGCAGGAAGAAGAAAAATCCGCTGTAACACCAAAAGAGGCAGCGGTGTCATCCGATGCACCGGCAGATGTTTCTGAAACGGCAGAGGAAAAAACAAAGGGCGGCAGTAAAGCAGAGACGGAGATGGAGCCGCAGGACAAGATCCGGGCGATCCGTACCAGTTTGTTTCATATTGCGCAGGAAGAAGAGGAAGAGGCGGTCTCTCTTCGGGTGGCATATCAGATCCGGCAGGTAAAGGATCAGAAAGAACATCCGGAAAAGTATCCGCCGCCTCCGCCCCGTGTGCCGCCGAAACCGAAAAAGAAAACCGCAGGGCAAAAACTGCTGGGGCTTTTTCCACAGCGCGGCGACCCTGCCGGAGAAGTGGTGCGAAAGAGCATTTTCCTTTTTTCGGCGGCGGTTTTTCTGGTCTGCATCGTGCTGATCGTGCTGTATTTTGTGGATATTCTCCGTGCAGACAAGATGTATGAGGATATCGGCACGAATTATCACGCCAATCTTTCGGCACAGACCACAACGGCGACGCCGGTAACACAGCTGGAAGAGGAAACACCGACGGAAAAGATCTATACGCTTTTGCCGGGTGCGGCGGAGTTGCTGGCGATGAATGATGAGATCAATGGCTGGATCACCATTCCGGACACAAAGGTGGATTATCCGGTGCTGCATCATCTGAATGATGAACCGGGAAATGAGTACTATCTTTACCGGAATGTGCAGAAAGAGGATTCCAAGCCCGGTTCGATCTTTTTGGATTCCCGCTGCTCTTTCGATGATGTCGGCGAGGACGGCACACTGCAAACACCCAATTCAGACAATCTGATCATTTATGGGCACAACATGCGTGACCTGTCCATGTTCGGTACGCTGAAATATTACCGTACCGAGGAAACTTATTACGATGAACACCCAATCATCCAGCTCAATTCCAATTATGAGACCTATCAGTATAAGATCTTCGGCTATTTCATTGCAGATGCCGAGGACAAGACGGATACCCGGTTCGAGTATTGGAATGAGATCAATTTTTCGGGTGAGAAGGAATTTTATAATTATGTCAATGAGGTCAAGCGGCGGACGCTTCGCATCACAAATGTAGATGTCACCTATGGTGACCAGCTGCTGACTCTCTCTACCTGCAATAATGCATTTGATACAGCCCGCCTGGTGATCGTGGCGCGGCGTGTGCGGGACGGTGAAGATCCCAATGAACGGATCGCCGGAAGCATCCCGAACCCGAACATCAAGTGGCCCAATGTGTATTATCTGCGGCATGAAAAGACATACAACCCCGATGCGCCCTTTGCACCATACGGACAAGGGGACTGATGGAAATGAGGAATCACAATATGAAGAAATGGCAAAGCGGCGCAGTTGCTGCGGCACTGGTATTTTCCATGTTTGCCACCGGATGCGGTGCGCAGATCGATCAGAATGCCACGATCGAAACTTCTGCACCTGCCACAGAGGCACCTACAGAAGCGACGACTGCGGCGCCGGAACTGACGGAGCGTGCAAAGAAGCTTTTGGCACAGAATCCGGATACTGTGGGCTACATCACCATTGACGGCACACAGGTGGACAATCCTGTGGTACAGACCGGCGACAACGAATATTATCTGGATCACGGCTTCGATGGTCAGGAGTTCCGTGCCGGCACCGTATTTATGGACTGCACGGACACCTTTGGCGCATATCCGGATCAGTGGTCGGAAAATATTGTCCTCTACGGGCACAACATGGCAGACAACACCATGTTCGGTTCGCTGCGGCGGTATCGCCAGAATCCGTCTTATTATAAGGAATCACCCTTTATCACATTCAGTTCCAACTATGCGGACTATACTTATGTGATGGTGGGTCTGATTATCACCGGCGGTGATGCGGATTCGGACTTTAAGTATTGGCAGATGGAAGAACTGGACGACAAGTCTGCGTTTGACAGCTATATGGGCTCGGTCAATTCCAAGAATATGATCGACAATCCCATTGATGTGCAGTACGGAGACAGCCTTCTGACGCTGTCGACCTGTTACTCAGACGAGGACAACTCTCGTTTTGTAATTGTAGCGCGGCGGCTTCGCGACGGCGAGGATACCGCTTCGATGCTGAAAACCATTCAGGGCAGCAGCGAAACAACTGCTGCACAGGAGTGACACGACCGGGAGGGAAACCTCGTCCGGTACTTCTGTGCGGCAAACGGACAGATGGGAATCGGTCCGGAGCGTTTGTCGAAAACGCTCACATCAATACCCGGTATTTTTTACCGGTGAAAATGGAGTTTTGATATGAAAGCACGTTACCCACAAATGGGTATTGCACTTGCGGCTGCGGTGTTGCTGGCAGGTACCTGTGCAGTGAATGCATATGCCGTGCCGGAAACAGATACCACAGGTACTAGTACTGCGGCATCTGAGACGGCTTCGGCGGCAGCAACAGCCACGGAAGAGAGTAACGATACCTTGTGGAAAGCTGAGATTTCAGATTACGATTCCAGCTTATCATTGGTACAGTATGAAGAAGTTAAGCCGTCAGAAGCCCAGGCTGCTGCGATCGAGAGTGCGACGACACCCCGGGAATCCGCAGCAATGGCGTCTTCTGACGCATCAGGAAGTGCAAACATCGGCATGGCTGCTTCTCTGGCAGCCTCAGTAGAGGCCGGTCAGTTTGCCTTCACCACTTATGGATATGGACATTGTGTAGGCATGAGTCAGAACGGTGCGAACTACTACGCATCCTACGGCGGCTATGACTACCAGTCGATTTTGTTTCATTATTTTCCCGGTACAACACTGGTGCAGGAGAGTGCAGACAGCACGATCACCGCAAACGGTGTGACCGGCAGTTATGTGGATATCATTTCGCAGATCGTATATAACGAAATGAGTTCTACCATGCATCCGGAGGCCATGAAGGCACAGGCAATCGCTGCTTATTCGTACATTATGTTTAACGGCGGCAGCGTAAACAATGTGGTTCTGAAGCCGAATCCGCCGCAAAATGTCATTGATGCGGTTTCCGCAGTAGCCGGACAGGCACTGTATTATGACGGAGGCTATGCTTTGACCGTTTACGGCGCATCCAGCGGCGGTGCTACCGCAAGCTCGGGTGATATCTGGGGCAGACAGTATGACTATCTGGTCAGCGTTCCCTGCGAATATGATGCGGAATATGATCCCTATTATGGTGTGGTCACCTATATGTCTGTGGATGAAGTGCGCTCCCGGATCCAGAATGCCTATGGCATTTCTCTTTCCTCGAATCCGTCCAACTGGATTCAACTGGAGGTCGGGGACAGCGGTTTTGTCCGCTCCGTCAATATCGACGGACAGAAAACAGTAAACGGTGATGCGTTCAGCAGCGTTCTGGGACTCTTGAGTGCCCGGTTCGCCTATGTATGCGGATAAATTTAGAAAATAACCAGAAAGCACAGAAGCCGCGAGAACCGGAAGTGCTAGAAAAAGCTTTTTCGGGAATCATTTGACGGGGAACTGTCATACAATAGCACTACCGGAGAACGGCAATGTGTTTTTATGGAGGAGAAAAACAAATGGATTTTCGTGACCAGTTTCGGAAAATGAGCGACGATGTAGGGAAGATGGCGAGAGAAGTTGCCGATACTTCCAAAAAGGCGACTGCCCGTGCACGGGTACGCCGCATGATCAACAGCTGCAACGATTCGCTCCAGACCATTTATCAGGAAATTGGTTCCCGCTATTTTGTGGAGAACCAGTGCAGTCCGGAGGAGCAGTACGAGGGTCTGTTTCAGCAGGCCTCCGATCTGATCGCGCAGATCGATGTACTGAAATCAGAACTGGCAGGACTGGACAACGCTACCATTTGTCCGGAATGCGGCTCTAAGGTCAACGACGGACAGAAGTTCTGTCCGGAGTGCGGTCATAAGAATGAGTCCTATGGCAAGTGGAAGGCAGAGGCAGAGGCGGCAGAAGCTGCCCGCCGTGCAGCGAAAGAGGCAGAGCAGGCAGAACGAGACGCCCGCAAGTCTGCACAGGCTGCACCGTCCGCAGTGTACGATACCACTGCAGAGACTGTTTCGGATAACGAGACAGCAGAAGCCGCTTCCGCAGCAGGCGCAACTGCATGCAGCGGTGACGATGTACAGTAAAACCATGCTACACACAGAAAAATAAAGAGAGCTTGTTGGACTGTGTGTATTTCGGAAAAAAGTCGGTGGACACGGACAGTGTGTGCCGGCTTTTCTTTTTGAGGAGAAAACGTATGAGGTGGAATCGCTTTTTGACGCCGGGGCGCATGATCGCTGCCGGATTTGCATTTCTGATCTTGATGGGGACTGGTTTGCTGATGCTGCCCATCGCACATCAGCCGGGACAAGAATTGTCATTGATTGATGCGCTGTTTACTGCGACCAGCGGCGTCTGTATTACTGGTCTTTCTTCCATTCAATGTAATGCGGTGCTGTCCGGCTTTGGACAGGCGGTGCTGCTGATCCTGATCCAGATCGGCGGTATGGGAATCACAACACTGGGCGTTGGCATTATTTTGCTGACGGGAAAAAAGATCGGCATCCGGGAACGGACGCTTATCAAGGAATCTCTGAATCAGCCGAGTTTCCAGGGGATCCTGCGGTTGTTGAAGGTAATGCTGCTGGTGACCTTTGGCATTGAGGGCATCGGCGCAGTGCTTTCTTTCCCCATATTCCTACAGGATTATCCTGTGGGAAAAGCCATATGGCTCAGCATATTCCATGCCATTTCCGCATTCAACAATGCCGGATTTGATCTGATCGGCGGCAGCAGCCTGGCGCTCTATCGCGACCATGTGCCCATGCTGCTGCTCACTTCCGGCTTGACCATCTGCGGCGGACTGGGATTTGTGGTGATGCTGAATATGGCACAGAAGCGGCGCTTTCGCCGGTTTTCTCTGCATACCAAAGTTGTGCTGACCATGACGGTGTTTTTGCTGGCGGCAGGAACGCTTTTGCTTCATGCGACTCAGGACGGCCTGACGTGGGTACAGGCGTTTTTCTATAGCGCAGTGACACGGACATCCGGCTTTACCATCTATAATCTGGGGGATTTTTCCAATGCCTCTTTGCTGTGCATGGCACTGTTGATGTTTGTAGGCGCTGCGCCGGGATCTACCGGCGGCGGCATCAAGGTGACAACGCTGTTTGTGTGTATCTGGTCTGCTATCGCCTATACCCGAAACCAGCATCCAACGGTGTTTCGGCGGCGGTTTTCTCAGGAGGTGCGGGATAAGGCGCTGATGATCTTTTTGATGGGATTGTCTGTGGTGCTGACAGCAACATTTTTGCTCTGCGTGCTGGAACCGGATGCATCATTTATCCAGGTTCTGATGGAAACCACCTCGGCGTTTGCGACAGTGGGGCTTTCCTGCGGATTGACTGCGGGCTTGTCTGGGCTGAGTAAGCTGGTTCTGATACTGACCATGTACATCGGACGGCTTGGCCCGCTGACGGTTGCAACACTCTGGATGGTGCAGGGCAGAAAGAACAGCGAGATTTTACGACCGGAAGAAACGATTTCTGTGGGATAAGGAGTACATCATGAGAAATTCTTCTAAAAAAGAAAAATTATATGCGGTGATCGGTCTGGGAAGGTTTGGCTTTTCTCTGGCGAAACGGCTGGCAGAAGCCGGAAAAGATCTGATCGTCATCGACCGGGAAGAGACCGTCATTAACGATGCAGTGACATTTACTGACAATGCCTATGTCATGACAGATCTGTCCAAGGAAAATCTTCGGAATGTGGGAATCCAGAACTGTGATACTGTAATTGTGGGAATCGGCAGTGACTTTGCGGTCAGCGTGCTGACGACCATGATCGTCTTACAGATGCAGGTGCCCCATGTGATCGCCAAGGCGCTGACCGAGGAACAGGGCAGCGTCCTGGACAAGCTGGGTGCAGAGGTGGTCTATCCAGAACGGGAAATGGGCATTCGCCTGGCAAATCGTCTGCTTGCTCCCCGTGTGATGGAGTACATTGCGCTGAACGATGATATCAGTATTTCCGAGATCGCGATTCCGGAGACATTTCAGGGAATGACCGTGCAGGAGATGAATCTCCGGCAGCGGTATGGCTTGAATATCATTGCAGTAAAGCGCGGCGAAGCGGTAACGGTGGACATCCGTCCGCAGACAGTGCTGAAAGCGCCGGATATTGTGGCTGTGGTTGGCAGACATGACCAGGTGAATCGCTTTGAAAACGATCTGCAAAGCAAAAGAAAATTTTGAGAAAGGGCGTGCGTATCAGTGAAATCATCGGACAAGCTGAACCCGAAAGATCTGCATCGAAAAACAGAGGCAGAATTGCGGCAGTTCCAAAAGAACGGCAGCCTCTCGAATCGTGACCGCGAGCGTGTGGAAAAACGGCTTCGGGAAAAAGACCGCGGAAATGATTAGGACATGGTGCAAAATGCGCCTGACAACTTTGCATGATAAACAGTTTGAAATAAAAAAGGGCTGCTGCCGGCGGAGAAATGTACTCTCGCTGGCAGCAGCCCTTTGCCGTAGTCCGGCAGCATCTATCTGAAAGCAGGCCCTGCTGGTATTCTTATTGTATGCAGCAGAAACCAAAAGGGAACAAGGAAATGATTTCCACAAGATGTGCTGCGCGGTATTTATTCAAAATGTTTGGCATCCCGGAAATTCAACGCACCGGAAAACGGGTCATAACCGATATCCTGGTTGCTGCTTTTGGTGATGCAGTATTGATTTTTGTAAAAGACCGGAAGGAACAAATGCTCACCCAGGATGCTCTGCTCCAGCTGTGCGCATTTCTGTTGCAGTTCTTCTTTTGAGCCGCATTGGTGCAGTGCCTGAATCGAAGCATCCGTCGTGCCGTTGGCGTAGTGGAACTGGTTGGTGTGGGAATCAAACTGCTCCAGAACGCCGGCAGGGCTGTCATAAGAAGCCGTTATGCCATAAACTGCAACGGTATAGTTTTTGCTGTCCAGACGCTTCCAATAGTCGGATTCGGATACTTCTTCAATACCGATGTAGAAGCCGAATACCTCCTGCCAGGTCTGGATGATGTCGTGGAGATGGTCACAGTCCATTAGACTGGAGCAGACCAGGATCTTCGCAGAGTCCAGGGATTCTTTCCCCAGTTCCTGCATGCCCTCCTGAAACAGCGCTTTTGCTGCGTCGGCATCATAGGCTGTCTGCGCATCCGGATAAGTGTCACGATAGCTGCTGCCGTCCCAGTGGATTCCCGGCGGAATGAGACCATATGCCGGAATCAGATCGTCGCCGGAGTCTTTTCCGATGTTTGCGCGGTCGATGCCCATCGAAAGCGCCTGGCGAATCTTGCTGTTGGAAAATGCGGTGTCATCCGGGTTGAAGATCAGCCCAAGCGTTGTGGCGCGGCTGGCAGTGATATTCCAGTTGTCACTCTCCATATACTGCGGCTGATACACAGAGCTAATCATTAGATCGGAAGTGCCGTCCGCAAAGTCTGCCGCTGCTGCATCACTGCTCTTTCGGATCTGAAAGGTCAGATTCGTGGGATATACGCTGCGTGCTTTTGCGTTTGTGGTATTGCGGCGCATGAAGATCTGGTTTTGGTTGCCATAGGGGTCATAGAACCAGAGCCGCAGATAAAAAGCGCCGCAGGAAGCAACGGATTCCTGATCTAAGCCATAGCGTCCCTTTGTCTGCTGGAAAAAGGCTTCGTTGCACGGCATGGCGGCAGTAGATGCCAGGTTGGTGAGAAATTCCGCATCCGGACGGGACAGGGAAAATTGCAGTTCAGTGTCGCTGACGGCGCGGACGCCGATCTCAGAGGGATCCATCTGACCGCTTCGGACAGCATCTGCATTTTGCAGGCAGGAAAACAGATCAGTATAGGGGGACTGTGTCTGTGGATCGAAGATCCGTTGGAACGCATAGACATAGTCTGATGCCGTCACCTGCCAGGTCTCACCGTCATCGACCACATCATCCTGATTGGCATCATAAAACCAGAAGCGGTCGTTTTTCAGGAGAAAGGTATAGGTCAGACCGTCCGGGGAAGTGGTGCAGCTTTCCGCTGCCGCAAGCTGCGGACTGCCGCTGCTGTCCAGTTCCACCAGACCTTCGTAGAGGTTTTCGATAATGGTTTTTGAAGCAGCGTCTGTGGCAGACTGCGGATCCAGACTCTTGGGATTTGCCGCGAGACTCGCCGTAAATAAATAGCCGTCGCCGTCGCTCTCCTGTTTCTCCAGAAAGGGAATGGAGCAGCCGGTGCAGAACTGTATGGAGCAGACAGCAGCCAGAAAAACGGCGAAGCGGCGGATTGATTTCCAAGTTGGCATAAATAGGGCATCCTTTCCTTCAAACGGCAGGAGAGAACCTGCCGTACAATATTGCTCTCTCTATTATAGCATGGTGCAACAGGTTGTGCAAGATGCAATCGCAGAAAATGTCGAATTTTTTGACTTGACAAATATTCAAAAATCTGATACACTAAAATAGAAGAGGGCTGTATGGATGCAGCCTGCGGTTTTGTGTTCGATCACAGAAAGGACGGTGCCGCGCGTGCTTCACGCAACAGGCTCAAAGAAAGAACTCACCCGACTGGCTTATTATGAGCTGGTCGCCGACATCTTAGAACACGCAGACATCCAGGCGCTGAAACAATTTCGCCATCATCACTATACGACGCGCTTTCAGCATAGCCTGAATGTGTCGTACTACAACTATCTGCTCTGTCGCTTTTTCCGCTGGGATGCGGTTTCTGCGGCGCGTGCAGGACTGCTGCATGATCTCTATTTTTATGAGACGGCGGCATATGAACGGACGGATTCTCCGGATCTCAAATCCCACAGTGCACACCATCCGGAGGTGGCGGTGCAGAATGCCGCGGTGCGGTTTCATCTGAATCCGCGGGAGCGGGATATGATCGCAAAGCACATGTGGCCGGTGACCCGGCAGATGCCGCATTACAAAGAAAGCTATGCGATCACTTTTGTGGATAAATATGCGGCAATCCTGGAATTTTTCGGTTTGGGCATCCAGCAGATGCTGTCCCATGTGCGCCGGAAACATTCGGTGGTTTAAACACAAAACGGGAGCTTGCTGTGCGCAGGCTGAGAGGAGACGCAGACGTCTCGACCGCACCTGATTTGGATAATGCCAACGAAGGGAACGAAATACACGACGACCTGTGGAAAAGCGTACCTTTATGGTGCGCTTTTTGCTTTTATCGGAATACGTTTTGCAGGAAAGGGAGGTTTTATGCAGACCAATCATTCTATATATCAGCTGTATGCAGTGACTGCACCGGCTGCGGATTTGACGAAGCAGGTGCAGCAGGCGATTGCCGGCGGCATTACCATGCTTCAAATTCGGGAGAAAAACTGTACCACAAAGCGGTTGATCGAACTGGCATACCCGATTCTGAATCTGTGCCGGGATGCCGGGATCCCCTGCATCATTGACGATGATGTTGAGGCGGCGAAGATCCTTGGCGCAGACGGCGTCCATGTGGGACAGCGGGATATGAAGGTGCAGCAGGCGCGGGAGATTTTGGGCGACCGCGCGATCATCGGCACCAGTGCACACAATGTAGCAGAAGCAGCGGCGGCAGAAAAAGCCGGCGCAGACTATCTGGGCTGCGGTGCGGTATTCGGCACGAAAACCAAGCACGATGCGACCTATTTGCCGCACGATGTGCTCTGTGATATCCGGAAGGCAGTGTCCATTCCGGTGGTGGCGATCGGCGGCATCAATGCGCAAAATATCCCGAAGCTGTATGATACCGGCGTTGACGGCGTGGCAGTGGTTTCTGCTGTGTTCGGGCAGCCGGATGTGGCACAGGCGGCACAGGAACTGCGCGAACTGACAGTGCCCTTTCAGAAAAAGGAGCAGCACATATGACCATTGCTCCGGTTCTGACCATTGCCGGAAGCGACAGCAGCGGCGGCGCCGGCATTCAGGCAGATCTGAAAACGATGACGATGCTTGGCTGCTTCGGGATGAGTGCAGTTACCGCCCTGACAGCGCAGAATACCTGTGGTGTACAGGAGATCCATCCTGTTCCGGCAGCATTTTTGAAGCAGCAGATCACATCGGTTTGTGAGGATATTCCGCCGCTTGCTGTAAAAATCGGCATGGTGTATGATGTTCCGCAGATCATGGCGATCGCGGATATGATTCATCACTTTGGGCTGCCGCATGTGGTAGTCGATCCGGTCATGGTTGCCACCAGCGGAGATGCGCTGATGAAACAACAGGCGCAGGAGACGCTGACACATCAGCTTTTCCCTTTGGCAGAAGTGATAACGCCAAATTTGCCGGAAGCGGAGCAGCTCACCGGGATGAAGATCACTGCACCGTCGGAAATGGAGCAGGCGGCCATGCAGCTGGCGGAAACGTATCATATCGCTGTGCTGCTGAAAGGCGGTCATAGCGTAGGCAGCTGCAATGATCTGCTGTGTACGGAAGAGTCGCGGCTCTGGTTCAGCGGTGAACGCATCCGGACGAACAATACCCACGGTACGGGCTGCACGCTGTCCTCGGCCATCGCTTCGTTTTTGGCACAGGGAATGCCGCTGGAGGAAAGTGTCCGTTCGGCAAAGACGTATATCACACAGGCAATCGCAGCCGGGCTGTCCCTGGGACACGGAAACGGCCCGATCGCGCATAACTATCGTATTTTACCAACAGAAAGGAAATAGAAATATATGGCGAATTATGCAACACAGATGGATGCAGCAAAACAGGGCATCCTGACGCCGGAAATGGAGACCGTTGCCAAAGAAGAGCATCTCGCACCGGAACTGATCCGGGAGCGCGTGGCAAAGGGTACGATCTGCATTCCGGCAAACATCAACCATAAGAGCCTGCATCCTTATGGCATCGGTGAGGGACTTCGCACAAAAATGAACGTAAACCTGGGCATTTCCGGGGACTGCCATGACTATACCGCGGAGTTTGAAAAGGTGAAGCTTGCGATTCAGTTCCAGTGCGAAGCCATTATGGATCTGTCTAACTACGGCAAGACCCATACCTTCCGGAAGCAGCTGATCGAGATGTCTCCGGCGATGATCGGTACTGTTCCTATGTACGATGCCATCGGTTATCTGGAAAAAGATCTGGCTGACATCAAAGCAACAGACTTCCTGAAAGTGCTGGAGGCGCATGCCAAAGAGGGTGTGGATTTCCAGACCATTCATGCCGGCATCAACCGCCGTGCAGTAGAGGCGCTGAAGCGCCAGAAGCGTACCACCAACATTGTTTCCCGCGGCGGTTCGCTGCTGTTCGCCTGGATGGAGATGACCGGGAACGAAAACCCGTTCTATGAGTATTACGATGATGTTCTGGATATCCTCAGAAAGTATGATGTGACCATCAGTCTGGGTGATGCACTGCGGCCGGGATGCAATGCGGACAGCACCGATGCCGGACAGATCAGCGAACTGGTGGAGCTGGGCGCACTGACAAAGCGTGCCTGGGAGCATGATGTACAGGTGATGGTAGAAGGGCCGGGGCATATGACCATGGACGAGATCGCAGCCAACATGAAACTGCAAAAACGGCTGTGCTATGGCGCACCGTTTTATGTGCTCGGGCCGCTGGTCACAGACGTTGCGCCGGGATATGACCACATTACCGCAGCCATCGGCGGTGCTATCGCAGCCATGAGCGGTGCGGACTTCCTGTGCTATGTCACACCGGCAGAACATCTGCGCCTGCCGGATCTTCAGGATGTACGGGACGGCATTGTGGCATCCAAGATCGCTGCCCATGCCGCAGACCTGGCGCGTGGCATTCCGGGTGCAAGAGACTGGGACAACGCCATGAGCAAGGCGCGCTGCGCCATTGATTGGGAGGGCATGTTTGCCCAGGCGATCGACCCGGAAAAGGCACGGAACTATTTCGAGAGCCGTCCGCCCCAAGACCGCCACACCTGTTCGATGTGCGGCAAAATGTGTGCAATGCGCACCTCCAATAAGATTCTGAACGGTGAGTCGGTTTCTCTGACTCCGGACGAAAAGTAAGGGCATTCCTGTACAGAGAATTGTACGCTACATAACAGAAAAGGCAGCACCGGTTTTCTCAGGGAATGCGGGTGCTGCCTTTTCTGTTGAAAGATGTAGCTCGTCCATGTATATCTTGAGCGGATACGGAGAAAATAATGGAGCTATCCTGCGGAATCTTTTCTAAAAAATACTTGACAAGTCTAATCAGATAGTATATAATATTAATTAAGAACTAATACTATTAGCTGTATGGCGGAACAACGCAGATGCAGCACTGGTTATGACTTCAAAGGATGATTTTTTATGAAAAATCGCAACACATTACAGCGGCGGCTGGTGCTGGAGACCGTTCGGCGGATGCACAATCACCCCACTGCGGATGAGATCTTTCGGGAGATCTCTGCGGAAAATTCGCTGATCAGCAAGGCGACGGTGTACCGCAATCTAAAGATCCTGTCGGAACAGGGCGAGATTTTGCATATTCCCATTCCGGATGGGGCAGACTGCTTCGACTTTAACACCAAGCCCCACTATCATCTGGAGTGTCGCAGCTGCGGCAGGGTATTCGATGTTAATATGCCGTATCAGGCGGATCTGTGCGGAAAAATTGTGGGCGGTGAGGATTTTTTGATCGAGTCGCACCATATCGTTTTTACGGGACTGTGTCCTGCCTGCCGAAAGGCGGAGGAACAGCGCGCACAGTTCACCAGCCAGAATCAGGCGAAATAAGAAGGAGGAAACAAATATGGCAGAATTAAAGGGAACACAGACAGAAAAGAATCTGCTGGCGGCATTCGCCGGGGAGTCGCAGGCGTTCACCAAGTATAACTACTACGCTTCTAAGGCGAAAAAAGACGGCTATGTGCAGATCGGAAAGCTGTTTGAAGAGACAGCAAACAACGAAAAGGAACACGCAAAGATCTGGTTCAAGCTGCTGCACGGCGGTCAGATGCCGGGAACTACAGAGAATCTGAAAGATGCGGCAGCAGGTGAAAATTACGAGTGGACGGACATGTATGCTGAGTTTGCGGAGCAGGCGAAGGCAGAGGGCTTCACACAGATTGCGGCGCTGTTTGAGGCAGTGGGCGCGATTGAAAAGGAACACGAAGCACGTTATCGCAAGCTTCTCGCCAATATTGAAGGAGACTGCGTATTCTCCAAAGACGGTGATGTCATCTGGGAATGCGCCAACTGCGGTCACATTGTGATCGGCAAAAAGGCACCGGAAGTCTGTCCGGTTTGTCAGCATCCGCAGTCCTATTTCCAGGTAAAAGCGGAAAATTATTGAGTGACAGGAAACAAAACGATCCTCTGAAAGGCGCTGCTTTTCAGGGGATTCTGTTTGTGGGGAGGAATGGTATGCGTTCCGGAGAACGATTTTTCACGCGTTGGAAAGGGCGTGTGATACATAGTGGGATCCATGTGCTGTCTCATTTGCGGTTATTGCTGCGGTGGGTGTTTTATTCCGTACTCATGGGCGTTTTGGTCGGACTGATCGGCATCGCCTTTGTGTATGCCATTCAGTGGGCAACAGCGTTCCGTCTGGGACATTGGTGGGTCATTGGCTTGCTGCCGGCCGGCGGTCTGCTGATCGTCTGGCTGTATAAAGTCAGCCATGACCAGAACGATAAGGGAACGAATATGGTGCTTGCGTCTCTGCGGTCGGAGACAGAACTTCCGGTGCAGATGGCGCCGCTGATTTTTATTTCCACGGTAGTGACGCACTTCTGCGGCGGAAGCGCCGGCAGAGAGGGCGCTGCCTTGCAGTTGGGCGGCAGTGTCGGCAGTGTTTTAGGACGGCTGTTTCGACTGGCAGAACGGGATAAGCAGGTATTGATGCTCTGCGGTATGTCTGCGGCGTTTTCTGCGATTTTCCGCACGCCGATCGCCGCTCCGGTATTTGCCATGGAGGTGGTTTGCGTAGGCGCAATGCGTTATGCAGCGCTTGTGCCCTGTACCGTTGCGTCGCTGACAGCATCCTGGCTGGCCGGCAGGTGCGGCATTCCTTTGGCAAAGTATTCCCTCGGAGAGATCCCGGCGTTTCAGGTCGTTCCGGCGCTGAAAATTTTGCTGCTGGGCGTCTGCTGCGCGGCAGTGAGCATTTTGTTTTGCGTGATGCTTCACCAGACCGAGCATCTGTTGAAACAGCGCTGTAAAAATCCCTATGTGCGCATTTTGCTTGCCAGCGGCATTCTGTGGGTGCTGGCACTTTTGGTGCGGAATCAGGATTATCTGGGTATCGGCGGCGATGTGATGCGCCGCGCAGTTGCCGGAGAAGTGGTCTGGTACGCTTTTTTGGCAAAGATGATCTTTACCGCAGTGACACTGGGAGGCGGTTTTAAGGGCGGCGAGATCGTGCCGTCGTTCTTTATCGGCGCAACCTTCGGATGTCTCTTTGGGCATCTCCTGGGGTTGTCTCCGTCGCTGTGTGCGGCTGTGGGCATGGCTGCACTGTTCTGCGGCGTGACCAACTGTCCGCTTGCCTCTATGATGATCGCGGCGGAGTTGTTCGGTATGGCTGGCGCGCCGTATTATCTCCTTGCCATTGCGGTGAGCTATCTGCTGTCCGGTTATTATGGACTGTATGGAGAACAGACGTTTTTGTCCTCAAAGTTTACCGGCGGCTATGTCAGCCACAAGACACGTCAATGAAAGAAGCTGTGATGCAAACATGAAAAAAATATCGTTATCCAATCGGCAAAAAGGCATGATCAGTATCATCCTCTCGGCATTTTGTTTTGCCTGGATGAATGCATTTGTGCGGTTGTCCGGTGATTTGCCGTTTATTGAAAAGAGCTTTTTCCGGAACTTTGTAGCGCTGTTGCTGGCGCTTGTGATGCTGCTGCGGGAACGCGGCGGCCCGCGGTCATTTCTGCCACAGAAGGGAACGCTTCCGTTTCTGCTGATTCGTGCCGCTGCCGGAACATTGGGGATTCTGTGCAATTTTTACGCCATCGATCATCTGGCACTGTCAGATGCGTCCATTCTCAATAAGATGTCTCCTTTTTTCGCCATTCTCTGTTCCTGGCTGTTTCTCCGGGAAAAGCTGAACTGGAAGCAGGGGCTGATCGTGCTGGGTGCATTTGTCGGTGCGCTCTGTGTCATCAAGCCTAGTTTTGCCAATGCAGATCTCTTCCCGTCTCTGATCGGATTGCTGGGCGGTTTTGGCGCAGGCGTGGCGTATACCATGGTGCGCCGTCTGGGACAGCTGGGAGAAAACAAAGCGTATATTGTCTTTTTCTTTTCCGCTTTTTCCTGCATTGTCACACTGCCGTACCTGATATTTGCCTTTGAGCCTATGACATGGGGACAGCTGTTGTGCCTGGTGATGGCAGGCGTTTCGGCGGCAGGCGGACAGTTCGGCGTGACCTCTGCGTATTGCTATGCGCCGGCGAAGGAAATCTCTGTCTATGATTATACTCAGATCATTTTTGCAGCCGGCCTGGGATTTCTGCTGTTTGCGCAGATTCCGGATTGGCTGAGCATTCTGGGCTATTGTATCATTATCGCTATGGCAGTAGCCATGTTTTTCTATAACAAGGAATCAGACAAAAAGTAAAAAAACGGAGACCTCCCGCTGCGGAAGTCTCCGTTTTTTCCTATGATATGCTGCTCTTACTTTTCGTTTTGCTTGGCGGCCTGGACGTGGTATAGAATGCGGGAAAGCAGCTTTTCCGGCACAAGCCGGGATGCTGCAACGCCGGCACGCATGAGCATGCCTGGGATAATCAGCAGCTTTCCGGTGAGAACACCCAATACCGCTTCCTTTGCCACAGCTTCCGGCGTCAGTGCCTTTACCCGGAACTGTACGCCGGCGCGGTCATTGAATCCGGTGTCTACCGGGCCAGGACAGAGAATGCTGATGGTGACGCGGCTCTTTTCGCGGCGCAATTCCTCGGCGATCGCCAGGGAAAGGCGTACCACATAGTTCTTGGAGGCATAATAGGAAGAGAAGAGCGGCCCTGTCAAAAATCCGGCGCTAGATGCCACATTGAGGATCCTGCCACTGTTTCGCTTTTTGAAATCTCGCAGAAACAGTTTTGTCAGAATGTGCAGTGCGCGGACATTGACTTGAAGCAGTTCCAATTCTTCCTGGAGTGCCGTTTCCGTAAACTTGCCGAATACGCCGAATCCGGCATTGTTCACCAGAATATCCACATGCTTTTTTCTGCAAAATTCGTATAGAGTGAACGGTGCCTGGTTCTCTGCCAGATCCAGAGCAATGATCTCTGTGGAGACCGGAAGCGTCTCCTGCATCCGGCGCAGTTCAGCTTCATTGCGCCCGGTCAGAATGAGGGAGATCCCTCGCTTTGCCATTTCTTCTGCAATGGCCTTTCCGATACCGGAGGTCGCGCCCGTAATCAGTGCTTTCATTTGAAAAACCCCTTTCTGGTATATGTGAGTCATGTTCCTTTTTACTATATCACAAAAGCAGGTCGAAATCAATTGAAAATCAAAGTTTTCTGAAAAACGAAAAAAAATTTCGTGAAAGTATGGACTTATGCAAAAAAATATAGTATAATAAAAACGTATTGGATTGCGGCAGGCGCTTTTGCACCGGATTCGCCTTTGGCGGTACAGCCGCAAGACTGTTTTATTTTTTCGGAGGTATCAAAACTATGTTCAGATGGAAAAAGGCTGCTGCAATCGCGGCGGCGGCAGCAATGACAGTTGCCGGAGCAGGCTGCACAGTTGGCAGCGGCACCGCGTATGCAATGACAATCGACGGTGAAAAGGTAGATGCAGGTATCTATATCTATTATGCGTATCAGTCTTACATGGAACTGACACAGGATCTGCAGTCGCAGAATTCAGAACTGGATGTCAATGATGATAAAGTCGTCAAGGAACAGAAAATGGATGGTGTCAGCGCAGAAGAATGGATCAAGAATAAGGCACTGGAATACTGCCAGGACTATGTGGCATTTAACAAGCAGTTCGATGAGCTTGGACTGTCCCTGGAGGAAAAGGACAAGACCGACATCAACAGCACCATGGACAACTTCTGGGATAAGAACGGCGAGACCTATGAGAAAAATGGAATTTCCAAAAATTCCGTCAAGAGTGTGCTGGAGAGCATCTACAAGTCCAATGAGCTTTTCCTGTATTACTATGATGCAGGCGGCGCAGAGGGCGTAACTGAGGACGAACTGAAAGAATACTATGTGGACAACAATGCCCGTGTGCGCTATCTGAAGTTTGATTTGAAAGATGGCAATGGTGATGCACTGGATGATGCCGGCAAGAAGGATATGAAGGCGAAGGTAGAGGACTATCTGAGCCAGATCAAGGCGAAGTCGGATGAGGATGCAATGGAAGAAGAGATGGATGCCGTACAGAGCGACTATAATGCTTATGTGACATCGATTTCCGAAGAGGCAGCAGCTGAAACTGCAACTTCTGCGACAGATGCAGACGGCAACGAGATTCCTGCAACAACGACAGAAGCGACTACCACAACAACAGAAGAAACTACAACCACTACAACGGTTGCAGAAGACAGTGCAGAGACTACTGCAACTGCCGGAGATGAGAGTGCAGCAGATACCACAGCAGCAGAGGACAGCGCTGCGGATGAAACGACGACGACTGCCGCAGAATACAGCAGCGAAGACAGCTCTGCTGAAACTACAACTACGACATCTCCCTATGCAAGTGAAAATGTTATTGCCAAGGTGACCACAGATAAGGACACTAAGGAAGAGGACATCACCTATACACCGTCTGAAAAGGTGTATAACTATATCTTCAACGATGCGAAACAGGGCGTTCCGGATATCGTAGAGGATGATGATGCCTACTATATCGTTTTGCGTCGGGATATTACAGAGCGTATGACGGAAGATGATCTCTGGACAGAGAATCAGCGTCAGTCGGTGGCATCACAGAAATATGGCGATGACTTTAAGGCAAAGGAAGAGGACTGGAGAAATGCACAGAAGGTCGAGAAGAATGACAGTGCTATCAAGCGTTATGATGCATTCAAGATCGACATGGACAGCAGCAGTGCTTCTAACTAAGGGCAGAGAAATCGAATAATACAGTTAAGCGTCCTTGACAGCGTGATGTCAAGGACGCTTTTTGTATTTAAATAGCAAATTGTGCAGAACCGACAAGAAAAAGAGGATATCGTTCACAAAAATATACTTGACAAAAGGTAAATAACATGATATAATAATAAAGCTGTCGCACGAGAGCGGGAGTCGAGGGAAAAAGGAATAACGGGAAGCTTGAAACGGATCGGGAGATCGACAGTGTAGAGCGGAAGTTGTTCAAGA
>CAVAQT010000017.1:0-47895 GCA_963590855.1 Ruminococcus bromii
ATTCGAACGCACGACCTTCAGAGTCGGAGTCTGACACTCTATCCAGCTGAGCTACAGGCGCATATAAACCAAGATGAAAATACAATGCTTTCATCTGGCGACTTTTTTATTATAGCATATTCTTCCGGTAAATGCAAGGGGAAATGTGACATTACCGCAGATGTTCACAAAAAATTTTCAAGAAACTGCTTCATGCGAAGGCTGCGGAAAGGATTTGCCAGAGCAAAACAGCCGCATTTCCGGCGGCATCGGGGAGCGCTGCCACCCAGATCCACTGTGCTTCCGGCTGCGGTAGCTTCCATTGCAGGGTTTGATCTGCCAGTTTCAGCTGCGCCTGACTGTCCGGCAGGAGAAGCAGCTGTGCCATGGCAGCCGGTTCATGAGAGAGACGATTGTAGGAGCGTGTCTGTACTGTCAGGATTCCCCAGACAAATCCGCAGAAGAGCAGGTAAGACAGCACGATGCATAAGAGCCGTTTGCCAAAGCGTTTGTGTGCAGCTTTCATGGATTGGAATTCTCCTTTTCTTTTAAAAGCGTTTGCGCCAGCGATTTTCCTACCAGCTCTCCTGCGTACTGCGCTTGTTCCAGTGTATTTCCGTGTGTGCCGATCTCCAGCAGAAGACTGCCAGTGGTGAGATCCTGGTTATAGTGCCGGTAGTCAAACAGGATCGGACGGGTAAGTCCGGGAAACATGCCCTCCATGTTTTCCTGGAGCCGGCATGCAAAGTGGTAATTTTTCATGTAATTCGGCATATTCATTGTGCCGTCGTCACAGCCGGAGATAATCATTACCTGTGCGGATTCTTTGCCGTTGATCTCTACTACCGGCTGTTTTAGCGTATTTCCATCCTGGATCGCATCCCGGTGGATGTCCAGAACCACGCGAATGGAAGGGTATTGCGCCAAAATCTCCTTGACGGTCTCTGCGCTGCGGTCATAGGAGCCGTTGTAGGAAGGATAGTCGTGGATCGTTGTGTTGTGAATGACTCCAATGCCGGCGGCTTCCAACTGTGCAGTAATAGCATCTCCCACAGAGACCATATTATACGCCGGGTCTGTAGTGCGATAGTTAAAACTGGGGTCGAAGTGTTCCCGGACATACGGTTCAAAGGATTCTGTAGTATGGGTGTGCATAATCAGGACTTCCGGCGAGCCGTCTGCTGTGATGGTGAAATCCGGGGCAGCTGTGCTCTCTGCAATCAGGGTGTTGTTGGAAATGCTGGTTTTGTTCTGTACCTGTCCGGCAGTAAATAAACTGAAAAAGCGCGTGCCGGAGTATGTCCCATAACTGGTGCGCTGGATCGTGGTATCTGAACTGGTTGCCCAATCTGTGGGGTATGGTTTTTCCCCCGGATCGGCGGATGGAGCAGCCGGAAGAATGACGGCTTCGGTTTCCGGGACAGTTTCCTCCTCCCAGCCATATCCGGAGGAGCATACATTCCACAGCGTCGAGTCTGTTTTGCTTTGGACGTCTGTGTAAAGTGATGCTGCTGCCGAAGGATGTTCGCTGCCGCTTTTGCGGACTGCGGCGGAAATTGGTAAAATTGCCATTGCGGTCAGAAAACACACTAGTGTCCAGCGCCGCTTGTGCAGACGTCTGCGCATTTGTTAGGACCTCCCTGTGGTTTCGTTTGCGAAAACGCGCGCCATGATCTCTGCGGTGCTGCAATTTCCGGGGCGGTTATAGCGATTGATGCCGTACAGACAAGACGGATCTCTTGTGATGAGATTGGGCTTTTCCAGGCAGGTCAGCGTGATCCGGAATCCCAGCTCCGCCAGCACCGGCTTACTTTCCGCGCAGACGAAACCGTATGGATAGGCAAACACCTCCGGCTGGATGTGCAGTTCCTCCTGAAACCGGGTCTGGAGCAGGGAAAGGTCGGCATAGAGTGCGTCATGATACTGCTCCTCTGTTTCCTGTTCTGTTTTGGCGCATCCCTTTCGTTCGCCGTTTTCATGCATGTTATAGGTATGGCTGCCCAGGGTAATGTTTGGGGAATCGTTTAGCTTCTCCAGATCTTCCCAGGTGAGGTACGAGTAGACATCATTGTGCGGCGCATCCGGGGCATATACATCTGTAAAAATTCCCACAACAGAGATCACGGCACACATGTCATAAGTTTCCAAAAGCGGCAGCGCTAAGCTGAAATTGTTGTACAGTCCGTCATCAAAGGTCAGCATCACTGGCTTCTCCGGAAGTTCTCCTGCGCCCTCGGTATAAGCAATCAGTTCCTCAGGAGAAACGGTTTCATAGCCATGTTCCTGCAAATAGCATAAATCAGCTTCCAGTGTTTGGGGTGTGACACAATACGGTGCTTCCGGGATTTCTGCTATACTGTGGTACATCAATACCGGAAGAAAGATGCCGTTTACCGGGCTGTCTGCGGCAGAAAAATGCTGCTTTCCGGCATGTGTCAGCAGGATCGCTGCCAGCACCAATGCCGTGTCAAATGCAAGATACCGCAGCAGCCGCCGCAGATTCCAGCTGTGATACATAACGCCTCAACTCCATTCCTGCTGCTATTCTATGCGGCTGCACGCAGAAACAGAACGCCTTTTTTGTGTGCAGCCAGAACCTTGATTTCTCCTCAAATTTATGGTATACTAAGAAAAACGGAGATGCTGCATCAGGGAAATTTATCTGAATCCGGGAAATGATTTGTTTTATGCTACGATTACTTATAAAGCGCCTGAAATGTGGATTGAAGTGGAATGTGTGGCATTGCTGTCAAGAAAGTAGAGATAACCGATGGAAATGCTAATTGAAGTTTTAATTCTTGCCACTGTTTTTGTAGTTTTTCACTTTGTGTGTAAGAATGATCCCAGTACAAATAAAGTGAAATATCCTAAATTGTATCTTTGCATCGGAATTTTAAGTTTATCATTTTGGCTTTTCTTTATTATTTTAATGTTAATTAATAATATTTTGATGTCAATTGATGATGAACCGATTTACAATTTGATTTTTTATTCGTTTGTATTAGCCGGAATGATCCTAATGTCAGTTATTATAATAGTATCATACTTTAATATTTATACAACATATGATGATGTATCATTTACACATTCTAATTTTTGGAGAAGGAAGCGTACAATATACTATAGTGATATCAAAGCCATCTATCGAAAAAAACACGCAAAATATCTGGTGGTATTTGAATCTGATGATGGAAGAATAACAGTTGATTCCAAGTATACAATTGGATATGATGAATTTATTGAAAAAGTAAATAAGAACCGCTATAGGAGTTGATTCAAAGAAAAAGCAGTTCTGTCCGGATGTTTACCAGACAGAACTGCTTTTTTATTTTTTGCTCCATTCTTGCCGCAGCGCACACAGGTCAAGTGCATCCAGCTTGCCGTCCTTGTATAAGTCGCCGGCCTGCCAGTCTGCCAGCTTCGTATCTGGAATGGCAAGAAGCCATTTTTGCAGCAGAACCACATCGGCGATATCCAATTTGCCGTCAGCGTTGACATCACCGCGGACGCTGTCGGAATCGGTCTCAGCCATCACAGCCGCTGTTAAAAACAGCATCGCTGCATTTCCATAAATGGTATTTTCGTTGGTCGTCCATTCGGCATCGCTGTCCATATAGCATTTGCCGTTGTATTTGGAAAGGTGTCTGTTGTTGGAGGAGTTTGCACCTTCAGTGACATATCCCTTAGGGCATTGGTACGGAGTACATTTTGCATCTTTGGTATAGATTGCGCTGTAGATGTTTTTTACGCTGTTTTCTCCGTATCCGGATACATAGCTAAAGGATATCGGATTTACTCCTAAAATATAATTGAAAGCACTCTGGTTGGAGTGGAGCACATCCTCCGGAATGTTGTCGTTCCCTTCCAGAATCAGACTTCCGAGGAAAAGCGTCATGGAACTCTGTGCAAGAACCATGTTCGAGCCCCACCAATATCCCCAATCCGGATAGTCTGTTCCAAAGCAGTCATAGTTTAAGATTCGCTTTCTCCACGGTTCAAACTTACTGAAAACTGTTTTGATCTGATCTGCCGGGTTGTCATTTTGATAAAGATAGTGGAAAAATCCAAGGAATGCTCTTCCCTTGTGACTGTATCCGACAGAACTCCCTGTGAAACAGGTATTTACATTTTCGTTTTCACAGTTGGAAATGAGGTAGTTTTCATATGCATCTGCATCTTTCCCGGCAGCCTTTGATGCTCTGAACAGAGCGCCTGCTGCCCAGTACATGTTTCTGTCCAGTTCCTCCTGTGTGAAAGTATAGGTGCGGTTTGCTGCACCGATGGACATATGCTTTTCATTGGAAGGATCGCTGATCCAATTCCATGCCCGAATCGCTGTTGCCAGGCATTCTTCTGCAAAATCGGCATACGCCGGAATATCCCGATAGATGATATAGGCATGCGCCAGCATTGCAGCCATA
Organism: Ruminococcus bromii; assembly: GCA_963590855.1. Taxonomy (GTDB): domain Bacteria; phylum Bacillota; class Clostridia; order Oscillospirales; family Ruminococcaceae; genus Ruminococcus_C. The sequence goes on from CAVAQT010000017.1 coordinate 4,401, forward strand.
TCGGAGGTCGCGAGATGGGAACGCAGATCTGTCTCGCTGGGATCAGAATGATAATCAGAAGTGCTGTACAGCGTGTCTTCGATGTATATTGTGCCGTCTTTGTAATTGGCAGCAACATAAAACGAACCGTCTTTATCCGGGTGCTCTAATTTTAGAAGCATGTCCAGTTCCCATTTGACTTCACTGAGGATCGCCGGCGCATCGGAATAGAGCTCGTTCGCCTTGTCTGTTTCCGGAATATTCGGCTTTATCTTCTCAAATTCCTGCGGAAACAGCTCATAGGCAAGCAAAAGGTTTTCGACGGAAGTTGCCGCAGGAGAAACATATTTGCCATAGTCTCCTGCGTCATACCAACCCTGCGAGACATCAAATGTCTCTGCATCGGGATTATCCCGGTCTGACCATCTTCTGACAGATACATCGTTGGAGTGAAGATTCTTTCTTGCAAATACACCGGCATATTTTTCGTCCAGATCTATGCCCTGCCGCTGATAATAGTAGTATTTGCTCATATCTGACAGCATCTCGTCATACACACCATCGCCGATTTGAAACGGCACGGAAACAATGGTATCTGTATTCAAATTTTCTTCCTGATCTCTTGGGGTAAGCGCCGAAGAATCCAGGTTTGCATTTGGGATACGGATACAGTATGTTCCCGGCGCAGTGACGGCATCAAAATTGATCTCATAGACGGATTCTCCCGAAATGGTTTCGTTTGTGACCGCATCTGAGAGGGTATCCGAAAAGACAGTTTCTCCGGTTTCCTGGTTTACGATCTCGAATTGTTTTCCATCCAAAGAGCCGAATTTTTCAAAGCAGGAAACCTTGGCATTTTTGCTTCCGCCGCAGGTATAGCCCACTTGATTGACTTTGATAAAGGGATACTGTCTTTCCTCATCGGAAGAGGAGATCTTTACATTGCGGAATGATGCTGAATTTCCGGATGGGATACTGCCCACGCTTATTTTCCACACATTGCTTTTGTCGAATCCCTTTTCCGGAAAAGCTTCTGTAAGCGCACTCAGAGGCAGGGTATAGCTTGTCCATTCCGGAGAAGCAGTTATAGCATCATGATATTTCTCAATATCTGTCCAGTTGAGTGTAACATCCTCGTTGTGAGAATGTGAGGTGATGCCGATACGAAACGGAAAACTGGTTTGTTCGTTGCTTTTTACCTCAAACGACAGAGTTCCGTTGTAAAAGTAATCGTACATATCTGTCGTTGTCCAGATCGGATTGGGGATCATGTTTGCGCCGCCCCAACTTTCTGTGACCCACAGATTTTTGCCGTCGTTGTCGATCAGTATGGTTTGCAGCTGTGTTCCGGGAGTTTCTTCCACATTTGCCGCAGATACTGTTGCGGCAGGTACGGAGGTAAGCAGAACAGCAGCGCTTATGAGAATTGGCAAGAAACGGTTTTTCATGCTATCTTGTCTCCTTTTTGATTTAATGCTTTGCGGTTTTGTTTTCCTATTTCTCATTATACTACTTTTTTGCAGGAATTACAAGGAAAAAGTATGTCTTGCGGAGACATGCAATTGACTTTTCCATGAATATCCTTTATAATAGATAAGGAATACTCGATAGCGTATTTAAGAGCCTGGTCGGTATCTTTTTCCGCGCATAAAAAACACGGAACAGGCTCTAAGGAAAGGTGAATGATATGGAACAAAAACAACGACGAACCTCGGTGAAGCTGTCGACTTCACCGCAAAAGCTGACGCTGCCGGGAAAGATCCTGGCGGTATGTCTGTGTATTCTGCCGTTTTTCACACGGTCGATCGCACTGCATATTCCGGAATCGGTGCGAACTGCGTACTTTTTGGGAGATGCTGCTTACTCCGATTTTGAGCAGCTTTGCCGGGAATGGTTTTTGCTTGCGGTTGCAGCCGCAGCGCTGATCTGGTTTTGCTATGAACAGATCAAGCTTCGACCCAGGCGAGAAGTGCCTGTCACGCGAATTACCGCTGTGGCGTTTCTTTTCCTGGGGATCTATCTGCTGCTGGGGCTGCTCTCTTCGGTCACCTCAGAATATGCAGAAGATACCTGGCTCGGTATTTACATGATGTACGAAGGCTATCTTGCTCTGGTGGGCTATGTAGTTGTATTTGCAGCTGCATGGTACTGGATCGACCGGAAAGAAGTTCTGGACTTTGTCAAAAGTTGTCTGACTGTTTTGTCCATAGTGCTGGGCATACTGGCTTTGTGCGAACACTACGGATTGTGCTATTATAACAATGGTCTGGTGCAGATTTTAGGCGGATTGAACGGCACAGTAGGCTATGGCGATGGTGCTGTTCTCACCTTTGGCAACGCGGACTATTTCGGACTGTATTGTGCAATGCTGCTGCCGGTGGTAACTGCAATGATCTCCCGCGAAGGAAACACACGCCGGCTTCTGGTGCAGATCGCGGCGGCGGTACTGCTGGGTGCTGCATTGCTGCTCTCTCAGGTCATGAATGCGATTCTGATCGGCTTTGGACTTACCGGCGTATTCCTGCTGCTTTGGATGTTCCATACCGGCTGGAAACCTGTGGTAAAAGGCGGTATTTGCGGTCTGACAGTGCTTGCTGTTGTGGTCAGCAGCTTTGGCTTTTTGCAGACCCGAAATGGGGATACGCTTTCGGAAAAACTGGAGCATACCATGATCGGCATGGATCAGGAAGAGACCTTCCGTCTGCTCTCTGTGGATATGGACAGCAATACGGTAACGCTGCACAATGTCGAAACGACACTGGAAGTTTCAGCAAACAGCAGCAGCCTCACACCGCAGCAGCTCGCTTTTTCTTGCGACGGCACGTCGGTGACACCGCAGATCAGTGCAGACGGAACGTGCAGCTTTGCAGAATCGGCATTGGAGCACTGCCGTGTTCAGGTGCAGACCGATCGGCTGTCCTTTGACCTGGGGTATGCGTCTCCCTTAGAAATTCTCCGTCAGCCGGATGGATGGGCAGCCGTGGGAATCGGACAGACAATTCTCTCGGAAGTGCCGAAAACTTGCAGTTCTGAGAAGATCCAGCAGTGCTATCCGTATCTGAACGGCCGCGTATTTGTCTGGATGAATACCATTGCTGCACTGGGGGACTGCTGGCTGATCGGTCATGGCCCTTCGACTTCTATTTTTTATCTGAACCAAAACGACTTGCCGGCACTGCTGAATATTTTCGGCACTTATGTGCTGTATAATAAACCGCATAACTGGTATCTGCAGATCGCACAGGATACGGGGATCCCGTCCCTTGTGATGATCCTGGGCGTTCTGGTGCTGTTCTTTGTCTGCGGATTCCGGAAATGCTTTGGCAAGCAGGCAAAATGGGATGCATTCCGTACAGGGCTGCTGTTCTCGATTTTGGCATATGCGCTGATGGCATTTCTGAATGACAGTCTGATTTATCATGCACCGATGTTCTGGTTCTTGTTGGGTCTGGGTTGGCGTCAGATTTCTTGTGAAGACAGGCTCTAAAAATAAAACCGTTTGCGAAGCGAGAAGTACGCTTTACAAACGGTTTTTTTGAATTTAGTTTTCGGAGAATCTGCTAATGCGTCTTTTGGTGTATGCTCACAGGCTCAGTTTTTTCTCGATCAACCATGTGGTCAGGAGATATCCTGCAACCGAACCGACTACATCTATCAACAGGATCGGCAAATAAAGCGCCGGGCTGAAAAGGAGATGTAAAAAGTCCTGAATGAACAGGGTGCTGGAGATACCGCTTTCGGAAATCAGGATCTCGCCATTTGGGATGTTGTTCAGAAATGCGGTAGAGATCAGACCACCCAGTGTGCTGAACGCATAAGTGATTGCAAACCACAGAATCACACCCAGGATGCCGCGTCCCTTCTGATTGCCCATAATGGTTTTCAGCAGAACAATGACAACGTATGCCGTAATCACATTAAAGATAAAGCTGATGACCGTTGTCAGCAGGAACATGCACAGACCAAAAAGATTATAACCATTGAAAATGGCATCTTTTAAGCCGATTTCAGTAACAGAAGCGTCAATGAGAGAGAGCAGTCCCACGATAGTTGTTCCTGTGCGCTGCAATGCAAGATAGCCGTCCAGCGAGATCAGCAGCGCAAACAGAACGGTGATGCCCAACAGCGCAAACAGCGTCATCAAAAGCTTTGCACCGATGATCTGCGCCGCATTGCGCGGGGTGGAAAAAAGCAGATAGCCCGGCTTTTTGGAGATGTCATCATTGAACATGACTACGCCGTAGAGCAGGATCGCAGTTGCGCCAAACGCCATGCAGAGAATGCCGCCGATCAGTCCGATGCCGAACAGTGTGCCGATTTTTGCAAACCAGCCGATGAGATAAATTGCCTCGATCAACAGAGAAATGCCCAGGATTCCCAGAAAGATCATCCGGGAACGACGAAATTCGTATTTTAACAGTGTACCCATAATCATAGACTCCTTTGTTTAGACGGTTCCGTTGGAAAACGGTTGAATGGGTGTTCCGGCGAAGTGTTCCCGATACAGATCAGAAATGGATTTTCCGTACTGTGTGCGGATGTCTTCCAGTTCGCTCTCCAATACCAGAGAACCGTTTGCCATCATAACAATGTGATCCACAATCGGTTCCAGTTCATCAAACAGGTGGCTGGAGATCAGGATCGTTGCCTCCGGATTTGCCGCACGGAGAATGCTCTGGATGATCTCATCTCTGCCCACCAGATCAATACCGTTCAATGGCTCATCCAGCATGCAGACTTCGGCATTCCGGGAGAGTGTTGCAGCAATTTTCAGTTTAGCCGCCATGCCGGACGAAAGAGACTTCACCTTTAATTCCGGTGTCAGCTGCATAAACTGCAGCAGGGAGACAAAGCGCGTCCGGTCAAAATCTGCAAAGAAATCCGCATAAAACTGTTCTACATCCTGAATTTTCATATAGTCATAATAGAATGGCTCTGTGCTCATATAAGCGATATGCTTTTTCGTTTCGGTTCCGATGGGCGTGTCATTATAGGTGACTGTGCCGGTATTTGGTTTTACCAGGCCGGCAGCAATTTTCATCATTGTGCTTTTGCCGCTGCCGTTTGGGCCGACCAGTGCATAGACATGACCTGGCAAAAAAGAAAGACTCAGATCATCCAAAGCCTTTTTGCCGCCGTAGACTTTTGTCACATGTTCTAATTTTAGCATGATTTTTCCTCTTTCTGTTGCTCCAGAAGCTGAATGATCTCATCTCTGGAAAAATGATAGGTCATCATCTGCTGCAAAAACCGGGAACTCAGCGAAGCGCCGATCTCTTGCCGCAGACGCTCGGGCATGTCGGAATCTTCTGTCAGAAATGTTCCGATGCCGCGTTTGGTGTAAGAAATCCCCTCCGATTCCAATTGGCGATAAATGCGCTGAACCGTGTTTGGATTTACTTGATATGCCAGTGCGAGGTCTGCGTTAGAGGGCAGCTTGTCGCCGGGCTTTAATTCGCCGATGACAATGCGCCGCTTAATGTCCTCGGCAATTTGCAGATAGATGGGATAGTTTGCTTGAAAGTCCATCTGCTTGACTCCTTTCTGAAAGAATGCCGGATACGGTCTGCGTCCAGACGGTATCGGCATCTTTCTGCCTACTTGGTGACTAGTTCACTAGTTACATAGTACACTAGATTTGACGATTTGTCAAGGGGTTTTTGAAAAAAATTTTTCTGTGAGGAAAAAATCGTTCCGAAAACGAAAAAACTGCTCTCCGCCATAGGCGGAAAGCAGTTGAAGAAAGTGTATTTTTGGATTTCTCAATAACGGTAATTGCTGCCAAAGTCGCTGAGTGAAATACCCAATGCGGCAAACAAAACAACCCAGAGCACAATACCGATCACGACGAGAACGATCTCTGCTACCACAAAATGCTTCAGCGTCTTGTTCTGCGAAGAGCAGAGGACTACGATCATGGCGATGATATTGACCACCGGGATCGCAAACAGAATGAGATAGCCGATCCATCCCAGAACTGATACATCAGGCGCTGCCTGCTGGTAAATGTTTGTCTGCTGTACCGGATACGGATTGCTTACCGGCGGTGCAGCTTGCGGCTGCGGTGCGGCAGAAGCAATGGTGCTGCCGCACTGGCTGCAAAATTGTGTGCCGTCCGGATTGGACGCGCCGCAGTTGTTACAAATTGTTGACATGTAAAATCCTCCCTAATCATAGTACATACAGTATAGCATATATTTTTAGAAAAGTCAAGGAAATTCTACATAAATCCCAAAATCAATCGTGACGCTGTTCCTGATTGGAAAACATTTCGCAAAATCTTGCTGCAAAAGCTGGCTCTTCATGGTTGGCATAGAGATGCGCTGTGTCGCCGAATGCGTTCATTCGGAAAATTGCCGTGCCTTCTCGGCGCTCTTCTGTAATGAGAGAAGTGACAGAGGTAGGCGCTGCACAGAACCCGTGCCATAAGATCATCGGCGAGATCCCCAGCAGATGGCTCAGCATCACGCAGGTAACGCCGAAGTGGCAGAAAAATGCCAGAGTCTTTTCGTTGGGAGCGACTGCGTGATAGCAGTTGTTTTCGCGGATATAGCCGTTCTGTGCCAGGATCTCATCCAGACCGTCCCAGACACGTTTGGCTTCTGTAATGACATGGCCCTGCAGCATGGGCAGCGTCTCTGCCCATTGGGTCTTATCGTAATATTTCGGTTCTATAGTCCAGTCCGCGGGAAGCTGATCCCAGGCAATGCGCGATTCTCCTGTGTGAAAATCCGGGATCGGCGCATGAAATTCCCGAAGCCACGGCTTCTCCTCCGCTTCTCTTCCCAGTTTTTTCAGAGTCAGTGAAGCGGTATCTTTGGCGCGCCCCAGGGGAGAGACATAAAACGCGTCAACCTTTGTCTCTGCCATGCGCTGCGACAACAGCTCAGCTTCGTGCCAGCCCTTTTCGGTCAGAGAGTCCTTTTCATAATCCGGGTCGCCGTGGCGGATGAATAAGAGTTTCATAAAGATTGCCTCCTACTGAATGACAACTGCCTGATAGCCCATGGTCGCATATCGTGCTTCCACGACACTGCGCTGATAGGCAACCAGACCCTTGCTTTGGTATGGATCGTTCATATAGTAATACTGGCTGTCATAGCCGACCAGAACCAGACAGTGCTCGTGCCGTTTCCAGGTGAACAGCGCACCAGTCTCCGGGACAGTCCATTGTCTGCCGTTGTCGATCTGCATCATATTGATAGAAGCCCAGACTGCCACCGGAATGCCTCGGTCAATATAGTCGGTCAGCAAACTGGAAAAGGGCGTTCCGGTGATGTTTTTTGCTGTATCACCATTGGTGAGGATTTTGTTGAGGGCATTGGTGATGACCGGCGCATAACAGCCGAAGCCGCTGGAAGAGCGCGGATCGCCCACGAACTTTGTGCTGGGGTCCGGGCCGTAGTAGACACCATTTTTCCAATAAAAGCTGCCCTTGTCCAGGTACTTGTCCACAAAATCGGCGAGACTGGTATTATACCCAGCCTGATGCAGCAGCATTACTGCGGCGGCGCTTTCACAACCAGTGGGAAATCCTGCCTGGCTGAGATACTGCACGGAGAGGATGCGCTTTACGATCACGCCGTTGGTATCTGTGGTGATGCCGTTTTGGGTCACATTTTTTTGAAGCACACCGGAATCATCTGCAAAAAGATAAGACTTTCCGTCGATTTCGGCAATTCCGCGAGTCACTGTGCCATCGCTGCGGAAATAGTAGGTGTGATTGCCGATGTCGAGCCATCCGGTGGCTACCGAGCCGTCCTCCAGGAAGTAGTAGCTGGAGCCTTTCGCGTCCGTTTGCCATCCGATCACCGCAGAACCGTCTGAGAGGAAGCAATAGCGCTTGCCGTCAATGGTCTGCCATCCGGTGCACATCTGGGCGCTCTTGTTGAAATAGTAGATCTTGCCGTTTTCCTTGAGCCATCCGGACAGCGCTGTTCCGTTTTCCTGGAAGTAATAAGTCTTATCCTCTACCGTTTTCCATCCGATGCACATTGCGCCGGTGCTGCCATCGAAGTAATAGGCTGCGCCGGTGCTGTCATAGAACCAGCCTCTGTGATAGCTGCCGTCCTTGTAATAGAACCGGGTCGAACCGTCCGGCAGCTGGCACATGCCCTCCTGTACTGCGCCGCTCTCCGGCGAGAAGGGGTAGTAGTCATCGTCTGCTTCCTGCGCACCAGTATATTTTCCGGTTTCTGCACTGACATAGTAATAGTTGTCATTCCAGTGAATCCAACCGAAGGTGATTTCGCCGGTGATGGGGTCATAGAAATAACGCTTGCCGTTTACAGTCTGCCATCCGGTGTGGAGCGAACCATCCTCATGAAACCAATACGGTGCGCCGTCGATCTCATAGATGCCGTCCTGAAAGATCGCACCGTCCGCGCCGGCATAAAACAGAGGACTGCCCTCGGCGGTCTGGAAGAAACCGGTCTGCAGCACGCCGTTGTCATCCAAAAAATAGCGTTGTTCTGTGCCGTCTGCTTCCAGGGTCAGCCAGCCGTTCTGCTTTCCGTTTTCCGGGTCGATGTAGTAGCGGCTGCCGTTCCAGTTCAGCCATCCGAACTGCGGCTGCCCGTCCTCCTTGCTGTAGTAGAAGCGTTTGCCGTCAATGGTCTGCCATCCGGTCATGAGAATGCCGCTGTCCGAAAAGAGATACGAAACGCCGTCGATTTCCCGGATGCCGGTATATTTTTCACCATCTGCTCCATAATAGGAGAATGTGTCATCCTCATTTTTGATCCAGCCGGATGCGGTGTTGTCCAACTGTGTCGGAGCAGTTGCCACCAGAGGCGGTGCGGCATCGATGGCTGCACTGCTGTCTGCTGAAACTTCCGGTGCAGCCAGTATGGAAAGACCTAGCACTGCCGCAGCTGCGACTCCCGTGCCGGTGAGTGTTTTCCAGATATTATGCATAGTGATCCTTTCCTTTGAAAAAACGTGTTTTGGGGAAGTTGTCTCCCTATACTTATTATAAGGGAAGCAGCCAAAAATGTCAATGCTTTGTGAATTTTCAGCGTTTTTCGCAAAAACGAAAGAAAAAGAGAAATTCTTTGTGCCACACCGTACAAATTCGTTGTAAAATCGGATGCGTTACTGCATGGACGGCTTCAAAAAACAATGGAATTGTCTTGAACTGCCTTGACTTTTTTCACGCTTTCTGCTATGATAGATACCGGACAGTATTCCCGATGGGAAATTGTACTATTCTCTTTTGGAGGAACAAAAAACATGAAACAAACGGTACAAACGCTTCAGGCGATGAAAGCGCGCGGCGAAAAGATCGCCATGCTCACCTGCTATGATTACACCATGGCAAAGCTGATGGATGAAGCCGGGACAGATATGCTGCTGGTAGGGGACTCTCTGGGCAACGTGATCCTGGGCTATTCCGATACCATTTCGGTGACCATGGAGGATATGATCCACCATACAGCCGCAGTTGCACGGGGCGCAAAAAATGCCCTTGTGGTTGCGGATATGCCCTTCATGTCCTATCAGACCTCGGCTTATGACGCAGTAGTCAACGCCGGCAGACTGATGAAAGAGGGCAGAGCCGGTGCAGTTAAGCTGGAGGGCGGCAAACTGGTGTGCGAACAGATCCGCGCCATTGTCAATGCCTCCATTCCGGTGGTGGCACACCTGGGCATGACGCCGCAGTCCGTAAATACACTGGGCGGCTTTAAGGTGCAGGGTAAGACACTGGACGCAGCAAGACAGCTGTTGGAGGATGCAAAGGCAGTAGAAGAAGCCGGTGCATTTGCTGTGGTCATGGAATGCGTTCCGGCGAAACTGGCTGCACTTGTTACCAAAACGCTGCACATTCCCACCATTGGCATCGGCGCAGGTGCCGGCTGCGACGGACAGGTTCTGGTATATCAGGACATGCTGGGCATGTTCCAGGACTACCAGCCGAAATTTGTCCGGAAGTTTGCTGAAGTGGGCAAGGTGATGCAGGAAGCGTTTACCACATACCGTAATGAAATACAGAACGGGAATTTCCCGGCAGAAGAACATTCGTTTGCCATTTCAGATGATGTGATGGCACAGTTGGAGCAGGAGGTACAGGCATGAAAATCGTAGAGACCGTTGCAGAAGTACGGCAGCAGGTGAAAGCATGGAGAAAGGAAGGGCTGACTGTTGGTCTTGTTCCGACGATGGGCTATCTCCATGAGGGACACCAGAGTCTGATTGCAAAAGCCTGTGCACAGAATGATCGTGTGGTTGTCAGCGTGTTTGTGAATCCCACGCAGTTCGGCCCGAATGAAGATCTGGAAAGCTATCCCAGAGATCTGGAGCATGATGCTGCTCTGTGTGAAAGCACTGGCGCAGCGCTGATCTTTCATCCCACCCCGGCAGAAATGTACCCCAAGGGCTTTTGCAGCTTTGTGGACATGGACGTCCTGACAAAGGAACTGTGCGGCCTGAGCCGTCCGGTGCACTTCCGCGGTGTCTGCACTGTGGTTTCTAAGCTACTCCATATTGTGCAGCCGGACAGAGCATACTTTGGAGAAAAGGATGCGCAGCAGCTGGCAGTCATTCGCCGTATGGTACTGGATCTCAATATGGATGTAGAGATCGTGGGCTGCCCGATCGTCCGTGAGCCGGATGGGCTGGCAAAGAGTTCCCGGAATACCTATCTCAGTCCGGAAGAGCGCAAGGCGGCTCTGGTGCTGAGCCGGAGTATTTTTGCCGGCAAAAAGCTGGCGGAGTCCGGCGAGACCGATGCGGCAAAGCTGGTAAAGGCAATGACAGATATCATTGCAGAAGAGCCGCTGGCAAAGATCGACTATGTGAAGGTGGTTGACCTGATGACCATGCAGCAGATTCCAAAGCTGGACAGACCGTTTCTGGCTGCAATGGCAGTTTATATCGGCAAGACCCGGCTGATCGATAACTTTATGATGCAGGCAGGAGGTGCCGCAGAATGACCATCACCATGCTGAAGGGCAAGATCCACCGTGCCACTGTGACCCAGGCGGAGCTGAACTATGTGGGCAGCATTACTGTAGATGCTGATCTGCTGGACGCTGCCGGAATCCTGGAATATGAAGCAGTGCAGGTGGTGAATATCGCCAACGGCAACCGCTTTATGACATACACCATTGCCGGAGAACGCGGCAGCGGCGTGATCTGTCTCAACGGCGCAGCAGCACGTCAGGCGCAGACCGGAGACAAGGTGATCCTGATGGCTTATGCCCAGGTGACCCCGGAAGAGGCAAAGACCATGCAGCCGAAGGTGGTTCTGGTGGATGAGAAAAATGCGGTTTCCAAGATCTCACACTATGAAAAACACGGCGAGCTGGCATAAGGCGGTGGAACGATGCTGAAAGGGAAAACTGTTGTTCTGGGCGTGACCGGAAGCATTGCGGCTTATAAAATTGCATTACTGGCGAGCAGCCTGGTAAAGCTTCATGCAGATGTCCATGTGCTTATGACGCAGAATGCCACGAACTTTATCAATCCCATCACCTTTGAAACACTGACCGGGAACAAGTGTCTGGTGGATACTTTTGACCGGAATTTTCAGTTTGATGTGGCGCATGTGAGCCTGGCGAAAAAGGCAGACGTGATGCTCATCGCGCCGGCTTCGGCAAATGTGATCGGTAAAATTGCCGGCGGTATTGCAGATGATATGCTGACCACCACGGTTATGGCAAGCACCGCTCCGGTTCTGATCTCTCCGGCCATGAACACGCATATGTTCGAGAATCCCATTGTACAGGACAACCTGAAAAAGCTGGAGCGATTCGGCTATACGATCATTGCTCCGGCAGTGGGAATGCTTGCCTGCCGGGATGTGGGAGCAGGCAAGATGCCGGAACCGGAAACGCTGTTAGAATGGATCCTGCAGGAGATTGCCTGTGAGAAAGATCTAAAAGGCAAGAAGATCCTGATCTCTGCCGGGGCAACCCAGGAGTCTCTTGATCCTGTGCGCTATCTCACCAACCATTCCACCGGGAAAATGGGTTACGCGCTGGCAACATGCGCCATGCGCCGCGGTGCGGATGTGACACTGGTCACCGGGCGTTCTGCGCTGACGCCGCCGCTGTTTGTGGAAACAGTGCCGGTGGTGACTGCGGAAGAAATGTATCAGGCGGTGGTATCCCGTGCGCCGGAGCAGGATGCGATTATTATGGCGGCTGCGGTAGCGGATTACCGTCCGGCGGAGGTGGCCGCGGAAAAACAGAAAAAATCAGACGGCATGCTGTCTATTCCGTTGGAGCGGACAAAGGATATTCTGGCATATTTGGGAGAACATAAGCCGGAGGGACAATTCCTCTGCGGCTTTTCCATGGAGACAGAACATATGCTGGAAAATTCCCGGTCAAAGCTGCAAAGGAAACACCTGGATATGATCTGTGCCAACAACTTAAAAGTTGCCGGTGCTGGATTCGGGACAGACACCAATGTGGTGACACTGATTCGGCAGCAGGAAGAACGGGAATTGCCGATGCTGTCAAAGGAACAGGTAGGGCATGCGATTCTGGATGTGATCGCAGAAGCGCTCTGAGCAGAGCCGTTTCTGTAAACGGAGATATTGGAAAAGGCTGCGGCATTGCAGATGCGGCAGCCTTTTTTCAAAGGAGCATATATGAGAAAATTTGGAACATTTCTTTTCTGCATATTGGTCTGGGGCGTACTGCTGACCGGATGCGGCACATCGAGTCCGGCTTCCAAAGGCGGCTTCGGCGGCTATGCCGATCCGTCTGAAACGGAGGTGGTCACGACAATGGGTGATTTGCAGGATCGCACCAGACAGACCACAGAAAAACGATATCAGCGCCAGACAGAACCCAAGAGCGATTGGGAAAAATACGAGCAAAACCAGAACGATGGATATAACGGCAGCTATGGTGTCGGTCAGGATGACACATCGCATGTGTACAATGAGTATGACGGCATGAATTTTGGAAACAGTTGGGATTGAGGAAAGAAAACAGGAGGAGCACATGAAATTACTTGCCATTGACGGAAACAGTATCCTGAACCGTGCTTTTTACGGGATACGTCCCCTGAGCAACACCCAGGGCATTTTTACCCATGCCATTTTTGGTTTCATGAATATCTTTATGAAAAACCGGGACGAGGTGCAGCCGGATGCCATTGCGGTGGCGTTTGATCTGCGAAAGCCGACATTCCGGCATAAAGCGGTGGCGACCTATAAGGCAAACCGGAAGGGAATGCCGGAAGAGCTTGCCATGCAGCTGCCTTATATGAAGCAGCTGTTGACGCTGCTGGGAATCCAGGTAGTGACCTGTGAGGGCTATGAGGCAGACGACATTCTGGGCACGCTGGCAGCATCCTGCAAGGCACAGGACGCAGACTGCGTGATCCTTACCGGAGACCGGGACAGTTTGCAGCTGGTCAATGACCGGGTAACGGTGCGTCTGACTACCAATAAGGAGACGATTCCGTTTACGCCGGAACGCTTCCGGGAGGAGTACGGCTTCGAGCCGCTGTCACTGATCGATCTGAAGGCACTTATGGGTGACAGTTCCGATAACATTTCCGGTGTGGCAGGCGTTGGACAGAAAACTGCCTCCAAGCTGATTCAGGAGTGGGGAACGATCGAGAACCTCTACACCCACCTGGAAGAAGCGAAGCTGACCAAGTCGGTGCATACCAAACTGACTGTGGGACAGGATGCTGCAAAGGAGAGCAAGTGGCTGGCAACGATTGTGACAGATGTTCCCATTGATACCGATGTACAGGACTATGTGCCGCAGCCGGTGCAGACAGAAGAAGTGCGGAAGCTTTTATTGGAACTGGAAATGGCAAAGCTGTTGGACAAACTGAAACTCTCCGGAGAATCTGCCGGAGCGGCGGGTCCTGCGGAAAAAACAGCAATGGAGAAAGCAGCAGAATTGACTGAACAGCCGCTCACAGCCGAACTTCTGGAATGCTGGAAAAATACGCCGGAACATCTGCCCTGCTGTCTGTTTGACGGTGCGCGCGCCTGTGTTCTGCATCCGGATGCGCCGGAAACGGTATATACCGCAACAGAAGCTTGCTTGTTGACAGAGTTGTTTCAGATGAAACGGCTCACTTTCAGTGCAAAGCCACAGTATCGTTGGCTGCTGGCGCATGGTGTGACACCAGACAGCGAATCTCCGGCAGCACAGGACGGCGAAATCGCTGCATACCTGCTGAACTCCACTACGTCTGCCTATGAGATCGAGCGGCTCTGCGTGACCTATCATGTGCCGTATCACCGGAGCCAGGGCGAATTTGCAGACCTGGCGGCGCTGCCGAAGCTCTGTGCTGCCATGCAGAAACTGGTAGAGGAGCAGGACATGGCCCGGCTGCTGCACTTTGAACAGCAGCTGACCGTGGTGTTGGCAGCAATGGAGCATGACGGCATTGCCATCGACCAACAGGGTGTCCGGGACTTTGGCGTGTATCTCTCAGAACAGATCGAGGAGATGCAGCAAATGGTCTATGATGAGGCAGGGCACGAGTTCAACATCGGTTCGCCGAAACAGCTGGGCGAGGTGCTGTTTGGTGAGATGCAGCTGCCCCACGGCAAAAAGACCAAGACCGGGTATTCCACCAATGCGGATATCCTGGAAAAGCTTCGCGGCGATTATGCCATTGTGGACTATGTGCTGAAATGGCGGCAGTACAGCAAGCTGCGCTCTACCTATGTGGACGGGCTGTTGAAAACAGTGGGAGAGGACGGCAGGATCCACACCGTGTACAAGCAGACGGAGACCCGGACGGGACGTATCTCTTCCACAGAACCGAACTTGCAGAACATCCCGGTGCGTACAGAACTGGGGCGGAACATGCGAAAGTTCTTTGTGGCACGAAAGGGCTGTGTGCTGCTGGATGCGGACTACAGTCAGATAGAACTGCGGCTGCTGGCAAATCTCAGCGGTGACAAGCAGATGCAGGAGGCGTTTCTCAGCGGCGCAGACATTCACGCAGCCACGGCGGCGCAGGTATTCGACATGCCCCGTGAAATGGTGACGCCGGAAATGCGAAGCGCCGCCAAGGCAGTGAATTTCGGCATTCTCTATGGTATGGGTGCATTTTCTCTGTCTCAGGACATTCACGTTTCTGTGCGCCAGGCGAATCAGTATATCCAGAACTATATGGCACAATTCCCCAGCGTGGGCGCTTTCATGGAAAAAACGGTGGACACGGCGAAGATCAACGGCTATGTTACCACCTACTTCAAGCGGCGGCGACCCGTGCCGGAGCTTCTGGCGTCCAATAAAATGGTGCAGGCGGCAGGAAAGCGCATCGCCATGAATACCCCCATTCAGGGGACAGCGGCGGATATCATCAAGCTTGCCATGATCTATGTGTATCAGCGGCTGAAACGGGATGTGCCGGATGCAAAACTGATCTTGCAGGTGCACGATGAACTGATCGTAGAAGTGCCGGAGCAGCATGCAATGCTTGCCGGAAAGGTGTTGGGTGAAGAGATGCAGAACGTCATCCGGAACACCCTGTCTCCGGAGGAACAGGCGAAATTTCCAGTGCCGCTGACGGCAGATGTGAGTATGGGAGAGAGTTGGTATGAAGCAAAAGGCTGAGATCGTGCCGGCATCGGAACAGGACTTGGCGGCACTGGCGGAACTGGCAGAGCAGTGCTTTCCGGATCCGTGGTCGGAGAACATCTTCCGGCAGACCATGTGCTGCTGCTACAATCGCATCTGGTGCGCAAAAATAAACGGCATGCTATGCGGCTATGCCGCCATATCCCGTACCGGAGACGCTGTAAATCTGGATGATATCGCTGTTGCACCGGCATTTCGGCGGCAGGGCATCGGCAGAAGGCTGCTGGACTGGGCGCATGGACAGTTCCCGGAAAGCGAATTTTGGTTAGAGGTGCGGGAGTCCAACGCCGCTGCCATTGCGCTGTATGAATCTGCCGGCTATGAGCAGGTAGGCTTTCGGAAACGGTATTACCACGATCCTGAGGAGGGTGCTGTGCTGATGACGCGAGAGGTGAAAAAAACATGACGAAACTACTAATTTGGACATTGTTGCTTGTACCTCCGTTTGTGCTGACTGCACTGAATTTCTGGAACCTTTTTGCGGAGTGCAGCGGCAGGAGAAAGCTGGCTCCCAGGCTGTTTGCCGGACTTTCCCTGGGAATTGGTGCGGCAGAGTATTTTCTTCTGTTGTGCGTGGAGTTTGAATATAGCGGAAAGGATTATGACCAGGCGACATACACCTTTCAGACCCACAATCTGATCGACTCGTCGCATGCGCTTTCTTTCTGGCTGCCGGTTTTGGTGGGAATCATCGGATTGGTGCTTTTGCTCTGGTGCAGACCAGAACAGCTGCCGCCGCTGGTTTCTGCCGGTGCAGTGGCAGGGGTGCTGGTGGGAAATATCATGCAGATACTTCTGGCAGTGCAGATTGCCGAACAGGTAGATTTCCGCAGTTTTCTGGATTGGTATTTCTACCTTTATCACGGCAATCTGCTGCTGTTGTCTGCGATGGGGATCCGCCGGCATATCGCCGGACAGACAAGGCTTCTGCGGGAACGGCAGACGGTATTCCGGCGGCGTTGGGTACTTCGGCTGTATCAGTTTTTAGAAAAGGCATCACATTTTCGTATGACTGCCTTTTTGTTGGTGCTGCCCCTTGCGGCAGTGCTGGAAATGGTGCTGATTCTCTGCGGACAAGGTGCGGACGGTACGGTTCAGGCATTTACCCAGACGGCAGACTGGACATTTTCACAGCAGCTTCCGCCGCCGCCTTTGGAGTATAAGGGACATTACCTCTGTACAGTTGCCGCCGGCGGACACCGGAAACTGGTGCGTCCGCTTCGGCTGGGGTATCGCCGTGGTGCTGTGATCGTGGTAAACCGACAGCTTGCCGTGGCGAATGCCTTTGAGGAACTGCTTCAGGAACGTCTGCCGCGTCTGCACCAACAAGTGCGGCATTTCTACGATACCCATGGCTATCCGCTTTCGCAAAAAATTACCACACCGTTTCGGGCGGATCTGGTGTATTTGCTGATGAAGCCATTGGAATGGCTGTTTGCGGCGGCTTTGTATTTGTTTGATCTTGCGCCGGAATGCCGTATTGCAAGGCAGTATACCGTTCAGAAATAATAAAATACCGGATAAGCATATGGTACGGCTTTGCGGTATTGTGATAAAGTTCACAGAAATGGAGATGCAGCTATGCTGATATTAGGAATTGAAAGCTCCTGCGATGAAACTGCAGCGAGCGTTGCACGAGACCACACGGAGATCCTCTCCAACGTGGTTTCCTCACAGGTAGAGGAACACAAACAATACGGCGGCGTTGTGCCGGAGATCGCTTCCCGGCGGCATTGTGAAAATGTGCTGCCTGTGGTGCAGAAAGCGCTGGACGATGCCGGTGTCACACTGGCGGAACTGGACGGCATTGCCGTGACCGCATACCCCGGACTCATCGGGGCGCTGCTGGTGGGTGTAAACTTCGCTAAGGGTCTGGCGCTTGCCGCCGGAAAACCTCTTGTACCGACACACCATCTGGCAGGACACATTGCGGCAAACTACATCGCCCATCCGGAACTGAAGCCGCCGTATCTCTGTCTGGTGGTCAGCGGCGGTCACAGTCACCTGGTAGAGGTGCTGACCTATACCAAATTCCGCATCCTGGGACGGACACGGGACGATGCCGCAGGGGAATGCTTCGACAAGTGCGCCCGTGCCATGGGCTATCCCTATCCCGGCGGCATTCACCTGGACAAGGCATCCAAGTTCGGCAATCCCAAGGCATTCTCTCTGCCGAAACCGAAAATCGCAGAGAATGCCTATGATTTCAGCTTTTCCGGGCTGAAAACCGCTGTGGTGAATCTGCTCCACAATGCCCAGCAGAAGGGCGAGACCATCTGCCGGGAGGATCTGGCAGCATCGGTGCAGGCGACTATCTCCGAGGTGCTGACAGAACACACCATCCGTGCGGCGGTGGAACACGGCTATTTCACCATTGCCATTGCCGGCGGCGTTTCTGCCAACAGCGGCGTCCGGGAATCCCTGCAAAAAGCCTGTGACAAGCGGAACTTTACCCTGTATATGCCGCCGCTTTCTCTCTGCGGTGACAACGGTGCTATGATCGCCTGTGCCGGTTCTTACGCCTTTGATGCCGGCATTCGTGCCGATTCCAGTCTCAACGCCAGCGCCACCATGGAACTGACCGACTGGGGCGATATGGGAAACGGGCAGTAAAATAGCATCAGTACTGCGTATCATTTGTGCCTGAACAAACAAACCAAAACACGCCCCGTATGCGAAGGGATGAGCCGCATACGGGGCGTGTTGATTTATGAACCTGTCTTCACAAGCGTATACACGTGTCTTTTCGGCAAATTTTGCTGCATACTGCGGAAAAAATACTTGCCGGGCGACAGCCCGCCTGCGTATTTTTTTCTTGTCTGCAACAAAATTATGCTCGAAAATCCACATATATTTCTTGTGAAGACAGGTTCTATGAGGCAGAACGTGTCTGTGTGTGGAGAAAATCACACAGCGTTCGTTCTGTCAATTGGGAGAAAAATTAGAAGTTGTCTTAGGGAAACACTGGCTGCTGCATGCCATTTACTGCAAGTCGCCCAGGGAAACTACAGTTTTCTGACCGTAGCCCAGGATGTCAGCATACAGGTCTTGCAGTTCGTCCTCATCCATGAGGAATGCCACAGTTGCCTCGACGCTTTCGCCCGGAGCAACATTGGTGATGTTGTTCTTGCTGTGGTCTCTGTCAGTGGTAAACAGGAAGAACTCGCCGTACTTCAAGTCGCCCAACGTGCCTTTGCAGTATGTGGTTTCATCCATCGGCTCGCAGGCAACTTCGCCGTAATCCAGTCTGTCACCGTTTTTCTGGAGCAGATTCGGGCAAACGCAGATTTCCTGTGTGATGCTGCTCTCATTGGTGTAGGTCAGGTGCATCACAAGAACACGCTGAGGAACAGTTTCTTCCTTGATCTTTTCATCCAGAGTGTTCACGCCGTCACCGCGGGAGTACCATGTGCGTACATCATCCTTGACCTTGCCGTCTGCATTAAGATACTGGCTGTAGTCTATCGGATTGCCGATATCATCCACTGCCGGAAGTCCGTCAAAGTTATCCTGGAGGGAAACGCTGTCCAGCTTGGCAGTGATGCGGTCAGAAGGATCGGTCTCTGCATCTGTATCATCATAGGAATCGGAGCGAAGTGTGTCACCGATCTGCTGAATGGTATAGTCACTGATCTTGTAGACCTCATCAGTTCCGCCAGCCTCTTCCTGCGGTTCACCGCTCCACAGCTCGGCTGTCTCTGTGTCAGAAGGTGTCAGACTGAGATTTTCTGCGATCTTTTCGACTTCTTCCTTTGTGATATCGTTTGTTGCATAGAGCTGTACGGCATAGTTGGAATCCGGGAATGCGACCCAGACATCCTTGTCGAAAATATCCTCGCCGGACTGTCCTGTGGTGTCAGTCACCGCATAGAGAACGGTGTTGCTGCCGCAGGTGAGCGTCTCCTGAGAAACGCTGTAGCTGACGGTGTGCGTCAGAGCATCGTCCTTGTTGTCCATTTTGTAGAATGACATGGTTATGCCGCGGCCGTCTGGGTCGCTGTACTTTCCGCTGCTGGGATCGATTGCCATGCCGTCCGGCATCCAGCCGACCTGCAACGCCATGATCTGGTCAGAAACGCTGTCGCTCTTCGGGATCACCATTTCCTGCTGATACTCGCCGCCGCCTTTCTGGAAATAGCCGCGGATCTGAGTGGATGCATATACAGCGGTAGGGATGGCTACGATGGCTGCGGCAACTGCTACGGCTGCGGTCAGAGACTTTTTCATGCGGAATTTATGCTGTTTCATATGGCTTACCTCCATTTGGTGCTGGATGTCCTGTTTCTGACGGGTGTAGCGTTCCGAAAAGGCATGGGGCTGCGCGTCGGGTGCAAATGCATTTTCAACGATTTTGTTCCATTCTGCGTCGTTATACGGAAAAGAGTCGTGTTTCATGTGGATGATCCCCCTTTGTTTTCTGGATCGCCTTTCTGGCGCGTTCAAAGCGTTTTCTTGCAGCGGCTTCTTTGATGGAGAGCCGCTCGGCAATTTCGCGGAAGGAAAGCTCTTCCTCACATCGCAGCAATACGATCTGTTTGTCGATGTCGCTTAGTGGCGCTAACAGATCGGCGATGGTTTCTTCTTCTGCAATCGCTGCGAGCAACTGCTCCATATCATCTTTCTGACTGGGAACCTGCAAAATGCGGTCGTCCCAGACCGTATAGCGTTCAGAATCCCGCTGATTCTGCCGATACTGGTTGATGGCGGTGCTGCGAATGATCTGAATGATATAGTGTTTCGTCTTTTCGCTTTGCACATCGCCGATCTTTTTCAGATTTTTGATAATTCGCAGGAACGCATCGGATACTGCATCTTCCGCCTGTTCTGTGTGATGCAGGATTGCGTAAGCGATGCGATACATGGGCTGCTCATAAACTGCATAGAGTTGCTGGATCTTTTCCTGTTCTTTGTGCGCTGCCATTTGCTCACCTCTTTCTGGTACGGGCTGCATTCCAGTGCATTGGTCTTTCGCCCGTCTGCATATTATAACTGTTTGGGGGCATCGATTTGTGACAGTATTTTTCAAAAAAATCAAAAACCGGCTTTCAGCAGTATTTTCCTGACTGAAAGCCGGTTTGATGATATCGCTTCCTATTCTGTGATCCAGTTCTGAATCGCTGCCGAAAGCCGCCGGTCTATGTCTTTTCTGGTTTCTTCGCACTCGTTGGGGTATTCCTTTGCCGCCCGGAAAATAAATTTCATCACCAGCTTCAGCCCTACGGGGAGCGCCAGCCGGAGCATGGATTCGGGCAGTACAAAATGTGTGCCATGTGCATAGACGATAGCTTCGTAGTCGCAGCTGTGAGGACGTTCCTTCAATCGCTGTTCCATACGGCGAACATATTTTCCTGCCTCCCAGAAGCTGTCGTCGTCAGCGCCGATGATGATGAGCTTCCCCTGGATGTTCTCGATCTTTATCATTTCTTCTTCCGTGTGCTCTCTTGCTTTTTCCGAGTCGATAAACAGATGGGTGCTGCGGGTAATATCCCCTGAGCCTTTTGTCTCTTCTTTTATTTTTTGATAATATACTGGATGTGCATAGACGAAAGGCATGTACGCAAGCGGCTTGCCCTGCCAGGAAAGTGTGGAGGCATTCGGAACAGGCCATTCCTTGCAGCCGTCTTTTTCGCCCTGTTCAAACCCCTGCCAGATAAAATCACTTGCCGTAAGTCCAAAAGTCAGTGTGATATCCGGAAAATAGGAAGCCGCTGCCAGAGAATCCATCCCTGCTGTGCTCATGCCCATGATGCCGATTTTTTGGTTTCCGTGATTTCGGAGCCATTGGATCGCCGCGCCGATTCGCTCCAGGGGATAGTTGACATGACTGTAGTTTTTCACATCGGGTGACATGCACATCACATTCACCCCATTTTTATGCAGCCATTTTGCGCCGCATTTTGCCATGAAATCGTTCGGATCATCGCCGAACAATCCGATCATGGCGTGTTTTGCACCCTTTGGATTGGGATAATATGTCCCATAAAATCCGTCGCTGTTATTTTGAAAGCAGAATTTCTTCATTGCGCACCTCGATTTGAAACCGGTTTGTTGCTACTAACTCAAACATTATAGCACAAACCGCGATATAAGTCAACCGAGTGACAGTATACAGAAAGCACCATATGCAGTTTGCCTGCTGCACACGGGGCTTATGTCAAATGAAGAACCCTGTCACCAATGCTGCTGCCGATGCTGCAAGCGCAATCACGATCAGCGGTAGATTGAAGTATGCGAGCACAACTGCGACGACTGTTCCCACTGCCGCAGTCACAACGCTGCCTGTGGAGTAAAAAATCGCCGGAATGGTCATGGCGCTCAGTACCGCATAGGGGATGTAATAAAGAAAACTTTGTAGAAAGTGATTCTGGATCTTCTTTCGGAACACAGTAAACGGCACGACACGAATGAGATAGGTCACACCTGCCATAATGGCAATATAAAGGATCAGACTCATGTTCGTTCCTCCTCCGGAATGGGAAAAAAGATCGCTCCGACCACAGATGCCAGAATCGCACACAAAATGATGGCGAATCCGCTGGAAACTGCCGTGAATACATACTTGAACAGGATGCTGCACAGTGCCGCAAGAACGACTACAGCGAGGACGCTTTTCTTTTTCCGTGCTACCGGGACGATGATCGCCAGGAACATGCCGTACAGTACGATGCCCATGGCGTCGATAATGAACTTTGGCAGGATCTGTCCTGCGGCAGCTCCCAGGAGTGTGCCCAACACCCAGCCCAGAAATGCAATGGCGATCAGGCCGTACAGATATGCCGGGCAGATGGTTCCAGGCTGGGCAGAGGCAACGGCGAAAATCTCGTCTGTAATGCCGAATGCCGTTGTCATGCGTTGGGGCAGGTGAAACTTTTCGTCTAGCTTCTGGGACAGAGAGAAGCCCATAAGGGCATACCGGAAGTTGATGGTCAGCTGGGTCAGCGCCATTTCCAGATAAGAACCGCCGGCAGCGATCACACCCACGCCGGCAGCCTGTCCGGCAGAGGTAACATTGGTGATGGAAATCGCCACAGCGGCAGAAACTGACAGCCCGGCGCGTACTGCCAAAATGCCGAATCCAAAGGAGACGGAGAGATACCCCAGGGCGATGGGAATCCCCTGGAGAACGCCTTTGCGAAATGCTTTGTTCAAGATGATGATGTCCTTTCCGGAGCCTGCGGACAGGCTCGTGTCAAATGTCACGCCAAAAATGGCACAGTAACTTTTATTATACCACAATTCGACGGGAAATGCAAATTTTTTCAGCTGACTTTCTTTGTGTGGGAAGTATGAAAAATGTGGAAAATCATCTTGTGCTTTTTTGTGAAGTGTGGTATAATAAAAAAGCAGTCGTTTTTGAAAAATAAAATTCAGAGGTGACAAGAATGCGAATAACAATACTTGCAGCGATTATGATTATGGCAGCATATTTTCTCCTTCTGTACGGAGGCGTTGGCTTTGTGCAGGACAAAAGATTCTTTTCTTCTGCGCCCAAAGAAAACCTGGCTGCGATCCCTGACAAAAAGGAGCGGTTTCGGGGCGCGCATGTAATCGGATGGCTCATTATTGCAGCTGCGCTGTTGACATTTCTGGGTGCAGCCGTTGTTGCGATATGGGACGGTGTGGAAAATGATTTTGGCTTTCTGCAATTCTTTGCGCGGTTTCTCGCGGTGCTCTATCTCATGGAAGTGTATGACATTTTCTTCTTTGACTGGGTACTGCTCTGCCACTCGAATTTCTTTCCTCATTTTTATCCGGAATTGAAAGGCGTTGTCGGGCCACATATGTTTGGGTACAATAAGAAAAACCATATCATACATTTTATCGTATACATCCCTGTCTGTGCGCTGCTTGCATGGGTATGCACATTTTTTTGAAAATCGGATTCGGTAAGGAGCGGAAAACATGAAGAATACACTTAGCGTACAAATACTGTATCATTTTTATCACAGTGCGGTAAAAGCAGAATTGAAGCGAAGAGGATTTTCAAGGGATACCGCCAAAAACATCGGCGAAGAACACAAAAAGATCATCCGCAGGGCAAAGGATATCGGCAAATCCCGGCTTTTGAGTTCTTATCTTATGACAAGTTATTTTATTGCGATGAATCGCAGCACGGGAAAATCGGCTGAGGAAAACTATGCGATATTTCGTGACGCTCTGTGCGCATCGAAGCTGTTTCATCGGGTGATCGGCGATGTCGATCACTATTTAGATCCGAAGAAAATGCCGGGGAGACTGCAATGGTCGGCAGACAGCCATAAGCGCAGCTATGAGAATGATTGGGTCGTTGATATTCTGCCGGGAAATGCGGACTATGATCTGGGGTACGACTATCACGAATGCGGTGCGTGCAAGCTGTGTCAGGATGAAGGCTGTCCGGAACTGGCAGCTTACATATGCCGGATGGACTATGTACTTGCAGATATCATGAAGATGCAATTGGTGAGAACCGGGACAATTGCAGAAGGTGCGCCGTACTGCGATTTTCGGTACAGCAGGCGGAATGATACCGAGCATCGGAGGGAGTTGTCATAATGAACATCAAACAGCAAAAACAAATCAAAGCGTTTTTAGAAGAGGAATTTGAAAGCGGCAAAAGCAGTGATTTATCCGATGCGCAGGAGAGAATGCTCCAGATGCTGATCGAAAATACGAAAAACAAGTCGAAAAACCAGATGAAAACGCTGACGCAGACCATTTTGCCACGCATTGCGCTGTACCAGGCTCTGCAAAAGGCTGACTTTTCCCAGGATGATGTGTTTCGGTATATGCGAAAGTATATGATGGACAAAGTTGCTGCAAAAAAGCATTCCTCCACGGCAAAGATGGAACTGGTGCCGGGCTTCTATGCCATTTACAGCAAAGTCTTTCTCAAGATCATGCGTACCACCGATTTGCAGGAAAGCACGCAGAAAGCGGGCAAGGACTACTTTGACGTCACTATCACAAAATGCCTCTGGCATACCGCCTGTGTGGAAAACGGCTGTGCGGAGCTGTGCAGTCTGTTTTGCGATGTGGATGACGTGACCTATGGCGGCTTGAAAAAAATCGGCTTTTCACGAACCCAAACCTTAGGTTACGGCGGCAGCTGCTGTGATTTTCACCTTTTTAAAAAGTAAGCCGGTATGCTCATCGGAATTGCTGCATTCCCGGCGATTGCCCTATTTATGCAAAACGCGGCAAAACCACACACATTCTATATGCAATCTGCCGAAAGCGAAAAGAAGATTTCTAAATCACTTGACTTTTGCATAGAAATGTGGTATAATTCATATCAAACAGATAGGTAATATAGAAGTTACCGGAAAGGGAGTCATATCATGAAAGTTTATCAGAAGATCACAGATCTGATCGGCGGTACACCGCTGCTGGAACTGACAAATCTGGAGGCAAAAGAAGCACTGCCGGCAAAGATTTACGGCAAGATGGAATATTTCAATCCGGCAGGCAGTGTAAAGGACAGAATCGCAAAGGGTATGATCGACGATGCTGAGGCAAAGGGTCTGCTGAAGCCGGGCAGCGTTATCATCGAACCGACCAGCGGTAATACCGGAATTGGTCTGGCTTCCATTGCGGCTGCCAGAGGCTATCGCCTGATTATCGCAATGCCGGAGACCATGAGCGTAGAGCGCCGCAATTTGATGAAGGCATACGGCGCAGAACTGGTGCTGACAGAGGGCGCAAAGGGCATGAGCGGTGCCATCGCCAAGGCAAAGGAACTGGCTGCGGAGATCCCGAACAGCTTCATTCCGTCACAGTTCACAAACCCGGCAAACCCAGAAGTGCACGAAAAAACCACCGGTGTGGAGATTTGGGATGACACGGACGGCACAGTCGATATCTTTGTGGCAGGTGTCGGCACAGGCGGTACGATTACCGGTGTGGGCAGATATCTGAAGTCCAAGAACCCCAACGTCAAGGTCGTTGCTGTAGAACCGAAGGGTTCTCCGGTGCTGTCTGAGGGTGTTGCCGGCCCGCACAAGATCCAGGGTATCGGCGCAGGCTTCGTGCCGGAAACACTGGACACCAAGGTGTATGATGAAGTTATTCCGGTTGAAAACGAAGATGCCTTTGAGATCGGCAGAGAGATCGCCAGAACAGAGGGCGTCCTGGTAGGCATTTCTTCCGGCGCAGCAGTTTGGGCAGCCATCCAGCTGGCAAAGCGTCCGGAAAATAAGGGTAAGACCATTGTGGCACTTCTGCCGGATACCGGTGAGCGCTATTTGTCTACGCCGATGTTCTCGTAAACAGGACATATTTCAACAAAATGAAAGCCATGAGGAACAAAGCAGTTCAGCGTCCTCATGGCTTTTTTGCATCCGGATTCTCATTTGCTTTTTCCTATAGAATATGCTATACTAAAGGCAACACCGCACAAAGCCCGCCTGGCGGCTTTGCACGGTTTGCCTAAAAAGGATTCTTAGGAAACGGAGGAAAACGCATGATCGATGAGATGCCGCGAAGCAGAAAGCTGCAAATGTTTCTGCTGGATCTGCTCTATCCCAACTGTTGTCCTTGCTGCGGCAAAAAACTGAAATGGCAGGAATACCTGTGCGAATCCTGTCAGCAGGAGGTGACAGCATATCCGCCGGAACTGTTTTGTCCCGGCTGCGGCAAGCCCATCGCGGATTGTTTTTGCGGCGATGGTTTGGCATATGACCGCGCAGTCGTGCTGTCGGTCTATGCTGGTGCAGGCCGCAGCGGTGTGCTCTCCATGAAGTCTGGAAAAAGCCTGCACTTCGGACGGTTTTGCGGTGACCAGCTGGGAAGGCGCATCGTGGCAGATCCGGTGCTTTCCGGTTATGATCTGGTGATACCAGTTCCAATGGCGCGGAAAAAGCTCTGGAAGCGCTGCTGTAATCCGGCAGCAGTTCTGGCAAAGGAAATCGCCGCCGTTACGCGCATTCCGTACAAAGGCGATCTGCTCCTGGACAACGGTACCGGTAAAGTGCAGCATGCGCTTTCTGCTGCGGCACGCCGGGAGAATACGGCACAATTTTCGGCAAAACCGGTCTCACTGAAAGGGTATCGCATTTTGCTGTGTGATGATGTTCTCACCACCGGCAGTACCATGAGTCGCTGTGCAGCACTTTTGAAAGCGCAGGGCGCAGCGGAAGTGACAGCTGTAGCTGCGACAACAACACAATTGCAAAAGACAAAATCAAACGACTAACGCCAACAGGAATCACCAGAAAGGAAAACAAACATGAATTTGATTTTATTGCTGCTTTCCCTCGTTATGATCGCATGCATTCTCTGCAATAAGCTGACAAATAAGATCGGCATTCCGGTGCTGCTGGCTTTTCTTGCAGTGGGCATGCTCTGCGGTGTAGACGGTATTCTGCACATTTCCTTTGACAACTATGCTATGACAGAAACACTGTGCACCATTGCACTGATCTTTATCATATTTTACGGCGGATTCGGTACCAAATGGAGTGCGGCGCGCCCTGTAGCAGGAAAGGCAGTGCTGCTTTCCACACTGGGCGTATTTCTGACTGCTGCCGCTATGGGTGCATTCTGCCATTTTGCGTTACATACCGGATGGTTGGAGGGCATGCTGGTGGGAGCGGTGCTCAGTTCTACGGATGCGGCTTCGGTCTTTTCCATTCTCCGTTCCAAAAAGCTGAACTTAAAATACGGCACAGCTTCACTTCTGGAGGTCGAGAGCGGTAGTAACGACCCGGTGGCATATCTGATGACCACCATTCTTTTGGCGATGATGACCTCGGAGATCACACCTGGGAGAATGCTGTATATGGTCTTTGCACAGATCGTCTATGGCATCGGCATCGGTGCGCTCCTGGCCATCTGCACTGTCTTTTTTCTCCGGCGATTCCGGTTTGAAACATCCGGATTTGATACCGTGTTTATGCTTGCAGTGGCGATCTTGTCCTATGTGCTCCCGGTGCTGATCGGCGGAAACGGCTATCTCAGCGCCTATATTGCCGGCATCATTCTGGGAAATGCCAAGATCCCCAACAAGAAAAATCAGGTGCTTTTCTTTGACGGCGTAACCAGTCTGATGCAGCTGATGGTGTTCTTTCTGCTGGGACTTTTGTGCACGCCGTCCCGTTTGCCGGGCGTTGTGCTTCCGGCACTTGCCATTGCGGTAGTGCTGACATTTGTGGCACGTCCTCTGGTGGTAATGCTGCTGCTGACGCCATTTCGCTCCAAGCTGCCCCAACAGCTGCTGGTCTCGTGGGCAGGCCTGCGTGGTGCAACTTCGGCGATCTTTGCACTGACTGCCGTGGCGAGCGGCGTGGTGCTGGAGCATGATCTGTTTCACCTGGTATTTTGTGTGGTACTGTTTTCCATTGCGCTGCAGGGGACACTGCTGCCGTTGGTTTCCCGAAAGCTACAGATGATCGACGCATCCGCAGACGTTTTAAAGACGTTTACTGACTATACAGAGGAAAAAGAGTTGCAGCTGCTGCGGCTGCCGCTGGAATCGGGAAACAGCTGGATCGGATCTGCGGTCAGCGCCCTGACACTGCCGCCGGATACGCTTCTTGCGACGATTTTGCGGGGGAATGACAATATTGTTCCCAGAGGAGATACGGTGCTCTGCGAGGGCGACGTGGCAGTTCTGGCGGCCGGACACTGCGGCGAAAAGCTGCAGAACATCCAGCTCAGTGAACTGACCATCACCCCGGAGCACGGGTGGAACGGAAAAACACTGGCGGCACTGAAGCTGCCGGAGAATGAACTGGTCGTCCTCATTCGCCGCGGAACAGAGACGGTGATCCCGCAGGGCGACACCCAGGTGCTCGCCGGCGATGTTCTGGTGATGTACGGCAATGTGTAGAAAGGAATGAAACTGCGAATGCATATCTGGAGGAAAATCAACTGGCTGAAAGCCCTGAAAATTGCGGTCGGTGCGGTGGCGGCGATTCTTTTAGCAGAAGCGCTCGGACTGCAAAATGCAGCGTCAGCCGGAATCATTACGCTTCTGACTGTGCAAAATACGCGCCGGGAGACGGTGAGGAGCAGTGTGCGGCGTGTAACCGGCTTTGCCGTAATGACGCTGCTTTGTGCGGCAGTGTATTACTTTTGCGGCACTGCGCCATGGGCGTTCGGCATTGTGCTTTTGGCACTGCTCCTGATCTGCTATGGGTTTCACATGGATGATGCAGCACCGGTCAATGCTGTAATGGCGACGCATTATATGCTTGCCGGCGGTGTCACGCTGCCGCTGTTGGGAAATGAGGTATTACTCTTAGTGATCGGAAGCGGCATCGGCATGTGCCTGAACTGGTTCATGCCGCAGAATTTGAAAAGGATCCATCAGATGCAGCAAGAACTGGATGGAGCGATCCAGGGCATTCTGGAGCGAATGTCTGTGCGGATTCTGGAAAGTGACCATACCGGATATGGAGACAGCTGCTTTGCGCAGACGGAACAGCTGTCGGACGCGCTGCGCCGGGAAATTCAGGTGTTTTTGCAGAACCAGACCTGGCAGGACGACATCTATTTTATGCGGTACACAGAGATGCGCCGGGAACAATGCCGGGTGCTCCAGGTGGTCTATCGTCAGCTGCTGCGGCTGGATCAGATCCCGTCACAGGCAGAGCCGATATCGGCATTCCTTCGGGAGATCTCTGACCATTTTCACGAGGGGAACGACTGCTCTGCGTTGCTGGAACAGCTGGAACAATTGTTCGAGATGTATCGCCGGGATACGCTGCCGGAAACCCGTGAGGCATTTGAAAACCGTGCGATCCTCTATAGCATCCTTACAGAGCTGCGGTCATTTTTGGAGATCAAGCGGCGGTTTTATCTGGCACTGCCGGAGCAGGAACGCAAGCAGGTATTTGAACGCCTGACGGGAGACGCTACTCTGCCGGTACGATCGCAGTGATATTTCCGGACAGCTCCGGATAGACAGAAACCGTTCCGGCGTTTCTTGCCTCGCCGGAGAGATTTCCTGTGTCCACAATAAATTCTAGTACATTTGCACCGCTGCCGCAGCTGCGATAACGGTGCGTGTTGTCCGTGTGCTGGTCTGCCTTGATATCTCCGACCCGAACGGTAAACACGCTGCCGCTTTCCAGCGTGACGGTGAAGCGCTCGCCGCAGCCCGCTTCTAGCCAGCCTGTCCCCATTGCCACCAAGTAGTCATCGCAAATACGCCGCAGCCCTCTGTCGTCTGTCCAGGCGTTTTGCTGCATGGCATACTGCACCGATTCTGTGTCCGTGATGGTGCGGTAGTCCATATATGCTTTGAACCAGGTCTCGTGTTCCCGGAAAAAAGGATCTGCTTCCGGTTGGGATTCCTGCGGCATCGTTGTCTGTGTGCTTGCCGCTGTCGTTTCGGCTTCTGGGTTGTCTGTCACTGTCGTTTCGGAAGAGGGCGTTGTCGTTGCCGTGGCAATGGGACAAGTTGTTGTTACGGCAGTTGCCGTGGGGACGGTTTCGGTCTGAGAAATCCGGGTCTCGGTGGGCGGTACAGAGATCGCCGGAGCAGTTTCCGCTGGAGTTGGAAGTGTCTCTGACGGCAGAACGTCCGCAGCAGCAGAAACCGGAGGGAGATGATCCGGTATGGGATGCGTCTGCGGCAAAAGCGTCTCTCCCAGGGCTGGAACTTGCTGTATAGTCCAAGTGCAGAAGCATCCGGCGCACAGGGCGGCAATGGTTTTTGAAAGCTGTAGCATAAGAAACCTCCTGTTTGTCTATGTCCAAGCCTATGCAACGGAGAATCGATGATATGCAAATTTGTCTTGAAATTTGTTCAAGTTGCAACAAAGAAAGCTGTTTAAAACTGTTTGTTACTACAAAAATTATAGAATGCCGGGAAAACCTCTTGACAAATCCTGAAATTTTGCGTATACTAAAGACAGTTAAATTCCATGAGCAAAAGTAAGTAGCCGGCAAAACGGTAGCACAGAGAGTCGGGGATGGTGTGATCCCGATGTATACGCTGTCTGGTGAATGGGTTTGTGAGAAGCGAGGCGAACGGGCGAATGCCCCAGTAACTGATGCCGCAGCTCCTGCGTTATCGGGAGAAGGATATATCCGGTGATTGTATACGGCGTATCTGAGAAGAGGGAAATGAGCATATATCATTTCTGAAATTGGGTGGCAACACGTTGACAACAAGTCTGACGTCCCATGTGAATGGGATATCAGGCTTTTTTTATTTGCATAAAGGAGTGAACGCATCATGTTAAGACCGTCATTGGAGGAAGTAAAGGCACTGGCAAAACAGTATAACACCATTCCGGTATTCTATGAGTTTTCGGCAGACAATCAGACGCCGCTGAACATCTATCGGGCATTTTCACAGAAGAGCCGCAATTCATTTATTCTGGAAAGTGTCAGCAATGGCGTGCAGTGGGATCGTTATTCGTTCGTGGGATTTTCTCCTAAGGAAGAGATCCGCATCACCGGAAACACTGCTGAGATCCGGAGCGGTGAGAAGAGCGAGACCTTTGAGGTAGCACATCCCATCGCGTTTCTGAAAGAACGGATGGCTGCTTATCATTCTCCGGTTCTGGAGGGCGCGCCGAATTTCACCGGCGGTCTCATCGGCTATTTCGGCTATGACACGGTGCGTTACATGGAGAAGAAGCTGACCAATGTGCCGGAGGATGACATCCATATGCCGGACTGCCACCTGTTTCTGTACGAGGAACTGTTGGCATACGATCATCTGAACAGCAACGGCATCGTGATCCTGAACCTGCATACAGACGGTGACCTGGGCGCACAGTATGCCGCGGCGCAGTGGAGAGCGGAAGAACTGGCAGACATTGTTCGCCACTATAATCCGCAGCCTCAGGAGAGAAAGCATCACGGCGAATCGGTTGTCCGTTCTAATCTGACCAAGGAACAATACAGTCAGATGGTGCGGGATGCCAAGGAATATATCAAGAACGGCGATATTTTCCAGATCGTGCTCTCTCAGCGGTTCGAGATCAGCAATCCGCCGGACAGCTTTGCAGTTTACCGAAAGCTCCGCGCTACCAATCCTTCTCCGTATCTCTACTATTTCCACACACCGGAATATGATGTGGCAGGCGCTTCGCCGGAGATGCTGGCAAAGGTCACAAACGGTGTGATCCACAATCGCCCCATCGCCGGAACAAAGCCGAGAGGGCGGACACCGGAAGAGGATATCGCCAACGAAAAGGCGCTTGCTACAGACCCGAAGGAACGCGCAGAGCATACCATGTTGGTGGATCTGGGACGCAACGATGTGGGAAAGGTTTCTGAGTTCGGCAGCGTAGAGGTCACACGCTATATGGTGACGGAACGGGCATCAAAGGTCATGCATCTGGTTTCTGACGTGATCGGAAAGCTGCGCCAGGATCAGACCGCACTGGATGCGCTGATGGCAATTTTGCCGGCAGGTACACTTTCCGGCGCACCGAAGGTTCGCGCCATGGAATTGATCGACCAGTTTGAAAACCGCAAGCGCGGACTTTACGGCGGCACAGTGGGCTATCTGGGATTTGACGGCAATATCAATACCTGCATTGCCATCCGCACTGTACTGTTTGCAAACGATAAGGCGTATGTGCAGGCAGGCGCAGGCATTGTGGCAGATTCCGTCCCTGAAAATGAGTATTATGAAACCGTAAACAAGGCATTGGCAGTCATCAACGCCATCAAGGAGGCAGAACAATGATTTTATTGATCGATAACTATGATTCGTTCACTTACAATCTCTACCAGTATATTGGCGAATTGTATCATGACATCCAGGTGGTACGCAATGACGAAATTACAATAGAACAGATCGAGGAGATGCAGCCCCAGGCGCTGATCCTTTCTCCGGGTCCCGGCTATCCGAAGGATGCCGGCATCACCATGGATGCGATCCGCCACTTTAATGGCAAGATCCCCATGCTGGGCGTTTGCCTGGGACATCAGTCCATCTGTGAAGCATTCGGCGGTACGATCGTTCGGGCCGCACATCTGATGCATGGCAAGGCGAGCCAGATGGTGCTGGATATGACAAGCCCCATTTTCGCCGGGCTGCCGAAAACGATTTCCTGCGGCAGATATCATTCTCTGATCGCTCAGGAATCGGATTTCCCGGAATGCCTGAAAATCACTGCACGGGATGAAAATGGTCAGATCATGGCGCTTCAGCACCGCGAGACACAGACCTATGGCGTACAGTTCCATCCGGAATCTTTGCTTACCGGTGACGGCAAGCGGATGCTGGCAAACTTCCTGAATCTGATTCCGGGTGTTTCAGTGCCGCTGCCGCCCATCGTAGAAGAACGGCCGAAAACGGAATTGAAAAAATATATTGCAAAGGTAACAGACGGCAATGATCTGACGCTGGAAGAAGCCCAGGATGCCATGGATATTATCATGAGCGGCAGCGCGACCAATGCGCAGATCGCCGGACTGCTGGTAGCACTTCGTATGAAAGGTGAGACCATCGACGAGATCACCGGTTTCGCGAAGGGCATGCGCGGCAAGGCAAAGCATGTCACTGGCTGTGAAGAGTCCATTGAGATCGTCGGTACAGGCGGCGATCTGGCAAACTCCTTCAACATCTCCACTACGTCCTCTTTCGTGATCTCCGCCGCTGGAATGCCGGTGGCAAAGCACGGCAACCGCAGTGTTTCCAGTAAGAGTGGCGCGGCAGATGTCTTGGAGAGTCTGGGTGTGAAGATTCAGACTACGCCGGAACAGGCAAAGGCATCCATCCAGGAGATCGGCATTTCCTTCCTGTT
Organism: Ruminococcus bromii; assembly: GCA_963590855.1. Taxonomy (GTDB): domain Bacteria; phylum Bacillota; class Clostridia; order Oscillospirales; family Ruminococcaceae; genus Ruminococcus_C. Next base: position 37,642 of record CAVAQT010000017.1, read on the forward strand.
TGCACAGAGCTACCATGGTGCGATGAAATATGTTGCTCCGGCGCGAAAGGAACTGGGTATCCGTACCGTGTTCAACGTCCTCGGGCCGCTGACCAATCCGGCATCCACCAACTATATCCTGCTTGGTGTCTATGACAAGGCGCTGCTGCCGGTGATGGCACGGGTTCTCCTGGGACTGGGCATCAAGAGTGCCATGATCGTCTATGGCAACGACCGCCTGGACGAAGTCTCCATTTCCGATAAGACTTCTGTTGCAGAGGTGCGTGACGGAAAGATCACGGAATACGAGATTGCACCGGAGGACTTTGGTTTTCCGCGAGCATCCAAGGAGGAGATCGTGGGCGGCATTGCAGACGAAAATGCAAAGATCACCCGCGGCATTCTGGATGGTTCGATCCGTGGCGCAAAGCGGAATATCGTTCTGATGAATGCCGGCTGTGCGCTGTATGTTTCCGGAAAGGCTGCCACTATTGCAGACGGCATTCGTCTGGCAGAGCAGCAGCTCGATAACGGCAAGGCGTTGGAAAAACTGCATGAATTGGTAGCGTTCACCAATCAAGAGGCGTGAGGTGCAGCGATGATCTTAGATGATATTCTGAAATACCGGGCGCAGCAGCTGGAACGGGAAAAAGCTGCCTGCGGTCTGGATGCAATGAAAACCCGGGCGGAAAAGACTCTGGCAGAACGCAAACCGGTTTCGCTGAAGGCAGCACTGAAAAAGGATACTATTTCCTGCATCTGCGAGGTGAAAAAGGCTTCTCCCTCCAAGGGACTGATCTGTGCGGATTTCCACCCGGTGGAGATTGCCAAGACCTATGAGGCAGCCGGCGCAAACGCCATCTCCTGCCTCACGGAAGAACACTATTTCCAGGGCTCTTCGGAATACCTGGCGGCGATCCGGAAAGCGGTCTCTCTGCCGATTCTGCGGAAAGATTTTATTTTTGATGAGTACCAGATCTATGAAGCTGCTGCCATTGGCGCAGATGCAGTGCTGCTGATTGCGGCAGTGCTGCCGCCGGAGCGTCTGGCAGAACTGTACCGTCTGGCATACCAGCTGGGTCTGGAAGTTCTGGTGGAAGTACACAATCGGGAAGAGTTGGAGGGCATCGCGTTTCTCCAGCCGCAGATCCTGGGTGTGAATAACCGGAATTTGAAAACCTTTGAGGTAAGTCTGGATACTGTAGCGAAGCTGAAACCCTATGCACCGGAAAATGCTGTGTTTGTTTCAGAGAGCGGCATCCGGAATCATGAGGATATGCAGATGGTGCGTCAGTTGGGCGCAGATGCCGTACTCATCGGGGAGACCCTGATGCGCAGCGGCAATGCAGCTGAGACACTGCATCAGCTCCGGGAGGGCATATGAAGATCAAATTCTGCGGCATCCGGCGGTTGGAGGATGTGGCGTACTGCAATGATTTGCAGCCGGATTATCTGGGCATGATCTTGTCAGAGGGCTTTCGCCGGACAGTGCCGCTGAGTACGGCGGCAAAGCTGGCGGCAGCAAGACAGGGCAAAATCAAAGTGGTAGGTGTATTCGTCAACGAAACGCCGGAGCATATCGCCCAGGTGTTGAAGCAAGTGCCGCTGGATGTGATACAGCTTCACGGCAGCGAAACGGCAGAGATCGTTTCGGGCGTGCGATGGCGTACCGGCTTACCGATTTGGAAAGCGGTGCGGGTGCAGAGTCCGGAAGAGATCGCAGCGGCACAGCAGCTTGGCGCCGATCAGCTGATCCTGGAGGGACACGTTCCCGGACAGGTAGGCGGTACAGGTGTAACAGCCGACTGGGAACTGATCGCTAAGGCAAAACCGCATCAGCCATTTTTGCTGGCTGGCGGACTGACACCGGACAATGTGGCAGAAGCTGCCGCACAGGTGCAGCCGGACGGCGTAGATTTTTCCAGCGGCATTGAGACCGACGGCGTCAAAGATTATGAGAAAATGAAACGAATTGTTACGATTATACGAGGTGGATATCATGGGTAAAGTAGGTAGATTTGGTATTTTCGGCGGACAGTATGTGCCGGAAACCGTTATGAACGCAGTACATGAGCTGGAAGCAGCTTATGAAAAATACGGCAACGATCCGGAGTTTCTGGAAGAATACCGGACACTGCTCCGGGATTACGCCGGCAGACCGTCGATGCTGTACTATGCAGACCGGATGACCAAAGATCTGGGCGGCTGCAAGATCTATCTGAAGCGGGAAGATCTGAACCATACCGGTGCGCACAAGATCAACAATGTACTGGGTCAGATCCTGTTGGCAAAGAAGATGGGCAAAAAGCGGATCATCGCTGAGACTGGTGCTGGTCAGCACGGCGTAGCAACTGCAACCGCATGCGCACTGTTCGATATGGAATGCGAGATCTATATGGGCAAGGAAGATGTGCGTCGTCAGCGTCTGAATGTATACCGGATGGAACTGCTGGGCGCTAAGGTGAACAGTGTGGACAACGGCACTGGCACGCTGAAAGATGCCATCAACGAGGCGATGCGTGACTGGGCGACCAATATCGACACCACATTTTATCTGATCGGTTCGGTAATGGGCCCCCATCCGTATCCGACTATGGTGCGCGACTTCCAGAAGGTCATCGGCGAAGAGGCAAAGAAGCAGCTTATGGAAAAAGAGGGCAGACTGCCGGACTGCGTAGTTGCCTGCGTCGGCGGCGGTTCCAATGCAATGGGTATGTTCTATGATTTCATTCCGGATGAGAGCGTGCGTCTGGTTGGTGCAGAGGCTGCCGGAAAGGGCATTGATACCAAGCTTCATGCGGCAACAGTTGCCAAGGGTAGCCTGGGCATTTTCCATGGTATGAAGTCCTACTTCCTCCAGAATGAAGAGGGACAGATCGCACCGGTTTATTCCATTTCTGCCGGACTGGATTATCCCGGTGTCGGCCCGGAGCATGCAAACCTCTATAAGACCGGCCGTGCAGAATATCTGCCGATCACAGACGAAGAGGCAGTACAGGCACTGGAATATCTGTCCAAAACAGAGGGCATCATCCCGGCGATCGAATCGGCACATGCGGTTGCCGCAGCGCTGAAAATTGCACCGGAGATGAAGCCGGATCAGATCATGATTATTAACGTTTCCGGCAGAGGAGACAAGGATATGCAGCAGATCGCAGAATACAGAGGAGTGAAGATCGATGACTAAGAACAGAATTGATGCAAAACTGGAACAGTGCAAGGCTGAGGGCAAAAAGGCACTGATTACATTTATTACTGCCGGAGACGGCGGCTTTGACTGCACAGAAAAGGCTGTGCTGGAAATGGTGGAAAACGGCGCAGATCTCATCGAACTGGGCGTTCCGTTCTCTGATCCGATCGCAGAAGGCCCGGTCATTCAGTGTGCCAGCGAGCGTGCGCTGAAGAACGGCACAACTCTGGTGGGTATCTTTGACTTGGTGCGCCGCCTGCGGAAAAAGACGGACGTGCCGCTGTTGCTGATGATGTACCTGAACACCATTTTCTGCTATGGCACAGATCGTTTCTTTGCAGAGTGCCAGGAAAGCGGTATTGACGGCGTGATCGTACCGGATATCCCGTATGAGGAAAAGGATGAGATCCAGGGCAGCGCAGACAAGTATCATGTGCATAATATCAGCCTGGTAACACCGGCGAGCGAAGACCGCATCCAGATGATCGCATCTGAGGCGACCGGCTTCCTGTATTGTGTTTCCTCCAATGGTGTAACAGGTGTACGCAGCGAGTTTGACACCAATTTTGCGCCGTTCTTTGAAAAGATCCATAAATATGCGAAAGTGCCTTGTGCCGTTGGCTTTGGTATTTCCGGGCCGGAGGCTGCAAAGCAAATGAGCCAGTATTGTGACGGTGTCATTGTGGGCAGCGCCATTGTACGCCAGGTCGGCGAGTATGGCAGCGAAGCTGCACCGGAAAAGATCGGTGCATTTGTAAAGAGCCTGCGAAACGGCTTGGATGCATAAACGGGTCATTTCTACATTTTTTCAAAAAAAGATTGACAAGCCACCGGAAATCTGCTATACTGTAGGTATAGATTTTTCAGCGATGAACGGAGTGACTGCTGCGGAGGCTGCACAGAGAGGGCGTGTCGGGTGAGAACGTCTCAGCTGGGGCACAGGTGCTGTCCGGGAGCTGTTCCGGGAAACCGGAACGTATTTCCTGCGTTAAAGGAGCATGAGGGAAGTGCTGCGGTGCAGTGCTTCTGAACTTGGGTGGTAACACGAAGGCTTTCGTCCCATTTGGCGGCGAAAGCCTTTTTTGATTTCTAAGGCAACACCTCTTACGCACAGGCTTTGTGCGTTGTTGCTCTAAAAAGGAGGAGATGCTATGCTGCCGATGGATTGCCATACCCATACGGGAATTTCTCCCGACGGGTCGGGTACAGTCGCCGGACATATTGCACAGGCAAAAAAACTGGGGCTTCCAGTGCTTGCCCTGACGGAGCATGTCGAAATGAACCGCTATTTTCCACAGGCATACTATGGAACAGAGCCGCGGAACGAATGGGAAATTTTCGACCACGCCGCCGTGTTGGAGCAGTCTTTGAGAATTGTAACTGCGGCGAAGGCAGAAGCGGCTGCGGACGGATTGACCTTGCTGTGCGGCATGGAGATGGGGCAGCCTAATGCAGATTTCGGGCTGTCTGCGTCTGTGAGCCGGGATGTGCGCCTGGATTTTATCATTGCCTCCCTGCACGAACTGTTGGACAAACCGGATTTCTTTTGCCTGGACTACACGGCGGAAAATATTCCGGCGCTGATGGAGCAGTATTTCGATCAGTTCTATGACATCTGCCGCTGGGGTCACTTTGATGTGCTAGGACATCTCACTTATCCGCTGCGTTATATTGAGGGCGAAGCTGGGATCACAGTGCCGCTGGAACCATATGCAGAACAGATTCGGTGCTGCTTCCGGGCACTGGCGGAAAACGGAAAGGGCATCGAACTGAATACCTCCGGATACCGGCAGAAATACGGCAAGCCTTTTCCCACATTGGAGTATCTGAAACTCTATCGGGAAATGGGCGGCGAGGTGCTGACATTCGGCTCGGATGCGCATTGCGCCGAAGATCTGACCAAGGGCATTGCCGCGGGCGTAGAACTGGCGAAAGCCGCCGGTTTTACACGAGCCTGCTATTTTGTCAAACGAAAACCGGTTTATATTACACTTTAAATTATTTTAGAAAGGCTGGGTTTCTCATGAAAGAACAACTGGTAGAATTATTGCAGCAGAACGCCCGACTCACAAACGCGGAGTTGGCGGTTATGCTGGATGTTACAGAAGCAGAAGTCGCGGAAGCGATTCGGGAATTGGAAGCGGACGGCGTAATCAAGGGATACAGCGCCATTGTTGACGATGAGCTCGCCAACAAAGACCTGGTCACCGCAGTGATCGAGCTGCGCGTGACACCGCAGCGTGACTGCGGCTATGAGGAGATCGCACACACGATCATGCAGTATGACGAAGTGGAAAGCATTGCACTGATGGCAGGCGCGTATGATCTGTCGGTTACGGTAAAGGGCACAAATGTAAAGGATGTCTCCATGTTTGTATCGCAGCGATTGGCAACATTGGCAGGCGTGCTTTCTACGGCAACTTATTTCGTGCTGAAAAAGTATAAGGAAAAAGGCATTATTATCGAAGGCGAAGAAAAAGACGAGCGGGGTTATTATTTCCCGTGATGTGATAAGAAAGGGGAGAGAACTCGTGTTGAACTATGACACGCTTCTTTCAGATCAGGTAAAGAAAATGAAGCCGTCCGGCATCCGGAAATTTTTCGATCTGGCTGCTACGATGGAGGGCGTAATTAGTCTGGGCGTAGGTGAGCCGGACTTTCAGACGCCGTGGATGGTACGAAAGGCAGCAGTAGACAGCCTGGAACGGAAACGGATGGTATATACTGCAAATTCTGGCATGATGGATTTGCGGCAGGAAATCTGCAATTATATCAAGCGCAAGTATGATCTGACATATCACCCGGAGCACGAGACGTTGGTAACGGTCGGCGGCTCTGAGGCAATTGATCTTGCCATTCGTGCAGTGGTCAATCCGGGTGATGAGGTGCTGATCGTGGAACCGTCATTTGTATGTTACAAGCCGATTGTGGAACTAATGCACGGCGTAGCTGTTCCGATTTCGACACAGCTGAAAAATAAGTTCAAGCTGACACCGGAAGAACTGCGTGCGCACATAACGGAACGTACCAAGATGCTGATCCTGCCGTATCCGAACAATCCTACCGGTGGTATTATGACGCGGGAGGATCTGGAAGCAATTGCAGAAGTTCTGCGGGATACCAATATTCTGGTGCTGACGGATGAGATCTATTCGGAACTGACCTATGGCAGAAAGCATGTTTCCATTGCGCAGATTGACGGCATGTGGGAGCGTACCATTTATGTCAGTGGATTTTCTAAGGCATTTGCCATGACTGGCTGGCGTTTGGGCTATGTCTGTGCGCCAGAACCCATTGCAAAGCAAATGCTGAAAATTCATCAGTATGCCATTATGAGCGCGCCGACTCTGAGCCAGTATGCTGCAATTGTGGCACTCCGGGAGTGTGACAAGGAAGTGCAGAAGATGGTGGAGGAATACAACCGCCGCCGTCGGATGCTGGTGGACGGCTTTAATCGTATCGGGCTGACCTGCTTCAATCCGGAGGGTGCATTCTATATGTTCCCATGTATCCGCAGCACAGGGATGTCCAGCGAGGAATTTTGCGAGACACTGCTCCAGGAAGAAAAGGTGGCAGTTGTTCCGGGCAATGCCTTCGGCGAGAGCGGCGAGGGATTCGTGCGTGTTTCCTATGCTTATTCCCTGAAACATCTCCAGGAAGCACTGGTTCGCATTGAACGCTTTGTGAATCGTCACAAAGGAGAAACGGCATGAGAAGAGTCACAAGAATTGCGCCGGCAAAAATCAACCTGGGCTTAGACGTCACCGGAACGCGCGCAGATGGATATCATCTGTTGGAGACAGTTTTCCAGGCGGTATCGATTGCAGATACTGTTACAGTGGAACTAACCGATGTGCCGGATATCACATTGACCTGTGATGTAGAAGGTGTACCGTGCAGTCCGAAAAACATTGCCTGGAAAGCAGCACAGCGTTATCGGGAAGCGGCCGGCTTGACAGACGGTGTGCAGATCGCCATTGAGAAGCGTATCCCCATGGAAGCAGGCATGGGCGGCGGCAGTACAGATGGTGCAGCAGTTCTGCTGGCATTGCAGGAATTGACCGGGAACGCCCTGGACATGAAGCGATTGGCTGCAATTGCGGTTTCTCTGGGCGCAGATGTGCCGTTTTTTCTCTATGGCGGAACGGCGTATGCTGCCGGCATCGGTGAGGAATTGGAAAGGCTTCCGGCGTTTTCCACCGACTGTATGGTAATTGCCAAGGGAACAGCCGGCGTTTCGACTGCGCAGGCGTATGGTGCAATCGATGCTCTGCAAGATCCGGTGCATCCGCCGGTGCAAAAGCTGCGTCAGGCATTGCAAAACGGTGCCTCTCCAGAGAAAATCGCACCGCTTTGCGGCAATTTGTTTGAACTGGCAGTTGAACTGGACGAAGTAAGTGCGATTCGGAAGTGTATGCTGGAACACGGCGCATGGTGCAGCGTAATGACGGGCAGCGGCGCAGCAGTGTTCGGGCTGTTTCCGACTCGTGCAGCAGCAGAACAGGCGTGCGCAGCTTTGAAAAAGCTTGTGCCCTTTGCAGAAGTATGTCATACATTATCGTAATAAAAAAGCGGATGTGTCAGTATAAGACACGTCCGCTTTCTGCTGGATAACAAAAAGCGCTTTGCCCATAACCATGGACAAAGCGCTTTCAACATTTTATATTGTAAAAGTTAGTTCAGGATCATTGCGCTGAATGCAGTGTCCAGAGCCTTTTCCTTCACAGAACCTTCCTCGTTGGTATCTGCGGTTACAGTATAGTATGCCTTGATCTTCGGCTCTGTACCGGACGGGCGAATGACAACCTTTGCGCCCTGTTCCAGTGTAAATGCCAGAACATTGGATTTCGGCAGCGTGATATCTGTCTTTTCGCCGGTAGTCAGATCCTTGGAAACGCTGGTCTGGTAGTCATCGAACTTGACAACCTTCAAACCGTTGATCTCGGTCGGATGCTCATTGCGCAGCTTCGTCATAATGTTCTGCATCTCGATCATGCCGCTTTCACCCTCAAAGGTGAAGCTGTGCTGGCTGTGTACATAAACACCGTACTTTTCATACATCCGCTTGCGGGCTTCGATCATGGAAATGCCCTTGGTGCGGTAATAAGCAGCCATTTCACAGATCAGCATGGAAGCTACAACGGCATCCTTGTCGCGGACATAAGAGCCTGCCAGATAACCATAGCTTTCCTCAAAGCCGAAGATGTAGCGGTCTTCCTCGCCCTTTTCTTCCAGGAAGCCGATCTGTTCGCCGATGAACTTAAAGCCGGTCAGAACGTCGATAACCTCAACGCCGTATTCCTTTGCAATCGCATTGACAATATCAGTGGTAACGATGGTCTTTACAGCGATCGGATTCTTCGGCATCGTGCCCTTTTCGATTCTCTGCTGGCAAATGTATTCCAGCAGCATTGCGCCGACTTCGTTTCCGGAGAACAGGGCATAATCGTCACCGTCTGGAACTGCAATACCCACACGGTCAGCATCCGGGTCAGTTGCCAGCAGCAGATCCGGCTTTACTTCGCGGCACAGCTTCAGACCGCATTCCAGAGCCTCACGGATCTCCGGATTCGGATACGGACAGGTAGTAAAGTTGCCGTCCGGATTCTCCTGTTCCGGAACCACAGTAACATCCTGAATGCCGATCGCAGACAAAATGTGGCGAACCGGCTTGTTTCCGGTACCATTCAGCGGAGTGTAAACGATTTTCAGACCGCTCTTTGCACACAGTTCCGGATTCAGGCTCTGCTTCAGTACATCCTGATAATAAGCATCGATCACGGACTGCGGTGTGTAGGAAATGGTTCCGGCAGCCATAGCTTCATCAAAGTCAGCGTGCTTTACGCCGCTGAACATATCCAGAGCGTTGATCTCAGCCAGAACTGCATTAGCAGCATCGATTGTCATCTGACACCCATCACTGCCGTAAACCTTGTAACCGTTGTACTTTGCCGGGTTGTGGCTTGCGGTAACCATGATGCCTGCGCTGCACTTCTGTGCGCGGACAGCATAAGAAAGCATTGGTGTCGGCATCAGTTCTGTATAGATGTGTACCTTGATCCCGTTTGCAGCCAAAACCTCAGCGGCAGCCTTTGCGAAAACATCAGACTTGATGCGGCTGTCATAAGAGATTGCAACACTGGGATTCTGAAATGCAGAGTTTACATAATTTGCAAGACCCTGTGTTGCACGGCGAACGGTATAAATATTCATCCGGTAAGTGCCGGCGCCGATTACACCGCGCAGACCACCGGTACCAAATTCCAGATCCCGATAGAAACGGTCGCTGATTGCAGCGTCATCTCCGGCAATTTCTTTCAGTTCAGTCTGCAGGTCTGCATCCTCTGTCGCATGTTCCAGCCACTGCTGATACAATTCTTTTTCTGTCATTATGATACCTCCATCAAAAGAATTCATAATAAAATAAACGCATAATCAATATGTGTTTCCATGCTGTCCGAGCAATCCGCACATCCAAATAAAAAACGCAGTTGACAGCACAACATCAAAACTACAGTTATTATACCACATTCCCCGGCAAGATGCAACGATTTTTTTGCATTGATTCGTGAATTTTTTCAGAAAAGCGATCGCGTCCATATTATATGTGGTGAAGATCAGAGATCAGCAGCCGGAGATGCGCAATCTGTGTCTCTGATAATCCGGAGACATCCAAGAAATGACTGCTGTCAGAATCACACAATCCCAAAAGAAAGTCGGTAGAGACCTCATATTCTTTTGCAATACGGATCAGCATTTCCATAGAAGGGCGAATCACTCCCTTTTCCCAGTTGCTGACACATTGCTTAGAAACCCCAAGACGACTGCCGAATGCAGCTTGTGTCAGAGAAAGAGAGGTACGCAGGGATTTGACGCGCTGCGGAAACATAGGCGTCCTCCTTATCATATTATGTTGTATATTGTCATAATAACATAGACATATGCGAAAAGCAAGGGGAAACGATTGCATTGTGTAGAATAACTAATATTTTTCTTGTTTCAACAAATTTATTTTACTTGACAAAGGGAGCGCGACATGGTATAATAATAAAGCTGTCGCACGAGAGCGGGAGTCGAGAGAAAAA
>CAVAQT010000018.1:0-43185 GCA_963590855.1 Ruminococcus bromii
CTGTACGAAGCACTGGAAGGCTGCCCGGTTACCATCCGTTTCCTGGATCCGCCGCTCCACGAATTCGTTCCGACCGAAGAAGAAGATATCAAGAAGCTGGCTGATGCTCAGGGCAAGACCGTAGATCAGATCAAGGCTATCATCGCTTCTCTGCACGAGTTCAACCCGATGATGGGTCACCGTGGCTGCCGTCTGGCTGTTACTTATCCGGAAATCGCTGAGATGCAGACCAAGGCTATCATCAAGGCTGCTATCAACGTGAAGAAAAACCACCCGGATTGGACCGTTAAGCCGGAGATCATGATCCCGCTGATCGGCGATGTCAAGGAACTGAAGTTCGTAAAGAAGGTCGTTGTAGAAACTGCTGACGCTGAGATCGCTGCAGCTGGTTCTGACCTGACCTACGAAGTAGGTACCATGATCGAGATCCCGAGAGCTGCTCTGACTGCTGACGAGATCGCGAAGGAAGCTGACTTCTTCTGCTTCGGTACAAATGACCTGACTCAGATGACCTATGGCTTCTCCCGTGACGACGCAGGCAAATTCCTGGGCGCTTACTATGATGCTAAGATCTTCGAGAGCGATCCGTTTGCTAAGCTGGATCAGACCGGCGTTGGCAAGCTGATGAAGATGGCTATCGACCTGGGCAAGCCGGTTAACAGCAAGCTGCACTGCGGTATCTGCGGTGAGCACGGCGGTGACCCGACATCTGTTGAGTTCTGCCACGAGATCGGTCTGGACTATGTTTCCTGCTCTCCGTTCCGTGTGCCGATCGCAAGACTGGCTGCTGCACAGGCTGCAATCAAGAACAAGTAAGCCGCATCTGCGCATTGTTTCCGATTTTTTATCGCGTGAATAGATAAGGCGAACTGTACCCGGCGGACAAGCTGCGGACATGCCGCTTTTCAAATGATTCCCGAAATATTTTAATTTTCATAGAAAAAGCCGTTTCCATCGGACGTGATGGAAACGGCTTTTTTGCGTGTCCGGCATAGCAATACATAAAAAAAGACCCGGATCCAAAGAACCGGGTAAAAAATAAATATAGAACAAAAGAAAGGAGACAACAAAACGAGTGATAAAATAAATGGAGAATGGACAAAAACGTATAGGAGCGTCTTTATCACATCACAAAAACTCCATAGCAGTAGTTTTATCACCTTCCTTATTATACACAATCATGGCAATTCCGTCAAGGGAAAATCACCACAAAATGCGGCATCCTCTTGCATTTTGTAGAACTGCACAAAAAATGTGTTTTGCATTTTGCAATTATTATGTAAAAATCCGTCGCGTTTTGTCGGTATTTTGTCGAATTTCCACGAAAAATGTCCCTGCATAGATTCCAAAAAGACTGGGCATACTAGCTTTGTGCAGCCGTAGAAAACGGACATGTATTTTTACAAATGCTGCAGGAAAAGAGGTGTATGTTATGTGGGATAAGATCGCATTGATCCTGCTGATTATCGGCGGCGTCAACTGGGGACTTGTCGGCGTGTTTGAATTTGACCTGGTGGCATGGCTCTTCGGCGGCTCTGCTTCGTTTATCAGCCGTGCCGTTTATATTCTGGTGGCAATTGCGGCGCTGTGGTGTATGACCTTCCTCTTCCGGCAGGAAGCACTGACAGAACCGGCAACGGCAAAACAGCGGTAACGCTTTCAACAAAAATGGTTGAACGTAAAAAAGTCTGCCCGTACAGGACAGGCTTTTTTGCATATCGCAAAGCACTGACGCATAAACTGTCAAAAAAGCCACAGGAGGCGTTTCTATGGAAAAAACTCCCGAACAATATCAGGCAGAACTGATGCAGCTCTACCGCACCGTACAGGCGTCCGCACCACCGGCTTCCCCTGCCCCGGCGCAACAGCCGCCGGAACCAAAACCTACACCGGAGCCTATGGCAGAAGCAGCCCCGGCTGTGCCCCTGCCGCCAGAGCCGGAACCGCCTCAGCTGGAGGTGGAGGAAACACCCCAGGAACAGCCTGCCATCGGCTGGATTCAGGTCATCACGCGCAGCGCCGGAAACGCGCGTGCTCTGCCGGGTGTATCGGTACGCATCACAAACAGCACACAGCAGCAGGAACATCTGGAGCAGATCGCAGTCACCAACGAAAGCGGCGAAACCGCAAAGATCCCGGTTCCCGTTCCGGCGGCAGCGCTTTCTCTGGACAGCAGCAGCGCGCAAAAGCCCTACAGCACCTATCATGTCAGCGTCTATGCAGACGGCTTCTACCGGCAGGTCAGCGAGGATGTCCCGGTTTTTGCCGGCACAACTTCCAGACAGATCTTTTCGATGATCCCGCTGCCCATCGACCTCCAAGAACCGCCGGAGACTATCGTATACCAAAATACCGAACCACAAGGATAAGGAGGCAGCCATGCCAGTCGGAGAGCCATACATTCCCCGGGATATTACCGTACATCTGGGACGGCCGGACGAAGCCGCAAACAACGTCACCGTCTCTTTCCCGGATTATATCAAAAACGTGGTATCCAGCGAGATCTACCCCACCTGGCCGGAAAATGCCATCCGCGCCAACATTTACGCCATTGTCAGCTTTGCCCTGAACCGGATCTATACCGAATGGTACCGCGCGCGGGGGTATCCCTTTGATATCACCAGTTCCACCCAATTTGACCAGAAGTACATCTACGGCAGAGAAATTTTTGAAAACATCGGACAGTTGGTGGATGAACTGTTCAACTCCTACGTCCGGCGGCAGGGCAACGTAGAGCCGCTTTTCACCGCCTTTTGCAACGGAACGACTGTGACCTGCGACGGATTATCCCAGTGGGGTACGGTTCCTCTGGCGCAGCAGGGCATGACACCCTATGAGATCCTCACCAGTTTTTACGGCAGTGATATCGATATTGTGACCAACGTCCCGGTTATGACCAATACGCCGTCCTATCCGGGGTTTGATTTGACCCTGGGACTTTCCGGTGATCCGGTGCGCACCATTCAGGTGCAGCTGAACCGCATCTCCCGGAATTATCCGGCAATCCCGAAAATCGGAGAAGCAGGCGGCGATTTCGATTATATCACACAGGACGCCGTAATCGCCTTTCAGGAGATCTTCGGCCTATCGGCAAACGGCGTTGTCAATGAAGCCACCTGGTATCAGATTGCCTATATTTTCACCAGCGTAAAAAAACTGGCAGAACTGAATTCTGAAGGACTGACGCAACAGGACATCGAACAGCAGCATACTGAAGATCTGCACATCGGCATGCAAGGAACAAATATCCGTGCCCTGCAATATCATCTCGCCGTAGTAGGCGCATACTATGCCGCCATTCAACCTGTAGAGATTACTGGCTATTTCGGCGAACAAACCGAAACCTCCGTCAAATCCCTGCAGCAAGTATTCGGACTGTCCGTCACCGGCACAGTGGATTTCAACACCTGGCATGTCCTCCACGATGCATACATGGGCATCCTGGACTCCATCCCCCTGGATACATCCGTCAATGATGTGGTGCTGTATCCCGGCGTTGTGCTCCGAGAGGGCACGACCAGTGAGTATGTCCGGCTGATGCAGCAGTACCTCACCTATATCCACGGCACTTATCCGGAAATCCCGGCAGTCAATGCCACCGGATATTTCGGCCCGATGACCCGGTCTGCTGTCATGGCGTTTCAGGAACTGTTCGGCTATCCACAGTCCGGTGTGGTGGGGGCTGCCGTCTGGAACGCCATCGTCAGCCTGTACTCCGACCTGAAATACGGCTATGACAAACAGCCGTTTCAAGCGCCGGGCTATATCATCACATAAGGAGGTGCGTCTATGGCATATACGGAATCCCAGAAGCAGCAGCATATCCGGGAGCTGCAGGGCTATCTCCACAGCATTTCTCATACCAATTCCCTGCCCCAGGTCATACCGGACAGCGTTTACGGCGAAAGCACCGCAGAGGCCGTCCGGCAGTTTCAGCAGCAGAACCATCTGCCTGTGACCGGCGAGACAGACACCGCCACCTGGAACGCCATTGTTCAGGTTTATTTGCAGGAAGTGCACCCGCCGCAGCTGCATCTGAAGCTGTTTCCCGTGGGCATCGCCGCCTATGCACCGGGAGATTCCGGCAGCGCAGTTTTTCTGATCCAAGGAATCTTGCAGGCGATTCGGGCAACATTCCCGGAGATCCCGCCGGTAGAAAGCAGCGGCGTCTATGACAGCGCTACGCAGCATGCCGTGCGGCAGTTTCAGACATACACGACTCTGCCGCCGAACGGCATTGTCAATGCCGCAACCTGGAATCATCTGTTGGCGGCAATACAGACAGAACCGTTTCAATCAAACTGACCGCCAACAAAAAAAGGAGTTGCCCTGCCGAAAGCAAGGTAACTCCTTCTCTTATTTCACTTGCAAAAATCGATACTGCGCCGAATAGGGCTTCACATGTGCCGGATGCTGTTTGGCATATGCCAGAAGCTGTCTGCCCAAACCGTCTTCCTGCAGGAATGCTTCCAGTTGTGCATCGGAATAGCGCTCCATGCCGGGGCAATAGCCTGCCACTGCAACACACACTTCACCAGATGCGTCACGCATCATGCGAAACGGCCATACCTTACAGTCAAAGGGTTTCTCTGCACCCATGGTGCAGCCCGTTTCACACAGCATCGGGCAGTAAAACAACTCGTCTCCGCTGAGCGGCGGCGCGGCAAATGTTTCCTCTGTTCCTGCCGGCGTCAGCTTTGGCGAAACGCCCATGCGGTGCATGGCGTCTACCGTTTCCGGCGGCAGCACCGGGAACTCCCAGGTATCCGTGCAGTCAAATCCGCAGCAGAGCCGACAGGCTGCACAGGTTTCGGGAGAAAGGATCTTTCGCAGCATGCTTAGTCGATGGGTACGATCCAACCGAACTCATCCGGAATCTTGCCCCACTGGATGCCGGTCAGGGTATCGTAGATCATCTGAGAAACCGGGCCGATCTTGTTGTTGTTGATGGTCATGACCTTATCGCCCCACTTGAGGTGACCTACCGGGGAGATAACTGCAGCAGTACCGGTGCCGAATACTTCGGACAGCTTGCCTGCATCATAAGCATCAGCGATCTCCTGGATGGTGATGCGGCGCTCCGAAACCGAAATGCCCTTGGATCGGCACAGTTCCAGTGCGGACTTTCTGGTGATACCAGACAGGATAGAACCGGTTTCCAGAGACGGTGTTACCACTTCGCCGTCGATGACGAAAGCGATGTTCATAGCGCCGACTTCTTCAATATACTTCTGCTCTACGCCGTCCAGCCACAAAACCTGGGAATAACCCTGGTCATAAGCATCCGCCTGGCTGTGCAGAGAAGCCGCATAGTTACCGCCGGTCTTTGCATAACCCATACCGCCGCGGACGGTGCGGACATACTTGTTTTCTACATAGATATTGACCGGATCCAGACCGGAAGCATAGTACGGGCCGGACGGAGAAAGAATAATCATGAACAGATAGTGTTCACCCGGATGTACGCCCAGGAACGGATCTACTGCAAAAATAAACGGACGAATGTACAGGGATGCACCCTCTGTATGCGGAACCCAGTCCTTTTCCACAGAGATGAGTTCCTTCAGGCACTGGAGACCCAGCTCTTCCGGCAGTTCCGGAATAACCAGACGCTCGTTGGAGCGGTTCAGACGCTTGAAGTTTTCGTCCGGGCGGAACAGCTGTACACCGCCGTCAGCACGGCGATAAGCCTTCAGACCCTCGAAAACAGTCTGACCGTAGTGCAGGCACATTGCAGACGGGCTGAGGGTGATGTCACCATAGGGCATAATCACCGGATCGTGCCAGCCCTGACCCTCATCATAGGGCATTACCAGCATATGGTCGGTGAAGATATGGCCGAATCCCAGCTTGCTCTCGTCCTTGGGTTTTTCTTTCGGACAAGTCGTCAGTTGTTTTTTGATTTCCATGTCAAAAACCTCTTTTTTGATAGTTTTGCCGCAAATCGCTGTGCGGTTGGACGGCTCTGATACTATTATAGCACATTTTTCTGCATTTTGGAATAGTTTTTTGAAATTTTTTTTGGAGTTTGAGTTGTTTTTTTCAGGTGCGGCATAAAAACAATTCTGCAAAAGAGCAATTACTCTTTACTCTTTGTTTTTTTACCTTTGAAATACGGTTTCAGTTCCACTTCCGAGTCAATATAAACGGAACGAATGTCATTGCTGTTATAAACCCGAATCATTTTTCCGTCCAACCAATACCGCTGCATCAGCGAGCCGTCCACATCTTCTAATAGTTCGCCTTTGACCAAATGTGGAAGATGTGTTTCAAGCGCCCTGCACTGTTTCTGAAAAATTACTTCGTCTGCAACATTGCAGATACTGTAATGGTACACTGCATCCGACCTCCATACTATTATAATGTATCACAGCACTTCAGGAGCATTCCACCGCCGGATTCCCACGAATTTTATCTGCATAAGGATAATATTCCTGTAGAAAGCCCCAGAAAATCATCTGCATCGCCCACACCAGAAAAAGCGGAATCCCACATGAAACAGGCAGAAAAAGCAGTCCCAGAAACGCAGCAATCCCAACTAGAATTTGCAAAAAGAACATGTTCTTTTCCCTCCGTATCAAAAAATCTCCGCACCCCAGGGGCACGGAGATTTTTCACACATGTTTGTTCAAACGAAGCTTACCCTTCCCAAGGCCCTGCATACTCCGACTTTACGCCCAAATACTCCTCCAGCGTCAGTCCCTGGGACATGATCTCCTTTGCAGTGTCCACGCCCACATAACGGATATGCCACGGTTCATACTGATAGCCGGTGATGTCCTCTTTGCCGTCCGGGAAGCGAATGATAAAGCCATAGTCTGCGCAGTGCGCCGCCAGCCACTTTGCCTCTTCGGTCTCGCCGAAAGCGTCATCAATGGTGTTGCAGTCAATGGTCAGTCCGGTCTGATGCTCCGAATAACCCGGACGCGCGGAGAAAGTATCCGCCATCTCCCAACCGTACAGATCATTATAGTTGTTATAGATCTTCACCTGATATGCGTAATCCCGGAAGTCCGAGCCAATGTACAGATTCAGCCCTTCCTTTTCCGCATCGGCTTTCATCTGGTCAAAAGCCACCTTTGTGGTGGCATCCAGCCCCGGATCATAGCTTTCTGGCAAGCCGTAGCTCTTGTTCACAATGAGAATGCCGTCTACATAGGTGCAGCCGTCCTTCTGCTCCAGGTGGCGCACTGTCACCGGAACGGTCTGGGCGATAGCGTCGTTGCCCTTTACGGAAACAGTGATCTCGCACTTGCCGGCTTTCACGCCGGTGACATTGCCGGACGCGTCCACGACAGCAACAGCCTCATCACTGCTGCTCCAGACCAGATCGTCTGCGGCGGCTTCGCCTGTGGTGGACATGTTCACTGCAATAGACGCTGTGCCGCCCTCCAGAACTGCCAGATAGGTCTTGTCCGCTTTCAGATCCACGATGTTTTCGTTGGTCGTCGCCGCTTCAGAAGCCGCACTGCTCTGTGCAGATGTGCCCTCCGCCGAAGCGATCACACCGTTGCCGTCCGGAATGATGCTCGTGCCGCGCTCGTCCGAAAAGAACAACAGCCGCACCGCAAAGCCCAATATAATAAACATCACATATAACAATACGAGAATCACGCCTAGTCTGGAAAACTTGTCCCAGAAGCCGTTTTTGGTTCGATTCGCCATAGTCTCTCCCTTTCTCTCACAGATCGTTCTCTCTCTGCCGATCTCTCGCTTTTTCTCCAAATTGTAATAATTCTAACAGGAAACCGTCTAATTCTTACAAAGTGGTTACATCTACTGTATTATACCACACTTTCCCGCCTTTGTCATTTGGCAATTCCAACAAACCTGGCAGTCCTAATTTGTGCGTTTTTAAGCACTTTGTGCATTATGTCACAAAATTGCCCTTACAACCAGATAGAATGCACAAAAATCTTGCTGAATGTGATTTCATTCTTGAAAAAACACACAACCCATGCTATAATAAATAAGAAATAAAACCAAGCCGCAAATACGCTTATTTTTAGAAAGGGGAACCTTCATGAACAAAAAGAACAAGATTCTTTCCGTGATTACCGCAGCGACACTGCTGTGCACGGGAATCGGCACTGCCGGAATCACTGTACCGCTTCGCGCATCAGCAGCCGATTCCATCGAATCCTCCATGGATTGGGATACGCTGAACATTGCCGGCGGCGGCTTTGTCTCCGGCATCATCACCGGCGACGACCAGATGTACGCCCGTACCGACGTAGGCGGCGCATACCGCTATGACTACGAACAGAAAAAATGGGTGCAGCTGCTGGGCTTTCTGACTGAGGCTGACCGTGGCTTCCTGAGCGTTGATGCCATGTGCATCGACCCCAATGACGATGACACCCTGTACCTGCTGTGCGGCTGTGCATATTTCAGCGGCGCACGGACGGCAATTTTCCGTTCTCACGATGCCGGCGAGACCTTTGAGGAGATCGACGTTACCGATCTGATCCAGGTACACGGCAACGGCTATGGCAGACAGTGCGGCGAAGCCATCGCAGTGGATCCGGACAATCCGAACATTATCTACTGCGGCGGCGATGCCACTGCCGGCACCTCTGGTCTGATTATGAGTGAGGACGGCGGCGACACATGGAAAGCAGTTGATGGCTACGGCAAGCTGGATTTGTTTGAATACGAGATCAACTGGCCGACATGGACAGAACACAAGGTAAAGACGACCGCAGAAAAGTATGACGGCGGCGCAAACGGTGTCTCCACAGTCACAATTACAGACGGCAAGGTCTTTGTCGGAACTTCCATTAAGGGAAAGGCAAATCTCCATGTGGCAGAAGTCGGCAGCGATGACTTCCAGCCGCTGAGCGAAGAGCTGCCTACCGAGCAGATGCCTTCCAGAATCAACCTGGACGCAGACGGCAATCTGCTCATCACCTACATCAATGGTCTGATGTTCGACAGCGGCACTGGTTATGCCTATAAGTATAATCCCAAAACGGATGAACTGAAAGACATTACACCGACTACGACCTCTAATGGCACTGCCAAAAAGCTGAATGTCGGTTACGGCGGTGTCTTTAGTGACCAGCATGACTCCAACAAGCTGGTGGCAACTACCTGTGCACAGTGGTACTCCCAGTCCTGGACAGAAGACGCCTGGGATCGGGATGCGATTGCATGGGGCGACCGTTTCTTCAAATCTGAAGACGGCGGCGAGACCTGGACAGAAATGACTCCCGGCAACTCCACCTCTTGGGGCGGCCCGCTGGAAGCAAACTACCTGCAGGACGGCGGCCACAGCTGGATCCGGGACAAGGCGATCCACTGGTCCGGTGCCATTGCCATTGACCCCCGCAACAGTGACCAGTTCTGGGTGGTTTCCGGTAACGGTGTATTCACCTGCGAGGACACCTGGGCAGAATGCCCCACCATCCGCTTTGCCGCAGACGGCATTGAGGAAGTGGTATCCCTGGACTTCATCAGCCGTCCGGGCAAGGATCCAGTTTCGGTTATCGGTGACTATGACGGCTTCTATCACAATGCAAACGGCACAGCAACACAGCTGACACCCAGCATGAACAAGCTGACTGACACCACTGCATCCACCGGCGGCATCGCATACTGCCCGGCAAATCCGGATGTGATGGTTCGTCTGTCAGAGGGCAGCGCACTGGGTTACTACACCACAGACGGCACCACATGGCAGGAACTGCCGAACATCCCCTGCTCCGGTGCAAAGGCAGCTATCAACCAACTGGAGGATGGTTCATACCGCATTCTGGTCAGCAGCAGCGGCAAGATCTCCTATACCGATGACTTCGGCAAGACCTGGAGCACTGCTTCCACCAGCGACAACCTGTCCAGCACCATCTGGATGTGTGTGGACGAAAAGAATCCCCAGTATGTTTACGCATACGGCTACTACTACAACCAGTATTATTTCTACAGCAAGCCCAAGGCTGACATCACAGACGCACGCTACATTCTGATGGTCAGCGATGACTACGGCAAGACCTTTAAGGACGCCCAGACCATCTGCCAGTACGACGAATGCGACAATGCGTATCGTATTGCTTATCTGGACGAAGGCACATTCGCCATCGCCGCAGGTTACTACGGCGCGTACCTGGTAACCGACTACGGCAAGACCGTCACCAAGATGGACAACGTCAGCTACTGCAAGACCATGGGCTACGGCGCAGCACAGAAGGACGGCGACCCGTATACACTGTATATGTACGGCAAGCCGGCAGACTCCGATCCGGAGGGTATCTATCGTTCTACCGACTGCGGCAAGAGCTGGGTACTCATCAACCAGAATCACCTGTACGGCGGTACCGGTAACGGTAACTATCTGGTCGGCGATATGAACACCTTTGGCACCGTCTACATGTCCACCGTCGGCTGCGGCATCGTTGTCGGAAAGGTCACCGGCTCGGAAGACCCGAAGCCCGTCACCACAGGAACCACAGCGGATACAACCGCAACTACCACGAAAACAACTACGACCACAACCACCGGCAAAATAACCACAACCGAGGAAACATCCACCTCAACGCTTCCTGATACAACCACTTCTTCTGCAGATACGACGACTTCCGGAAACGGAACCACCGTCACACAGGAACCGTCTGATGTTCTGTTGGGTGACACCAACCTGGACGGCAGAGTGGATGTGACCGATGCCGTTCTGCTGAACAAGGCAGTTGCCGGCGCAGTTACACTCCAGGCACAGGCACTGCTGAATGCAGACTGTGACGCAAACGGCGAACTGGGCAGTGCGGATGGTATCGCACTCCTGAAGTTCCTGGTACACACCATCGACAGCCTGCCGGATGCCGGCTAATGTGAAACCAGTATAAAAGCATAAAATCCCCTGTTTCTGCGGCATAGCACCGTGGAAGCAGGGGATTTTTCACGCCGATCTGCCTATGCCTTTTCATATAGAGAAACATGGTTCTCCAGTATTTATCCTTTGTTTTGGCTATGGCATTGTTGAAAAGCTGCTCTTACGAAAAAGTTCCTTGTATACAGCGCACATAACCCACACAAAAAACTCCCCCTGTCTTCCATGGTAAAACACCGCAGAATCCAGGGGGAGTTTTGTATTACGCTATGCTTTTATGGGAATCTGTCAGCCCTTATCGGGGATCGAATCCAACAGATGTACCAGGAACTTCAACAGAACGACAGCATCGTTACTGCTCAGTTCGTTGTCCGCATCACAGTCTGCGTTCTGCAGCGCCTGTGCTTCCAGCTTCACTGCGCCGGCAACTGCCTTATTCAGCAGAACGGCATCGGTCACATCCACTCTGCCGTCCAGGTTGACATCACCATAGAGGACATCGCCTGTTGCAGAGGAGGAAGTTGCTGTAGTTGTTGTGGTTGTGGTGACAGATGAAGTTTCTGTTGTATTCTCATGATCTTCAACAGTCACCTTGAAAGAAACCTCGGCAAAGGACAACCGATAGTTCAAGATCAAATCCGAGCTTGCTTTCACACGAATGGTATATGTGCCCGGCTTGGAACTGTCAAATTCCGAAGTGTCTATGGTGAATTTATCCGGATAATCGGCAGGCGATACCTTGTCATAGATCACATCACAGCTGTCTTTTCCGTAATAGTACTTCAGGGAAATTCGCAGTCCGGTGAGATTCAGATCCTCCCCAACACGATAGGTCAGCTTCTCCGGCTCGTCATCCAGCAGAAGCGCACCCTCGGATTCATAGATAATATCGTCCGAAGTGGTCGTCATTGTAGCTTTGGTTGTCGCCGTGGTAGTTGTGGTAGTCTCTGTGGTCGTCGTAGTAGTCGGTTTGGTTGTAGCAGGTGTGGTCACATCCGGCTTGGTGCCGTCCGGCTCTACGCCCCAGATCAGGGTATCGCCGTCATACATGGTAATGTGATCGGTCTCCACCATAGCATCCTCGCCGCCCTGCTCCAGACCAGCATAGGAATAGTCGTTTGTGGGATCCCATACGCCCTGGATATTGTCCGGGATGGAGATACGGAACTGGCACTCGCTGCGGTGCTCCGACTGACCGGTGGGCATCACCACGCTGCCGTCTGCAAAGGACAGCTTCACATAGTAGATATTGCCGTCATACTGGATCGGATCAGAAATGGAGATCTTGCCCTTGTCGCTGCTGTGCTGGTCATAACCGATCTTCACAGAAACGTCGTTGATGGAATAGCCTGCGTCTACCAGTTCGCTGATGTCGAAGTAGTAGTTGTAGGACAGGTTCTTGATGGTTCTTGCCGGCCATGCGCTGTGGTTCATGGCAAATACTTTCAGCTCGGTATAGCTGGAAGCAGACTGGTTGATAGAAGCCTTTACCAGAAATTCATCCCACTTCGGTGTCTCTGTGGGCGGAAAATCCGGGTCGGATGTGCCGCCGTACTTGTCTACCATCGCACAGAGCGCTGCGGTATAGCCGGCGTTATAGTCGATCGCAACCTCAGTGTACTGATAGTCGCCGATCTTATCGGAATAGCCGTCATTCTGATCCGGGCCGCCCACCAGCGCGCCGTACAGAATATGTGCATGAGGTTTCGCATCCTCGCCCTCGGTCTGACCAATGTTGCTCCACTTGTCGTTCCATGCGCCGCTGGAGGTTCTGTGGTGCCATGCCTGGGGATAATCGTCACCCATGCCGACCACATAACTGAAATTCTTGGAGTTGTCGCCGAAGCAGTAGTTCATGACCTTATCAGCGAACTTGGTGTACTTTTCCGTCTTTGCCGCATCATCCTGGTACAGCTGATCGACTGCCACATAAGCCAGGAAAGCGGTGGTGGTGGCGTGGCGGAGCGAACCCCACTGGAACAGCCACGGCAGACCGTCCGGCGTATAGGTGATCTGCTTGCCGCCGTAGCCGGTCGTCCAGTATTCCAGATGCTTGGTGAACTGGTCTTTCCACTGAGAGTCCCCGGTGTTGATAGCATACAGCAGCATGCCGCCCTGCATCACATCATCCCAGCACATGCCCCAGGTATACTTCAACTCGCTGGACTGCTCTTCCTTGCCCAGATTCGGGATATAATCGGTCTTGCACAGATCCAGATACTTCTGCTCACCGGTGACCATATACAGCCAGTTTGCCGCATAGAACAGATCATCATAGAATGTGGTGATCTTATAGTACGACTGTTCCTCCGGGTCATCGCCGATGGAACGCAGCTTGTCGGCACGGTCGAACAGATCGATAGCGTGTTCCAGGTATTCCTTTGCCTTCTCCGGCTTGGAATCCTTGAAGTTCAGATAGCCGGTAGCAAGCGCCGCCGCCATATCCGCTTCAATACAGCTGTCCTCACAGGTATAGTACGGACGCTGGGTCTCGCCCTTCATCAGCTCGTACTTGTCCATGTACACTTCGGCAGAACCCCACCAAACGTGGTCGAAAGAACCGTCACCGATCATATAGACAATATTGTCGCCCTGGTCGCAGCCCACCAGATAATCCAGTACAAACTGGAGATTGTTCTCATACATGGTGCGCTGTCCTGCCTTGTCTACGCCGTCACCATAGTTCAGCAAGCCCCAACCCAGGAGCGCTGCGGAATAGGCATTGGTCAGGGTGAACTTCAAATGGTCGCCGGCATCGAACCAGCCGCCCGGCACATAGTCGTTGGTCATACAGTCTGAACGCCAGCTGACCTCGTTCCAGTCCGGCTTCACGCCGCTCTGCTGCACCTCATAGAAAAACATCGACTTCTGAAGTGCCTCTCCATAGTTATACTTGCTGTTGTCCTCTGCGGTGACCGACACCGCCGGAACAGACGAGGCAAGCCCCGTAACCGCAAGGACTGCGGCAGAGATCGCCGCGATCCACTTCTTCATAGACAATCATCCTTCCTTTCCAAAAAACACTTGTGCATGCCACACAAAAATTGTCCAATTATTTTTATTGTACCATATTGCATGCGTGATGTCAAGAATTTTTGTGAGATTTACACGGAGCATCCCGTTTACTCCTCCACCTCACAATTGGCAATGCCGAACTCCAGCAGCAGATTAATCAGTTCGTTGCGGGAGCGGTTCGTGGCGGCGGCGATCTCTTCCAGACGCATCACCGTCTCTTCCCGGACGCGCACCGAAAATACGCGATAGCCGTCCTCACCGCGAAGATTCTGCTTCTTTGTGATCTTGATCTTTTCGTTCATCCTATCGTCACCTCGCTTCCCATATGCTCTGCTTTTTCACCCTGTCTGTGTTTCACGGCACATACCAATTTTAACTTGACTTTTTGTGATATGATATGTTATAATATATGTGATAAACATATGTGATAGCAAAGCAAACGAAAAAAGTGCCTTTCCAAAAGAATGCCATTTGCCGGAACGGCGGCAAATCCAAAGATTGACAAAATCAGGATTTCATGGTATACTAAAAAGTAGTATTTATATTTCATACTTTAAGAGGAATCTCATCATGACTTGTACAATTACCTCCCAGGGATTTGAATTATTGCTTGCAATGGATCTGGTGTCACCAGAACGCTTCCCGAAAAATGCGCTTTCTGTGCTCAAATGCAATTTGTTGGAGATCCTGTGGTCACTGATCCAAAAGGGCTATACCGATTTCTACACCAATGCCGAATACGGCATTCCCCTCTGGACGGCGGAAATGATCTGCGCCCTAAAGATATATCACAAGGATCTGCACTTATACCTGGTCATTCCCTACGAGGAGCATTACACCGCCTGGAAGCCGGAGATCCGGGAGAAATATCTGCGGATCCGCAGCCAGGCAGACGGCTTTGCCTATGCGGACATCACCCAGTCCCCGAAGAGCGTAGAAAAGGCGAACCGCATCATGTGCGACAGCAGCGACCTGCTGGTTATTTTCGGCACAAGAAGCACCAACCAGAGCATGGTCAGCTATGCCGGTATGCAGGACGTTCCGGTCTTTTCCCTGCTGTGGGAAAATCTTCTGATCCCCTGAATATGGTGCAAAGAAGCATGCACAACAACAGTAAAACACAAAAAGCTGCCGCGGAAGCATCCAACCCCTCCGCGGCAGCTTTTTCATGACTCGATTCCGCAGAAAAGACCTGCGGATTTCCGAGCATGCTCCTGCAAATTCACTCAGCCCTGCATGGACTGAAACTTTTTCTTGACTGCCTGCACCTTTGTCATTTCTGCGCGGTCTGTGGGATACCATCCCTTTGCCGCCATCTTATCATATAAGGTGTCCTGCATCGCCAGCGAATCATTCAGCGCCCGGCTGAAGGTCTGGTGTACATTGCTGGTGCAGGACTCAATGGTGCCGTGCATATACAGATCGCATACGCCCTTTTCCAGCAGCAGAATATTTTCCATTACGTTCTTGTCATCCATGTTGCATTCTCCTCTCAAAGCAGTCCGTAAAATGTCCGGAACAGCTGACGGTGCTTTTCCGCCATCTGCATCACACACTGCTTCAGTTCCTCATCCTGGATCTGTGCCGCAGCCTCGCTGCACTTGGTCTGAAAATACTTTTCATGTCCCAGTGCGTCCTCTACATAGAGCAATTCCTTGCTTGTCATTTCCATCACCTCCACAGTTATTTTGCGCCGCAAGGAAAAAATTATGCACAGCTTCGACCTGGCTTTCCACAAAAGCCGTTGGGTGCGGCATTGCCCGGAATCTACACCAATTCCACAATCTCGTGAAAAACCGCCCATACAATTCGATTGCATTCCCAAAAAATTTGTGCTATAATATTCTTGCAATTCAGAGAGGAGCGATCTCATGCATATTTTACATACAACGCCCAAAACAGACGGCTTTGTCATGCCGGCAGAATTTGACCGGCACCAGGGCTGCCTGATGATCTGGCCGGAACGAGGCGATTCCTGGCGCAGCGGCGGATGGCCTGCACGAAAGGCATTCACCGCGGTGGCTTCTGCCATTGCGCAGTCCGAAGCAGTCACCATGCTGGTCTCACCGGAACAATACGAAACTGCCCGCGCCATGCTGCCGCCGGAGATCCGACTCGTCGAAATGAAAACAGACGATTCCTGGGCAAGAGACATCTGCCCCACCTTCGTCCGCCGCGCTGACGGAATGATCCGCGGCATCGACTGGGGCTTTAACGCCTGGGGCGGCCTGGTGGACGGGCTGTATTTTCCCTGGGATCAGGACAACCACGCCGCCAGAAAAGTCTGCGACCTGTTCCAGACGGACTGCTATGACAGCCGGGACTTCATCCTGGAGGGCGGCAGCATCCACAGCGACGGCGAGGGCACGATCCTCACCACAGAGAGCTGTCTGTGCAGCGCCGGGCGAAATCCGGAAATGTCCAAAGAAGCCATTGCGGACAAGCTCTGTGCCATGCTGGGCGCAGAAAAAGTCCTCTGGCTGCCGCGCGGCATCTACGGCGACGAGACCAACGAACATGTAGACAACATCTGCGCATTCACCGCGCCCGGAAAAGTCGTACTCGCCTGGACAGACAACCAGAATGATCCGCAGTATGCCCTTTCCAAGGCATGCGCCGACTATCTGGCGCAGCAGACCGATGCAAGGGGCAGAAAGCTCCAGGTGACACGGCTCCCCATTCCGGAAACGCCGGTGTGCGTCACAGAAGCGGTTTGCAGCGAACTGGATCTCTGGGACGGCGAACCCACCCGGACACCCGGCGAACGGCTCGCCGCATCCTATGTCAACTTCTACATTGCCAATCAGAGTGTGCTTGTGCCACAGTTCGGCGATCCCATGGACAAGACCGCCTGCGACATCCTGCGAGAAGCATTCCCAACCAGAACTATCATACCCATTGACGCCGGAGAAATTCTGCTGGGCGGCGGCAATATCCACTGTATCACCCAGCAGATCCCTGCCGAAAGGAGCGCAGACCATGCGTAAAGTTACCGTTGCCGCCATTCAAATGGCATGTACCCCGGATGCCGCAGAAAACCGCCGCACCGCAGAAGCCATGATCCGCCGGGCAGCTGCCCAGGGCGCACAGATCATCCTGCTGCCGGAATTGTTTGAAACGCCGTATTTCTGTCAGGAGCGCCGCTACGCCTCCTACGAGCTGGCGACGGCAGTCACCGAAAATCCTGCCATCGCCCAGCTGCGAAAGGTCGCTGCGGAACTACAGGTGGTGCTTCCGGTCAGCTTCTACGAAAAAGCCGGTACGGCGCTGTATAATTCCGTGGCGATCATCGACGCAGACGGCGCTGTCCTGGGCGTTTACCGCAAAACGCATATCCCGGACGACCATTTTTATCAGGAAAAATTTTACTTTACCCCCGGCGACACCGGCTTCAAGGTGTGGAACACCCGTTATGCCAAGATCGGCGTCGGCATCTGCTGGGATCAGTGGTTCCCGGAAGCCGCGCGCTGCATGGCACTGAGCGGCGCAGAACTGCTGTTCTATCCCACCGCCATTGGTTCTGAGCCAATCCTGGAAGTGGACAGCGCGCCCCACTGGCAGCGCTGCATGCAGGGACATGCCGCCGCAAATCTGATGCCGGTCATTGCGGCAAACCGCATCGGCACAGAGACCATCTCCCCTGACGAGGAGAACCAGAACCAGACCTCTGCCCTCTCCTTCTACGGCACGTCATTCCTCACAGACGGCACCGGCGCAGTCGTACAGCAGCTGAGCCGGGATACAGCAGGCATCGCAGTCCAGACCTATGACCTGGACGAGCTGGAAGAAATGCGCATGAGCTGGGGCGTATTTCGGGACAGACGGCCGGAATATTACCGCGCTATCAGCAGTCCGGCAGCCATCGTTTTGCCGAAATAACCGTTTTGTTACCAATATTTCATTTTGGATATTCCAGGTATTGGTATTCTATAGCCCGAAAAATTGTGCAGAATAGGCGTGTGCGCCCTTACGTTTTTGTGCAGTGCGCCGAAAATTCGACACTTTTTTCAAACCGGGCGTCAAATTCATTGACAGCAGCAGAAAACATCGGTATAATAAATAGTGGATTCATGACAAATCGATTACAATCGGCAAGAGATTTTTGTCGAATTGATACGAACGCAAAGGACGGCGGCAGCAGCGAAATGCACAGAGAGCCGCCCAAAAGGTCATGCCCGTCTCCCGACCAGCAATGACCCCTGACACGAAAGGACGTGAAACCAATGGCGCAACCGATGCGCAAAATCTTCCTCGCGGCAGCAAGCGGACTGCTGGCATCGCTTCTGATCGGTGCTGTATCTGCTTCCGCAGAGGAAAACGTGCAGGAAAACACCCTGCATCTGAATCGATTTATTGTCACAGACAGCGGAAACCGCGTGTTGACCGGAAGCTGTGACGCAGACCAGATCACACAGACCGGCTGGTATGTTTCGGACGACGACAGCCTTTACTATTATTACAGCGACGGCAGCTGTGCACAGGAAGAGATCACCCTGGAGGACGGCTTTACTTATCTGTTCGCTTCTGACGGTGCACTCCGCACCGGATGGCAGACCGTAAACGGAAAGCGGTATTACTACGATGCCGAAGTGGGAAAGCCTGTTTTCGGATGGCTGAACTATCACGACTCCCTGTACTACATTGACGAGAACATCGGCAAGCTGACCGGAGTACAGATGGTCGGCAGCACACCATACACCTTTGACGAATACGGATGTGTCCAGACCGGATGGATCTCTTACGAGGACGGCTCGCTGTATCTCTACAACGACGACGCATCCGTTTATACCGGATGGCAGACCACCGATGACGGTACATATTACTTCACCGCAGACAAGGGTGCAGTTTCCGGAGTCAACACCATTGATGGAAAGCTCTATGACTTCTCCGCGGACAAGCTTCTCCAGACCGGATGGATCACCACCGATGCCGGCACCATGTGGGCTGACGCAGACGGCGTCATTGCCACAGGCATGACTGTCATCGACGGAAAGACCTATTGCTTTACCAACCAGGGCATCCTGCGGAGTGGCACTTTCACCGAAAACGGCGCGATCTACTATGCCGGAGAGGACGGCGTTCTGCTGACCGGGCTTCAGGCAGTGGGCAACGGATTCAGCTACTTCGATCCGGAAACCGGCGCAATGCAAACCGGATGGGTCACCATCGGAAGCACACGCTTCTACTTTGATCCCAGCAACGGCATGCTCCGCACCGGATGGATGGACACCGAGGACGGCAAGCTGTACCTCACAGAGCACGGCGTTCTCACTGGTGCGCAGACCATTGACGGCGTTGTCTATGGCTTCGATCCCACCACAGGCGTTCTGCTGAAAGAATGGCAGACTCTGAACGGAAAGCTGTACTATTTCAGTCCCACTGACGGCAGCGCGCTTTCCGGTTGGGTAAACCGGGATGACAGCAAGGTCTATCTGACAGAATCCGGCGCAGCAGCTTCGGGTCTGACAGAGATCTCCGGCAACACCTATTATTTTGATCCCACTACATTTGCCATGCAGACCGGATGGATCACCATCGGCGATACATCCCGTTACTTTGATCCGGAGACTGGCATTCTCAAGGAGACCGGACACGAACCGGTTCAGCTGAATGTGGTAGACTACAAGCAGTTTGACACACGCTGGAGCAATAAGGTCATCAACTATTCCACCATCGGCAAGGTCGGCTGTGTTACCACGGCACTGGCAATGAAGTATTCTTACCAGACCGGCACAAGCACCACACCGGACAAGATGGTATCCAAGCTCACCTACAGCAGTGACAACCTGATCTGGTCTTCCTGCGAAAAGCTGGGCTATCATGTGGACACCCTGAGCTGCAGCATTACACAGAGCATCATGCAGCAGATCTACGATCAGCTGCTGAACAACACTCCGGTAGTGATCGGTGCAAAGAAATCCAACGGCAGCCAGCATTATGTCCTGGTTACCGGATATACCGGCTCGAAGGGCACTTCCTTCTCTGCCGAGAACTTTATCATCAACGATCCGGGTTCCAGCAAGCGCACAAAGCTCAGCGAATACCTGGCTCTGTTCCCCACACTCTACAAACTCATCTATTAGTTTTTTGAACACCATCGATTTTACAATACAACTTCTTTTGAATCTGCCGTCACCACAGGGGTGACGAGCTCCCGGTTCGGGAGTGACACTACATCTTCGTATGACACAATGAAATAACAGCATTGTTCCTCGCGGCGTTACGTCTGCGGGGATTTTTGTTTGGGCAATACCGCACAAAGATTGTGCGACAGATGCGTCGTCAAATTTTTCGTCAGATGAAACAAAAAGCGGAGTGAATACTTGATGTATTCACGAGCATTTTTGTGAAATATGACGGGAAATTTGCAAGCAGATGGCGTGCAAAGTCGCCAGACACTCTTTGTGCGGTATTGCCTTTGTCCTGCTGCCACAAAGCCCTGGGCAGACAAGATTGCTTTTATAGTGCATCGCTCAGGGCGCACAGAATCGCCTCTGTCAGCGTTTCGGTATGTCAGCTGTGTCTTTCCCTACCCATAACAAAACCGCCCGATACAAGCCATATCATGCTTGTATCGGGCGATTGTCTGAAAGTCTATTTCATACGGATGATACGAAACAGCCTTTGCGATATTTTACTTAAACACTGCCAGCAGGAAACCAGCTGCAATTGCAGAACCGATAACGCCAGCTACGTTCGGACCCATTGCGTGCATCAGCAGGAAGTTGGACGGATTTGCCTTCTGGCCAACCTTCTGGGAAACACGGGCAGCCATCGGCACTGCGGATACACCGGCAGAACCGATCAGCGGATTCACCTTGCCACCTGTAACGATATACATAACTTTACCGCCGAGCAAACCGCCAACAGTGGAGAAGCCAAACGCCAGCAGTCCCAGAACCACGATCTTCAGGGTATTCAGGGTCAGGAACGAAGATGCAACGGTAGTCGCACCAACAGAAATGCCCAGAAAAACAGTAACGATGTTCATCAGCGCATTCTGTACGGTATCAGACAAACGCTCTGTCACACCACATTCACGCCACAGGTTTCCCAGCATCAGACAACCAATCAGCGGAGCAGTGGACGGCAGCAGCAGGATAACCACCAGAGAAACCACGATCGGGAAAATGATCTTCTCGGTCTTGGAGACCTGACGAGCCATTTCCATCTTAACTTCCCGTTCTTTCTTGGTGGTCAGCAGCTTCAT
Organism: Ruminococcus bromii; assembly: GCA_963590855.1. Lineage (GTDB taxonomy): Bacteria > Bacillota > Clostridia > Oscillospirales > Ruminococcaceae > Ruminococcus_C. The sequence goes on from CAVAQT010000018.1 coordinate 21,048, forward strand.
CAGCGGCGGCTGGATCATCGGAATCAGCGCCATATAGGAGTATGCTGCAATGGCGATCGGTCCCAGCAATTCCGGCGCCAACTTACTGGTCAGGAAGATGGCTGTCGGGCCGTCTGCACCGCCGATGATACCGATGGATGCTGCCTGATTGCCGTCAAAGCCCAGACAAACTGCACCAAAGAACGCCAGGAATACACCCATCTGTGCAGCTGCACCCAGAAGCAGGTTTTTCGGGCTGGACAACAGCGGGCCAAAGTCCGTCATGGCCCCGATGCCCAAGAAGATCAGGGACGGATACAGACCGGACTTGACACCAATATACAGGATATCCAGCAAACCGCCGTTTGCCATAATATGTCCGTAACTGTGATAATATTCGCCGCCTTCTTCCAGGAACGCATTCCACAGCTCCGGATGATACAAGGCATTGGCGGAGCTTGCACCGTCTACGAAAAAGTTGGAGACGTTGACCAGCAGGCAGCCGAAAGCGATACCCACCAGCAGCAGCGGTTCAAACTGCTTTTTGATGCCCAGGTACAGCAGCAGACAGGAAACTGCGATCATCACGAGATTCTTCCAGCCGCCGTCAGCGAAGAAACTGACAAAACCAGAATCGTTCAGCAGATTCTGAAGGGTTTCAAGCATATTCATGAATACCCCTCCTTTACGCCAGCACGATCAGCGGAGAGCCTGTTTCTACGGTAGTACCCTTGGAGACAACGACCTGTGCAACTGTGCCGTCGTGGGGTGCCAGGATCTCGTTTTCCATTTTCATTGCTTCCAGAACAACAAGCAGCTGACCTGCCTTGATCTGTTCGCCCTCTTTGACCTCAACGCGAAGAATGTTGCCGGGCATCGGAGAATTTACCGATTCGCCTGCCTTCAGGTCTACCTTAGCTGCCGGAGCCAGAGCGGGCGCAGCAACCGGAACAGTCTCTGCCGCCGGAGCAGCAGCCGGAGCCGGGGCACAAGCCTCATATTCGTCCAGCAGGACAGCCTTTCCTGCTTCGACTTCTACTTCATATACTTTGTTATTCAGCGTAACTTTATACTTCATCCTCTTTGACCTCCTTGATCGACACGAAGCGCAGTTCATTCAAAGGTGTGTTCAGCTTGTCAGCAACGATCGCCATGATCATGGCTGCTTCCTTATCCGGTACATCAAACCGCTTGATATGGCCGGCAGAACCCGGCGCAAGGGGCTTTTCCGGCGCTTCTGCCGGAGCAGCAGCCTTTTCCGCAGCTTTCAGCACTTCCGCTTTCTTCGCCTTTGACTTGAACACTGCACCCATAATATACAGTACCAGCATCAGCAGGAGCAGTCCGACGAAAACAACAACATAACCAAAAATGGCGGTTACGCCTGCCTCGCCGATGCCCATATCTGCTGCACTCATTACATTCAGTGGCATAGCTGTTCCTCCTTACATGGCCTCGATGGTATAAACGGCCTCGTTCTCCTCCTGTGCCTTCCGGTTTTCCAGGAACTTCACAGTCTGATCCGGATAGCAGATATAGCTCATGATATCCTCTTCCGAACGCGCCAGATCGCCCAGTGCCTTCTTGGCATCTTCAAATTCCTGACCGGTGCGCTTCTGATCCTCGATGCGGCAGTCTACCGGCTTGCCGCCCTCGCCCAGCACCTTCTTCTGGAGCGCATCGCTGACCGGTGCCGGAGCGATGCCGTACTCACCCTTGATATAGTTCTGGATTTCCTTGGAGATCTGGCGATAGCGCTCGCCCACCAGAACATTGGTAACTGCCTGGTTGCCCACCATCTGAGACAGCGGTGTTACCAGCGGCGGATAACCCATATCGGCACGAACCTGCGGAATCTCTGCCAGAGCAGCGTCAAACTTGTCCATTGCCTTCATATCGGTGAGGTTTGCGATCATGTTGGACAGCATACCGCCCGGCACTTTGTAAACCAGTGCCTGTGCGTCTGTTCCCAAGCTCTTGGGATTGATCTGACCATTGTCGATATACTTCTGCTTGATGGGCTTGAAGTAGTCGTTGACCTCGTTGAGCAGCTTTTCGTCCAGACCAGTCTCAATGCCATACTGCTGGCAGGCATAGAACATGGTCTCGGTGGACGGCTGAGAAGTACCGCCGGAGAAGCAGGAGGTTGCAGTGTCGATGACGTCGATGCCGGACTCGATTGCCTTGGTCAGCGTCATATAAGCCATACCGGTGGTGCTGTGGGTGTGGAGGATCAGCGGCATATCGCCGACAGCGTCCTTGATGCCCTTGATGAGGTGCTCTGCCTCATACGGGGTCATAGTGCCTGCCATATCCTTCAGGCAGATGGTCTGGAAGCCCATGCGCTTGAGCTCCTTGCACATTTCCACATACTTTTCTACGGTGTGCACCGGGCTCTGGGTATAGCAGATGCAGCCGGATGCAATGGTATTCTTGGTGGCATACTTCATGGTAGCGTTCAGCGCGGTCTCGCAGTTGCGGAAGTCGTTGAGCGCATCGAAGATACGGATGATGTCGATGCCGTTCTTGATGGAGAGTTCGATGAACTTTTCCACAACGTCATCATGATAGTGCTTATATCCCAACAGATTCTGTCCGCGCAGCAGCATCTGCAGCTTGTTGTTGGGCAGGTTCTTCCGAAGCTTCCGCAGGCGTTCCCACGGATCTTCGTTCAGATACCGCAAACAGGAGTCAAATGTTGCACCGCCCCAGCACTCAATGGAATAGTAGCCTGCCTTGTCCATGGTTGGCAGGATGTCTGCATAGTCTGCATAGGGCAGACGTGTTGCCATGAGAGACTGGTTTGCATCACGCAAAACGGTTTCTGTAAACTGTACTTTTCTCATATAGAACCTCCTCGTCTTTCGACTGTTTTGTGCCTGCTCCCCGCAGGACTTCCGGCATGCCGCAGCCTTTTCCGGGCGCGACAAAACCTCAACATTCCTAGTATAACACAAAGTGATTTCTTTTTCTATAATTTTTCCAAAACTCTTTTCTTTCTTTTGTGTAAACGGTTTTTTTCCTTTGAGAACGAACTGGATTTCGGAGCGCAGCACGCCGAAAAATGCCCGTGTTCCTTACAATGTTTTGTACAAGATTCCTCCCTGCTGTTTTTCCGCAAAAAACTGCACCGTGCCTGCCCGGACGGATGCATTCCGACGGGTTTGACTTTTCTGCCGGAATGTGGTATATTGAAGTTAGAAGCCTGCCACCGTACAGCAGATTCCCGGGGCAGAAAGGAGGCATTCGCCATGTCGGATATTGCAGACCTGATCGCAGAGATCCTGGACAACCCCAAGCTGAAAAACACCGCAGAAAAGCTGCGGAAAGAATACCGGGACGAGCCGATCCTGCGCACCGCGGCACAGATGATAAAACGGCTGCCGCAGCCGCTGGCGGATGCCAAAAAGATCGCACTCAGCCCCTCGAAATACAACTATAACTTCCAGGAGCTGTTTTACCGGCAGGGCATGTTCCTGGCGGACTTCACCGACGACTGCACCGAGCGCGCCGAGTTTTCCAGGTATTACCCCACCTATCACGACATGACCGACAAGCAGCTCCGCACCTACTTCACCTGGCGCACCAACGTGCGCCGGGGCATTGTGGAAAAGACATCGACAGCCTATGCCATGGTGTACTGCTATGAGCTGCTCAACCAGATCGGCTTCCCCGATCCGGAAACCGGCTATCAGATGCTGCTGCAGTTCCAGAAGGACTACAGCGCCGCAGACCCCGAAAGCACATCTGCTTTCTTTTATTTTTCCCTCTGGATGCACGATTATGTGATCCGTTATCACCTGAGCCCATCCCTTCTCACAGAAAGCGGCGGTACAGCGTCCGCATTGGGCAGTGTCCTGCCGATCCTGACCGCGCCGGACACACATTCCCCGGAAGCCGTCACCGAAGCGCTGACCGCCGTCTCCCGGTATACGCTCCCGCGCTCCCGCTTTTTCCGGGAAAATACCGCGCTGGTGCAGGATGCCGTGTTCCGCTGCTTCTGTGCCGTCAGTGCATATTTTGAAAACCGAAAAGAAAAGCCCTATCTGGAATATCTCTTCGGGAAAAAGAAAATGCTCCCCTATCATCTGTTCGGGAACGCCGTTTACTTTGAAAAAGAATCCAACCTGGAAGCGGACTATGTCATCAACCCCTGCCAGGCATATCACTGCCGCCGCGGTCTCTGGTACTGTGAAAGCTATTTTGACAGCGAAAAGGGCACTTCCCGTGTGGGAGACCTCTTGAAAGCCATTGATCAGAAGCTGCGGCTGCTGACAGACTATGCCCATCCGCTGAAAGAACCGGAGCTGCCCAAATATATCCAGAAGATACTGGACAAGGAACTGGAAACGCTTCTGGAAGAGCAGCGCCGCGCCGCAGAGCCAGAACCGCCCAAGATCGAGTTTGACCTCTCCCAGCTGCAAACCATCCGCCGGGCGGCAGACACCACACGGGACAAGCTGTTGGTAGAGGAAAACGCGCCGGAAGCCGAAGCGGCTTTCCCGGATGCACCGGAAACCGCGCCGCCGATACCGGAACCGGAAAGCGCCGATGTACCGGACAACCGGCTCAGCGAGACCGAAGCTGCGTTTCTGCGCTGCCTTTTGGAGAAAAAGCCCTATGCCGACCTGCTCCGGCAGAACGGCGTGATGCTCTCTGTCCTGGCGGATCACATCAACGAGATCTTGTTTGACGATTTCGGCGACACGGTGATCCTCTTCGACGGCGACACCCCGGAACTGATCGAGGATTACGCTGAGGATATTGCAGCGATGCTGTAAGCATTGGTTCAGAAAGGAACAACGACTATGAAAATACCAAAACGAATCGCATCTGCGGTCATCAATTCGCTGAAAGGCGGTGTCGTTCCGCGCATCGGGCTGCCTTATATCACCGTCGGCAGAGAACAGGAGATCGACGCACTGCTCCATGATGTGGACATCATCGCAGACGGCGGCGCATCGTTCCGGTTTATCGTGGGCAAATACGGCAGCGGCAAGAGCTTTTTGCTTCAGACCATCCGCAGCTATGTCATGGATCGAAACTTTGTGGTAGTGGATGCCGACCTCTCCCCGGAGCGGCGCTTGCAGGGCACAAAGGGACAGGGCCTGGCGACCTATAAGGAACTGATCCGCAATATGTCCACCAAAACCAGACCGGACGGCGGCGCGCTGACGCTGATCCTCGACCGCTGGATCAGCACCGTCCAGAGCGAGACCGCGGCGGAGTCCGGGCTTTCCACAGAAGATCCCCAATTTCAAAAGGCTGTGTCGCGAAAGATCTACGAGGTCATCGGTGCGCTCCACGAAATGGTGCACGGCTTCGACTTCGCCAAACTGCTGACACTCTATTATAATGCCTACTGGGACGGCGACGACGAGGGCAAGGCGAAGGTGGTCAAGTGGTTCCGGGGCGAATATACCACCAAGACCGAAGCCAAGTCCGAACTGGGCGTAAACATCATCATCGGCGACGACGACTGGTACGAGTACATCAAGCTGTTCGCCATGTTCCTGAAAAAGGCAGGCTACAGCGGCATGCTGGTGCTCATCGACGAACTGGTGAACATCTATAAAATCCCCAACAGCATCACCCGGCAGTACAACTATGAGAAGATCCTCACCATGTACAACGACACCCTGCAGGGCAAGGCGCAGTATCTGGGCATCATCATGGGCGGCACGCCCCAGTGCATCGAGGACACCCGACGGGGCGTGTACAGCTATGAGGCGCTGCGCTCCCGGCTGGCGGAAGGCCGCTTCGGACGCGAGGGTGTGAAAGATATGCTCGCCCCGGTGATCCATCTGACGGCGCTGACCAACGAGGAACTATTGGTGCTGACCGAAAAGCTGACGGATATCCATGCCCAGCTGTTCGGCTATACACCCACACTGACCCAGGAGGAGCGCATCCAGTTTTTGCAGATCGAGTTCGGGCGCATCGGTGCGGACTCCCACATCACGCCCCGGGAAGTGATCCGGGACTTTATCGAACTGCTGGATATTGTGTACCAGAATCCGCAGCTGAACGTCTCCGAACTGCTGCAGTCCGACCGCTTTTCCTACGCCAAGGCACAGCCGGAGGGTGACAGCGAAGTCGCGCCGGAATTTGCCGAGTTTGACATTTAAGAGGTTTCCCCATGTCCATTTTTGACCGCTATGCGCCGTTTATTCAGGATTTCATCTATCAGAACGACTGGGAATCCCTCCGCGCCATTCAGGTGGCGGCAGGCGACGCCATTTTCAACACAGAGGAAAACGTCCTGCTCTCGGCATCGACTGCCTCCGGCAAGACCGAAGCCGCGTTTTTCCCTATTCTCACCCAGTTCTACGAAGATCCGCCCACTTCTGTGGGCGCGATCTATATCGGGCCGCTGAAAGCACTCATCAATGACCAGTTTCTCCGGCTGAACGATCTCTGCGCCGAAGCAGACATCCCGGTGTGGCACTGGCACGGCGATGTTTCCCAGTCTCACAAAGCCAAAATGATGAAACACCCTTCCGGCATTTTGCAGATCACGCCGGAGTCTCTGGAAGCGATGCTGCTCCACAAACACGCCGCCCTCACCAAGCTGTTTCACGATCTGCGGTATATCGTCATCGACGAGGTACACTCCCTCATGCGCGGCGACCGGGGCGGTCAGACCATGTGTCTCATCGAACGGCTCTGCCGCATGGCAGGTGTCAATCCCCGGCGCATCGGGCTGTCTGCCACCATCGGCGACCTGGAAACTACAGGCGCTTTTCTGGCTGCCGGCACCGGCAGAGGGACTGTGATCCCGCGCATCGAGAGCAAGGGCGTGCGCTGGCGGCTGTCTATGGAGCATTTCTATGTGCATGACCAGCAGGCTGCGGCAGAGCATCCGCCGGAACAGGCACTCCCGGAGCTTGCGCCCAGAACAGACACTGCCCCGGAGCACGCCGACCCCGGCATGGGCTATATCTTCGAGCACACCCGCGGAAAAAAGTGCCTGATCTTCGTCAATTCCCGGGAGGAGTGCGAAGCCGTCACCACTACTCTGCGGCAATACTGTGAAGCAAACCACGAGCCGGATCGCTTTCTCATCCACCACGGCAATCTGTCCTCCGCCTATCGGGAGACCGCAGAGACCGCCATGAAGGACGAGAGTCTCTTTCTGACCACTGTCACCACCGCCACTCTGGAGCTGGGCATTGATATCGGCAGACTGGAACGGGCATTTCAGATAGACGCGCCCTTTACGGTCTCTTCCTTTTTACAGCGCATGGGACGCACCGGGCGGCGCGATCTGCCGCCGGAGATGTGGTTTGTCATGCGGGAAGATCCGCCGGAAGCACGGGCGCTCCTGCCCACCACCATCCCGTGGAAGCTCCTGCAGGGCATCGCCCTGGTTCAGGTCTATCTGGAAGAGCGCTGGGTCGAACCGCCCCGGCTGAACCGCCTGCCCTACAGCCTGCTGTACCACCAGACCATGTGCACCCTGGCATCCTGCGGCGAGATGACGCCGGCGGCGCTGGCATCCCATGTGCTGACCCTCAGTTATTTCCACCGGGTCTCCCAGGAGGATTTCAAGCTCCTGCTGCGCCACCTGCTGGAGATCGACCACATCCAGCGCACCGAGACCGGCGGTCTCATTGTGGGCATCGCCGGAGAACGGCTCACCAGTTCCTATAAATTCTACGCCGTGTTCCAGGAAAATGTGGAGTACACCGTCCGCTGGAATTCCCAGGAACTGGGGACGATCGTACAGCCGCCGCCTGTGGGCGAAAAGATCGCCATTGCCGGACACGTCTGGGTGGTGGACGAGATCGACCACAAGCGGCACACCGTATACTGTGAACAGATCAAGGGCAAGGTGCCGGCATATTTCGGCGAATGCCCCGGCGACATCCACACCCATATCTTAGAGCGCATGAAGCGCGTGCTCCAGGAGCAGAAGCAATACCCGTATCTCATGCAGAATGCGGCGGCGCGGTTACAGCTGGCGCGGCACACGGCGCAGAACTCCGGGCTGACGGAAGAGCCGCTGATCTGTCTGGGCGGCGATATGTGGTGCTTGTTCCCCTGGCTGGGGACATATGCCTTTCTCGCCATGGAACGCTTTCTCAAGGTGCGCTGCGCCGGCGCACTCACCCTCACCGGACTTTCTCCGTCCAGACCGTACTTCATCCAGTTTAAGATGAAAGCCGACAAGCGCACCTTTTTCCGGGTGCTGCTGGAACAGGAGCGCAAACCGCTCGATCCCATGGAACTGGTCTATCCCAAAGAAGTCCCCATGTTTGAAAAGTACGACGAATATCTGCCGGAGATCCTCATCAAAAAGGGGTTTGCCTGCGGCGTTCTGGGCATTGACGAAATGCGGGAGCGCATCCGCGGCTGGGAAAAATACACATAATCCCCGATTGTGCAGTGTATCCGGTAAAGTTTTCAAAAAATACACAATCCCACTGCATTCCTATGCTATAATTTTCTTCATAGAAACAAAACAAAACCGATACAACAGGAGGAATCCCTATGGCAAAAAAGAAATCAAAAACGACAGCAGATGCTGCTGCCGAAAATACAGCAAAACCGGCAAAAAAGCCCTCGCGCGCCGGTGCAGTGTTCGGGTCGATCCTGCTGTTTTTGCTGACACTGATCTTCGGCATCTGTCTGCTGCTGAGCATCACGCTGCACAGCATCGTGCCGCAGAACACCCTCTCCAAAGCGGTTTCCCAGATGGATCTGTCCCAGGTACAGCTCCGCGACAACGGCGAGACCCAGTCTCTCGGAAAGTGCATGTACGAATGGTATCTCTGGAACGCACCGAATCTCTCCGAAGAATATGCCGATGTCCTGGTACAGCAGCCGGAATTCAATGCGCTGCTCTGTGACTATCTGGATGACCTCAGCGGCTATTTGTCCGGTGACATCGCCGAACTGCCGGAAGCCAGCGTCACCGATATCGCAGATCTGATGCAGAACGACCTGGACAGCACCATGCAGAAAGAGACCGGCGTCATCTTCGCCGAAGCAGACCGCCAGGCGCTGGACTGGACAATGGGCGATGATGTGAACGACTGGAACAATACGCTGAAGAACACCATCGGCTCTGGCTTCGGCAAGTTCCTGGCGCGGCTGCTGTGCAGCACCACCGGTCTCATCACCTTCAGCGCGCTGACTGCGGCATGCTTCGTGCTGTGGCTGATTCTCGCCGTTAAGGGGCACTGGCGCAAGGGCAAAATGCTCACCGCCTATGGCTGTGCCGTTGCCATCCCCAGCCTTCTGGTGCTGGCAGGCTGCGGCGTAACGCTGCTTTTGGTCGAAGCATTCCATGTACCGGATGCGCTGCTCTTCTCCAAGGCAGGACTGCCCACGCTGCTGATTCCGGTGGTACTGTCCAGTCTGACCGTTGCCCTGGGCGGCATGATTGTGGCTTCCATCGGCATCTGCACCAACGCTGTTGTCAAGGCAAAGGCAAAGAAAAAAGCTGCGGCTGCGGCCGTTCCGGAAGAAACCTCTGCACCGCTGCCCTCTGAGCCGGAGTTCCGTTATACCGAGATCGACGGCGAAAATCACACCAAAAAGACAGACGACACCCCCACTGTAAAGTTCTGCCCGCACTGCGGCGCAGAAAATCCCCTGGACAGCATGTTCTGCGGTTCCTGCGGCGAAAAGATGCAGTAATGCAGATTTGCCGGCACGGGAGATAAAAGCCACATCAGAAAACGCCGCTGCGGTACCTTTCACAGTACCGCAGCGGCGTTTTGGTTTTGCCTTAGAAATCGATTTTATTCCGGCAGCTTTTCCGATGTGACCTGACAATAGGTGTCCAGATACGCCATCATGCCGAATGCGCTCAGCACGAGCACTGCCCCGTGGATATACAGCATCGCCGCCATGAGGCCGCCGGGCAATACACACAGGATCTGTGTCAGAAGCACAGAAAGCGCCGTCATGAAAAAGACACCGGCATAAATGGCACACAGCATGCCTGCGGCAGGCTGAAACCGCTCTGTATCATAAACCCTTCTGCCGTCCGGCTGTACGGGATTCCCTGCCAGCAGGAACTGCCACGGTGACAGATTCAGCTTGACAGAAAACACGGTATCCGCAGCGCCCAGCAGAACAAAACAAAGAAACGGGATCCATCCGCTCATTTTCAGCACCTCCTGTGCCTTCTGTTAGTCCACCTTGACCGGCTGGATCTCCCAGATGTTTTCCGCATAGTCCGCAATGGTACGGTCAGAGCTGAACTTTCCGGCATTGCAGATGTTCCGCCACTGCTTCTTGGCGAATGCCATGCGGTCGGTATAATCGCTGTTGCAGCGCAGCTTTGCTGCCACATAGGATTCCAGGTCGCCCAACAGATAGTAGTTATCCGGTGCATGCCAGCTTGCGCCGTCCAGGAGCGAGTAGTACAGTTCCCGGAAATCGCCGCTGCCGCCGTCGCAGCATGTGCCGTCGATCAGTGTCTCTACCACGCGGCGGATCTTCTCGTTCTCCGAAAACAGCTTGCGGCTGTCGTAGGTCGGCATGATCTTTTCCAGTTCCTCTACCTTTGCGCCGAAAATGTAGTTGTTCTCTTCACCGGCTTCTTCCACGATCTCGATGTTTGCGCCGTCATAAGTGCCCAGTGTGACTGCACCATTGAGCATCAGCTTCATGTTGCCGGTGCCGGATGCCTCTGTGCCGGCGGTGGAGATCTGCTCAGAAACATCTGCCGCAGCCACCAGCTTTTCTGCATAGGAAACATTATAGTTGGAGACAAATACCACCTTGATCTTCTGGGAGACTACCGGGTCTGCCTCTACCAGCTTTGCCACCTCGTGGATAAACTTGATGATGGCCTTTGCACGGCGATAGCCCGGCGCAGACTTTGCGCCAAACAGGAAGGTCACCGGTGTGATATCCGCAATGCTGCCGTCCTTGAGTCCGAAGTACAGATACAGGATGGAGAACGCGTTCAACAGCTGACGCTTGTACTCATGCAGACGCTTGATCTGGATATCAAAGATGGACGACGGGTCGATCTGTACGCCCTCTTTTTCGGCAATATAAGCGGCAAGCTGTTCCTTCTTGGTCTGCTTGATCGCCAGGAATCGCTCCAGCACCGCCGTATCCTCGGCATAGCATTCCAGTTTTTTCAGCTCGTCCAGACGGATCTTCCAGTCATCCGAGCCCAGCAATTCTGTAAGCAGTCCGGACAGTTCCGGATTGCACAGTGCCAGCCAACGGCGCTGAGTGATGCCGTTGGTCTTGTTCTGGAAGCGCTCCGGATAGACCTGATACCAGTCCTTCAGCACGGAATCTTTCAGGATCTCGGTATGGATCGCCGCAACACCGTTGGTGTGTGCAGACGCATAGACCGCCATATGTGCCATGTGCACCATGCCGTTCTGCACCAGCTTCATGCGGCTTGCCTGTGCCTTGTCCACGCCCTTCTGATACATCTCGGTCATAAACTGCTCTTCGATGCGCAGAATGATATCATAGACTGCCGGCAGAAGCTGCTGTACCAGATTGCAGTCCCACTTTTCCAGTGCTTCCGGCATCACGGTGTGGTTGGTGTAGTGGAAGATCTTTCTCGCCATCGCAAACGCCTGGTCGAAGGAATAGCCGTTTTCCGGCAGCATCAGCTGGCGCACCAGTTCCGGTACAGAGATGACCGGATGGGTGTCGTTCAGCTGAATAGCAAGCTTGTCCGCCAGATTGTCCAGTGTGCCATAAGCCGCCTTGTGCTTTTTCAGGATATCCTGGAGAGATGCGGCGCAGAAGAAATACTGCTGCTTCAGACGCAGCTTCTTGCCCTCCCAGGTGTCATCGTTGGGATAGAGCACACGGGAGATGTCCTCTGCATAGACAGTCTCCGCAGCAGCCTCCAGATACTTCTGCTGATTGAACAGGTCAAAGTCAAAGGTATGCACCGGCTCTGCCTGCCAAAGGCGGAGATTACCGATGTGCTTGGTCTTACAGCCGATCACCGGCATGTCATAGGGCACAGCGCGCACCGTCTGTCCCTCAAATTCCACCAGAACTGCGTCCTCGTCCCGGCGCACTGACCAGGCATCGCCATAGCGCATCCAGTCATCCGGCACTTCCTTCTGGAAGCCGTCCTCGAAATACTGCTTGAACAGACCATACTTGTAGCGGATGCCATAGCCGTCCAGCGGCAGATCCAGCGTTGCAGCGCTGTCCAGGAAGCAGGCAGCCAGTCTGCCCAGGCCGCCGTTGCCCAGCGCAGCATCCTCGATCACTTCCAGATCAGACAGGGACACACCCAGTTCTGCAAAAGCAGCCTCTGCTTCTTTCAGCACATCCAGTACCAGCAGGTTGTTGTATACAGCGCGTCCCACCAGGAACTCCATGGAGAAGTAGCAGGCACGGCGGCTGTGCTCGTGCGCATCCATGCTCTTGCTCCAGTCCGGCGCAATGGCTTCCATCACGGTCTCGCCCAGCGCCTGATGCAGCTGCTGCGGTGTTGCGGTCTTGGGATCAGCGCCGTGCAGCGCATGCAGGATCCCGGCTTTCAGCGTTTCTTTGTTCATCATGACTTCTTCTCCCTTTTTCTCAGTTTCATGGATGCATTCACTGCATCTGCCTTTTCCGCAGCCTTGGCTGCTGCTTTCTGCCGCTTCTTCGAGATCGGCTTTTCCTTGGGCTTGTCCGGCAGTCGGTTGTACAGCTCATTCAGCTGATAGATCCGCTTCGCCAGTCTGGGACTGAAATCGCTGGTCAGCGTGCGGTACTGCCAGTTGCCGCCGGTGGTAGAAGGCGTGTTCATCCGTCCCTCCGGCCCGGCATCCAAAAAGTCCTGCATCTGCGCCACGGCAAGCCGGGCGGTGCTGCTCCAGGTGAGCCGCAGGATCGATGCCGGCAGATCGTTTGCACTCCGGCAGTGGAGATAGCGCTTCGCAAAGGCGATAGTCTTTGACGGCGAGCCGTGGATCCAGCCCCGAAGCGTCATATTGTCGTGCGTCCCGGTATAGGCAACGCAGTTGGGTGTCTCAAAGTTCTGCGGCAGATAGGTGCTTGCCGGATCATCATCAAAGGCAAACTGTAACACCTTCATGCCCGGATACCCGGAATCCTGTAGCAGCTGACGCACCTCCGGTGTCACAAAGCCCAGATCCTCTGCGATGATGGAAAGGTCGCCCAGCGCCTCCTTCACCGCATGGAACAGATCCATGCCCGGGCCCTTACGCCATTCGCCCACCTCTGCGGTCTTTCTGCCGTAGGGAATGGCATAAAAGCTCTCAAAGCCCCGGAAGTGGTCGATGCGCACCATGTCATACAGTGTTGCTGCGCTCTTCAGGCGGTCGATCCACCAGGCGAACCCGGTCTCCTTGTGATAGCTCCAGTCATACAGCGGATTGCCCCACAGCTGCCCAGTGGGCGAGAATACATCCGGCGGACAGCCTGCCACATCCACCGGCTTGCGCTCCTTGTCCAACAGGAACAGCTCCGGGTGTTCCCAGACATCCACGCTGTCATACGCCACATAAATAGGAATATCGCCCACAATGGAAATGCCGTTTTCGTTGCAGTACGCCTTGAGCTCGCCCCACTGCTGATAGAACCAGTATTGCAGCACACAGTAATAGTCGATCTCGTCGGCATACTGTACCCGTGCCGCTTCCAGTGCCTCCGGCTCACGCATTGCCAGATCGGTTTCCCACTGATACCAGGGCTTTCCGTCGTGGGCATCCTTCAGCGCCATAAACAAGGCATATTCCGGCAGCCAGTGCTTCTGGGCTTCACAGAACGCCGCGTATTCCGGCTCGTCCTTCCGGAACCGGCTGTATGCCGTCCGCAGCACATGGAAGCAATAGTTATATACCCGGGCATAATCGACCCGGCGCAGATCTTCGCCCCAGTTGATGCCCTCATAGTCCGGCGGTGCCAGATAGCCTTTTTTCTCCAGACGCTGAAAATCAATAAAATACGGATTTCCGGCGTGAACGGAAAACGACTGATACGGCGAGTCGCCGTAGCTGGTGGGAGAAAGCGGCAGGATCTGCCATACCTGCATGCCGCAGTCCCGCAGGAAGTTGGCGAACATATACGCCGCGTCGCCCAGCTTGCCGATGCCGAACTCCGACGGCAGACTGGAAATGTGCATTAAAATACCACTTTTTCGCATTGTGATACCTCCGATATTCCGCATGTTCCATGCGATTTTTTTGCTGTGACAGCATGCATCCCGGCACGCTGCCCCGTATATTTTCTGCAATTCCGAGCAGACTAGAAGCAGCAAGAAAAAAGAGGTGATTCCTTGAAACTGCATCACAAGCCCTATGAACTCTGCTGGTTCTTTCTGCTGGGGGCTTTCGTCTATAGCCTGCTGGAGATCCTTTGCCGGGGCTATACCCACTGGACCATGGCACTCACCGGCGGCGCTGCCGCGGTGGGGTTATACCTGATCCGTGCCGCCGCACCGCCCGGCACAAGGCTGCTGCAGTGTCTGTGCGGCGCACTGCTCATCACTGCCCTGGAATTTGCCGTGGGCGTGGCAGACAACCTCGTCATGGGCTGGAACGTCTGGGACTACAGCAACATGCCGCTGAACCTGTACGGTCAGATCTGTCTGCCGTTCACCGGACTGTGGTTTCTGCTGTGCATTCCGGCATTCGGCATCTGCCGCATTGTGGAAAAGCGGTTTCATCCCGTCCCATGACCGGCGCGCGCCTTCGGAAACTGCAAAAATTTTCTTCCTCTTTAGTATAGCACAAACCGAACTTTTGTGCAAGGGGAATCATAGAAAATAAACCGGTTTCATGAAGAATTTGTACAATCTCATCATGAAACCGAAATATATTTGTGCAAAAAAAGCACCGTTTCCCGGTTGGGAAATGATGCTTTTCTGTATTTTTCAGGAAATTGTCCCCAAAGCAGCTTAGTGCTCCATCAGCAGACGCTCATTGCAGAACTCACATTCCAGCAGCGAGTTGCCCAGCGGAATAAAGCTCTTCGGCAGATAGGTCTCGGTGCAGGTGATGCAGTTGGGGTTCTTGCAGGCTGCGCCGGGGAATGTCTTGCCGTGCAGCAGCGTGGTGTGGGTGTCCAGATTCAGCATGGTGATGATAAGCGCCATGCGGACATACATGCCATACTTTGCCTGCTTGAAGTACATCGCGCGGGGATCGTCGTCCAGAGCCACCTCGATCTCGTCCACACGGGGCAGCGGATGCAGTACGATCAGATCCTTTTTCGCTGCCTGCATCTTCTTGACGGTGAGGATATAGGTGTCCTTCTGCGCCAGATATTCCTCCCGGCTGGCGAAGCGCTCTTGCTGGATCCGGGTCATGTACAGCACATCCAGCATCGGCAGTGCCTCTTCCAGAGAAGAGATCTCCTCATACTCGCAGTTGCTGGCATTGAGAATATCCTTTACATAGGATGGCAGCCCCAGCTCCGGTGTGGAGATGAGGATAAAGCGGTTGCCCTCAAAGCAGGACATCGCCTTCAGCAGCGAGTGCACCGTTCTGCCGTTGATGAGGTCGCCGCAGAGACCGATAGTCAGGTGATCCAGTCTGCCCTTTTCGCATTTCAGCGTCAGCAGGTCGGTCAGAGTCTGTGTCGGATGGAGGTGTCCGCTGTCACCGGCATTGATGACCGGACAGTCTGCGGACAGCGCCGCAGCCTTTGCCGCACCGGCAACCGGGTGGCGCATGACCAGGATATCCGCATAGCCGCTGACGATCTTTGTGGTATCTTTCAGCGTCTCACCCTTGGAAACGGATGAATTTGCCGGGTTGTCGAAACCGATCAGTCTGCCGCCCAGACGCAGCATTGCGGTCTGGAAGGACATCTGGGTACGGGTAGACGGCTCATAGAACAGGGTCGCCATGATCTTGTTGCTGCAAGCGCCTGCGTAGATCTCCGGGTGATTCTTGATCTGCTCCCCCAGGTCTACCACCTGTTTCCACCAGGAAACAGGATAATCGTTCAGGTCGATCAGATGCGGATACGGTGAAATCATGATATTGTACCTCCGTTGTTTTCTCCGAAGTCATGCATTGGCTCCGGGAATCTATGGCAATGCCGCCGGTTTTCAGCGGTCTTGTCGGCTTATAAAATATTGCTGCCGTTGATGTACATCTTGAACTTTTTGTCAAAGAACAGCGCCGCGCGCTTGGACAGCAGCATGCGCTCCATGAAGATCTCGAAATATTCCAGCACAGAAGAGATCTCTGTGTCAATGGTCAGATCCAGCACAATGGATTTCTGATCGTCGCTGAAATGCAGGTTGGAATATTCCACCGCATAATTCACGCGGTCGTGGATATCGAACGTCATAAAGTCGGTATTGCGCACACGGCTGCGGCGCACGTCGGTCTTGTCGGCAATAATCAGCGCCGCCGAAATGGCATCCACCGGCTGCGCCGTGCCCTCGTCGTGGTTGCCGATGGCGGAGATGATGGAACAGATCTCATCCACCGGCATTTCCAGGCGGTCGAGAAGCCGGAACGCCATGACTGCGCCGCTCTGGGCGTGGTCGTTGCGGTTGATGACATTGCCGATATCGTGGAGAAAGCCGGCGATCTTCGCCAGTTCCACCTGGCGCGCCGGATATTGCAGCGTCTCCAGGATCATGGCAGCGTTATGCGCCGCCTTTTCCACATGGGCAAAGGAATGTTCGGTATAGCCGATGGCCGCCAGGGACATATCGGCGCGGCGGATATACTCCCGGATGTCGGGATTCTGCCGGATATAAGCATAGGTTACATGACTTGCCATTTGTTTTCAGCTGCTCCTTTATGCGCCGCATGCCTCTGGGAAGTAGATCTGATACCATACCAGGAACATATACAGCGTCCAGATCTTTCGGCTGTTGTCTGCCTTTCCGGCACGGTGATCGTCCAACAGGCGCACCAGCTTTTCGGTGTGGAAAAAGCGGTTTGCCTCATCGCTTTCAAAGCGCTCCCGGACAATGCTGTAGTATTTCTCTTCTTTCAGCCAGACGCGAATGGGCACCGGAAAGCCCAGCTTTTTCTTGGCTGCGGTCTTTGCCGTCTGGGGCGGAGTGTCCTTCTTGGCAGCCAGGCGCATAGCATACTTGGTGATATACGGGGTCTTTTCGTCGGTGACCGCCTCCCGTGTCACGCGATAGCGTGTGGGGATCTGCTCTGCCAGTTCCATGACCTTTTTATCCAGGAACGGCACACGCAGCTCCAGAGAATTCGCCATGCTCATCTTGTCGGCTTTCAGCAGGATATCCCCTGCCATCCACATGTGGAGATCCAGGTACTGCATCTTGGTCACATCGTCCTGATCCTGCACCTTGTCATAGAAAGGCTTGGTGATTGCCATGGGATCGGGTGCATTGGTGCGGATCTTCAGCAGTGCCTTGCGCTCTTCCGGCGTGAACATATAGGCGTTGCCGATAAAGCGCTCTTCCAGATCCTTGCCCTTGCGCACCAGGAAGTTTCTGCCACGGTGTGCTGGCATTTTTTCTGCAATGTGGCCGATGCCGCGGCGCAGTCCCCGGGGCAGCTTGTCATAAGCAGACCCGCCCGGTTCGCTGTAGACGTTATAGCCGCCGAAGATCTCGTCTGCGCCCTCGCCGGACAGCACTACCTTCAGCGACTGAGATGCCAGATTGCACACGAAATACAGGGCGATGGCTGCCGGATCTGCCAGCGGTTCGTCCATGTGATACTGGATCATAGGCAGCTTTTCCCAGTATTCCTCCGGGGTGATGACCTTGTTGTAGTTCTTCTTGCCGATGGCCTCGGAGAAGCCCTTTGCCCAGCCGATCTCGTTATAGCGCTCTTCTGTGCCAAAGCCGACGGTAAAGGTCTTATCCACATCGGCGATGGCTGCCACATAGCTGGAATCCACGCCGCTGGACAGGAACGAGCCGACTTCGACATCGGCGATCTTATGCGCCTTTACACTGTCGTGGAAGGTATCTGAAATGCGGTTGACCCAGGTGTCCAGATCGGGCTTCTGGTCTGCCTTAAAGTGCACATCCCAGTAGCGCTTCATCTCGAACTTGCCGTTCTGATAGGTGAAATAATGTGCCGGCGGCAGCTTATACACACCCTGGAAAAAGGTCTCGTCACAGGGTGAATACTGGAAGGTCAGATAGTTTTCCAGCGCCGCGGTGTTCAGCACCTTTTTGAAGTGCGGATGGCACAGAAAGCTCTTGATCTCCGAACCGAACAGGAAGGTCTCTCCCATCTGGGCGTAATACATCGGCTTGATGCCGAAATAATCTCTTGCGCCGAAGAGCTTTTTCTCCCGCTTATCCCAGATCACAAAGGAGAACATGCCGCGCAGCTGCTGCAGCAGATCTGCGCCGTACTCCTGATAGCCGTAGATCAGCACCTCAGAGTCCGTCTGGGTGGCAAAGTGATAACCTGCCTCCATCAGACGGGCGCGGATCTCCTGATAGTTATAGATCTCGCCGTTGAACAGCAGCGCCAGATTGCCGTCCTCGCTGTACAGCGGCTGTGTGCCGGCATCCGAAACGTCGATGATGCTCAGCCGGCGGTGTCCCAGGGCAATGTCCTCGTCAATATAAGTACCCTCTGCGTCCGGGCCGCGGTGCTTGATCTTGTCCAGCATCTCGCCCAGGACAACATTTGAGTTGTCAATATGATTGGTGAATCCTACAAAACCACACATAAGTTTTTCTCCTTTATCAGGCCAGGTTCCGGTGTCTGCAAAATAATACTTGCAAAATGCCGCGTTATCCTTTATAATAGTAACTGAAATACAGAAGCCCACAGAAAGGAGTCCTGCATCATGCGCAAAAGACAAAAGCAGCTGCACCGGATCGATGATATCCACAAGCCGAAACCGTTTCTGCGCTTCCGGCTGCGTGTTGTGATCGCTTTTTTCATTATATGTATGCTCGCCTGTCTGGTGTACTATATGATCCTCGCCAACGCAGACGCAAGCCATGTCATCACAGGCTGAGCACGCGCTCTGCCCCGTTTGTCAGATCTCCGTCGGCACGTCCTCCGGGTATGCGGTGGGACGATAGCCGGCGGTTTTTTCGTCATAGGCATATGCCGCCTTCTGCGGCGGCGTGTCCGCGGTCAAAAGCGGCGCGAGCTTCGGCTCGATCTCCAGCGCCCGTGCCACCGAGACCAGCAGACTGTTTCCGGGATTGGACAGCTCCAGCCCGGTCTCGCTGCCCTGGAGCAGCTGCCAGCCGGTATCCTTTTCCGCACAGACATTGTCCGTCCGCAGCAAAAGCCGGATCTCTCCGGTCTCATAGGCGCGACGCGTCAGATAGACCAGCCGGCAGTCTTCCGAAGATGATTTCTGTTTCATGAGGGTCGCCTCCCGTTCCTGCGTGACCGCAGGGGTTTTGTCCATATGCTGTTCTGTCGATATACTATTATATCGCAGTTCTGTCAAAATTGCAAGCCGGCAAAAGGCGTTGCCGGGCAAAATGGCAATATGCACAAAATTCACATTGGATTTCCTCTGAAAATCGAAAAAAAACTGCGGATTTCGGCTTGACATTTCACACGATTCTGTGGTATAATAGTTCTTGTACTGTCAGAGAGACCGGTTATAATCTTGCGCAACGCCGGCAGTGCAGCCTGACCCAGCTGCCCTCTGCCTGATCCTGTTTTTGCAGGGTCGAGATTATTTTTGATAGAAGTTTCAATGGAGGAATTGACTATGGCAACAACTATGCCGAAGGCTGGCGAAGTAGATCGCAAGTGGTATGTGCTGGACGCTGCCGGCAAGCCGCTGGGCCGTGTCGCTGCAAAGGCTGCACACCTGCTGCGTGGTAAGCACAAGCCCACATACGCACCGCACGTTGACTGCGGCGACAATGTAATCATCATCAACTGTGACAAGGCAGTTCTGACCGGCAACAAGCTGGAAAAGAAGTACTATTACTGGCACACCGGTTGGATCGGTGGTCTGAAGAAGACACAGTATAAGGTTATGATGGAAGAAAAAGCAGATGAAGCAATGATGATCGCTGTTAAGGGCATGCTCCCACACAACACCCAGGGCGCAAACCAGCTGAAGCGTCTGCGTACTTACAAGGGCGCAGAGCACAAGCAGGCGGCTCAGAAGCCGGAAGTTTGCGAGTTCTAAGGGAAAGGAGCAGAAAAGATGTACGAATCTAAGGTTAAATACTATTATGGCACCGGCAGACGGAAGCACTCTGTAGCAAGAGTTCGTCTGTATCCGGGCAACGGCAGCATCACCATCAACGGCAGAAGCATCGACGAATACTTCGGTCTGGATACCCTGAAGCTGATCGTTCGTCAGCCGCTGAATCTGACTGACAACATGGACAAGATGGATGTCATCTGCACCGTTACTGGCGGCGGCGTTACCGGCCAGGCTGGTGCGATCCGTCACGGCATCTCCCGTGCACTGCTGGTTTACAGCCCGGAACTGCGTCCGGTTCTGAAGAAGGCTGGCTTCCTCACTCGTGACCCGAGAATGAAGGAACGTAAGAAGTACGGTCTGAAGGCCGCACGTCGTGCACCGCAGTTCTCAAAGAGATAAGGGATCTCCTCAGAAACGCCTGTTTTACGGTACTTTCGGGAATTCTTTACAAAGTTGTTCAACAAACTGTTCAACTCAAAAATGCAAATGCAAGCCTCTTTGTCGGGAAACCGACAGAGAGGCTTTTTGTTTAGGTAAGTTCATCGGAAAGTTTGTCATTAATCGTGTCAGCAAGACGAATTTTCTGCTTTTGAAGCACATCAGCATAAATGTTGGCTGTAACGCCAATATCACAGTGACCAAGATGTTCGGAAATCACTTTCAAGTCAATACCACTGTTCAGCAGAAGTGTAGCATTACAATGCCTCAGCTTATGCAGCGTCATATCCTCGAATTCCGTTCCTTTTGTCATACGCTTTAAAGAATGGTATACAGAGTTGCGATCACGATAATTCCCCAAACCAGATGGAAAAACCATTTCGGGGTGAGCGTAATTGCTTCCAAGTGCCAATTTCAGCTTCTCAACATAGAATTGCTGATCTTTGAGATATTTCTCTACAGTTGAGTTCATGGATATCAGACGAACACTGCTTTTGGTCTTTGGTGAATCAAGGTAACATTCTCCATTGACGTTGGACAGCGTATGATGAATGAATATCGTTTTATACTCGAAATCAATATCCTCCCATGCTAAACCAAGACATTCGCCTATTCTCATACCTGTGAACAGCAGGACTATCAAGATACGCTTCACATCTTCGTCCCACGGCTTGTCACGAATAAGGTGAAGAAATCGCTTTGTTTCTTCCTCAGAAAGCGAATAACGCTTATCTGTGTCTTTTTTCTTCGGGATTATGACATTTTGACAAGGATTTTCTCTTGCAAAGCCTTGCTGTAAAGCCCTGCGATAAATGCTCTGCACTACAATATAGACCTTTTTAACCGAAGTAGGGTTCAGATGATGGTCTTTACCAAGCACTTTCAGAAATTCTGTCAGCATTGGTGTGGTGATATCTTTGAGCTTTTTGTTGCCAAGAATCGGAGCAATATGGTTTCTGTATTGACTTTCGTAATTCAAAATCGTAGTCGGCTTCAATTCTTCTGGAGCATAGTTCTCAAAATACCAATAAGAAAAAAAAAAAAAACGCATATTCTCGTTAAGCTGTGCATAACCCTTGCAATGCCTCTCAAACTCAAAAGCGTACTCCTGAGCCAGTTTTTCAGCTTTTTTCGGTGATGTACCCTCCGGTGGAACATAAGTAGTAGATTTGACAATCTGCTTTCCGCTGATGTCACGACCTGTGAAAACTCTTATGAGAAACTTTCCGTTTCTGTTTGTTATATTTGCCACAATATCTCCTTTACGGACTATGGCATATCTCGCATTTTCATTTTAGCGCACATTTATCTCTATGTCAAGCAATTTCAGAGATATGCCATAGTTTTTATATTTTCATTCTAATTCTAAATTTCTTGATTTGTTATATCTATATCGAGCAAAATCTTCTGCCAGTCCATATGCAGAGATAAAAGCATTTGCCTTTTTCAGTTCACGGGATAGTTCGTCCTCATGGCTGATACGCCTTGACTCTTTTTTTAACTTGTCACGGGTGAAAAGTCCCCGCTTTTCTTCGGCTTCCTTGTATGCAACAAGTTCCGAGGATACCATGGATAATTGCTGTTTCAGCTCGTCACGCTCCTGAATGGCAGTATCACGTTCAGTTCTAATCTTTTTTGTGGTTTTTTCCATAGCCACATACTTCTTAGC
>CAVAQT010000018.1:43195-47413 GCA_963590855.1 Ruminococcus bromii
CTTCTTAGCTGTGTCATTGAGTTTGTCGTAATCCGCTTTGGATAGCGTGACCTTTTTGCCAAACATGGACTCTTTGGTTTCGATACACTCTATTTCAGTCAGCTTTACTTTTTTCTTGGCTGCTTTTTCAAGTTCCGCATGGACTTCATCACGCTCAGCTATAACCTGATCTTTCTCTGCCTCAAGTTCTCTGATCTTGTCTTTATATTCGCCATACTCTTGCGTGGTATAGCTGTACCCTCTGGACTTTTTCGGTTCGGAAATTTCAATGCCATGTGCAAGGCATATCTGATACAGGACTTCCCATTCAGATAAACGCCAATGATTGATTGCATTTGCACCTTTACCGTATCCCATTTCTTCAAGAGCTTTTGCCATAGCATTTCGGGTGTCAAGCCCTTTCTCAAAATGTCCTATGGGGATATAGTCAATATGTAAATGTGGAGTTGCTTCATCCAGGTGCATTACAGCATTGAACACATGGAAATTTGGATTTCTTTCCTGAAAGTTCTCCATGTATTCACGCAGACAGGCAACAGCAATTTTTGCATCGGCAGAACCGATACCTGTATCATCTTTCGTGCCGATCTGAACCAAATCTTCATAGAAGCTCTTTTGCTTATTTGCTCCAGTAATTACACTTGCACTTGGTTCACGATTAAAGAGATGCTGAAAGTAGTCGGATATCTTCCGATCATTTCTTTTCTGACGAACATTATATCTCTCTACTGCTTCGCCAAAAAGCTGTTGATACGCTTCACCCAAGTCCTGACGAACAAAAACGATGTTGTTTTCCGTTCGGGAGCTGTCAATATTTTTGGCAGTAAACATTCGATTATTATGCGACAGGCTACCTTTGCCCTGACACATTGATATTGTTTTTGTACTCATAAACTGTCTCCTTTTTCAATGTTAGACTTCCAATGAGGAAAATGCTGACGCAAGCCCTGACGGGCGAATTGGCTTGCAACGATAAGGATATCGGCAAACCAAACGGCTCGGAGAGCCGGAATTACTTGCGGAGTGCCGCCAGTAACCCCAAAGCACTTTTGACAGCCTGTTCGGACTATCAAAAATGCTATTGTGGCTCTGCGAGGCTTAATCGGCGTTCAAACCGCCGAGAAAATCTGCTATGGCAGAAACAGTATGCTTCATATTCACCTTGCCCGACTTGTCAGCCATGATAAATTCCTCACAAAGATACTCCGCATAGTCGAAATGGTGAAGTGCATACACAAACTTTTCGTCACATTTCTCAATGGGAGTATGTGGAGAAAATTCTCTCCACTCTCGCATCAGCCACAGGTAGTTGTTAAGCACTTTCCAAGCTGACTTCTCCCATGCTTCATATTCTCGTTTTTCAGCAATTCGTTTTTGATACTCTGAAATCTCAGCAAAAGTGGTCGTTTTGCCAATGTCAATATGCAGTCCAAAGTCCTCATTCAGTTTCTTCACTGCTTCAATGGGCTTGTCCAGTCTGAACAGCTTTTGCGTGAAGCTGATAACATCGTGGTGCTCGCCGCAGCCGAAACAATGAAAGCTGTCAGGATAGATTTTTGCAGAGGGAGTTTTCTCTTGGTGGAACGGACAATGCACCATGCCAGATCTGTTTACACACAGTCCGTACCCCTCAGCAACTGTACACATATCAACAGCAAATTTTACTTGCTCAAATAATGTCACTTCTGAAAATATGCCACAAGGTCAGATTTGTTGACAAGAATTTTGCCACGCTTGCCCTCACCGGTACGGACAGACTTCACCTTGCCCTGTGCCACAAGCTGGCGGACAGTGTGTTCGGAAAGCCCGTGAATCACATCTGTGCATTCTTTGATTGTAAGCATTTCAACAGGGTTTGTTTCCTGCGAAATTTGTGTTGAAGCCTTATCATCTGTAAGTTGAATAAGTAGGTCGATAATGTTGTCTACGATCTCTTTTTTCTGTGTTGTTGTCATAATAAAACATCTCTCTTTCTAAGTTTTAATTTGTGGATTTTGGGATTTTTGCACCTTTTGTATCACAAAAAGCCCAAAAGGTACAAAATACATATTTTCTCAATTGAAACAATACGGATTTACCATGATGTCAGTAACCGTCTTGTTGTTTGTTCCCTTGCTTGTAGAACGGCGAAGATAACCGTATTCTTCGAGCATATCAACCGTTTCGTTAAAGTCCTGAGCGTTTTTGAACAGGGTGCATCTGCAAAGATGATGCAAATCATTCTGCCTGATACTCGTGATATGCTTAGAACGAATCTTGTTCAGAACACGTTCAGCCTTTACCGTTGCAAAGTCAGTATCACCTAAGCTGTAAGCATAGATTGCCTGTTCACGGAAGTATTCTCCGACTTCTATAGCATTGCAGAATGTGTCCATGTCCACAGGCTTTTCCGCAGGGGCAACACCGGTCAGAACGCATTTTACGCAATGAATGATACCGCACAGACGGAGAATAAGTCCATGATACTTACCGCCCCAGTCCTTGCAGAAAGCCATATCTGTGAGAAGCTTTGGCTCGATATGATGGTTATAATAGTCCACAAATTCATGATAGGTCTGACTGTTAAAGTGGAGATACAGTTCTTTATCCCCGTGATAGTTAAACTTATTGTCCAATAATTTGTACACAAGCTTTCTGTAGCTATCAGCCACATTCTCAGGTACAGACTGAGTGTCATATCTGCGAGAACCGATATTGCTCTTGGGAAAACAGTACACAAATCTTGCGATAAGACCGCTGCCACGGAATGCGGTATTGCTTATCATACTGTCGAACACATAGGGCTGACAGGCAAGGCAAACAGACATATAGGGCTTTTTCAGCACAATGCTTTCTCTTGTGGCTCTGTCACTGATGTAAGTTTCTCCATTCCAAGACTTCAAAAGCAAATCAAGATTGGGAATATTGTTGCTGTAACGTCCGCTGAAATTGCCAAGCATACCTGCTTCATCTGATATCATCAGCAGTGAGCCATTCTGTTCAAGCTGATTGACGAGGGATTCGGGAGTAATATCGTCCACAACGATTCTGCGAAAGTTACTTGCAGGAATGTTAGATAGCCTTGTTTGCGGCTCTGCAATCTCGTCAGCTGTCACATCATCTTTCTTTTCAAGTGCCATAAGTTTGCTCTCTAAAATCTTTCGTTCAGCCTGCAACTTGAAGATATCCTGTTTGTTATTCTCGTTCCAGTTGTTAGCAACCTGTATGTACGGCTTCTTCACCATTGAGATTACAGGAGATTTCTTGAAGCTTGGCTCGGCTACTGTCAGCGAGTTAATAACGAGCGGTTCTGTGTGGTCATACTTGCCTGTCATTCGGTATACTCCCGAAAAGCAATAGCTTACCGCTGTGAGTATTGCTGTGCCTGCCATAGCCACATCGGTTGAGGTTGTAATTGCTATTGCCTGTGCCATTTCTCTCAATATCGGAGGGAGAGCATTTACAGGGAACGGTAGGAGATTTGTCCCATTGGGACGGAGTGGTGTGGGTGTTGTCCATGGTGTTTCATTGTTCAATGTTCTATCAACGTCCTTTCTGCTTTTTGTCCTATAAGGAACTTTACCATAGTTGTAAGCAATATTGAGTTTGTTGCTTTGCTATCAGCTATCTTTCTCCTTCTGACGTCAATATTTTAGTATAACGTTGTATTTTTAGTCCATAATATTACGTTATAATTTGCTGAAGTGCGTTATTTACCTGGTTTTTGCTATAACGTTTTCTGATTTCGCCGTTATTATCTTGACTATTTCTAACTTGAATGGTATAATATTTGTAACGTATAAATTTATTTACGTTATGGAAAGAGGATAAAACATGGGGAAAGATAAAAAAATCCTACTCTATCGAGTTGACGAGCAGGATAAAAATGTAATATTTACAATAACAGAGAATAATGAAAAAGCATGGGGAGACATTGCTGAGGATAATCAGACAGTCCTTAGCTTTGATGATGTATTCAGAGATATTACTGAATTCAGGGATGGATTTTTGGATTATGAACAGCTCACAGATGAACTTATCGGTGTAATCAATGGCAGACATGAAGTATACCAAGAGATACTTGCTAAATTTGATGATAATCGTCTGAATAGTTTCAATTTCTTTACACGTTACTATTCCAATGCGCTCCGTGAAGTTTTCACTGCTGCAAGAACAGATATCGATAAGACAGGAGCACTGTTCAATACTCTTACTTTGAAGAAGTCTACGGAATATGTG
>CAVAQT010000019.1:0-47159 GCA_963590855.1 Ruminococcus bromii
TGTAATGTCATTTTCAATAAATTTGTTTGATCTTTTCATGCGGTTGCCCTGTGTGGCAAAACAAATTCCTACTGTTCTGTAAGGACGAGAAAATCCTGATAGCATTCTTCCAAATGGCTGCGCAGCTTCTGTGTGGTATTCGGCTTATCGGAAGAAAAGCCGAAGTGGTTGATATCATTCCGGAATATCCGGATGTTGCTGCAAAGCCGGATCAATGCAGTAAGCGTCTCTTCGGAGAACGACTTGCGCAGATATTGCAGGCTCTCCTCGTCAACGCCTTTTCCGTTATTGTCATTGGTCATATTAAACAGTGCTTCCCGCAGATCACGAACATTATCCTTTTTGGTCATCGTTTTCAGTTCTTCCAGGGAGTCAACATGAGCATACATCCAAGAAGTCACAGTTTCCCGCAGTGCCGTAAAGCCTGCCTGGATCAGGTCATATTTCAAGCACCAATCTACCGTCCGCAGACCGATCGTAAAGTCATCGGTTTCTGCTGAAACATCCTGAAAACAACTCATCACTGCGCTGTCAATATGCTGTAGGATCTGTGAAATGGCACGAGACTCTCTGGTGTTGTCCTGCACCGCACTGGCGCATTCCCTTTCCTGACAATACGCCAGATAATCCTTCTGAATACTGCTGCAGTTTCTGCTGTTCATTTGTCCCCGCGCACAGTGAATGGACGAGGTCAGCTGCTCCACCTTTCGGGAAACTTTGTCCAGTTCCGCAAAACTCCGGAAACAGGGATCCTTCGACTTTGCCGCTTCCCGCTTAATGGAGTCTGTGATGTCGTGCAGTGACTTTGCGTTTCCGGTTTCTGAGAAAACACTGGCTGCATTAGCGAGTCTTGTGATAGTCAGGTAACTGGAATAATCCACGATGGGAGAATAATCCAGTTTGCTATCTTTGTCAAATACACCATAGTAGACTCCGTGAACGGTGATATTTTTCAGGGATTGTGCAAAATTCAAAATGGCAAACAGCTGCATCGGCAAAGGACGATATCCGTGTGTGATGTCCACTGTCACTTCTTCCTCCGGTTCAATATGATCGTAGATAATATTGAAGTTCTCCCACTGCTGTGCATTATCCATGCCGTCGCGAATGTCCACATACTGCAATTGAACCCCTAGGGCTTTCTTTTGAAGCAGTGCGGTCAATTCCGTATGCAACGCCTCTTGATGCGTTTCTTTCGCTTTTTGCGTGACAAAAATTGTTATTTTGTCTCCGTCAGTAAACTCCTTGCAAAGCAGGGAAAAAACAGCTGCCTGGATGAATTTTGTACGATAGCGTTCATTGGTCGCTTCAATGCAATAATCGCATTCGGAATAGCCGCTTGTGCCCAACACGCTCATATAATGTCTGCTCATCGATCTTCTCCCCCCTCTTTTATCTGCTTGCATTTGCCTTTGCCGCATGGGCGCAGCAGCCGAAGAGATACCGCAGTTCTTCTGCGCTCAACTTTCTCAACTCCTTGTGATTCAGGATATATTGACACCAAATCTCGATCGGATCAGTTTTTGTTCCGGTTATACCCATATTTCTCTGCACATTCTTGGTTTTTGCATTGTCGCCGCAATACTTGACAGCTTCAAAAAATTCTGCTGTGTCTGATGTCCCCCGCCGTTTCATTCCAAAGAGATAATTGTGCGCAAAGCGATAGAATTTCTCGTTTTCGCCGGCGATATCCATGCTGTTCATCAAATCCAACAGTTCCTTTTTGGACATCATTTTATCCCTCCCCGATATTCCATGATATCTTGCAGATCAAGAATCTGTTCGTATACATCATTCGTACAATCCTTAAGATATTGTTTGGCATATGATGCAGCGTCCTCTTCTTTTCCGTTAACAATCATTTTCACACATTTTGTCTCTACAGTTCCCAGTCCGGCATTTTTATAGCCGCCCAGCTTCATGGAAAAGTTTTTCGCCAAGCCGAGTGCATGCGTCAGCAGACAAAGTTCTTCTTTATTCAGCCATTTGAAATAGATTCTTCCGGCAAAAGTAACACCCTTGCTGACTACCTCAACATTTTCGGTCTCGCCGTTCGCCGCATCACATTTGGTGTAATAAAATTTATAACCAATGGTATATTTTAAATCTTCTCGTTTTACTTGATAACCATCAGAATCTACATTCGGAGAAAACTGTACCCGAACCGGAATCGATTCTGTTCTGCCTTTTTCTGCTGTCAGATCGGTAAACCGCAGCTTACTGCCCAGAGACATGCCGCCGAACATATCACATACGATGCAGCAATGAAAGTCCTCCTTTTTAAGACTGCATCTTGCCTTCTGATTTGATGTAAGACGAACGCCACTTTCATGTGGGATACAACCGTCTGACGTTGCCCGGCAAATTTGCCGCACTGCGCCTTTCAGTGACGAACCGGGAATAATCAGCGTTTGCTCTGTACGCGACACCTCGGAAATCAGCTTTCGGTTATCCAAACGGGAAAAACCGCTTCCGATATGCAGGTAATCGATGGTCTTGATTTCAAGCTCCAGGTATCCGCTGTATCTGGTTTCCGATGCGTCATTTCGCTTTGCCAGAGAGGTAATATACTTCACATAAGGCTTTTCCGGGAATCGAACAAAATCATAATTTTTTGGCCCGCTGTTCCTGCTGTTATATCCCATTAGAATCCACCTCCCACTGTAGCAGCGATTTTTCCTGCATCTGCCAAACTGTCATAGGAAGCGATCACATGAGGCAAAAGTGTCTCTTTTTCAATGCCCTGGATGAGCTTCATGTGAAAATGACGGATCTGCACTGTGCCAAAGCCGCGGCTGATTCTGCCGCCAATGCAAAGTTCTCCGCTGTCGAAAGCTGCAATAGCACACAGCAGCGCTTCCAGTTCGTTTTCCTCATAATTCAGCAGCCGGAACGAACAGGGAAATTCACCGGCGATCACCACTTCCATATTATTGAGCGATCCGCCCTTTGCGCTTTGGCTCACCGGATTGATTGCTGTCTGATATCGGATATCCGTCTTTACGGTTCCGGGAACTGCATATGCATCTGAAAGCGCGATCTTGCTGCGCACTGGGTCAACTTTTCGAGAGGTTGCTTCCGCTTTTACTCTGCCGAACATAACTTCTGCCTGTGCCGGCGACAGCTTTCCCATATCTTCCAGATAATGCCGCATCACGCCTTTGATACTGCTGCCGGGAATGACATATGCCAACTCACCGCTGCCATCTTGTCCCCGTAAAAAGCAGGCATCGGACAGATCTGGATTCACGCGATTGCTTGCACCAGACGAAACCAAAACAGGGCCTGCCGCTGAAATGGTAAATTGTCCGCGTGCTTCTTTCTGCACTTTTGAAAATCCCAAACTGCTCCCTCCTTAAATGCCGAATTTTTCCTGCATCTTCTGTTTCAGTTCCTGTGCAGTGATCGTCTCCGTTGTGATTTCTTCCAGTCGGATTCGTCCTAAGCCGCGTGTGGTCTTACCGCCCACTGCCAGATAGTCCTCTGCATCCTCACCCAACGGATTTCCCTGGAGCATCCGCAGAATCAGTTCCAAATACCGCTGCTGCTGTTCATCCAGATTTTCAGCGATCATGGAAAAGTCAAACTCTGTCCCCTTGGGAATGATCTCAAAATCATACTTTGCGCCACGCTTTGCTGCACCGGTTTCCCGGTCAATGCCTACGCCGTCACGGCGTTCAATTTCACAGGGCTTTTCACCGAGATAAGTGCAGTCTTTGAAGCGAATCTTTCCTGCAACCGCCTTTCCGCCAAACAGCTGGCAAACCACACAGCTTTTCTCATACATATCCTGCGCCTTTTCCGCACGAGTCCGTTCTTTATCCTTTTCAACCTCTCTGAGAAAGCGATCGGTTACGCAGACATCTTCATTTTCACCTTTCCGTGCAAAAACATCGCAGACATCCTCTCCAATAGAACGCATAACTGCTTCAAAACGGCTTCGTACGACACCTTTGATGGAAGAGCCGGGAATCAGCGGATCTCCTTTGGCATCCTTCAATACGCTGTTGTCCACATCGATCGGATTCAGCGTTTCCTTTCCGGAAGAGCCGATATGCAGCGGATCAACCGCCACCAGTTTTCCGTGAATGATCGTTCGATTTTGAAATGTATCG
Source organism: Ruminococcus bromii (assembly GCA_963590855.1). Lineage (GTDB taxonomy): Bacteria > Bacillota > Clostridia > Oscillospirales > Ruminococcaceae > Ruminococcus_C. The sequence goes on from CAVAQT010000019.1 coordinate 4,116, forward strand.
TAAAGCATCAGTTTCAACGTCCTCTCTTTCCTGCATTTTTAAAATTAGAATAGGAATTTCCATATTGCTGCTTATTTCCCCTGTTATTCTGTGTAGGAGAATCCGTTTCGCTCCAGATTCGCGACTGCCAGTACAAGTAGCCGAAAAACAACTCCAGCAGGTACATCTCCTGTACATGCGTCGGGTCAATTTTGCGTACCTTCTGCATACAATCGACCACTAATTTTCCAAAAGTTTGTCCGCCGGAAATGGATGTTTTCCAGCTTTGTCCGCTTTTGGCCTTTGCCGTACTATACTGTACCAACAGTTCGATTTCCTCATAACAATCTGCCTGCCGACAAGTAGATGCCAGGTCTCGGAACTGATTGCAGCCGATATTCTTATCGTTTCCGTTATCTTTGGCAAATAATGCTCCCAGTTTTTCTTTGCCGATCTTTCCTTCCATGCTTTTGACGATCTGAATGATCTGCTCCTTGATCTCTTTTCTATCCATTGTGCTCCACTCCTTTGCAGTGAATCTCATGACAAACTGCGATTTGTCCATAGCCGTCCGCCGTCTTTTTCCCGATGCCGTTCTCCTGCAGCTTCAGCAAAAGCTGCACTGCTTCTTCATAGCGGTCTTTCTGTATTTCCAGTAAAACAGAAGTGCCTCTCAACAGATGCAGCTCCGGTGTTTTTGCTCTCCATTCGCCCCACTTCTGGGAGGTATCATAGCCGCTGTACAACTGCGTTTCTGCCACGATCGTTTTCAGACGAAACGGCAGATCACCATCTCCGAACAGTGCCTTTTCCCATTGTCTGGTGTATGCATCATCTGTCAGTATCTCCATGCTGCTGTTCATTTCCACGCAGGCATCCGAAAGAAAAAGCAGCGCAGCATCGTTTTCCGCATCCGGCTTTTCTTTCCGGAAACGATTCTGGAACTTGTCCAGCCGAGCTTTCAGCGTTTCTGCTGTGCATTCCGGTTCTGGTGTCAGCTTCACAATTTTCAGTTTTCCAAAGCCATTAGAAGCATATTTTCCGCAGTACAGAACATCGCCCACAGAAAGCAGATCGGTTCCGGCATCGTCGATCACTGCTTCAAAATGAGTTCCCTTTTGAATTGCCCGAATGGAAAACAGACTGCCCTTTTTGGCAGTATCAGTATACCGATCAATTCCGGTATGCGTTGTCAGATGGATCTTCGGCTTTACCTGACGGTATGCGCCGTTTTCCGCCTTCCAAAAGCCCTTTGCCGATTCCATCCGCTTTAGTCCGTCTGTACAGCCGCTGCAGCGAATCATGCCGCCGCACACCAGTGTATCCTGAACCGGATGTGCCGTACCGCATGTCTTGCAGACACGCGCCGTGAATGGTGCCGGAAACGCTCCATCGATATATGCATAGGAAAACCGCATTTCGGAAAACTTTTCACACACTTTGCGTTTCGGACAATCGGCACAGATTCCGTCCGCATCCTTTACCATCACATAATGCAGCTTTCCATCCGGCGAAGGCACATCACCCAGCGGACATTCCAATAGAATTTGCTTTGCAAAAGCTGCCCGAAGCACAGAACCGCGGATAAACGGCTCGGATTCCAAAAAGTTATCCGATACACGAACACCTCCGCACATCAGGTCGCTTTGCAGTTCCAGTTCAACCCTTTGCTTCATTGACATGCACCTCCACAAATCCCAGTCCACGGCTTTTTCCAAGGCCGATACATTTGATCCATTCTATGGCCGTCAGCAGGCAGGCTTCTTCCCGTGCCTGATTGGTTGTATAATAAGCGGTCATTGTTCCGGAAAACACCACAGGCGCACCATCCACATCCCATGGTTCTACCACCTGCGTGAAAACCAACGCGCCGTCAATGCTCTTTTGCAGATAACGATCCACCGACACATTTGCCCGTGTGGCATATTGCAAAAGCTGTGCTGTTTCCAGATTGTCAAAAAGAATACGCGACGGCTGAAAGCCGCTTCTGCCGAACATTTTGCAGGTACTGCAGGCACAAGGCGCACCAACAGAATCTTCTCTGTGACCGGCATGTTCCGTATCTGCCAGAGCAACCAATTTTTCATAATTCTCCCGCACCATGCCCTTAAAGAGCGTCGCCGGGATATACGCCTGTCCGTCCTGCTTTACGGTAACGCGCACACCATCCGCATTATTGCCGCCGTTGATGTGCAGCGCAGAGAGCAGCTTTACTGTAATTTGATACGTCTTTTTTGTGTTCATGATGTTTTCACCTCATTGCTTGCTGTACTGCATCAGATCAATCAGATCGTCCCAGATAAAATAAGCTCTGCCATTCTTACGGTAATAGCCGTCCTGGTATACAAAATTTCCTAGTTTTTGCGGCGGCAAAATCCGCTTGTTCTCCTGGGCTTTGCTGTTGGTATATGCCAGGAACATGGACGCCTCTTCTTCCAGGTCTGCCTGATGGAATGCTTCGGACAGATTATACAGCTGTGAAGCCGTTGCGTTGCCGTTTTTCTTTAGTTCTTTCACATAGCTCAGGATTTCCTTTGCCGCTTCCAGAGAATACGGCAGCAGCGTTCCGATCTGTTCTCCCTCACGATAGTTCTCATATGTGGTCAGGATCTGGAACGAAAGACTTCCGGCACACTTTTCTTTCTTGACCAGGTCTTTGGCATCCGAAAGCTTTTCTTCCGCCGATTCCAGCATGACTTTTACCGGCGTGTCATGCTTTGCAATACAGATTCCCGCCGACAGTGTCGAATTTGCCTTCGGGAACTTCTCTCCGAAAGCATCGTTATAGCGCTGGATCAGATTTGCCGCAAAGTCGACTGCATTCTGTCCGGGAACCAACAGGAAGATGTCATCGCCGCCCATTGCCACGATCTCTGCGCGCGTGATTTTGGTATCACCCATAGCGCCATAGACGATTTTCGGCATTGTCTCGCGCACAAAGTCACTGAAATCCATCATTTCCGTTAATTTGGTAAAGTTCTGGATAATGCCGCCCATATTGTTGCCGTCTGCATAGATAACTGCGATATCATCACCTAGTTTTTCCAGACTGGAAACAGCCGTCACCTTATGTGCAAGATGTGCAAGCTCCTGCTTTTGCTTTTTATCTTCTTTATCTTCATTCAGATAATCTCGATATTTCTCAATGTATGTTTCCTTTGCGGTTTTTCCTACCAGAACTTTATGCAGACAGCCGCCGCACAGCAGCTTTTGCTTCAACCGATAGGATGCAAGGCGTTTCCGACATGCCTCACAGTATTTCTCTGATTTTTCCAGAACTGCATCTGCCTGAATTTCTGCATCCAGAAGCTGCTGTCCCAGCATGTCCGAGACCGGCACCGGCTGAAAGAGAAACTTCGCCTTTTTCCGCGCTGTCAGTTCCTGCTCCAGTTCAGACAGCTGCCGCTTATAGTCCGCTCCCAGCAGACTGCTCAGCTTGCATGGCTTGCTGATGTGGTATGCAGTCTGTGCCGTCACCAAACGACGCTGCGCTTCCTGTTCCATTTTGCGTCCGATCTCCGGGTCTGTATCCTTCGGAACAAGTGCCAGAAGATTGCCGCCGCCATTGTACAGCACACAGTCAAATCCAACACAGTCTCTCAGATAATCCGGAACTATGCGCTCCTGCACCTCGGTAATGATCTGGCTCGCACCACGGATGTCCATCAACTCATTGTCTTCCAAGTAATAGCCCTTGATCTTATAAGTACCGCCTTTGATGAGGCAGACCTCCAACTCTTCCTGCAGCGCAGCACCGTTCCCGGCAGCATCCATATAATGGATTGCATTTTCCGCCAACGCTTCAGCATGCTCCTTTCCGCTTTGTGCATAGAGCTCCTCCAGAATCCGCTGTAAGCGATCCGATGCATTTTCTGCCGTTTTTCCGTTTTTGTTCAAAAGTATTCACCTCTATATTGTAAATTCAAACAAATCGATTTAAAGCTTACACACTTATTGTATCATATTTCGACAAACTCGTCAAGATTTTCAAGAAAATATTTTTTGCGGAATCATTTCTAAAAAAAGTGATTTTCAAAGCGATATTATATTGCAGGCGAAAAAACGTCCTCTCGCACCGTTGCATTTTTGCAATAAATGTGGTATAATGATGAAAATAATCTTTTGAAAGGGGTGTTATTATGGCTAATCTGTTGCTTGTCAGCCTGAGTGCAATCCGAGAACCGCGAAAAACCGCAGCCATATATGACAGCGATCAGGGCGCTGTCACCGGCACCTACACCCCGGATGCTGCCGCAGACTACTTTCTCCGAATGCTGCTTCACCAAGGGCAGACGCTGGACAAGATCCTGTGCATTGCCACAGCAGAAACACTGTCTCCCATACCAGGGACAAAGCTTTCTGCATATGAACTGTTTCAGGATACAGTAACACAGCGGTGTGCCGCATATGGCTGTCCACTGCCGGAATTTTTTCCGATCCCGAATACCTTTTCCGCGTTCCACATTGCCGAGCCGATCCGGGATATTTTTTCCCATATCCACACAGAGGATCATATCTTTCTGGACACCACCGGCGGCGCGCGGAATACCAGCTATCTTCTGCTGTTCCTGATGCGGTTTCTGGAATATGACAATGTGCACCTGGAGCGCGCCGTGTACAGCAGCCTGGGCGGCAGCACCGGGAGAAATGCCATTTTAGATGTCACCGATCTTTACCGGATGTTCAATCTCATGAATGCCGCAAACACGTTCACTGCCTTTGGCAATGCCGATGAACTGGAATCCATTTTTCACGATCACGAAAACCCGGTGATCCATCGGGTAATCGATGCGATGCACCAATTTTCAGATGCAGTCAGTCTTTGCCGCACCAACCTGGATGCAACGCTTCGTGAATTGAACGACAGTTTGTCTGCACTGTCCGCTGAGCAGCTTACTGATGAAAATGGGTTGTTGTTTCAGCGCATTATCGGCATCATCCGCAAAAAATTCTACCTCACCGACGGCAAGACAAACATTGGCTATCCGGATATCATCCGATGGTGTCTGGATAACAATCTGTTACAGCAAGCCATCACCATTTATGTGGAAAAGCTCCCTGATTATCTCCTGAAGCAAGGCTTTTTCCAGGCATCTCCGGAAGCTGTCCAAACTGTAAAAGAGAAAAAGAGCATCTATCCGCTTGGATATGAGCTGTTCTATAATGGTTTTCTGCGGCAATATGCCGAAAAAGGGCATGCGCCCAACGCATTGGCAGAGTTTTTCCGCCAATGTAGCAAAAGGCACATGCAATTCATTGCAGAGGCCACGAGCATAAACATGCTGCGGCAAAAAGTGCAGCTGCCGACAAGTACAGAAAATCCAGAGCTTTTCAAAGGTCTGACCCGGTTCTATCAGCTGCGAAACATCCTGTTTGACAGGTACGGCAGTCCCAGAGCCAAAAGCGCGGCGGCGCTTCCGCCGGAGTATGTGCCATACGCGAAGCGGCTTCGCAGTTACAATACGCCGAAAAGTTTTCTGAATGCAGCTGCCAATGAGCCTGCGGCATTGCTGGCGGCTATTCAAGGAAACACACAACCCAAAGCAGCATACCAAAACGACCGTCTTAACACCATTGTGCAGCTGGAAACACTGCTGCGAGAGAGCACATCGTATCGGCTCGGCGCGTTCTTGTCCGTCTCAGAGATGCAGCAGATCGCAAAGGACTATCTCTACCTCAAGAGCTTTGTCCGCAACATGGTGAACCACGCCGGAGACGACATGGAGCACTTAAATGAATACGCCGCTTATTTTGCAGCCGCCGGGTATGACACAGACCACGCGCTGCAAACTAAAAACATCAAAAAAATACTCCTGCGATCAATTGGTCAGATCCAGGAGATTGAAAGGAAGAAAACAATATGAAGAAGTTTATTATGACAAGCCCATTTCAGATGCCCAAGTCAGTTGTCTATGAGGCAGCCGACAATACCAAGCTGCAGTATGACAAGGCTGTACACTTTCCGATTCTTCCGGTGATCCACGGCTATGCAAAGCCAGGCGAGGACATCCAGGTGATCGTGATCCTCAGCGCGTATGAGAACGCCCAGAATAATATGACTCTGCTGCGGCAGGAGCTGGACGCTCTCTGCGGCGAAATGCAGGTGCACTATCAAATCGATACCGTTGATATCCCCTATGACAGCACACTGGACACTCACCTCAGCATTTTTTCCCAACTGATCGACAAGCTGGGCGACGGTGATTCCATCTATGTCTGCACCACTTACGGCACAAAGGCAACTCCGCTAGTGGAGATGCTGACGCTGAACTATACTTACCGGATGCACCGGAATGTTGAGATCGGCTGCATTGTCTACGCGGCTACAGATTTTGCCAAGGCAGATCACCCCTCCAAGATCTACGACATCACTTCCCTGTTCTACATGGACGACATGATCCGGACACTGGCGGACAGCAAGGTAAAGCAGCCGGAAAAGATCATCCGGACACTTCTGGATGAATAAGGAGACGGCAATATGGCAACAGAAAAGAAAAAAGCCATTGGCCCGGAAATCAGCAAATGGCAAAAAGAGATCAATATTTATGCAATTCAGTTTGCGCAGGAAACCGACACCGAAAAGAAGCCACAGTATTACAATAAGATCATGAAGATTGTCCTGGATACTGACGGCACATATTACAAATTCCTGCAAAATCGTTTACGAAGCTTGTCCGGAAAGAGAAAAAACAATTCTCAGAAAAGAGATGTTAACGATGACCTTTACGATATCCTTTGTGACACATTGAAAAAATCGCTTGATTCCTATGATCCGGAGAAGAACAATCAATTCACTGCGTGGCTTAACCTGAAATTGGAATATGCCATGAAAGATGACGAGCGAGAATTGGAAAAAGAAAAGAAACGCCATGTTAGCGCAAACCAGCCGATCGGCAGTGATGAAAATGCGCCTGCGCTGGAAGAAACACTCTGTGACGGCGAAGCGCCAAAAGTGGACGCAAAGTTTCAGGTGCAGGAACTGATGCTGAAAATCATTCTGGGCTATGCCAAATACCTGGAGCATCATCCGCCCAAAAAGAAGGACTACATGCGGCTGTTCTTTACAGGAAGAATCCTGCAGTGTCTCCAGGATGTTCCGGAACTTGGACAGGGAGACCGCATCAACACCACATTGCTTTACAGCGTCCTGAACTATGCGTTTTTGGATTTTGTCTTAACATCGCCTTGCCGGACAGCCCCAGAAATTGCATGTGCACACCGTAAAATCTACGCAGACATCACGGATCAGATAAAACAGCCAAAAGCACAGAAAGAACTTTATCTTCCCCTGGAGGCAATCGTCTACATTGCCTTTCTCGCCACACAGAACATCCATGTCAAAAATGCCGCCATCTCACAGCAGCAGACCAAATTTAATGCACTGATATCGCAGATCCTTGAGAGCAAAATCCCCGTATCCCCTCAGTCCTCATACCGCTGAAACCTGAAAGCCGCCCATACCCTGCGTTGTTTTCGAGCCGATGCCGCTGTAGGCCGCACCGCTCAGCACCTCTCGCAGCAGCTGTGCTTCATTTGGCAGAGCCAATGTGAGCGTTCCGGTCATACCCGTGTAAAAATATCCGGTAATGGGATAAGATGCTGTGCGCAGCGCATAGGCTTTCACGCGGCAGTCTGTCCACTGCTTTAAAAATGCATCGTAAGTATAGGAAGTCCCAAGGAAGCTGTTCAGCTTCTGGATCACGGAATAAAAATACTTTTCCGGCGAAGGCGGCGCAACATACCGTCCGGCAGTCTTGTACATTGCCGGCGTCACAAAATGCAGTTCTGCCGCCGGGGAATCCAGCCGTTCTGCAAGATCTGACAGCGACGCTGCGCATTCCATTTTGGTATGCTTTTGCACCAACGGCACAGAAGCGCCATAAATCCGAAGCTGCGGCTGCTGCATGAGTGCTGTGATTACATTGGCAGATTCGGCATCCAATGCAGAAATGTGCAGAACTACTTCTTCCTCCTGCTCTGTGCAGTACAGCGACAGGGCGTGGTACTGCGGACGGTGCAGCCGATCCGCCAGTTCCGGAGAGATCAGCCGCATGGCTGCGCCGTGAATTTTTACAGAAAGGTCTGAATCCAGATTTTTCTGTCCGTGAAATGCGTAGGTGATCTTCGCCTGATATAACATAATCATTCCGTCCTTTTCAGCAGCATAGAATTTTTCTATGCTGTTTTCTTTTTTTGTTGTTTATTATATCACGACTTTCCCGAAAAAGCAAGCCGCCTTGCAAAATCCAAGCAAATAATATTGACAAAAATGCGATGTAATGTTATAATATATTTGTTCGCTATCACAACGGAAATCAGCGAATTGGAAAGAAGGATGATATCAGATGAAATTCAAAAAAATCCTGGCGGCAGTCACCACCGGTGTACTTGCTGTCACCAGTCTGTCCCTTTCGGGGCTGGTCAGCTCCGCAGAGGTACAGGAACTGATGAACGATACTTTTGAAACCGGCTACGGCGCATGGAAAGGTGTCGGTTCTTCCCTGTCTCTGTCCACAGAGCAATCCCACGGCGGTGGCACCTCTTTATATTGCTATGACCGCACAGCAAGCTGGGGCGCACCGCGGTGCTCTCTGACGGGAATCGTCGCTGCCGGACAGAGCTATGAGATCTCTGCCAGCGCCATGTACGAGGGCAGCGGTCAGCAGAACATGGCGATCAAGATGATCTACACCGATGCCAATGGCACAGACCACTACGATCAGGTTGCCGCTGCACAGGCGACTGCCGGACAGTGGGTAGAGATGAAAGGCAACTACACCGTTCCCAACGGCGCTACCGGCATGATCCTCTATGTGGAAATGCCCAACGCCGGAACAGACCAGACCTATTATATTGATGATGTGGTCATCAAGGGCGAAAAGACAGAGATCCAGCTGGACGACAAGTTTGAGTCTGACTTCGACAACAACTCCACCCAGAACTGGAACGGCCGCGGCAGCGCCAAGGTAGAACTCTCCACCAAGTACGCCCACAGCGGCACGACCAGCCTATATGTTTCCGGCAGAACGCAGTTGTGGAACGGTGCAACCCGCAGTGCGTCCGATATTATGGAGGCAGGCGGCTACTACAAGGTCGGCACATATGTCCTCTATGACGGCGACCAGTACACCGACACCCAGAAGTTCTCCATTAACTTGCAGTATGATCTGAACGGCAAGGAAAACTATTACACCATCGCCACCGAGACCGCAAACAAGGGCGAATGGAAATATGTGGGCAGCGAATTCACCGTACCAGAGGGCGCAACTAACTTCTATGTGTATGTCCAGACCGGCTACACCAGCGCTCCCAAGGAACAGGATCTCATGAACTTCTACATGGACGATGCTGTGGGTGAACATCTGCCCGATCCGGCGATCCAGGACGATATCGCATCTCTGAAAGATGCCTATTCCGACTACTTCAAGATCGGCTGTGCCTGCGCCGGCTCAGAATTTGCACAGGGTGCAACCAAGGATCTCATCAAAAAGCATTACAACAGTCTGACACTGGGCAACGAGCTGAAACCAGACAGCGTTTTGGATCTGGCACTGTCCCAGAAGTATGTGGCAGAGACCGGGGACGACACCATGCCTCAGATCTCTCTGAATGAAGCAGACGAGATGCTGAAATTTGCCGGCGAGAACAAGATTCCGGTACGTGGTCATGTGCTGGTATGGCACAGCCAGACACCGGACTGGTTCTTCAAGGAAAACTTCGACCCCAACGGCGCATGGGTCTCCAAGGACAAGATGACCAAGCGTCTGGAAAACTACATCAAGACCGTCATGGAGACACTGGCAAAGGATTACCCCGATGTGGAATTCTACGCATGGGATGTGGTCAATGAAGCGGCTTCCGATGCTGGAACCATTCGTGACGCCGGCTCCAACAACGAGGTCAACGGACAGTCTGCATGGGTCAAGGTCTACGGCGACCAGTCCTATATCCCGCTGGCGTTTGAGTTCGCCAAGAAGTACGCACCGGCAGGCTGCAAGCTGTTCTACAACGACTACAACGAGTACTCTCCCAACAAGCAGGCATACATCATCAGCGACATTCTGAAACCGCTGGTGGAAAAGAACCTGATCGACGGCGTGGGCATGCAGTCCCACATCTCCATGAGTTATCCCACCATTGATCTGTACAAGTCCGCAATGCAGCAGTATGCAGACCTGGGACTGGAAATTCAGGTGACTGAGCTGGACATCTCCGAGAAGTCCAACGAATACGCCGACCAGCTGGCTCTGGCACAGCGGTATCAGGACGTATTCAAGATGTACAAGGAAATGAGGGATTCCGGCGTGAACCTGTCCGCCGTTGTTATCTGGGGCATCACCGACTCCACCAGCTGGATCGGCGGCTATCCCCTGCTCTTTGACAAGGACTATCAGGCAAAGCCGTCCTATTATGCCGTGATCGACACCGACTCCGAAGTAGAAAAGCTCCAGACTATGACGGCATACCGCTATGACGGCACAGATGCCGATCTGGAACGGGCATTGGAAATCGGTACGGCACAGTATCTCAGCACCAAAACCGGCAGTACCAGCACTTATTTCAAGGCAGCCTGGTCTGACGAAAACATGGTCGTTCGTGTTTACAATCCGGCAGTTTCAGCAGATGCCAAAAACTCCTATGTTGAAATTTTCGGAAACCAACTGGATTCTATGGGAGGCTTCCCGATTGACGACCAAACTATTACTTCCAACACGGAATATATCGATCTGAAATGGGAATCCAGCAGTAATGACTGGAACCCGAAAAGCGGCAGCACTGTGCACTTAGATGTATTCAACAATAATGCTGCATGGAATTGCATTGATGTAGCAGATTACGTTTTTAACAATAGTGACGTACCATCTGGTGAATTGCCCACCTGCGGTATTGTTACCCTGGCAGAACAGCCCAAGTATGCCGAGGCAACCAAGACTGAAACACCCATTACCATTGACGGGGACATCGATGCCGCATGGGCAGATGCAAACACCATTGATGTCAACACCTACTCCATGGGCAACGGTGCAACCGCCGTTTCCAAAATGCTCTGGGACGAGAACTACCTCTATGTACTGACCGAAGTCACCGACCCCGTACTGAGCGTGGCAAGTGCCAACGCCTACGAGCAGGACACCGTGGAAGTATTCTTCGACGAGAACAACCACAAGACTTCCTCTTATGAGAGCGACGACATCCAGTGCCGCATCAACTACGAGAACGACAAGACCGTTACCGACGGACGTTCCACTGACGCATTCCTCTCCGGCACGAAAAAGACCGACAAGGGCTATATCATCGAAGTGGCAATCCCGTACACCATTGGTTCATTCCACGCCGATCAGATCGTAGGCTTTGACGTACAGGTCAACGACGACGGCACCGGCGACGGCAAGCGTACCAGCATTGCCAACTGGAACGACCTCACCGGTCAGGGCTATATCAACACCAGTGGCTTCGGCGTGCTGAAACTGGTGGGCGACGGTACAGTCACAACTGGTACAACAACCACCTCCGGCACAACTACCACAGAAACAAGCACCACTACCGAAACCGTCACCTCTGCATCTGCAACCTCTGACACTTCCGACACAACAGCTTCCAACACTGGCTCAAGCATTCCGGATACGAACACATTATACGGTGACGTTAACCTGGACAGCCGGGTAGATATTACCGATGCGGTTCTGCTGAACAAGGCAGTGGCCGGTGCGGTAAAGCTAGACGGACAGCAGCAGAAAAATGCAGACTGCGACGCCGACGGCGACCTCAGCAGCAATGATGCGATCGTTCTGTTGAAGTTCCTGGTTTCTGTGATTACCTCACTGCCAAGCGCGGAGTAAATTCGCAAAAATTTTTATCCTCAGAAGCACCTCGGATGCAATGCACCGGGGTGCTTTTGGTTTGGCCAAATTTCCTTGCACAGACGCTCTAAATTTATGAAACATTCCTGTTCTTTTTTAAGGAAAAACGCTATTGACAGAACCGACAAAAAGGCATATAATGGACTTACCAGAAGTGCATACCGCGCTGCTGCATGCTCCAGCGAAAGGATACGATATATTATGAAAAAACAAGTCTACAATCCATTTCTTCCGATTTACGAATGCGTCCCGGACGGAGAACCGCATGTATTCGGCGACCGCGTTTACTTATATGGCTCGCACGACAAAGAGGGCGGCGAAACCTTCTGCATGTTAGACTATACTACATATTCCGCACCGGTGGACGACCTGTCTGACTGGCGCTGTGAGGGGACGATCTACCGTGCTGACCAAGACCCGGCATATCCCTCTGACCGCAAGTTCATGTACGCCCCGGATGTCGTACAGGGCAATGACGGCAGATTCTACCTCTATTACTGCATGTCCGGCAGAGACGGTTTCGGCGGCTATAACGGCCCGATCAGCGTAGCGGTCAGTGACTCTCCTGCCGGCCCGTTCCGTTATCTGGGATTTGTACACTACCCGGATGGCAGCCCGATGCTGAAATATGTCTGCTTCGATCCCGGCGTTATCAATGACAACGGCACGATCCGCATTTATTATGGTACATGGTCGGACGAAGCTCTGGACAAGGATTTCCAAAACAATGAAGCGGAGATCCAGACCGTCATGAAGCGCTATCACAAGAGCCGCAATGAGGTACTGGACACCGAAGGCAGTGTCATGGGCCCTTGTGTGGTAACTGTGGGCGACGATATGCTGACCGTCACCAGTGAGCCGCGGCATATCATTCCGGCGGATGTCACCGGAACCGGCTTTGAAGCGCATCCGTTCTTTGAAGCCAGCTCTATCCGCAAGATCGGCGAGAAATACTACTTCATCTACTCTTCCTGGCAGAATCACGAGCTTTGCTATGCCACCAGTGACTATCCGGATCGAGACTTTGTCTTTGGCGGAACCATCGTTTCCAACGGCGATGTGGGATACCAGGGCAGAACAGAAAAAGACCGCCTGAACATGACAGGAACGACCCACGGCAGCATCGAAAACATCAACGGTCAGTGGTATGTATTCTATCACCGTCTCACCCACAAGTCCGACTACAGCCGCCAGGCCTGCGCAGAACCTATTACAATTCTGCCGGACGGCAGCATTCCGCAGGTAGAGATCACCTCCTGCGGTCTCAACGGCAAGCCGCTGGCAGGCAAGGGCGTTTATCCGGCAGTGATCGCCTGCAACATCACCAACGGTCACATGCCTCACGGCTCTAACAAGATCTACACCGACAGCTTCCCCAACGCAACACACTGCGGTGATGACCGCTTCATTGGCGAGATCCAGGACGGCACGATGCTGGGGTACAAATACTTCCAGTTCTCCGGCGCAAAAGAGATCGGCATCCAGTATCGCGGCACATGCAGCGGCAAATTTGTGGTATCGGATGATATCGACTGCAAGAACATCGTTGCCGAAATTTCAGTAGCACCGGCGGAAGCCTGGACAGATGCCAAGGCAGCTCTGCAAATTTCCGACGGCAAGCATCCGCTGTATCTGTTCTACCAGGGCGATGGCGAAGCGGCCGTAAAAGAACTTTACCTTGCATAAGAGGAGGAAAATGGAATGATTGAGCAAAGCATTCAGGAACTCATTCAATACGGCATTGCAAAAGAGCTGATTACGGAAGAGGACAGCATTTTCCTGCGTAACCAGCTGATGGATCTGTTCCGGCTCTCTGCATGGGAAACGCCAGCACTTCCGGAAGATCTTCCCTCTGTGGATGAGATCTTAGACAAGTTGGTCTCCTATGCTGCCGAGAACGGCATTATTTCCGATTCTGGTGCAGCACGGGATTTGTTTGATACCCGCATCATGGGAATGCTGACGGCAATGCCGCATGTTGTCAACCGCGCATTTTTCACAGCATACCACCGCAGTCCGGAAGAGGCAACAAACTGGTATTATCAGTACAGCAAGGACGCCAACTATGTCCGTGCGGGACGTATTGCCAAGGATATGCGCTGGACATATGACTGCGATTACGGCACGTTAGACGTCACCATCAACCGTTCTAAACCGGAAAAAGACCCCAGAGACATTGCAGCTGCGAAAAATCAGCCGCAGAGCAAATATCCGGCTTGCCAGCTGTGCATAGAGAATACCGGATTCGCCGGCACACTGACACATCCGGCACGACAGAATCTCCGCCCCATTCCTATCCAGGTGCACGGAGATAATTGGGCATTCCAGTATTCTCCCTACGGTTATTACAATGAGCACTGCATTGTGTTCAATCAAAAGCATGTTCCTATGGTAATTGATGCGACAGTTTTTGAAAAGCTGTTCGATATCCTGGACATGTTCCCCCACTATTTCATCGGCTCTAACGCCGATCTGCCCATTGTCGGCGGTTCGATTCTGAGCCATGAGCATTTCCAGGGCGGTCACTATACTTTCGCTATGGCAAAAGCACCCATTGAGACACCATTCCTGCTGCCAAATCAGCCGGAAGTCCAGGCCGGCATTGTCAAGTGGCCTATGTCTGTGATCCGCCTGCAAAGCGAAAACCGTGCTGCGCTGGCCGCCGCCTGTGACCATGTGTTGACAGAATGGCGAAAGTACAGCGATCCGGAAGCCGCAGTATACGCCGAAACAGACGGAACACCGCACAATACCATCACTCCCATTGCTCGGATGCGCGGCAGAGCATATGAATGCGATCTGGTGCTGCGTAACAACCGTACCACACCGGAACGTCCGCTGGGATTGTTCCATCCGAATCCGTCGCTGCACCATATCAAAAAAGAAAACATCGGTCTGATCGAAGTCATGGGTTTGGCAGTTTTGCCGGCCCGCCTGGCTTCAGAATTGCCGATTCTGGCAAAGGCACTTTACAGCGATATGGATCTCAGCGGCACAGAATCTCTTGCGAGTCATATTGCATGGATGCAGGATGTCAAAGCACGGCATCCGGAAGCCAATACAGAAAATGCGGAAGCGATCATCCAACAAGAGATCGGCGCTGTTTTTGAGCAGGTTTTGTTGGATGCCGGTGTATTCAAGCGCACCGAGACCGGAAAAGCGCAATTTCTGCGGTTTGTCGATCAAATCCGTAAAACTGCAAAATAACTACCTGTTTTCATAAAATGTTTCTATAAACACGTTCTGAATGAGCCAGACGTACAAACAGCCCTGTATCTCTATTGGATACAGGGCTGTTTCCGTTCTTATTCTTCTGTAAAATCCCGGTCAAATGTGATGCTCACATAACAGGTATGATCCATTCGGTTCAGTTCACCGGAGATCATCTCCAAAAGGTCTTCGTCGGTATAAGTACAGTCAAACGGCACTACCAGATCAAAAATCAGCCGATTGGAATTTTCCCCTGAAACAAGTCGAAAATCATGCAGGCTCAATTCCTGATGCAGTCCCGAAATCACCTGTTCTGCCATTTCCCGATAATGATTTACCATTTCGTTATCCAGTTCAATCGGATCCATGTGGATGGTCATCAAGATTTTCAGTTTTTCTTCAATTTCGCGCTCGATGGTATCCACCACCTCGTGCACTTCTACAAAATCAGAATCACTGCGCACCTCTACATGACAGCTTCCTATGGTTCGTCCGGGGCCGTAGTTGTGCAGGATCAGATCGTGGATGCCCTCGATCTTCTTGTGAGACAGCACCAACTCTTTCAACTGCTGCACGGTTTCTGCATCCGCCGGACGACCCAGCAGATCTCCCACTGTGTCGCGGATAATGTCCAATGCCGTTTTTAAAATAAACAGGGACACCGCTGCACCCATAAGCCCATCCACCGGCAGATCTGTCACCAGTGAGAGCAGCAGCGCCGCAATAGTCGCTGTTGTCGCCGCCACATCACTCCGGCTGTCTTTGGCAGTGGCGATCATTACCGAAGAACGAATCTTTTTCCCTAGCTTCGTATGAAACCACGCCATCCACAGTTTAACGGCAATAGAAAGCACCAATGCACCCAGCGTCAGCCAACGAAACTGCACTGTGTCCGGATGTATGATCTTTTCTGCCGAGTTCCGCAGCAATTCAAACCCCATCAGTGCGATCATCACAGCAATTACCAGAGAGGTCAGATATTCCATTCTTCCGTGCCCGAACGGATGTCCTTTGTCCGCCGGCTTTGCCGCGAGCTTATACCCGAACATCGTAATCAGACAGCTGGCACAATCAGACAGATTGTTGAACGCATCTGAAACGATGGCAATCGAATGAGACAGTGTCCCCATAATATACTTCAACAGAAATAAGATCACATTGCAACAGATTCCCACCACACTGCTGCACGTTCCATATGCCTTGCGCACTGACGGATCTGCGGTATTCTCATAATCTGGAATGAATCGCTTCAAAAAGCGCTCTAACATGCTCATGCACTCCCTTAAATAACATCCTGTTTCTCCGGAAACTGTCCATCGTCAACCATGCGGAAAAGCCATCCGGTATTATTTTATAAACTCGAACCAGTATAGCATATCTGGATGTCAATGTCAACTGCGGAACTGTCAACTATTTCTGATTTTCCAGTAAGTTGACGTATCTTTTTAAATTGACACGAATTGTAAGTTATGTTATAATTTGAATTTTATTTTATGCGTTTTTGTCGAATATTGTCGAATTACGTCGAAAGCATTCAGAAAAAATTATGGATATCTATTGATTTTCTCAATATGCTATGTTATAATTTAATTATAGTGAATTTGATGTAGTTTGATTATTTCTTGCAAAATTTGATTTCATGACATTATATCGAATAACTCCCACGAAATAGAAATTGCGTTTTGCAGGCACTTAAAGATTTGCTTGATAATGAAAGCTGCAATATCCCCGAGCAGCAGCAGGCTTTCCATTTTTAGAGCGGTGAAACAGGGAGGAGAAAAAATGGTTCCTATGAAAGTGGCGATTGCGGACGATGAAATGTATGTGTGTGAAAAAATCCGAAACTGTCTTTTGAAATACAGCGCACAGAAAGATCTGGATATCGATCCGCCGGATATCTATAATGACTGTGATACGCTTTATACCACAGACCTAAGAAAAAAACGCTATGATCTGGTGTTTCTGGATATTGACTTCTCCGGTGGGGCACGCCCTGTTGCACCGACCAACACATTGCTCCCCACCCGTGAAAACTGCTCCAACGGCATCACCCTGGGCGCGCATCTGCGAAAGCGGCTTGGGCACACCAACTTTGACATCATCTATGTGACATCGCACGACTGTTATGCCATCAACACCATCCCGGTTCGTCCGGCGGCATTTGTGCAAAAGCCTGTAACTTTTTCTAAAATACAGCGCGCATTAGATGACATGCTGTACTATCGTGACATCTCCCGGCGCGTCTTTGAATGTACTTATCAAAAGGCGCAGATTCATGTACAAGTCTCCCACATCCGTTATCTCAACAGCTGCGGACGAAAGGTCTATCTACAGCTAGTGGACAACCGTATTGGATTTTACGGGAAGCTGTCAGAAGTGCAGAAAGAGCAGTGCTTTGATTCTTTTATTCCCATTCATAAATCTTATGTCGTCAATCCGGATTATATCGACCATGTTTCCTCGAATACTGTCTATTTGCAGGGTGATGCGCACGAGGAGCTTCCGATCAGCCGGGCATATCAGCCGCTTGTAGAAAAGTGGCTGATGCAGAGTTGATGCGCTATGGAACAAATCATTTACCTGATTGCGAACCTGTTTCATATCTATGCGGTTTATGAGTGTTCGCAAATGTTCTTTCAAAAATATCCGCAGCGAAAGGTGGCAGAGATCCTCTGTTATGTGGGATATTATCTCATCAACAGTGCTGCATACTTTCTGTTTTCCAATACGATCGTCAACCTTTTCAGCAACCTGATCCCATTTTTTTGCATTACCCTGCTGTACCGCACTTCCTGGCAGCACCGCATGATCGGCATCATCTCTATTTATCTGCTGGGTATGGCGGCGGATGTTCTCTGCATGACATTCTCCATCTGGTGTGAATATACCCTATTTTTCACCAGTGGATTTGCCTCTGCACTGCTTCTCTTAATGATCGCGCGCATGATGGTGCATTTTCGGCTATATAAAAACGATACCGTTCCGCGGCTGCATGCATTCTATGTGTTCACAGCGATCTTGATTCCTCTCGGAAGCATTTTTCTGGCGCACTATATCGCCCGAAAGCTTTCCTGGCGTTCTCTGGTCGCAGCTGTGGTGCTGCTTCTCATCAATGTCAGCATCTTTTCTCTCTATGATCGCTTGATCCACCTGATGCGGGAACGACACAATGCACAGCTGATCGAACAGCAAAATCGTGCCTACCGTTCTGAATTGGAGGTTATGCAGCAGTCACAGATGCGTCTGCGTTTTCTACGGCACGACATGAAAAATCACTTATTTCAGATTCAACACTATCTGGAAATTCACGATATGGATGGACTATACAGCTATATCAGCGATGCGGAAGCAAGTCTAAATCAGGCACAAAGCATGATCTATACGCAGCACGAAGCCATCAACAGCATTTTGAATTACAAGCTCGCACCGCTTCGGGAACAGGGCGTTTCCATGGATATCTGTATCCAACTGCCAAAGCATCTGCCCTATTCTGCTTTCGACCTGAATGTTCTGTTGGGCAATTTATTGGATAATGCCATCGAAGCAACTGCGAAAGTATTCCCCAAAAACAAGCGGCGGATCAACCTTGTAATGAAAGAAAAGCTAGGTTCTCTGCAGCTCTGCATCGGAAACCGGTTTGACAGCAAGCTGCCCGTGAAAGGTTCGACCCGAAAAGCAGATAAAGTCAACCACGGGTTGGGACTGAAAAGCGCTGCCGATATTGTGCAGCGCTATCACGGAAAGATCCGGATCGTTCCAAAGCAGGATTGGTTTGAAGTAAACGTCATTCTCTATCAACCGGAAGAGGCCATTCGACACGAAGCATACATCGACAGCGCCTGTGAGCAAACAAATCCTGAAAAATAAACAGCACCGCATAAGCCCGTTTTCCGGCTTGTGCGGTGCTGTTTATTTGTACTCACTGTACAATGCGCAGTTTTTCTTCAAAATCATCATTGCGCAATAATATCTGATATTTTTTCGGGGTCAGACCGGTATAGTTCTTAAAATCGTGAACAAAGTGCGACTGATCAAAATAACCGAGATCTACGGCGATATCTGTCAAAGAGCGTCCAACATGCTGATTTTGGTTGAGCGCAGAAACTGCCGCTTGAAACCGCATGATTTTTGCAAGCTGCTTCGGACTGAGCCCTGTCTCGCTGCGAAAACACTTATCGATATACCGTGAGGTATACCCTGTCTCTTCTGCCAGCTGTTCCACTGAAATACTCCCGGCCGAGCGAATCAGCAGATTCGAGGAGTGGAGCACCAACAAATTGCTGTGCTCCATGGGACAGACACGCCGATAAATGTTCATATAAGAGCGCATAAACGCGCGTATTTGCTGCCGAAAGTTCGTCGTTCCGCAAATTCCCTCCATCATCTGCTGATCCTGAATCAGTTCATCCAAAGGCATGCGGTGGTCGATCAGCTGTGACATGATCTCTGCGCTGCCCAACACCGGATTATATCCCGGCAGAAATCGAACGCCAAAATAACAAGTATTGGAATTCAGCAGCACTGCCTGGGGAGAAAGAACTGTTCCGCAAATCTCCGCAAAAGGATGCTTCGGATCGCAGCAAAACACCATATCCACACAGCCATCCGGTACGGCATAACGCGGCTCTGTTCCTGTAAAGCATTGGTAAAAATGGACGATTCCAAATCGATTGAGAATCAACTTCATATAGGACTTGGACGAAGTCACAAAAAACGGTTGCTTCGGTGTCATATAGATCTGTTGTTCCATGGCAATCTATATCTCCTGCTCAATGATTATCTATTTTATTATAGTACAACAAGCCTGTAATTTCAAGTGGATTTTGCAAAAAAAGACTGCTATGCAGGAAAAATTTCTGTACAGCAGTCTTTTCAGTTCTATTGCATCATTTTCGGGGGATCATTATTCCGGACGCGTGCCCATATTGACATCCGCAGGAACACTCTGCACCTCCGGCTTTGCATCCAAATGCAGTTTTTTTGCCACTTCGGGGTTATGATTGATCTGATAGAGATCGGATTCCATCGCCATGACTTCTTTGATCTGGTATGGTTTGAACATGGGGCGCTTCATAACACACTTGATCCAGATAACCGCATAGACAGACAAGATCGCCACCGTAATCACGAAAATCAAGTAGATCCGCTTCTTGACTTCCCAACTGGAGTCAATGTTGTAAATCATAAAGGCATTGCCGATGATTCCAATGATCGGGATCACAGGGCCAAGCGGCAGTTTAAAGGTACGCGGTGCTTTCGGCAGACGCTTCCGCAAAATCAGTACATCAAAGTGCAGGATGATGTAGGAGAAGATCCAGAAGGTACAGCCTGTCAAAATCAGGAATGTCAGCTGATCGCTGGTGGAAAGACCGGTAATGTTGATAATCACCATTGCCGCAGCAACCAGAAGCAATCCCACATACGGTGTGCCGCGCTTATTCTTACGCATGAACACCGCCGGAAGCAGCTGGATCTTCGCCATGCCGGAACAGATCTGCGCGATAGAAAACATCGCTGTGTTCAGCGTGCTGACAACTGCCAACAGTGAAATGACCGTCATCCATATAGTTCCCACCTTGCCATACAGCAGAGAACCATACAAAATGTGCGGTACAGTGCTTGCACTCAGTTCATCCCACGGCGTATAATGACTGAATCCAATGACTACGAAAATCTGCATTACCAGGATCGCAACCAGACTGATTACCATGCCCAGCGGTACTTTTTTCCGCGGATTTTTTACCTG
The DNA here is from genome assembly GCA_963590855.1 of Ruminococcus bromii. Classification (GTDB taxonomy): domain Bacteria; phylum Bacillota; class Clostridia; order Oscillospirales; family Ruminococcaceae; genus Ruminococcus_C. The sequence goes on from CAVAQT010000019.1 coordinate 24,912, forward strand.
GGTAGAAATCGGAACAATAAATTCGACACCGATAAACAGGAAGAAAGCCAGTCCCAACAGGGAGAACACATCACTAGGTTTCGAGGAAAGCACTGCCGGCTGTTCCACGACCTGACCAGTGCCGAGCTTCAATGTGCCCATGATACCCAGAAACAGCAGCGAACCGATCAATCCATAGGCTACAATATTCTGCACCTTGGCGAACATATCCACGCCGAACAAGTTCAGACCCAGCAGGATCAGAATCAGTACAATGGAATACACAGAGCCCGGAATGGGAACACTGGTAAACACACTGCTCAGGGTATTGCCGAACATGGCAGCTTCCGAGCTGCCCATAATGGTCTGACATGTCAGATAGCCGCCCACCGTAATGACAATGGATACAAACGGCCCGAAACATGCCAATGTATACTGCGCCATACCGCCCGTCAGGTTTGGCATCAGTGCATTCAACTCACAGATAGAAAATGCGGTCAAAATGTTAAAGGCACAGGCGATCGCCATCGTAATGATAAAGGGCAAGCCTATGGTTGAAGAGCCTTGCCCAATGGAAAGCAGACAGCTGGTAGCGATAATCAATCCGACACCAGTCGCCACAATACTGGGTAAGCCTAATTTTTTCTCTTGCATCATTCTCAACTCTTTTCCAATTCAGTCAAATTACAAGGGGCAGCAATTTTATTTTTCGCCGTACAGCAGTGCGTCAATGCCCTCTTCTCCGGTGCGCACCCGAACAACATTCGTCACATCTGAAACAAAGATCTTGCCGTCACCGATGTGACCGGTGTACAATTCCTTCTTGACAAATTCCAACAAGCCATCCAGTTCCTCTGTGGGGAGCACGATCATGACAACTTCTTTCGGCAGAAGACTGATCTCCTTATTTTTCTCCTCCACCTCAAATTCCTGCGTGCCATGCTGTACGCCGCAGCCCAAAACCTGATAAACTGTCATGCCGGTAATGTGGAACTTCCCCAGTGCCTTTTTCAGCGGTTCAATTTTGGAAATGCCGGTAATGATCTCTACTCTGGATAATTTCATAATAATTCCTCCCATAATCTGCAAGTATTCCAAAAAAAGAAATGATGCCGAATTTCTCATGAAACTCGACATCTTTGTCTTTCTGTTTTTATTATAGCAAATGTGCATCTCAAAAAATTGTATAAATCGGAACACAGGCAGCAAGCCGTTTTGTGTCCGCCTATTGCTGCTTATTGAAAACGGTCATACCGCAGTGCGGACAGGTCTACTGCTGTCTCCTGCTCCATTGCCAGCTGTGACAAAACCAAGCCAACAGCCGGCGAAATACCAAAGCCGTGTCCGGTAAAGCCGCATGCCAGAATCAAACCCGGCACTTCGTCTACCGTGCTGATTACTGGTACATGATCTGCACAGGAATCCATCCAGCCTGCCCAGCTGCGAACAACCTTAATGTTTGCCAGATCCGGGAAATAGTGCATAATGCCGCGGCAGGCCGCCGAAGCTGCAATACTGGAGGACAACGGCTTACCCGGCTTTGCATAAGGCTCTAAGCCGGAGTTTAAGCCAAAGACAAACGAACCATGTTCGGTCTGATGGCCATAGAAATCGGCTGCCGCAGTGCCTAACATCTGCCAGAACATTGGTGCGACTGCCTCTGTGACCAGCGTTTCCAGCAGCACCGGCTGCATGGGAACATCAATGCCTACTGTTGATGCAATGAAACGGCTCTCATAGCCTGCCGCCAGGATGATCTTATCGCCCTCATACACATTGCCGGATTCAGTCACGACCTGACGTGCAGCGCCCTTGATTTTCCGCAGTTCCACGACCTTTTCGCCGGAGATGAAATGTGCACCCAGACGGCGTGCCATCTTATAGTAACCCATGGTTGCCATCAGCGGATTGGCATGGCCGTCTGTGGGACACCAGCTTGCGCAGGTCACAGCATCAGAAAGATAAGGGTTGATACGTCTTGCTTCGTCGCCGGAGATCATGCGCACATCTACACCGCAGGCTGCGGCACGGTCTGCCAGTCCCTCCAGGATCTTCTGATGCTGCGGCGTGCTGCCCAGACGAAGATTGCCCTCCTGGTAATATTCCACATTGGTATCCAGCATGTCGGACAGCTGCGGCCAGATGTGCTGGATAGAGTACATCACCAGAGGCAATTCTCTGGGGTCACGGCCGGACTGACGAACACCGCCGCCGTTTCTGGTAGAGCCACCGTTGCCGATATTTTCGCTGCCCTCCAGCACCAGGACGGAGACACCATTTTTTGCAAGGTTATATGCCGCAGCGCATCCGATGATGCCGCCGCCAACGATAATGACTTCTGCATTCATTTTGTCTCCTCCTTGTCTCTTGCCAGTACTTTCATTTCGATGGGACGCATGGGTGCTCTGCCGGTAGCAGGGCCAAGCTCGTTGGGACGCACGCCCAGTTCCCGTGCAACAATCCCCTTCACCAGTTTGGTACAAGTCTGTCCCTGGCAAAGTCCCATGCCGGTTCGCAAATAGCGCCGGATCTCTGTTAATGTAAACATGCCGTCATGTACAGCACGTCGAATTTCACCCTTTGTAATTTCTTCGCAGCGGCAAACGATCATATCATCATCCGGCTGCGGAACGAACGGTTTCAGTTCCCGGTTTCTGTCATTCATGCTGTCTCCTCCTCCCGAAAAAATCTTGCTTTCATGGCATATTCCTTCGGCACTTTCATTGTAAGCAGATTCGTATGGTCAAACGCCTTTGCACTCCGCACATTGACCACTTCTGCAGCACATACCTTGTCGCCTTTTCGATTCAGCGCCACGCCCTTGTCGCCTTTTTTCGGCAGGGGCAGGAACTCATACGGCAGTGTGACCTCCGCCGTGCCGTCACCGCAGTCCTCGTTTACCAGGAAAATTGCCTGACCGGAACAAGATGCCACGCACATGCCGCAGCCGGTACACTTTTTCTCCGGATCAATGGACGGCAGTGCTGTGATATTGCTGCCGATGCGAATACAATGCTTCGGGCAGGCATCCTGACACGGATTACACGGAATGTTCTGCGTACACTCAATAACCGGATGCAAACCGGAGCTGTGCGTTACACCGGGAAATCTCTCGATCTCATCTTCTGCCACAAAGCCGTGCTGCAGCAAGTTCTGCGAAATTGCTACACCCTCTTCGGTTTCGGTGATCTGCTTGCCGCGCATACCCGGCGCAAACATTCCCTGCCGCAAACCTGCCAATGCTGCTTCCTGTTTCGCCGCCTCTTCCTTACAGGTTTCCTCAGAAATGAATCCCAGTCGTGCTGCGGCTGCAATGCCGGCGATACGTCCCTCAATCATAGCACTGGACGCTTCTTCAATACCGGAAACATCTCCGGCAGCATAGATGCCAGGAACAGAAGTTTCACCGTATGCGTTGACCGTCGGAACAAAGCCTGCTTTCGCCGGATTATCCTCCATGGCACATTCAGCCATATCACAGAGCTTTGACATGGGAGACAGACCAACTGCCAGGCAAATGGTATCCACATCAAAGTGTTTTTCCGTTCCCGGAATGATCTGCCAGTTCTTATCCACCTCTCCGATGGTCACACCAGTGACGCAATCTTTGCCGTCTGCGGAAATGATGGTATGTGACAGATAAAACGGAACGCCACATCTGGCAACCTTTGCGGCATGGACACCATAACCGCCTACGCGGGGCGCTGCGTCTGCTACAGCAACCACTTCGCAGCCTGCCTGCATCAGCTGAAAGCTGACAACCAGACCTACATTACCAGAACCCAGCATCAGCACACGCTTGCCCGGTAATGTGCCGTGCAGATTCATCATCGTCTGCGCAGCGCCTGCACCAATAACACCCGGCAGCGTCCAGCCTGGGAATGTGACCATGTTCTCACTGGCGCCGGTGGCGATCAGAATGGTATCACCTTTGACGTGGATCACATGATCCTCTACTTTTACAGTAACTTCCTTCTCCGGGAAAATACCGATCACGATGGCGTTCAGAACCACTTCAACACCCAGAGAAGCAGCCTCTGCCAGAAGCTCTTCTCCGATATGGAATCCGCGGATCTTCGCCTTATGTTCCTTCGAGCCAAAGAACTTGTGGATCTGCTTGAACAGCTGTCCGCCGGGTTTTGCATTTTCGTCGTATACTACAACGTGCATGCCCTTTTTTGCTGCTTCAATAGCAGCAGACAAGCCTGCCGGGCCTGCGCCGACTACGATCATATCATAACGCTTCATCATTTTTCTGCACCTCCCGGCTGTTCTGCTGTCACACCATACTGTGTCCGAATCTCCATGCCTTCTTCCAAAGGCGTAATACATGTCCGCACATTGGGCTGCCCATTGACCACCATCACGCAGTCGGTACAGCGGCCGATGGCGCAGAAGATTCCTCTCGGTTTATGTTCTTTTCGGGTATAGCGGTGAACCATGACGCCAGCATTTTTCAGTGCCATGGCGATGGGCTCGCCGGCATATCCCTGCAAGGTCTTTCCATCAAAAGTAAAGGAAACCAATTGTCCCTTTTCGTATGTTCCCAGAATCGGATGTTCCTGTATTCTCATGTCTGCTCCTCCTGTCTCTTTTATACCATCTGCGGTACATCCCAAAGTTTCAGCTTTGTACCGATGCCCTTTTTCAGTGCATTGCGGTAAACCATCGTGCCCCAGGCCACATCTTCTACCGGCATACCGCCGATGGAATACACGATGATCTCATCATCTTTCCGATGCAGCGGAATGTTGTCCATCAGGATGTCACCCAGATCATCCACCTGCTCCGGTTTCATTTTTCCCTCAGCAATGAGATCCATTACATGAACTGCCGGGATCGGAACTGTGTTGTAAGCGTTGGGCTTCATTTCCTCTTCCCACGCCTCATACAGCTTGATGTTATCTGTTACCGTTCTTGCGCGATGGATGATAAAGTCGTCATCGAACCGGAGCGCCGCTGTCGAGCTGATGAGTGCACCCGGCTTGATCCATTCTTCTTTGATGTACGGATATTGGCTGGGGTCTCCGGTCGGTGTCGAGGTGCTTGCTGAAACAATGTCGGCATCCCGTACTGCCTCTTCCATGGTATCTACTGCATACACATTTACCTGCGGATATGCTTCCCTGACATGGGCAATGAATTTTTCCAGAGATGCCTTTCCTCTGCCCTTGACCTTAATGGTCTCGATACCGGGGCGAACTGCCATAATTGCCGCAAGTGCAGTCTTACTCATCACACCCGGGCCGATAATGGCTGCCACCTTAGAATCCGGTTTTGACAAGTGCTTGTATCCCACACCCGGAACAGCACCGGTACGGTAAGCGGAAAGAATGTTGGCAGACATATATGCAACCGGTGCGCCGGTGTCCTTGTCGTTCAGCGTCAGCATCAGAATGGAACGGGGCAAGCCTTTTTCTTTATTGGCGCAGTTAGAGCCATACCACTTCATGCCCGCCATATCGAACACACCGCCCAGATACGCCGGCATTGCCATAAAGCGTCTGTCCGGGCCGTCTACCGGCATTTCCGGGAAGGGCGAGGACGGCGGAAACATGACCATACATCCATGAGAATTGCCGTTCGCGCCGCCCATCCGATAGTCGCCTACCTTCATCAGCTTGAACATTTCTTCCATGGCATCAATACATCCTGCCATGTCCTTGACACCGGCAGCCACCATATCTTCTTCATTCAGATACAAAAAATCAACTTCTGGATAGCTCATCTGAAATACCTCCTTCGGAACGCCCGGCGCACGTCTGTGTGCGCGGTGTTTCCTGAAAATATGCAAAATAAAAAAGGAGTTCAGATGTCTGATTCATCTGAACTCCTTTGTTCGAGTATTATCTTATCACAATTGCAATCAAAAAAATTGTAAAAATCGGAACTGAGATTTTTTAGGCAATACCGCACAAAGTTTGTGCTGAGGTATCCTTTACACCATCAGCATCCGGAACATTTCAATGACCTGTTCCAATGTCGCTTCTCTGGGATTGCCCGGATAGCAGGCATCTGCCAGAGCATCCTTTGCCAGCTGTTCCAGATCTTCTTCCTTAATGCGTTCGTTTTTCTCCGGAATGCCCACATCCTTGGAAAGCTTTCGCACTGCGGCAATGGCTGCGTCACGATACTCCTCCTGAGACATCGTTTCCGTCCCTGTTACGCCCATTGCTTTTGCAATCGCACGATAGCGGTCACCCGTGTAATCCCGGTTGAATTCCATGGAAATGGGAAGCAGCATTGCACAAGCAACACCATGGGGTGTATCGTAATGTGCGCTCAGAGTATGCGCCATGGAGTGGTCAATGCCCAAACCTACGTTAGAGAAGCCCATGCCGGCAATGTACTGTGCCAGTGCCATGCCCTCTCTGCCGCTGGGCTTATTTTCCACTGCGTCCCGGAGATTCTCTGAAATCAGACGAATCGCCTCAATATGGAACATATCCGGAATCTCCCATGCTGCCTTTGTGGTATAACCTTCAATTGCATGGGTCAGCGCATCCATACCGGTTGCGGCTGTCAGTCCCTTTGGCATGGAGGACATCATATCCGGGTCAACAATAGCGACTGCCGGAATGTCATTGGTATCCACGCAGACAAATTTGCGCTGTTTCTCTATATCTGTGATAACATAGTTAATGGTGACTTCCGCAGCAGTTCCGGCGGTGGTAGGAACAGCGATCGTAGGAACGGCATGGTTCTTTGTCGGCGCAACGCCCTCCAGAGAGCGTACATCCGCAAACTCCGGATTGGTAATGATGATACCGATCGCCTTGGCAGTATCCATCGAAGAGCCGCCGCCAATGGCAACGATTGCATCCGCGCCACATGCCTTGAAAGCCTCAACGCCTTCCTGCACGTTCTGAATGGTGGGATTGGGCTTGATCTTAGAGTATATGGTATAAGCGATTCCTGCCTTGTCCAGAATATCCGTTACTTTTGCTGTCACGCCAAATTTCAGCAAATCCGGATCTGTCGCAATAAACAAGTGCTGATAGCCATTGTTTTTCACTTCGCTGACAATCTCCTGAATTGCACCTTTGCCGTGATAAGAAATGTTGTTTAATACAATACGATTTGCCATAATGCATGCACCTCACGATAAAATTTAATTGGTACTACCGTTTTTGGAGTACAAGCATATTATACATCATTTTTCCTTGTTTGTCAATACATATTGTATGTTATCACAACACTTTCTGACAAAATTTTATTTGCCCGGCTTCCATTTCATATACAAAAGCGGATAAGGATTCCCTTCTTCATCATGTTCTGTCCGACGATATGTTTCAAATCCAAGGTGGCGATAAAAGCCAACCGCCTGCGGATTCTGTTCATTGACAGTAACTTCTTCTACACCATAGTGTTCCATGCCGTCTTGCAGCAGCCGCTTGCCTAGTCCCTGTCCCCGTGCTTCCGGCAAAAGGAACAGCATTTCCAGACGATTTTCCGTGATACCCATAAAGGCAATCGGCCTCCCCGCCGCTGTTTCAGCAATCAACAAATACTGCACGGCATGGATCGCCATAGGGACATAATCCTTGATCTGGCTGATCTCATCCTCAGAGAGAAAGGTATGCGTTGCCCGTACCGAGCGCTCCCATACTTCCAAAAGAGATGCCAGCAGTGCTTCGTTTCTTTCCTGCACTTCATATATGTTCATGTGAATTTTTCCTTTCTACTCCTCGCTCTGCCAAAAACAAAAGCCACCCCTGTCCACAGAGGTGACCAATGAAAAACATTTTGATTATTTTTTTGCCACTTTCAGATCCTGCCGCAGAAGCTGCATCCGCAACGCCAAACAAGTGACGAACAGCAAGCCTACACCGCCGCCGATCACCCAACCGACCACTACGTTTCGCATATGATAAATATCCGAATAGGGCACAGTTGCCAGGATCACATAGTCTCCACTAGTCTGATAGTGCACCATTTCGGTTTTACCGTCAGCATTCTTATGATCGAAATTGCCTTTGTTGCGCTTCATATCCTCGGCGCTGTATGTTGCATCTGTTCCAATCAAACTACTGTCGGTGCAGCTGATGTATTTCATGGTATCCGCTTCCAGAATCGCCGTTGTACCGGAAGAATACAGCGGCATATCCGCAGCGATATTTGCCCAGTCTGCATCTTTCAGCAATGAAACTGCAGAATCCGCAGAAAATGTGATCTGCACCATGCCATGACCGCCGTCCAGCGAAGATGCGGCGACAATTGTCGGAGTATCGGAATCCAGCAAAAACAGCACGTCTGTGTAGACATCATCCTGCAAATGAGAACGAAATTCGTCCCGAATAGAGCTTCCCGCACCAGAAGGGTCTGTGCTGGCAACCACATTGCCGTCTGCATCTGCAACACTGAGCATATCCGCATTGACAGTTACGCGCAGTTCTTCCAGCGTGCGGTCATCTGTAATAAATGTACTGTCCTGTTCCAGAAGCATTGCAATGGTTCTGGTTTTTGCGGAATAGTCCTCTTTAAACTCTTCCGTCAGCAATTCTGTGGCATTTTGGTTTTTCTCCAAATAAGCCTCTACCGAACCAATATTCACATCGATCTGTGCGATCACAGCATTCTGACTGACCACGCCAACCGTATAACCGGCAGCAATTGCCAACACTGCAATGCAAACTGCCATACACAAAAGCACCCATCGATATAATCTTACAAATCGTTTTACCACTTTTGTAAAACACACCTGCCCTCTTTTGAAAATCAGCTTTCGTTATTATAACATATTCCGCGGAAAATGTCCAGTGTTTCCACCGAATTTTCATAAAAAACAGGACATAGGAATGCTCCCCTGTCCTGTAAGTGATTTCTGTTTTGAGCAGTTACCGCAGCTGATGCCGCTTTTCAGCAAAATACTGCTTGGTATCCATTGCCACAACGCCAGACAGGGCAATCAGGGCAATGACGTTCGGGAATGCCATCAGACCGTTGAATACATCCGCAGTATCCCATACAGCTTCTACGGTCAGGTACGGCCCGATAAATACTGCCACGATATACAGCCAGCGATATGCCAGTGTCAATGTATGGCTTGCCTTACCGCGCAGATAGGTCAGACAGCGCTCGGAATAATAACTCCAGCCCAGGATGGTAGTAAATGCAAAGAAAATCAGGCAGAGCATCAGGATGCAGGAAGAAACCTGTGCCGGAAACGGCAGACCATGCTGGAATGCAGCGTCTGTGATCTGTACGCCCTGGAGATCCGGGTTCTGCCATGCGCCGGAAATCACAATCGAAAGACCGGTCATAGTGCAAATTACAATGGTGTCAATGAAAGTACCAGTCATGGTTACCAGACCCTGGCGAACCGGTTCCTTGGTACGGGCTGCGGCTGCAGCGATCGGCGCAGAACCCAAACCAGCTTCGTTGGAGAAGATACCTCTTGCAACGCCTTTCTGCATTGCAACGATCATTGCCCCCAGTGCACCGCCGGCAACGGCGTCCATACCAAATGCACTCTTTACGATCTCTACAACGGCATGAGGGATTGCAGTCACATTGCAAGCCATCATAATCAGACAGAAGAGCACATATGCCACAGCCATAAACGGTACAACTATCTGAGAGATCTGAGAGATACGCTTCAGACCGCCGATGACAACCAGTGCAACACAAACTGTGATGATCAGACCCATGATAACCGTTGTCCAGGTATAACTTGTTCCAAACAGCGTAAATGCGATATGCTCGCTCTTGGCATCAAAGAAATTGTTTGCCGCAGAAGTAATGCCGTTGATCTGGGTGATCGTACCGATACCCAGCAGACCAGCCAATACGCCAAACAGCGCAAACAGCTTCGCCAGCCACTTCCAGCGAGAGCCCATACCATTTTCAATATAATAAAACGGGCCGCCCAGATAGTGCCCCTCTTTATCTACTGTACGGTATTTGATTGCGAGAAATCCCTCGGCATACTTGGTTGCCATACCGAACAGCGCTGCAATTTCCATCCAGAACAGTGCGCCGGGGCCGCCGGCTGCAATTGCTGTTGCAACGCCGACGATATTACCGGTACCGATCGTTGCAGACAACGCGGTACAAAGTGCGCCAAAGCTGGTAACTTCACCCTCGCCCTCTTCTTCATTCTTTACCATGAATTTCAGAGCAGTGCCAAGGCGGCGCACCTGCAATCCACGGACACGAATGGTGAGCCAGATGCCGCACAAGAAGATCAGGAGGATCAGCGGAAGTCCCCATACCCATGCGTCAATGTTTTTGATGATATTCGTCATCGTTTCCATTTGTGTTCACTTCCTTTATTATTTTTCTGCAAAAACAGGAGTATACTGCCGAATGGAAAACGCCGGCAAGCTGCGCCACATTTCTGCATATTCCGACATTGTCAGAAAAAAACACTTTTATTATATCATACTTTCGTATGAATTGCAAGAAAAATTGTGCATAATCCCAAAAAAACTTTTTATCGTAATAGCATGACACAGAAAAAAAGCGTTCCGATCCACAGGACAGAAAGATCCTGTAACTCCGAACGCCATTGTTCTTATAATGATTCGATACTTCAATTATCGGTTGTCAACTTTTTCCGGGAACATATCATGATGGGTCAGTCTGTCCCATGCCACCTGCTCCCACTTTGTTCCCGGTCTGCCGTAGTTGCAGTACGGGTCAATGGAAATGCCGCCGCGAGGCAGGAACTTGCCCCAAACCTCGATGTATGCCGGCTCCATCAGCTTAATCAAGTCATTCATGATGATGTTTACACAGTCCTCGTGGAAATCACCATGATTGCGGAAGCTGAACAGATACAGCTTCAACGACTTGCTCTCTACCATAATTTCACGCGGCACATAAGAGATGTAAAGTGTTGCAAAATCCGGCTGTCCTGTGATCGGACAAAGGCTCGTAAATTCCGGGCAATTGAACTTGACAAAATAATCCCGTCCCGGATGCTTGTTCGGGAATGTTTCCAACACTTCCGGCGCATAATCGCTGGCATACTTGGTGTTCTGATTGCCCAGCAGCGTGATATCTCCGGTTTCTTCTTTGCTTCTTCCTGCCATTTCTGTTACCTCCTCAGTGCCGGGTCTTCGATGCCGTTTGCTGCAAAAGCTGCTGCACGGTCGCGGCAAGTACCGCAGACGCCGCAAGGCTTGTCACCGCCCTCATAGCAGCTCCAGGTCAGTTCATACGGCACGCCTAGTTCCAGTCCTTTTTTCACTACATCCGCCTTCGTCCAGGTGACAAAAGGCGCTTCGATGTGCAGCTGATTGCCGCTGCCCAGATAGATTGCCTGGCTGATGGCATCATTGAACGCAGTACTGCAATCCGGATAGGCATTTCCGGCAGCATCATCGCTGTGTGCACCGTAGTAAATGACTTCACAGCCATTGGACAGCGCAATGCTTGCTGCCGCGGACAGAAACAGACCATTTCGGAACGGCACATAAGTAGAAACAGGACTTCCGTTTGTCTCCTGCAGCTGCTCCGCATAAGTCTCCTTCGGAATTTCCTGGGTCGAATTGTTCAGAAGCGAGCAGTTGGAATCTGCGAAGATCACAGCCAGGTCTAGCTGCTGCCATCTCACGCCATAGTGCGCCGCAATTTTTCCGGCAGCTTCTACCTCTTTCTGGTGCTTCTGTCCATAGGAAACCGACAGCGCCAGAACCTGGTCTGCGCCGTATTTATCGACAGCGATTCCGAGACAGGTGGTACTGTCCACACCGCCGCTGAAAAGAACCAATGCTTTCATTTTCTATCCTCCTAGAGTAGTTCCTGCAAAGCGCGATCCGTTTGAAACGCGCCGCAGAATGTCTTGGTTGTTGTTCGGGATGAAACATTCCGGATGCCCCGAGCCGTCATGCAGCTATGGGAACCGGTGATGACCACACCCACATCTGGTGTCCCGGCGGCTTCCATGAGAATTTCCGCAATATCCTGTCCCAAACGCTCCTGCAGCTGCAACCGCTTGGACGCCATATCGCAGATCCGGGCGATCTTGCTCAGTCCGATGACTCTGCCATGCGGCACATAAGCCACATTCACAGACATGTCATACATCAGTGCCATGTGATGTTCACAGTAGCTGAACACGCTGATATCCTTCATGACCACAGGTGCCTGGGATTTTCCTTGATCCGGCGCTTCAAATGTTTTCCCGAACATCTCCGCGATCTCATGATTGGAATACTGAATCCCGGCAAAGATCTCCTCATACATTCTCGCCACACGCTGCGGCGTTTCCCGAAGCCCTTCCCGATCCGGATCTTCTCCGATGGCTTTCAGAATACCGCGAATATGCATTTCTATGGCTTTGGTATCCATTGGCATAACCCTTCCTTCTATACACCGCGTTTCTGCGGATCCCAAATAAATTTATGCAGCTGTAATTGCAGACGTACCTGGTTCAGTGTATGCTGCTTTAAAAACTCCACGATTTCCGCCGGTTCGATAGAGCCAAATACCGGGCTGAAAAAGACAGTGCATTTTGCCGGCAGCGCATACTGCCGAATCACTTCCAGTGCACGTTCCAGATCGGCATGACTGCCCACCACGAACTTTACTGCATCCTGATTCCGAAGCAGCGCGAAATTCTCCGGGCGCATTGCGGCTTCCATGCCGCTTCCCGGAAGCTTGTAGTCCATGGTAAAACAAGGCCGGAAGGACAAACCAGCAAAAGGCTGCAAAGACACGCTGCCGTTTGTCTCGATCTCGACCCGGTATCCCAGTGCGCCCAGTGCGGTAATCAGTTCGCCGATTCCTGGCTGGAGCAAAGGTTCTCCGCCGGTCAGCGTCACATTCTGCACGCCGGTCTCCCGCACATAAGAAACCAGTTCTTCCGTTGTCATCTCCACAGCCGGCGTTTCTGCGGTGTTTGCCCATTTCGTATCACAAAAGCCGCAGTCCAGATTACATCCGCGAAAGCGCAGAAACACTGCCAGTTCGCCGGCATGTGTTCCTTCCCCGTTAATGCTGACAAATTTCTCAGCAACTGCATACCGATTCATGACTCACACCTCATAAACCGCACAGTTTTCCGGTGTTTCATACACGGCTACGCGGCGCACCGGCAGCCCGTCTGCAGTCAGCTTTTCATAAAAGCACTTCGCAAACTGTTCCGCAGTGGGACGAAACGGCACCGGGATCAAGCGGAATCCTTCTGCAAGCAGTGCCTCCACTGTTGCGCGCTGCAGCGAACCCTCTTCATAAATCAGTGCATGGTCATAGCTGTCTGCCAGTTCCCGCAATGCATGCTTAACATCACCGAAATCCAATACCATACCGCGGCAGTTGCCCTCTTCCTGCAAATTTTCCATGCCGACTGTGACTTCGATCTTCCAGCGGTGTCCGTGAAGGTTGGAACATTTTCCCTGATAACCGGACAGAAAGTGTGCACTGTCAAAGCTGGCGGATGTCTTGAGTTCAAACATCGTTTTTCCTCCTATTGATAAAAAAATGCAGCCGTACAAACCATACGACTGCATCCAAAATTCATTTCAGAATGGGCAAAGCTGCCCTGTGATCTACTGTTTCGGATGCCCTGGTTTTGTTTTACGACAGGATGGCGCAAACGAACTGTCGATATCAATCGAAAACAGTATACCACATATTTTTTGAAATGTCAAGTGATTTTTTTATTTTTCAGGAATCCGCTTATTTTTCCTCCGGTGCAAGATAAGTCGGCGCATTCTTCGGGCTGACACCCTTGACCACACTATGATAGTACAGATATGTCATGGGAATGCCGTCCGCTCGATTCAGATCGCAGTCTGTCACCTCGCCAAGGAAAATGGTATGTGTTCCGGCGGTCATGATTTTTACTAGCCGGCAGGTGATCCAAGCCATTGCCGCATCCGGCACCGGCATACCATCATGTTCTGCGCAGGGAACACCGGCAAATTTGTCTGCATCCCGGCTGGAACGATAACCGAAACCGCCGATCAATGCCGGGTCGGTATCGGTTGCCAGAATCGACAGCACAAACTTTCCGCTCTGTGCGATCTGATCGTGGGTAGCGTTGTCATGGTTGATGCTCACTGCAATCTGTGCCGGTGCAGATGTGATCTGCATGGCGCTGTTTGCCACACAGCCGTATTGTTTGCCGTCGCAGGCAGTTGTCACCAAATATACGCCATATGAGAGCTTCTGCAATGCTTTCCGATTCATTTCAATGCCTCCGATCAGTTGCTGTAAGGCAGTGCGTTGATCATGGATACCAGGAACTTCAACAGCACGATCGCATCCTTGCTGTCCACTTCACCGTTGGCATCACAGTCTGCATTCAGACCCTGCTGGTCAGAATCCATCTGTACTGCACCTGCGGCAATTTTGTTCAGCATAACTGCATCGGTAATATCCACTCTGCCGTCCAGGTTCACATCGCCGTACAGAACATTTGCCGGAAATTCTCTGGAGGTCGTTGTGGTAGAGGTTTCACTGCCGGAAGCTGTTGTAGTTGTCTCGTCAGAATTTGTTGTGACAGACTCGGTTGTCGTTGTGGTGGTTTCCTCGGTGGTAGAGGTGGTAATGATGTCAGTCGCAACCTCGATCTCTTTGGTAAGTGTGATCGAACCATTGGTTGCAGTCAGCGTCACAGTACCGCCGTCTTTCGCATGCAGTGTGGCATTCAGACCGCTGCCCTCGACTTCCAGAATGTTCGGGTCGGAAGAAGTCCACTGGAAATCGGGATTACTGCCGGTGTAGGAGATCGATGCACTGAAATCATCGCCTGCCATAATGTAGTTCGGGATGTCTGCCCATTCCGCCTTTTCCTCAGAGGGATTTACAGTGATTTCATGGGTAAATATTAGACCGTTATCGTTGGCAGTCAATGTGACCTTGCCCGCTTTCTTTGCAGAAATTTTCGCATAGGTACAGAAGTCGCCTTCCTTACCGGTTTCTGTCACTTCCAGGATCTCCGGATCAGAAGAAGTCCATGTGCAGGAAACACCGCTTAAGCCAAGGAAATGTATGATTGTTGCCTTTGCCTCTTCTCCAACGGTCATTTCGTCCGGAACTTCTCCCCAGACTACTTCCTGTATCGCTGTGGATGTATCTGTCGTTGTAGTGGTCTCTGTAGTTCCTTCGGTAGTAGTCGTCTGCTCCGTGGTGGTAGTGCCCGGCTGCGGTGTTTCACCGTTTGCCACAGCAACTTCAGATGCATAGACAGTCACTTCCGGGCCGATCTCAGCTACAACAGAGCCTGTGCCATAAGCTGCATACAGACCAGCTGCCGCACCTACCAGACCAACCTGATAATCCAGTGCCACTTCGTTGGAAGTTGCGTCCTTTGCCGTCTTTTGATAGGTTGTAAAGTCGCTGCTGGTCGGGCCGCCGCAAAGTGCACCGTACAGCACATGACCGCCGGTAGATGCATAATCGCCGTCCCAGCTGTTGTACTCGTGCCAGTCAGAGCTGTTGGTCAGGTTGGAAGCGGCACGGTGGTGCGGAGAAGTGGCAGAAACATCATTCCAGCCAACGACCAGGCAGATGTTTGCATTATTGTCGCCCAGGATATAGTTCATCTGCTTCTGTGCCCATTCGCTGTAATCCTTGCCGGATTCGTCCTTGTGATGAGAAACGACCAGTGCACAGGTCTGCATCAGTGTGTTGTGTCTCGCACTGCCCCAGCTGTTCATAACATAATACTGATTCTGATTTGCATTTACAATGCCGTCGATATAGCTGGTTGCATAACTCCAGTTTCCGGTAATTTCTGCGTTGATGATCGCAGCACCGAGAGAAGCGTTTGCGTAGCAATAGTCCTTTGTCCAGTCATTTGTGCTGCTGGTGTACTTACTATTCTCTGTCAAATAGGAGTCTTCCTTGGTTGCCAGATACATCCAGCCTGCTGCCCAGGAGATATCATCCTGCACATCCTTATCCGAATAAGTGCTCTGATCGTAGGTCATCTTCCGATACTTCGCAGCAAAATTATAGAGTGCTGTCGCATAGGTCAGATCTTCCTGTCTGCCGGAGATGATGTAGTTCTGTGCCAGTGCCGCAGCATACTGTGCCGCAACATTGCTTGCGCCATCCTTGACAGAATAGGTCTCACTGCTGTCACGATCCCACATCTTTTCCGGCGCATACCATGTGCTGTGATCCTTTCCGTCATCGCCCATTTCATAGACAAATGAGGACACCTCATCGCCGGAAAGTGTTGTAGATGCCTTAAAGAAGTCACAGAATTCATTCATGATCAGCTGGTAATGCTCCATGGTGCCTGTCTCCTGGAACTGATCCTGATACTCATAGCACATCCAGCCTAGTGTAGACGCCGTAAATCCGGCAGTCAAGCCACACTTAATGGCATCGCCGGCATCGTGGAAACCGCCTGCAACAGCATCTCCCGTATGGCATGCGCTTCTCCAGGAGAACGCGGAATTATCTGCCGCGCTGCCGCACATATTGGCATCATAAAAGTACAGCGAATACTGCAGCAGTTTTGCATAGTTGTCCAACTGCAAGTCGGGAGTGTCCGCAGTTACTGTCATTCCCGACACTGCCGAAACCGTTCCAGTCACCGCCAAGACACCGGCGGACAGCACTGCCGTCATTTTTTTCTTCAAATTTCCTTTCCAGTTCATCTTTTTCACTCCAATTCTTCATTCCCGGTTCGCGTTGAACCGAATCGTTTTACGAACACCTTTATCATACCATATTTTCCGGTATATGTCAAGAAAAATAATACAATTCACTGAAACTTTTATGCAGTTTGACGAACCACAGCTTTCATGTATTGCACAATGCACAAAAAAGACCGGCGCTCTCTTCCAAAACGCCGGTCTTTCGTATGCAAAAGCTTTTTCAGTGCGGTATCTCACGCCCACCGCGGCTGAAAAGCACTTATGCCTCTGCCACAGCCCGCTGTCCCAGCAGTGCTCGCAGCGCGGAAATGCTGCTGCTCTGCACTCTGGCAATGGGAATGGAATTTTTCTTTGCTGCCTTTACAGCACCCTGTACCATCTTATGAGACACGGTACGGGTAAACAGGATCATCAGATCCGGAGAGCCGATTTTCTTTTCAATAGGCCCGGTCTCCTTCGGAAAAACCTTTGCGGTACAGCCGTGTTCCATGCAGACATCTGCATACTGCCGGCTCATGCACTCGTTTCCGCCGATAATTACAACACTCATTTGATTCACCTCACATGGTTCCTGGGCATCCGGCAGAATTTCTCTGCGCCGCCCGCCGATATTTCTGGCAGCCAAGCAGACCCTCGTCATCAAGAACCGCCTGTCCGATGGTTCGTCAACCGTCGTCCAGACAGCTGGGGATCTTTGCTTTTTCAAGAGTTAGCATTGACTAACTATAGGATACCATATCTTTTTCCGGTTGTCAAGCCTTTTTCCGAATTTTCTGCAAAAAATCTGGTGAACAATGTGTAACTTTCTCATGTCGTTTCATTATTTTACAGCATTTCGCCCGAAACACGGAAAATAGGGTTGACAAAAACCGACATATCCATTATAATTGTAAAGCGCATTCCCTTGAAACGGCAGAAAACATCCTGTTAAATTTCCGGGGAATGCCGCAAATTTTTGTTTCGGCAGTTTTTTTGCTGCCATAAAGGAGAGGAATATGACAACCGCAATTACCATTGGAATGATTATCATCTATGTCGCGATTATGATGGGCATCGGCGTCTATACCGCAAGGCAGACGCGTTCCGTCAGCGACTTTGTCCTGGGCGGTCACAGCGTTGGTTCGTGGCTCACTGCATTCGCCTATGGCACATCTTACTTTTCTGCCGTAGTATTTATCGGCTACGCCGGACAGTTCGGCTGGACTTACGGCGTTTCTGCTGCGTGGGTTGGCGTGGGGAACGCTTTGCTGGGCAGCCTGCTGGCGTGGATCGTCCTGGGACGTCGCACCCGGATCATGACCCAGTCTTTGGGGGCAAAAACCATGCCGGAATACTTTGAAAAGCGCTGGAACTCTAAGGGACTGAAAGTTGCAGCTGCCCTGATCGTCTTTGTGTTCCTGATCCCCTACACAGCTTCTGTGTACAACGGTCTGTCCCGTCTGTTTAATATGGCGTTCCAGATCGAGTCTGAGGGTGCATACAAGATCATTATTATTGTTATGGCGCTGCTGACCGCCATCTATGTGATCCTGGGCGGTTATGCTGCAACAGCCATCAATGACTTTATTCAAGGTATTGTCATGCTGGTTGGCATCGCCGCAGTTGTGATCTGTGCCATCCAGAACCGCGGCGGCATGACCGCTGCCCTGTCTGCCCTGGGTGACATTGAGGTCAACGGAAAGGTCAACACCCTGAACTCCGTATTCGGCCCGGATCCACTGAATCTCCTGGGCGTAGTAGTCCTGACCTCTCTGGGCACATGGGGACTGCCGCAGATGGTACATAAGTTCTATGCCATCAAAAGCGAAAATGACATTAAAAAGGGCGCTGTGATTTCCACGGTATTCGCACTGATCGTTGCCGGCGGTTCCTATCTCCTGGGCGGATTTGACCGACTGTTCTGCACCCTTACACCAGACGGCAGCGACAAGACTGTGATCTCGACGCTCTCTAACGGCAAGCCGGACTTTGACGCGATGATTCCATCCCTGCTGAACACAGCACTCCCCGACATTTTGATCGGTCTAGTCGTGGTTCTGGTACTGTCGGCATCCATGTCCACCCTGTCTTCTCTGGTACTGACCTCCAGTTCCACTCTGACCATCGACCTCATCAAGCCAAACATGAAGAAGTGCTCCGACAAAAAGGAGATGCTGATTATGCGTGTGCTGATTGCTGTATTTCTGGTGATCTCCGTACTGCTGGCGTTCAACAAGAATGCTTCGATCTCCACCTTGATGTCCTACTCCTGGGGCGCACTGGCAGGCGCATTCTTAGGCCCGTTTATGTATGGACTGTTCAGCAAGAAGGTCACAAAGCCGGCAGTCTGGTGCAGCTTTATCCTGGGCATCGGACTGACACTGGTACATATGTTCCTGTTCGGCTTTGGCTGGCTGCCGGAGCTGTCCAAAGCAGCTGCAAGTCTGCCGCTGAATCTGGCATCTCCCATCAACGCCGGCGCGATCGCCATGCTGCTTTCTCTGATCGTTGTTCCACTGGTAAGCGCCTGCACCAAGGTAAAGGATACTGCTCATGTAGAAGAAGTCTTTACCTGCTATGCGCCTGCTTCGGAGAAGAAGGATTAAGAAGCCGCAATTCCAGTAATCGGATTTGTCATTGAATTGTAACTCATTTGTTATGACAAAGTTCTTGAAAAATCGACTGGATTCTCTTATGATATAGTATGAGACACCCCGCTTGTCGGGGTGTTGTTATTTCCGTTTCTCTGCATACAATAGCAATACAAAGAAACAGGCAGCGCAGATACGGAACACTTTTTTTCAGAAGGGAATTGAGGAGCATTTATGGTTTTTAGCACAATTGAATTTTTGTTCCAGTTTCTTCCGATTTTTCTGCTGGCATACTATGCAACGCCCCAGAAATACCGGAACATCACGCTTATTATCGGCAGTCTCGTCTTTTACGCCATCGGCAGCGGATGGTACACACTGCTGCTCTTGCTGTCTCTGATACTCAATTACGGGTTGTCCCGGATCATCAGCGGCACACACGCCAAGCATCCCAGACATGCAAAGCGCTATTTCATTATGGGATTGGTGTATAACTTCGGACTGTTAGTCGTTTTCAAATATACCAACTTCCTGATCGGCAATCTCAATGCCCTGCTGTCGATTTTTCACACAGCGATCCCGAAAGCATCCATTGTTATGCCGCTGGGCATCAGCTTTTTTACATTCCAGATCACTTCGTATCTAATCGATGTGTACACAGAAAAGACAAAGCCAGCGAAAAGCATCACCGACCTCGGCGTCTACTTATGCATGTTTCCGCAGCTGATCTCTGGCCCGATCTGCATGTACAGTGAGATTCAGCCGCAGCTGCAGAAACGGCATGTAGACATCCGACTTCTGGAAGAGGGCATGGAGACTTTTGTAATCGGTCTCAGTGCAAAGACGCTTTTGGCAAACCCCATGGGCGGTCTGTGGAATAATCTGTCCGTTATCGGGTATGATAGTATCTCCACCCCTTATGCCTGGCTGGGTGCATTTGCCTACAGCTTTCAGATCTATTTCGACTTCTCCGGCTATTCCATGATGGCCATCGGCGTAGGAAAAATGCTGGGCTTCCAGCTGCCGCAAAACTTCAACCTGCCGTATATGTCTGGTTCTGCCGGAGAATTCTGGCGTAGATGGCACATGACATTAGGCCGCTGGTTTAAGAATTACATCTACTTCCCTCTGGGCGGCAGCCGTGTGGGAAAATGGAAAACCATGCGCAACATGCTGGCAGTCTGGGCATTTACCGGGTTGTGGCACGGTGCAAGCTGGAACTATGTTTTATGGGGACTGATCTTCTTTGTGCTGCTGACACTGGAGAAAAATGTCTACGGCAAATTCCTGGAACGCACCCATGTTCTGAAGCACGCTTACATCATCTTTCTCATTCCCTTGACCTGGATGGTTTTCGCGATTCCGGATATGCACCAGTTGGGAACATACTTCACACGTCTGTTCCCGTTCCTCACTTCGGACACAGTACAGGCAAACACCAGAGATGCCATCCAGGCATTCAGCAATTACTGGAAGATCCTGATCCCCTGTGTTCTGTTCAGCACACCGCTGCCTTTGATGTATTACAAAAAATTCCGCAAGAGCGGCTTCTGTCTGCTGGTACTGTTGATATTGTTTATCTTCGCTATCCGTGCCATGATGACCCAGACAAACAATCCGTTCCTCTACTTCCAGTTCTGACCATGCCATGAAAGGAGCATTTTCATGAATTTTCTGAAATTTCTCAAGCAATACCCTTTAATCATGGCGTTTGTGGTCTCCATTGCCGTTGCGAACATCTGGGATCTGGTACAGAACGCCAAGAAGATCGAAAATCCTGCCGTTACGGCAGTACAAACCACAACACAGCCGGCACAGACTACCGGTTCCGGACTCTTGGCAGTGACAACCACAACTGTTCCGACACCGGTTTTCCAGACCGTTGACAACTCTTATTTTGACGACGCTCTCTTTATCGGAGATTCCCGGACAGAAGGTCTTGCCTTGTATGGCAGTCTCACCAACGCCGACTTTTTCTCCAGCGTAGGTCTTTCCATCTACAAGGTCACCGAAAAGGCTGCCGGGAACCCGAACACCGGTGAAAGCGTCACCCTCGCTCAAAAGCTGGCGCAGAAAAAATACGGCAAAGTCTATATCATGTTAGGGCTGAACGAACTGGGAACCGGTACAACAGAGGATTGGGCACAAACCTATGCCGAAGTCATTGCACAGGTACGTCAGGCGCAGCCGGATGCGATCATTTATTTGGAGAGCATTCTGGTGGTCGCTGCATCCCAGGACAATCCAGGCGGTGCGATCAATAATGCCACTGTCAACACCCGAAATCAGGCGCTGGAAGCGCTTGCTGATCCGCAGAACAACATCTACTATCTCAATGTCAACGAGGCAGTTATGGACGCAAGCGGCTGTCTGGATGCTTCACTCACCTCGGATGGCATCCACTTGTTGGGCAACTCTCTTTCTCTGTGGGAAGATTATCTAAAACAGCATGCCATTGTGAATGGCAGTGCCAACGCGATCACAACAGCACCGACAACCTATACTACAGCAGTTACAAGCACATCCGCAGCGCAGTAATACCTCTAAAAGAAAATCCCCGTGTATCCATTGAAAGATACACGGGGATTTTTAATCAAGGATGTGTGTGCTGCAGCAAATTCTATAGTGTGCATTTTATAGTTTTTTTATCTCTTGCAGCCATTTTGAATAGTTTCCCTTTTTAAATACACCACTGTCAAAAGGGAGTTTTAGTTGTTCTTCTTCAAATAAAGAAAGCAACGTCTTTTTTGTCCAGTTGATACCACTCATACCATAAGTTGCAAAAGGAATAATGATCTTGCCTTTTGTATCACATTTGCGAATGAAGTCTTGAACAAATACAGGGACATCTTGCGCCCAAATGGGAAATCCTAAAAAAATAGTATCATAACTTTTCAAATCAGGAATTGGGGTAATAAATTTTGGTGTTTCCTGCTTTCGATTTTCTTTCATCACTCGAAAACAAGACATGATATAGTTTCCATAAGCTTCCTCAGGTTTAATTTTTATCGCCGGAATATGCAGATCATCCTGCAACTGTTTCGCAATTTTTTCTGTATTTCCAGAACGTGAATAATAAATAATCAAAGCATTCATAAAATCATCCTTTCATCATCCAACATCGTGTTGTATAATAA
>CAVAQT010000020.1:0-45671 GCA_963590855.1 Ruminococcus bromii
CAGTCCCCTCATACGATACATAATAGCAAACATTTTTTTCATCATCGTTTTTTGCTTTATTATCTTCATCATAGACAGTTACGATGGAATTATATGTATAGCTTGCAGTATACAACTCACTAATTCCCAAAACATCTCGCAACTCTGATTCTGTATATACTACTTCTGCTGGATGTGTTTCACCTTCTATATATGCTGGTAAAGATTCATGCCCCGAGTCTTTTGCAAAAAATGTTTTCATGCTGATACAAACCACACATAAAATAAAAAGAAAAACAATTATGCCAATCCATTTTTTCCTATTCTTCCCTTTTTCATTTTCATCCATTATTTTTTCTCCTATCTATATCAATTCAGCTTATATTTAGTATAAATTAAAAATAAGAAAATGTCAAGAAAAATATTTTTATCGTATTTTCTTCGGATTGCTGTCGTATTCATCCAAAAAGCTATGTACAACATGATCTTTCTGATATGAAATGATCTTATTGAGGTTGATGTTCTCCACGCTGCGGAAGATGTTTTTCTCGATCTGAGGGTTCTCTTCGGCAAGCTTCGCGATCAGCTGCTTGATTACCATACGCTTGGAAACTGTCCGCTCATCCGGATCACAGGTGGTGCAGGTGTCTGTAAAGTGGCAGGCGCACTGGATGAACTGCAAGTCATGATAGCGGCACCAGTGCTTGATATCTGCCTCCCGAATCAGATACATGGGGCGTATCAGCTGCATGCCCTCAAAGTTGGCACTGTGCAGCTTCGGCATCATGGTCTCCACCTGTCCGCCGTAGATCATACTCATGAGAATGGTCTCGATCACATCGTCGAAATGGTGTCCCAGGGCGATCTTGTTGCAGCCCAGTTCCTTTGCCTTATTATACAGATGTCCCCGGCGCATCCGGGCACACAGATAGCAGGGATTGTTCTGCACATTATAGACAGAATCGAAAATGTTCGTCTCAAAAATCGTGATGGGAATTTGCAGCAGCTTGGCGTTGGATTCAATGATCTGCCGATTTTCCGCGCTGTAGCCCGGATCCATTACCAGAAAAACCAGTTCAAACGGGAACTTTCCGTGGCGCTGGAGTTCCTGGAACAGCTTTGCCATGAGCATGGAGTCCTTACCGCCGGAAATGCACACAGCGATGCGGTCATCGGGCTGGATCAGGTCATAGGTTTTGATCGCTTTTGCAAAGCGGCTGAAAATGACCCGATGGAACTTCTTGCGCAGTCCCTGTTCCACTTCAGCAGCCTTTTCATTTTTCGTCTCCCGGCGAATCTTATCCTGAAGCCACTGCACATAGCCGCCCACCAGGTTCACCGCCTGGTATCCCTCGTCCCGGAGCTGTTCAGCCACATCTGCGCTGAGAATGCCGCTGCGGCAATAGATGACTAGCGTTTTATCCTTCGGCAGATCTGCATGAGATGTCTCTAATTCTTTCTGCGGAATCAGCACTGCGCCGTCGATGTGCCCCAGCGCGAATGCCGCGCTGTCCCGCATATCAATGATCTGACAGGCAGACGGTTCCATCTGTGCCAGTTCCTGTATTGTGATTTCTTCTACCATACTTTACCTCACCAGGCCGCGATGATATGCGGCGTTCAACTCTGCAATTTCTTTTTCTCCATCAATATAGGGCTGAAAATAGCTGTCCACCAGACCGCCGCCCAAATTGTCACAGCCATTGCAAAACTCACAGGTCTGACCACAGACCTGAAGCGACTGATTTACAATGCGAATCCGTTCTTCCCGTGTGGTGTCCTTAATTAAAATGGATTTCATTGCGATCTCCTCCCATAGAAAAACCTGCTTTCAGTGGCGTTGCTTCTTTCCACGAAAACAGGTTCTCAAGGCAATACGATCATGCCTTGCCGTCTAACTTTTCGATTGCCTCACGCAAGGTACGCCAGCCCAGAACAGCGCACTTTACGCGTGCCGGCATATGAGAAATATCCTGGAGGGCGGATGCCTCTTCCAGTTCCTCTACTTCTGCATCGGTCGCTGTTCCCTTAATCATTTTCAGGAACAGGTCTGCCAGGTGCAGCGCCTCTTCTTTGGTCTTGCCGAGCACCATGCCGATCATGATATCCGCAGATGCCTGTGAAATGGCACATCCGTCGCCGTTGAAAGACGCATCCTGGATGACGCCGTCTTTCATTACCAGGTTCAGCCAGATATCATCGCCGCAACTGGGGTTTACGCCTTCCAGCTTGATGGTGGGACATTCCAGATCATATTTAAACTCCGGACGGACGTTGTGCTCCGTCAGGATCTCGTTATAGAAGTTATTCATTGCCAAAGCCCATCCTTTTCCGAATATTAGAAACGCTCTCCAGGAATCGGTCGATCTCTTCCCTGGTGTTATAGAACATCAGGCTGGCACGAGCGGTGGAATGTACGCCCAGATGATCGTGGAGCGGCTGTGCACAGTGGTGTCCGGCACGGATGTCCATGCCGTCACTGCTCAGTACCTCGCTGATATCGTGTGGATGTACCTGGTCTACGGCAAAGGAGACGATGCCGGTGTGATTATCCTCCCGGTCAGAGCCAAGCACATGAATGTGCGGGATCGCCTTCATGCCCCGGAACAGATATGCTGTCAGTTCCTGTTCCACCGCGTGAAGCTTGTCCATGCCATAGGATTCCAGATAGTCGATGGCTGCTGCCAGGCCGACTGCGCCGCCGGCATTGACTGTGCCTGCCTCAAACTTATGGGGCAGTTCTGCATAGACGGCATCATAACGGGAAACCGTCTCGATCATCTCGCCGCCAGTCAGAAACGGCGGCATCTTTTCCAGCAGCTCCTGCTTGCCGTACAACACACCGATGCCCATGGGCGCCAGCATCTTATGACCGGAGAATGCCACGAAGTCCACGTCCAGCTTCTGCACATCAATAGGCATATGCGGTGCGCTCTGCGCTGCGTCCATGAGGATGGCTGCGCCGCAGGCTCTGGCACGCTTGACCAGTTCCGGAATATCATTGACGCATCCCAGCACGTTGGAGACCTGAGTCACTGCCACCATCCGGGTGTGCTCTGAAAATGCAGCGTCCATCTTTTCCTTAGTGATGGTGCCGTCCGGCTCGCATTCCAGAAAGACCAGCTTTGCACCGGTGGCACGGGAAACCATCTGCCACGGCAGAATGTTGCTGTGGTGTTCCATAATGGAGACCAAAATCTCATCTCCGGCTTTCAGATTCGCCATGCCATAGCTGTATGCCACCAGGTTCATGCTTTCTGTGGCGTTCCGGGTGAAGATGATCTCTTCCGGACAGGCAGCATGGATGAACCGCTGTACCGTTCTCCGGGCTGCCTCATAGCGCTCTGTTGCTTCTACGCTCAGCGGATACAGTCCGCGCAGTACATTGGCGTTGTACTTCTGATAGAACTCTTCCACTGCATCCAGAACACACTGGGGCTTCTGCGATGTTGCCGCGTTATCAAAATAGACCCGGTCGGTGTTTTGCAGCAGAACAAAGTCCTGCCGCACTTTTTCCGGATTCCATGCTGTCATCTTAAATCACCTCTTCAATGATCTGGTGCATATATGCAGCTGCCTTTTCATCCTCTGTATCCTGACAGAGTCTGTCCAGGCGCGCCTTTGCCACGATCTTTTCTGCTTCGTCCTTGCTGATGCCGCGTGCTTCAAAGTAGAACAGCATCTCCGGCTCCAGTTCGCCGATAGATGCGCCGTGACTGCCCTTGACATCTTCTTCGGTACAGAGAATCAGCGGAATGGTCTTATTTACCACATCATCGCCCAGCAGCAGAACATTCTCCTCTTCCTTGCCCTCTGAGCCGGCACAGCCGCGCTTGAGGTCGATCGTGCCGCGGAACGCCTTTTCCGCCCCATCATACAGTGTGCCTTCGGCGCGGATATCGCTCTGGGTATACTTACCGATATGGTTGGCGATAACATTCATGTCCAGCTTCTTTCCCGGTTTTACGAGATAGCCGGTTTTGTGGGTAAAGCTGCTGCCGTCTCCTGCCAGATCGGTGCGGATACCGGAGATCACATTGCCCTGGGTCAGGTACAGGCGGATCACCTCGAAGGAAGCCTTGTCGCCAGTCACACAGCCCACATCGTTGATGCTCTCTTCGCTGGCATCTGCCAGGATCTGAATCAGGCGAACCTTTGCACCGGATGCAGCGCGAACTACTGTCCGTAGTGCTGCGTGGGACGCATTGACTTTCCAGATCTGCACCAATGTCAGATCGCTGCCGGATTCTGCCTGGACATTGACGAACGCAGCGCAGTCGCCGCCGTCCTCACTGCCGATCTCCATATGCAGCGTATCGGTTACATTTTCTGCCGCAGTAACAGTCATGCCCCAACGAAACAGATCGTCTGCTGCCTTGCCTACGCCGGTTTCGATTGCACTACAGTCATTGCAGGCTTCCACTGCGGAAAACACTGCCTTGCCGTTTTCGGAGGAAGTCTGGATGGTGCAGGGCTTTGCCGGGACATAGGCTTCTGTTTTGCAGGCGTTGACGTGCAGTCTATGCCATGTCAGCGTCGGGAGCGCATTTACTCGAATTGTATTATTTTCCATCATGCTCACCTCACCCAATGCTGCCTTTCATTTCCAGACGAATCAGATTGTTCATTTCGATCGCATACTCCAGCGGCAGTTCCTTGGAAACATTATCCGCAAAGCCGCTGACGATGCATGCTCTGGCATCCTCTTCGCTGAGCCCTCTGGACATGAGGTAGAAGATCGCCTCGTTGCTGATTTTGCCGATCTGTGCCTCGTGTCCTACGTCTGCCTTGCGGGTGCGGACATCGATTGCCGGAATGGTGTCCGACTGGGACTCTGCATCCAGCATCAGGGATTCACAGGAAACAGAGGACTTCGCCCCCTCAGCGTTCTTGTTGACGACCACAGAACTGCGGAATGTGCTGATGCCGCCGTCCTTGGAAATGGACTTGGTATTGATATACGAAGTGGTGTCCGGTGCAGCGTGTACCACCTTTGCGCCGGTGTCCAGGTTCTGTCCGTTTCCGGCAAAGGTAATGCCGGTGAATTCCATCTTTGCGCCCTTGCCCTTGAGAATGCTCATGGGGTACAGGTAGGAGACATGAGAGCCGAATGAGCCGGAGACCCATTCCACCTTGCCGCCCTCTTCTACTGCGGCGCGCTTGGTATTCAGATTGTACATGTTCTTCGACCAGTTTTCAATGGTGGAATACCGCAGTGTCGCATTCTTGCCGACGAACAGTTCCACGCATCCGGCGTGAAGGTTTGCCACATTATATTTCGGTGCGGAGCAGCCCTCGATAAAGTGGAGATATGCCCCCTCATCAACGATAATCAGCGTATGCTCAAACTGACCAGCGCCCGGTGCATTCAGACGGAAGTAGGATTGCAGCGGAATCTCCACAGACACACCCTTCGGCACATAGACAAACGAACCGCCAGACCACACTGCGCCGTGAAGCGCGGCAAACTTATGATCGGTAGGCGGAACCAGTTTCATGAAATGCTTCCGGATCATCTCTGCATATTCGCCATGCATAGCACTTTCCAGGTCAGTATACACGACGCCCAGGTCAGCGACCTCTTTGCGCACGTTGTGGTATACCAGCTCGGAGTCATACTGTGCGCCTACGCCTGCCAGAGACTTTCGCTCTGCCTGCGGGATTCCCAGACGTTCAAAAGTGTTCTTGATATCCTCCGGGACATCAGACCACTTGGTTTTCATATTGGTATTGGGGCGGACATAGGTAACGATGTTGTCCATATTCAGCCCGTCAATGGACGGCCCCCAGTCCGGCACTTCCAATTCGTTGTAGATCTGGAGTGAATGCAGACGGAACTGCTGCATCCAGACCGGATCATTTTTTTCCTTGGAGATTTTTTCCACCAGAGCTGGTGTCAGTCCGGCATCTACTTTATAAGAATCTGTTTCGATATCTTTGATATCGTAGACACTTCTGTCAATGTCTGCGATCTGCTGTTTTTCTTTCACGTTTTTCACCCTTTCGGTATTCCTGCGGCAATTGTTTTACTCAGCGTTTTCGTAAGCTGCGAAGCCGTTCTCGTTGACTTCTTCGATCAGAGAACTGTCCGAAGTCTTGACGATCTTTCCGTTTACCATAATGTGTGTATAATCTACCGGCAGAGCCTCCAGGATCTTGGTGCTGTGGGTGATGACCAGCAGGCTGCCCTTGGACTGTTTCCGGTATGCTTCAATGCCCTGAGAAACAGTGCGGACAGCATCAACGTCCAGACCGGAGTCTGTCTCGTCCAGAATGACAAATTCCGGATTCAGCATGAGCATCTGAAGGATCTCGGTCTTTTTCTTTTCACCGCCGGAAAAGCCCACGTTCAGGTCACGCTCTGCATAGGACGGATCCATCTGGAGCAGTGCCATCTTCTCTTCCAGTTCCTTTTTGAAGCTGAACAGACGGACACGCTTGCCGGTTTTTGCTTCCAGAGCGCTGCGAATAAAAGCGCTGACGGTGATGCCCGGAATCTCAATAGGGTTCTGGAAAGACAGGAAAATGCCGTTCTTGGCGCGCTCGTTATCCGGCATTTCGTTGATGTTTTGTCCTTTGTAAATAATGTCGCCGCCGGTGACGGTATAAGCCGGATTGCCCATGAGCGCCGCGCCCAGTGTGGACTTACCGGTGCCGTTCGGCCCCATGAGAACGTGCACTTCATTCTCGTGGATGTCCAGGTCGATGCCGTGGAGGATCTCTTTTTCTCCGGCACATACTTTCAGGTTCTGAATACGCAGCAGATCATTATGACTCATGTTACATCTTCTCCTTCTTCATCTTTATAATTTACCGCATCGGCAAGGGTAATGGAATTCAAATAATTATTGATGAGTGCAGACAAGCCTTTCCAAATGGGAAGCGTATGGCAGGAGTCTGCCGTTTCACAGATGGGCGTGCCGTTTTCAATGCACTTTACCGGTTCAATGGATTCTTCTACCGCGCGCAGGATGTCCCCTACGCTGTATTCTTCCGGCGGACGGGACAGCCGATAACCGCCGCCCTTTCCGCTGGCAGCCTCTACAAACTTCTGCTTCGACAGCATCGAAGTGATGCTCTCCAGATATTTGAGAGAGATGTTCTGCTGGGCGGAAATGACTTTCAGCGGTGTATAAGAATGGTCGTCCACCTGCGCCAGGCACATCATCAGCTTGAGCGCATTGCGTCCTTTTGTGGACACGATCATAGGTTACCACTTTCCTTTGCTCTGGGAACAACTTTTGGTTTTATCCTCAGTATTTCCCTGTTTGTCCTTATTATACACCTACCAACCTAGTATGTCAATGGGACGATGTGCAGGTTTACAATTTCTTCACGGAGAATTTTTATGATGCAATATGGAAAATCCTTGGGGATTGTGACGAGAAAACAGCGCACCGTTCCGAAACGACGATGCGCTGCTTCTGCTGTGATTTCCGGGGATCTGTTTCGTATCCGAGTGCGTACTGGCAGAATGCGTCCGGATAGCTGCCGAACGACTCTTACCGCATTCTTCTTCGGTTTGCCGACTTGCCGCAGCCGCTGTCATAAGACGGGTTGCAGCAGTAGAAATTCTTCGCGTTCAAGTCATCCTGCACCTGGCGAAGCGCCTCGCCGAACCGCTGGAAATGCACGATCTCGCGCTGCCGCAGGAACTTGATAGGATCACGGACATCGGGGTCTTCACACATCCGCAGGATATTATCATAGGTGCTGCGCGCCTTTTGTTCCGCTGCCAGATCCTCAGTCAGATCGGTGATGGGATCTCCTTTTGACTGGAAATAAGCCGCTGTAAACGGCACACCGGCTGCGCTCTGGGGATAGACGCCGAGGGTATGATCTACAAAGTACGCGTCAAATCCGGCTTCCTTGATCTGCTCCGGTGTCAGGCCGTCTGTCAGCTGATACAGAATGGCTGAGATCATCTCGACATGTGCTAGTTCCTCTGTGGCTACATCCGTCAAAATGCCCTTTACCTTATCCGGCTGCGCCGTGTAACGCTGGTTCATATAGCGCAGGGAGGCAGCGAGTTCTCCGTCTGGCCCGCCAAGCTGTGATATAATATACTTCGCCGTTTTGGCGTTCGGTGTCTTGATCTTCACCGGATATTGCAGCTTCTTTTCATAAACCCACATTTAGTTCGCCTCCTTTTCCCACGGCCACGGGCCCTGATTCCACGCCCACGGCGCATTGCCGTCTGTCTGAAGCGGCTGGATCGGGCCGAACTGCCGGATATAGGCGGACGCCGCCTTTTGCCGCATCGCCTGATAGTTTTTCCACATCCGCAGCGCTTCCGGACAGCGCGGATGGGTGTCCAGATAGAGCTGCAATTCATACAGCACAAAGTCATACTTCCGGATCATCCCCATCAGTCTCTGCTTATCCTGCACAAGAACCACCTCCCCGGAACGGATAGTCCAGCGCCGGGAACATCGTCCCCACCGGAAACGCTGTGTCTGCGTCATACGGCTCTTCCCACTGCTGATACGGTACATATGCCATGCCCGGCGGCATCTGTTCCGGCAGCGGCGATGTCGGAACAAACATCTCCTGCTCCGACGCGCCCATGCCGTTTACCGGTGCATCCGCCGGCATATAGTCCCGCAGAAAATTCCGCTGCATCCCTGCCATCTGCTGGATGCGCTCCAATTGATTCTGCATCTGCACATCACTCCTCTCTGCACCCGACTTTCGTCTGCGGTGCATTCCATTGTATGCATACCGGCAAAAAAGCGTGTTTCTGCTGCCTCGATGGAATGCCCTGAAAAAATTCACATCCCAATCCTTGACTTTTCCTATTTTTATGGTATACTATCATACGGACAGTGTGAAGTGCTTCCCTGTCCGCAGAAGGGAGAAGAGGATATGATACAACTCATTGCTACAGATATGGACGGAACGCTGCTGGATGAAAAGAAACAGCTTCCGCCGCAGCTGCCTGCACTGTTGGAGGAATTATATCGCCGTGATATTACATTTGCCGTGGCAAGCGGCAGATCTCATATGATGCTGACCAATCTGTTCGGCGAACTGGCAGAAGAGATCATTTTCATCTGCGACAACGGAGCGTGCGTTATGTATCCCCACGAAGCGCCGATCCTGCACAGCCTGCCGAAGCCCGTGGTACACCAGACACTGGATGCCTGCCGGACACTTTCCACGGCAGTGCCCGTGCTCTGTGGTTTTCACCATATTTATTACCCGGAAAATAATCATACTGCCATGCAGGAGGAGATCCAGCGGTACTATAAAAGTCCGCAGGTCGTCCCCTATTCTGCCCTATATCAGGTAGATGAGCCGATCCTGAAGATCGCGCTGTGTGACACCAACGGGCCTTCCAAAGAGGCGTATCCGGTCATGAGAGATGCCCTGGGTGATAAGTATGAGCTCTTGATCTCCGGAGACTGCTGGATGGATATCATGTGCAAGGGCATTACAAAGGGCGCAGCGCTCCGGGAACTTCAGGAGCGTATGGGCATCACACCGGCGGAAACCATGGCATTCGGTGACTATGACAATGACATCACCATGCTCCAGTGTGCAGCGTACAGCTACGCCATGGAAAACGCCTCTGACCGGGTGAAGCTCCACGCGCAGCACACCGCTCCGGCAAACACCAAAAATGGTGTCGTCCGTGTGCTGTGTGAGGCCCTCGGCATTCATCCGGAGTCTCTCTGAACGGGTATTTTACCTGGATTTCACCGGAAATTTGAAAAAAGCGCTTTACAAAACTGCGAAAATATGATATACTAGCCTTGATATCCAATGCAAAGGATATCGAGGCTTTTTTATGGCAATACCGCATAACGCTGTCAGTCAGGTACATTCGGCGCACTTTGTGAGGCATTGCCCTTGGGCACGGTTTTTGAAAGCCGGCTCAAATGACAGAAAGGAGTTTT
The DNA here is from genome assembly GCA_963590855.1 of Ruminococcus bromii. Lineage (GTDB taxonomy): Bacteria > Bacillota > Clostridia > Oscillospirales > Ruminococcaceae > Ruminococcus_C. Next base: position 9,879 of record CAVAQT010000020.1, read on the forward strand.
TCATGGAAGCATATCTGCCGTTTCTGCTGTGGGGCGGTCTGTTTGTGCTGACCGTTCTGGTGGAATTTGCAACGCAGCAGCTTGTGAGCATCTGGTTTGCTGCCGGTTCTCTGGCGGCATTTCTCGCGGTCTGCTTCGGCGCATCGCTGCCAGTACAGGGGATCTTGTTCCTGGCGATCTCCATTGTCCTGCTGCTTTTCACCCGTCCCATTTGCCGAAAAATCTTTTCCTTCGGCATCCGGGACACCAATAACCAGGAGGTCGGACGCACTGCGGTTGTGATCCAGGCGGTAGACCCCATCCGAAACACCGGGCGCGTCCGGCTGGACGGTGTGGACTGGATCGCAGTTTCTCAGGACGGCGCGCCGATCCCGGAAAACGCCAGTGTCCGCATTGAAGCGGTCAGCGGCACGAAACTCACCGTGAGCCGTCTGCCGCAAAATGTCACCGCCGATGCAGCACGATAAAAAATTGTGACATCATCACAGGCAGCACTTTATAAAGCTTGTGCGGCGCTGCCTCAACAAAAGGAGAAAGTATTATGCCGTTTCTTGTAATTTTAGCATTGCTGGTATTCATTGTACTGGTACTGGTTTCCCGCATCCGCATCGTTCCTCAGGCAAATGTCTATGTTGTCGAGCGCCTGGGTGCATTCTATAAGGCGTGGGGCACAGGCATCCACTTCCTCGTGCCGTTTATTGACCGCGTGGCAAAGCGCGTTTCCATTAAGGAACAGGTGGTTGACTTTAAGCCCCAGGCTGTTATCACCAAGGACAACGTCACCATGCAGATCGACACCGTTGTTTTCTTCCAGATCACCAACTCCGTGCAGTTTGCATACGGTGTGGAGCATCCTATCGCAGCCATCGAAAATCTGACTGCCACCACCCTGCGTAACATCATCGGTGAGCTGGAACTGGATGCGACACTCACCTCCCGTGACCTCATCAACACCCGCATCACCGAGACCCTGGATCTGGCGACCGACCGCTGGGGCATCAAGGTCATCCGCGTGGAACTGAAAAACATCCTGCCGCCGGCTGAGATCCGTGACGCCATGGAAAAACAGATGAAGGCAGAGCGTGAAAAGCGTGAGAAGATCCTCCGCGCTCAAGGTGAAAGAGAGTATCAGGTCACTGTGGCACAGGGTGAAAAGGACGCAAAGATCCTCCGCGCAGAGGCAGAAAAGCAGACTGCGATCCTGAAAGCAGAAGCAGACAAGGAAGCAGTCATCCTCCGCGGTGAAGCGATCAAGGAGCAGAAAATGCGTATCGCTGTCGGTGAAGCCCAGGCCATCGAACTGGTACAGAAAGCACTGGCAGACAGCCTGGTCAAGCTGAATGCAGCAAATCCCAGCGAAGCTGTCCTGAAGCTGAAATCTCTGGAAGCTTTTGAAAAGGCGGCGGACGGCAAGGCGACCAAGATCATCATCCCCAGTGAGATCCAGGGTCTGGCAGGTCTGGCAGCCGGACTCAAGGGCGTGATCTCTGACAGCACTGCTCCGGCAGCAGAAGCACCGGCAAACAGTGCAGCGCCTTCGGAAAAGCAGTAATTACAACTTTAAAATATACCGAAAAGGACGGCTTTTTGCCGTCTTTTTTTGTGGAAAAGGGCGATTTTCGGGGAAAGCGGTTTCTTCGTGTCGTTCCCCTTGCAATTTTGCCGCAGTTTGTTGTATAATAAGAGATACCGGCAAAGAAACGCGTCTTGTTTCTGCATCATTTCTCTTTGCCGAAAATCACGGGCGGTATCCAGGCTGTCCCGTATCACATGTAAAATACAGACGAACCGAGGTCTTATCATATGGTTTTTTCCCGATTGTTTTTCATTTACTTATTCTTTCCCATCTGTTTTCTATGCTATTTTGCCACAAAGAAAACGTCCTACCGCAATGCAGTGCTCATTGTCTTTTCCCTGCTGTTTTACGCCTGCGGAGACATTTCCTTCCTGTGGCTTGTTGTCGCGAGCGCCCTGGTCAACTTTATTCTGGGGCGCGGCATTGATAAGTTCCGGGACAAGACACCGGCGAAACTGCTTCTGGCACTGGGGCTGATCCTGAATCTGGGGACACTGGTGGGCTTTAAATACACCGGCTTTTTCATTGAGAACCTGAACCACTGGTTCTCCCTTTCCATTCCCGTCCCCGATCTGCCGCTGCCGCTGGGCATCAGCTTTTTCACCTTCCGCACCGTCTCCTATCTCATCGACTGCGCCTGGGGAAAAGTCAAAGCAGAACGGAACTTTTTCACATTTCTGCTGTATACGTCATTCTTCCCCATTACCATTTCCGGCCCTATTGCCCGGTATGAGACCATGCAGGCAGACCTGCACCGGCGCCATGTGACTGCGGACGATATCAGTATTGGATTCGGACGCATCGCCATTGGTCTGGGCAAAAAAGTCATGCTGGCAGACCGGCTCTCCGGCATCGTCGATCAGTTCCTGGGGAACGACTTTACCACACAGACCACCCTGGGGGTCTGGTACGGCGTAGTGCTGTACGCCCTGCAAATGTACTTCGACTTCTCCGGCTATTCCGATATGGCGATCGGCATCGCGCGGATCTTCGGCTTCCATCTGGAGGAGAACTTCCGCCACCCGTTCCTGTGTAAGGACATCACGGAATTCTGGCAGCGCTGGCATATTTCCCTGGGCACATTTTTCCGGGATTATCTGCTGTATGTGCCGCTGTTCGGCAAGCGCCGGAAGATCGGCGGGCTGCTTCTGGTGTGGTTCTGCACCGGGCTCTGGCACGGCGCAAGCTGGAACTATATCATCTGGGGCATTTACTACGGACTGTTCCTCATGCTGGAAATGGGCATCGGCAAAAAGGGCATGAAAAAGATCCCGGCAGTCATCCGCCATATCTGCAACAAGATCGTCATCGTTGTGGGATTCGGCATCTTCTACTGCACCGGCGGCATCGACCAGTTGGGTGACATGCTGCTCGCCATGGCAGGACAGAACGGCACCGGCTGGCTGGATACCATGCTGGTGACCTCTGTGCAGAACAACCTGTTTCTGCTGATCGCGGCACTGCTGTGCTGCTTCCCGCTGCTGGAACTGCCGAAAAAGTGGATGGCAAAGAATCCGGCGGCAAATCTGGCGCTGTCCGTCACCGGAACGGTTCTGGCTGCCGGACTGCTGATCGTCAGCAGCATTCTGATGGTTGATGCAACAAATACACCGTTCCTGTACACCAAGTTCTAAGAGAGGAGATGGCAGTCATGGAAGAAAACAACAATACCCCAAAGCCGCAGAACGATTTCGACCTGGATGCTGCACTGGAAGAGAAATTCCAGCAGGTGCAGCAGGATGTAGACCGTCTCCGGGCAATGAACGCCAACGCAGATGCGCAGCAGGCAGCGGAAAATGACCCCGCGCCGGAAGCCGGCATCACCGCACCGGATGCACGCGATGCCGCAGCAGAAACCGCACCGCCGACGCTTGCAGAAGAACCGGAAGCAGATACCGATGCGCCGCAGTTCGATGTTGCTGAGATGGCAGAAACAGCGCCAAAGCGTGCAGAAACTGCCGAGGACAAAGCCGCGGCGAAAGAGCGAAAATCCCGCTATAAGCAAAAGCGGCAGATCCTGGTGACCAATCGCATTGGCGCAGTGGTGCGCATCTTTGCCATCGGTACGATCATTTTCGGCGGCTCTGTCTTTTTCCTGGTAGGAAGCCGCCCGACTGAATCCGCCGAAGAAAACCGCAAGCTCGCCGAACCGCCCAGCTTCTCCCTGGAGGCACTGGGCAGCGGCGACTATGTCAAGGACTGGATGCACTACTACGAGGATACTGTCCCCGGCCGCAGCAGCTTCAAGCATATGATCAGCAAGCTGGAGAGCTACCAGGGCTTACAGGGCGAGGACAAGGTGCAGTTCTACGGCAATATTTCCGCCGTCAAAAAAGACACAAAGAGCGAGAAAAAGGACAGCGACACCACCACCGCACCGGTTGCCAGCGGAAACCGCGCCGGTGAGACCACTACGGTCACGACTGTTACCACCGAACCAGAGGCAGACCCTGTGGAGATCGGCGACGGCATTGTCCTGGTGGACAAGCGTGCCATCAGCATCTACGGCGGCAGCTTCTCCCGGGGCGAAGCATATGCCGCAACGCTGAACGAATACAAGAAGCAGTTGGGCGACAAGGTAAACGTCTATTCCCTGGTCGCACCCACAGCGGTATCCTTTTATCTGCCGGACTCTTATTCCGGCTACACCGGCAGTGAATCCGACAACATTGACCACATCGATGAGAATCTGCAAAATGTCAAGGCAGTGGACGCCTATGCGGCGCTGGCGGCACACACCAGCGAAGATATCTACGCCCGGACAGACCACCACTGGCTGCCGTTGGGCGCATACTATGCCGCAGAAGCCTTTGCAAAGACCGCAGGCGTAAACTTTGCGCCGCTGTCCAGTTACACCAAGACGACGCTTTCCGGCTATCTGGGCAGTATGTACACCTTCACCAAAAGTGCTGTATTGCAGGAAAACCCGGAGGATTTCACCTATTATACGCCCCACAATCAATACACCACGCAGTATTACGACACCAACTTCACCAACGAACGGGACGGCAATCTGCTGATCTCCCTGGATAACGTAGAGCCGGTCAGCTGGTATCTGGTATTCATGGGCGGCGACGAAAAGATCACTCATGTCAAGACGGATGTCACCAACAAGCGGACACTGGTCATCGTCAAGGACAGCTACGGCAACGCCCTTGTCCCCTATCTGACTCAGTCCTTCTCGGATATCTATGTCATCGACATGCGGTACTTCGATTTGAATGCCGTTTCCTTTATGCAGCAGGTGGGGGCAACAGATGTACTGTTTGCCATGAACACATTCAGCGCCACCGGCGGCAACAGCGAATGCCTGGAAACCATCCGGACACAGTAAAGAGGTCTCACTATGAAAGAACTGGAATATCCCTTTGACAGCAGCTTTCTGCTGAAAAAACGACGCAAACTGAAAAAAGCGCTTCTGGCGGACGGCACACCGCGCATGGAAAAGCGCATTGCGGTACTGGGCGGCTCGACAACAAACGATATCGTTTCCATGCTGGAGCTGTTCCTGCTGAACTGCGGCATTCAGCCGATCTTTTACCAGTCGGAATATGCGCAATACTGGCAGGACGCAATGTTCGATAACCCGGAACTGGCGGCATTTCAGCCGGATCTGATCTGCATCCATACCACCAGCCGCAACATCACAGAAGCACCGCTCCCCCTCACTGCCTCAGAGCAAGAGGTGCAGGATGCCCTGGAACGGCAGTTCACCCACTTCTCCCAGATGTGGGAACGCCTGCATGAGGTCTATCACTGCCCCGTCATACAGAACAACTTTGAACTGCCGTCCACCCGGCTCATGGGAAACCGGGATGCCTGGGACTGCCACGGCATGGTGTGGTTCATCCAGGAACTGAACCGAAAGTTCGGACAGTATGCCGCATCACACCCGGATTTCTACCTCCACGATTTGCACTATCTGGCGGCAAGCTACGGACTGGATGCCTGGCACGATGATTCCTACTGGTATCTGTACAAGTACGCCATGACGCTGGATGCTGTCCCGGAATTTGCCTACAGCCTGACGCGCATCATCCGTTCGATCTACGGCAAAAACAAAAAGGTACTGGCACTGGATCTGGACAATACCCTCTGGGGCGGTGTCATCGGCGATGACGGTCAGGAAGGCATCTCCATCGGACAGGAGACTGCCGAGGCAGAGGCGTACACCGAGGTGCAGGAATACTGCAAGGCACAGAAGCAGTTGGGTGTGCTCCTGACCGTATGCTCCAAAAACGAACCGGAAAATGCCAAGCTGGGGTTGTCCCATCCGGATTCTGTGCTGCATGAAGATGATTTCGTTGCCATTCAGGCAAACTGGGAACCGAAAGACCAGAACCTGGTGCAAACCGCCAACGCCCTCTCCCTGCTGCCGGAGAGCTTCGTCTTTGTGGATGACAACCCGGCAGAGCGCGACATCGTTTCCGCACAGATCCCCGGCATCGCCGTACCGGAGTTTGACAGCCCCACTGACTGCATCCGCGTGTTAGATCATGCCGGCTACTTTGAGACTACCACATTTTCCGCTGCCGATGCCAGCCGCAGCGAAATGTACCGCGCCAATGCGCAGCGTGCCCAGATGCAGCAGACTTATGCCAACTACACCGACTATCTGCTGGGACTGGACATGCATGCCGAGATCCGGGACTTTGACCCGGTGGCGCTCCCGCGCATTGTCCAGCTGACCAACAAAAGCAATCAGTTCAATCTGACCACGCGGCGCTATACCCAAAGCGAAATGGAACAGGTGGCCGCGGACGACAAGCACATCCGGCTCTACGGGCGGCTGCGGGACAAGTTCGGTGACAACGGCATTGTCTCCGTGGTGATCGGTGAGATTTCCGGCGACACCCTGCACATCGAACTGTGGCTTATGAGCTGCCGTGTCCTGAAACGGGACATGGAGCTTGCTATGCTGGACACCTTGGTGGAAGCATGCCGGGCGCGAAACATCCGCACGATCTGCGGCTACTATTACCAGACAGCAAAAAACGCCATGGTGCGCGACCTGTTTGGCAAGTTTGGATTTACCAAAACGGAACAGTTTGAGAACGGCGACAGCACATGGCGCATGGATATTCACACCTATCAGGATCAGAATCATGTGATCCAAGTCAATGAAAAGGAGCATCAGAACGCATGACACAAGAAGCAATTTTAGAGAAACTGAATGAAATTTTCCGGGATATCTTCGATGATGATTCCCTGGTAATCACAGGTGCAACAACGGCAAACGACATTGAGGACTGGGACAGCATCGAGCACATCAACCTCATCGACACCGTAGAAAAAGAGTTTGGCGTAAAGTTCAAGATGCAGGAGGTCTCCGGCATGAAGAACGTCGGCGAAATGGTACAGATCATCGCAGAACGTGCCGCAGAACCGAAGCCGAAAAAGCGCGGTCTGTTCCGCCGCTAACCTAAGATACGAAACAGGCTCTATACAGCAGCAAACCCCGGCATACCTCGTAAAAAGGTATACCGGGGTTTCTGTTTCCGATCCGATCATTTCGATGCCATCTCTGCCAGAGTCCGCACCATCTCCAGATCATCCTGTGTCACACGCATATTGGTGCAAAGCTCTCTGCCTTCAGCGGTGGTCAGACTGATCTCAATGACGCTGCCCTCGTTGATTGCCCGGGATGCCGCCGAGAAAAACATCGGCACTTTCGGGTGGTTCTCTCGGAACTTCGTCAACAGGGATTTCATCTGCATAATCATTTTTGGATTCATCATCGCAAAAAGTCGCTCCTTCTTGTTATTTGGTATGCAGCGGACAAGCTTCTGCATAATTGGGAAACTGCACTGTCCGAAACTGCATCCGGCTGCCGTCCAATACCAAAAGCTTTCCGGTCAGCAGCGTGGAACTGCCCAGCAAAAAGCGGATCGCCTCCGCCGCCTGGATCGTGCCAATGATGCCGGCAGTCACTCCGATTACCGGAATGGGCGCAGACGCATCATCCTGTGGGATATCCCCAAAGACGCATCGGTAGCACGGTCCTCTCCCCGGCACATAGGTCATGACCTGACCGGAAAATCCGGTTATGCCGCCATGAACAAAGGGCTTTCCAGCAGCCACACACACATCGTTTATCATAAACTTGTTTCGCAGCTGATCCGCCGCATCAATGACAATGTCATATGCCTGCACCAGTTCTTGCAGCGCCGCTGCATCCAGAAAACAGGGATACGTCCGCACCTCTGTGTGGGAGTTGAGTCCGCGGAGCGTCCGGGCGGCAGAATCCGCCTTGTTCTGCCCCAGCCGGGACTCCCCATGCAGGATCTGCCGCTGCAGGTTAGACAGCTCCACCTTGTCCCCGTCGGCGATCCCGATCGTTCCCACGCCGGCAGCCGCCAGATAATACGCCGCGGGACTCCCCAGACCGCCTGCGCCGATCACAAGGGCACGGCTCTGCTTTAAGCGTTCCTGTCCGGCTTCGCCTACCTCCAGCATCATAATCTGCCGGGTATAGCGTGTTTGTTCTTCTGGTGTCAGCATAGCGCTCCTTTCTGATACACAAGCGTCTTTCTCAAAAGTGTGCCTTTAAGCCGGTCAGATCCTTAATGACCTCTCCGGCAAGGATCAGACCTGCCACAGACGGTACAAAGGCACAGCTGCCGGGCACAGGCTTTCCCTGTTCGGTCTTTTCCATCCGCTGCAACTCAGCCGGCAGTTCCTTGGAATAGACCACCTTCAGTCCGGGAATGCTGCGCTTTTTCAATTCCCGGCGCATCACACGCGCCAGCGGACAAACCGATGTTTTCATAATATCTGCCACTTCAAATGCTGTGGGATCTAGCTTATTTCCGGCACCCATGGCACTGATGATCGGCGTACCGGCAGCATACGCCTGTTCGACCAGTCCCAGCTTTCCGGAGACTGTATCGATGGCATCCACCACATAATCATACTGGGAAAAATCAAACTCTGCCGCCGTCTCCGGCAAATAAAACTTCTGGTGCTTTGTCACGCGGCAGTCCGGATGCAGCAGACGGATGCGTGCTTCTGCCGCATCCACCTTGGGCATGCCAATGGTCTCCCGGGTGGCAATGATCTGCCGATTCAGATTCGATTCGCAGACGGTGTCGTTATCGATCAGATCCAATGCGCCGATGCCGCTCCGCGCCAGTGCCTCGACGGTATAACCGCCCACGCCGCCGATGCCAAACACCGCCACCCGGCACTGCGCCAGACGTGCCATGGCATCCGATCCGAAAAGCAATTCTGTTCTGGAAAATGCATTCATAGGTGTACATCCTGATACTTTATCAATATTTGTGTTACTTCCTCGCGATGCGCCAGGAATGTCCCGACGATTTTCGGGTCGAAATGGCTTCCGCTGGATTCCTCCAGAATCCGGAATGCCTTTTCCGCCGGATACGCTTCTTTATAGACACGCTTGCTGGTCAGGGCATCGAACACATCCACCACTGCCATAATTCTGGCACAAAGGGGAATGTCCTCTCCGGCGAGGTGATAGGGATAACCGCTGCCGTCCCATTTCTCGTGGTGATACAGCGCCATTTCCCGTGCCACCCTCAAATAAGAATCGCTTTCAATATCTGTCAGTGTTTTTTCGATGATCTCGCCGCCGGAAAGGGTATGCGTCTTGATGACCTCAAATTCATCCTCTGTCAGCCGTCCCGGCTTATTGAGCACCACATCCGAGATCTTGATCTTACCGATATCGTGCAGCGGCGCAGCCTTGCACATCCGATCCTGCATCTCCGGTGTCAGAATATTGGCATATTCCGGCATGCGGGACAGATACTTTACCAGAATGCGCAGGTATTCACTGGTACGCTTGACGTGCTGTCCGGTAAAGTCGTCCCGGGACTCTACCATATCCGCAAAGCTGACGATGATCTTGTTCTGGATCTCTTTCAGACGTTGGTTGGAATTGCGCAGAAACTCCTGCTGGACGAACATGCCGACACAGCTGTTCAGCGTCAGCATAAACTGCTGCGTGCGCTGTACCACATACGAAAACGGGTCTGCGAATGTCACCATATAGCCATAGACATTCTGCTGATTGTGCACTGCGTAGATCACCATCGGGTCTGGCTTTTCCAGCACGCGTTTCCAATCAGGAATCAGCTGCTTTCGGGAGATCACCTCTTTTTTGGTCTCCTGCTCTCCATAGAAAAAGCGCTGCGACAGGATCTCATCTGTAAATGCACCATTTTCATAGGTGTGGCCGCACTGGCTGAACTGGTCATAGATAAACTCCGCATTCATGCACAGATATGCGTCTGAACGGATATAATACCGCAGCACGTCATAGACGCGTTCCTGATCGTGTTCAAAGGTCAGCTTCGTCAGCATATTGTTCATGGAACGGTCATACTGTGCGCTGTCGTTCATGCGGTTATAGATCGAACTGATGGCATGGCTCACTGCTTCCATAGAGCACTGGCGGCAGCCGCAGGACTGAGAGATGTCCAACGTATACGGGAAGATATACTCCCGCTTCATTGCCGCGCCATTTGCCGCCTGTTCCAGCAAGTCGGACAAATAGCTGCCGAACGCCTGCATGTCCCGGCGGCAGGTGGTCAAACGCGGAAAGTTATACTGTTCCTGCACAATGCCGTCAAATCCAGTCACCACCACATCCTCCGGCACACGAACACCGTGTTCTGACAGAACTTCGCAGACCGCGATCGCCATAGAATCGTTTACACAGACAATTGCTTCCGGCAGACCCTCCGGTTCTTTCAGGAAGCGCTCTGTCAGCGCCCGAGTAGGGACAGCATAAAAGTCGCCGTAACCAAACCATTTTTCGTCAAAGGCAATGCCATGTTCTTTCAGTACATCCCGGAAAATCATCTCCCGGGTCTCCGATGCCGGGTTATCCTTGAATCCGGCAATGCAGGCAAGCTTGGTAAAATGGTGATCCTCTACCAGATGCGTCACCAGATCCCGGAATGCATCCAGTTCATCAAAGGTGACCCGAATGCCGCCGGAATAGCGCTCTGTGGGTTCTACCAGAAACACCGGCGTATGATGCTGCGCCGCCGATTCCAGGATATCCTCAACAATGGCTCGGCATTTCAGGCATTGGGTATAGATCACTACCACATCTACCACAGAATAGTCAATGAGTTGGAATACGCTTGCCTCTCCGCGGTCAAATGCAGTGTCGCGAAACAGATCGGACGCCGTGTTATAGATCATGCAGCGCCAGTTTTTTTCTACCAGAGACTGATACATCGGATATACCATACTCTGGGTATTTTCATTCTGCAGCTCTGATGTACAAAGCGCAGCTACTTTGCATCCGTTTATCATACGCTCCTCCTCCAACAACACTGCGGTGTTGTCATACATGTATAAGTATATTTATTTTATCATATTCTTATGGCGCTGTCAATCTGAATTTGCGAACAAAAAACGGAGACTTTTTCTTTTTTACAGTTGCGCAAAAAAGCACCGCATTTTCAGCAGTGCTCTTTAAACTTTCGTCATATTTTCATTTGTTCTGCAATAAAAGCGCTTCCAGATCTGCCACCGTTTCTGCAATCCAGTCTGCGCCATATTGTTCCAGTTCCCCCGGCGCAGCATAGCCGTAGCCGACGCCAATGCAGGGCAGCGCACATTCCTGTGCCCCCAACAGATCGTGCTTCCGATCGCCGATCATGACCGCTCCGGACGGTGCATGCTGCGGCAGTCCCAGACGAGAGAGCGCCAGCCGGATGATGTCGGCTTTGGTCTCCCCTTCCCGATGGATATCGCTCCCGGCGATCACCTCGAAATACGGGGTCAGCGAAAAGTGTTCCATGATCTGCCGGGTGTAGACTTCCGGCTTCGAGGTGGCGACTGCCAGAGCATAGCCGTGCGCCTGTAGTTTTTGCAGCAGTTCCGGGATGCCGGGATAGACGGCATTTTCAAACATGCCCACCTTAGAAAAGCGCACACGGTATTGTTTCACCGCTTCGGCAGCCTGTTCCGGCGGCATGCCGCTGAACTGCTGAAAGGAATCCAGCAGCGGCGGGCCGATGAAAGGCCGCAGCTTTTCCGTATCCGGTTCAGGCATACCGCACTGTTCCAGCGCATACTGGACACAGCGGAGAATCCCAGGCGCAGAGTCCGTCAGCGTACCGTCCAGGTCAAACAGCAGCCAGTGCAGATCACAGGGCAGTTCTCTCATGGCTTAACCCCCCAGCGCGATCATGCGGTCAATGCAGCAGCGCGCCTTGGTGATGGTCTTGTTGTCCAGAGTGATCTCTGCGCCCTCGCCGTCCTTCAGGATGTGGTAAATATCCATCAGTGTTGTGGACTTCATGTTTTCGCAGATCAGCTTCTTTGCCAGCGGATAGAACCGTTTTTCCGGGCAGGCATTTTGCAGAGTCTCAGCAATGCTGATCTCTGTGCCGATGATAAACTCTCTGGCATCCGACTCCATGGCATAGTTTACAATGCCGGAGGTCGAGCCGATATAATCCGCCTGCTCACAGACTGCCGGGCGGCATTCCGGATGCACCAGGATCAGCGCATCGGGGTGCGCTTCCTTGGCGATGCGGACATCTTTTGCCGTCAGTGCAGCGTGGATGGGACAGCCGCCCTGGAGCAGCTTGATCTTCTTTTCCGGGAGCTGCTGCTGTACAAACGAACCGAGGTTGCAGTCCGGGATGAACAGAATCTTGTCATTGCTCAGCTGAGAGACGATCTTTACCGCAGAGGAAGAGGTAACACAGACATCGCAGATCGTTTTCAGTTCCGCGGTGGTGTTGATATAAGCCACCACGGTGTGATCCGGATACTGCATCTTCACCTGGCGGATCATCTCCTTGTCCATCTGCTCTGCCATGGGACAGCCGGCAGTGGGATTGGACAGGTATACGTTCTTTTCAGGAGAAAGGATCTTTACGGTCTCTGCCATGAACCGCACGCCGCACATCAGCACATTCTGCTGCGGTGTGTTCTTTGCCTTGACGCTCAGCGCGTAAGAATCCCCGGTAAAATCAGCGATCTCCAGAATATCGCTGGTCTGATAGCTGTGTGCCAGAATGCAGAAATCCCGTTCTTTTTTCAACCGCAGGATCTCCTCTTGAATCTCGCGTATTTTCATAATCTCAGTTCCTTTCGGGCTGGGCATGGCGCACACAGCCGTTTATGATATGGTTTCGCGCCTGTTCTGTGATAACAAGCCTTCATCAGAAAGACCTTTCTGCGGCAGCCGCAGAGCATCTTGTCGTTTTTTAAAATGCATCCCCGATTTTGGGGATATACTTAGATTAGTATAGCACAGGATCGGGAGTTTGTCAAGATTTTCACAGGATATTTTCATAGCAAACCAGTAGGTATATTTTGTCTGTCTGTAAACAAGGCAAAAATTGCCCGATCAGTCCCTGAAATGCAAATGGAATTTGATGTCAAACAAAATCCACATTTTTTGAACTTGAAATTTGTGCAAAACATATACTTCACAAACAGTAGAAAATATGCTATAATATACAAAGTGATTATTGTGCATTTCTGACAGAATCCGGATTTGTTTCGCCCTCATATTCTGGCAAGTAGACGGATTCCGCTTGTGATTTTCGCAAAACAGGCGCTTATGCATGCAGAAAGAAGGGAACCCCGACATGAAGAAAAACGATTCCCCGCGCATCATTGGTGTATGTCTCTCCAGACTCCAGGAAGAATATCGTCTCCAATGCATCGGCGCGCTCAACCGCTATGCGGTCGCAAAAGGATACCGTCTTTTTATTTTTCATTCCAAGACTGATTTCTATCTCCCTCTCACCCCCACAGACATGGGAGAAATGACCATCTTTCAGCTGATAAACTATGACATGCTGGAAGCTATGGTCATTTTCCCGGACACGCTCCTGCGGGAAAGCATCCTGCTGGACATTGAAGAAAACTGCCGGGCGCACGGTGTTCCTGTCCTCTCTGTGGACAAGAACCGGGAGGGCTGCATCAACTTCCGCTTCGACTATTCTAACACCTTTGAAAAGCTCTGCCGGCACGTCATAGAAGAGCACGGCAAAAAGCGCGTCTTTCTGATGGCAGGCATGAAGGATAATACCTTTTCAGAAGAGCGTGTTGATGCGTTCCGAAAGGTCGTATCAGAAAACGGTCTTTCTCTGGAGAAATGCCGCATCGGCTACGGCGATTTCTGGGAAAAGCCCACTTATGAGACCATGGAGCGCTGGTTTCTGGAAGAAAAAATGGATTTTCCGGAAGCGATCATCTGCGCCAACGACTCCATGGCGATCACAGTCAGCCTGTTTTTGCAGAACCATGGCTGCCGTGTGCCAGAGGACTGCATCGTCACCGGCTTTGACGGCATCATGCAGGCGAAGTATCATGTCCCCCATCTGACCACCTGCACCCAGGACTACGACACCATGGGACGGCTTCTGGTGGATACGGTAGAACGGCTCCGGCTGGGCGAGCCGGTTGAGTCATCCTACACCATCGACTTCCACATTCTGTACTCTCAGTCCTGCGGCTGTCAGCATGCTGCGGCGATCAACGTCAACAACGCTTTGCAGGACGTTCTGGAGCAGTTGAAACTCGCCAACGAGCGCCAGGAGCTGACCTGTCAGGTACAGTCGGCAGTCACCAGCATGGCATCTCTGGCGGAGCTGCCGGAGATCATCATGGACAAGTTCATATTCCACACCATTGTTTTTGCGCTCAATGACGACCTCTTCCACGCGCCGGCATTTGGAAAAAATCACAGGGACAAAATACCGTTCAGTGATTCTGTCAATGTGCTGTGCCAGCGGTACTTCTGGAGTCCGGAAGAACCGTGTATCATTTCACGCTGCCAGATGGTGCCCGATCTCCCGAAGCTGTTGGAGAAGGAAAATCCCATTGTGTTCTGTCCCCTGCACTTCGCAGATCTATCCATGGGATACTGTGTTTTCCAGACAGACATCACCAACGAAGCCTATGAGAAAATGAACAGCTTCATGAACGCCATTGATTCCGCACTGGGCATCTTCCACACGCAGCTGCACACCAAATCCATTAACATGCAGTTAAAGAGCGCCAACAGCGAACTGGAAAAGCTCTATGTCCACGACCATATGACCGGGCTTCTGAACCGCCGGGGCTTCTACCGCCAATTCTGGCAGCAGATCGAAGAGAGCCGCGGCAAAGGCCTCAGCGTAGTCATCATTTCCGCCGACCTGGACGGACTCAAACACATCAACGACACCTATGGACACACCGAGGGAGACAACGCCATCAGCACCGTCGGACGGGCACTGATGACAAGCGCTATCCAGGGCGAAGTATGTTCCCGGTTCGGCGGCGATGAGTTCACAGTAGCCGGCGTCATCTCCGATGTCAGCGACAGCTATTTCGACAGCTTCCGGGACAGATTCCGGAATTACTTGCAGCAGTACAACCGTATCTCTCAGAAACCGTATCTGGTAGAATCCAGCATCGGCTTCTGCATTCAGCCGTTAAGGGACAATATAGACCTGGATCAAATGATAAAGATCGCCGACGACCGTATGTATGAGGACAAGGTACGGCGGCGCAAGGCGAGACAGTAAAGGCGGTGACAGCATGAACGACGGAAACATCTTTTCCATTGCCCTGCTCTATGAGAATCAGGAAAGCCTGAAAACATTTCTCCGGAATTATTGCAGCGAGGATGCCGACGCGGCAGGATGGCTGGTGATGATCCACACCTGCTGTCACACACCAGATGCAGCCTTCGCCATTGCACAGCATGTCCGCGACTTTCTTCCCCAGGCAAGGATCGTGGGCACAAGCGCCTCTGCGGTGATCCACCACGGCATGATCTATGAGGATCGCTGTCTGCTGATCTTCACGCGTTTTCAGAACACCCGCATCAAAATTGCGCCCATCTCTTTCGCCGATAAAACACCGGAAGCGCTTGCCGAAGAGACAGCGCAGCAGATCACGCCGGAAAGCCGGGCAATGTTCGCGTTCTTCCCCGATCAGTACATGCAGATGCAGAGCTGGCTTGATCGGCTGGAACAGCTGGGAAAGCAGATCCCTACCGCCGGCGGCATGGTCTGCGTCAATCCCTACGGCACATTTGTCTTTGACGAAAACGGCGTCTACAACAATACAGTCCTGCTGTGTATTCTGGAAAATGCTGCGCTTCAGACCTGGAGCGGCACGATCCGGGGACAGGAAGCCTTCACAGAGTCTTTTACCATCACCGGAGCAGACCAGGATGTGCTCACCGAGATCGAAGGGCAGCCGGCTGCATCGTGGCTTCAGAAAGAACTACAGGAGACCTGCCGCGCAGAACATGCGGCTCTGAGCAATGAACTGCTCCTGCACTTTCCGCTGCTGCTGCAAAAGCCCGGAAGTCCCACCCAGTTCATCAACTACTGCGAGCCGCGCAGCACGATCAACACCTATTCCAACTGGCTGAAACCGGGAACGCAGTTCCGCATCGCGTACCGCAGTCCCCTGACAGCGGCGGCAGAGCTGCGGGAAGCCTGCGACGCACTGGACACCACGCCCTGTGAAGTGATCTTCGCCTATCCCGGCGTGCTCCACCGCACCGTTATGCCGGACTGTACCGAGTGGGAGCTTCGCGTGTTCCGCAGCTGCCGGGTCTGCGGCATGTTCCTCTGCGGCGAGATCATCAGCGCGGCGCAGAGTTCCCAGGTCTATGTGGGTGCGAATATGTTCTTTGGGCTTTCCGAGTCACAAAAGGATTATCTTCCCATTGACCGCACTGCCCTGGAAGAATTGCAGGGGCTGGACGGCGATTGGCACAACATCAGTCAATATCTGGAGCATTTACGGCAGTCCGCCGCTTCACAACGCATCTTACGGCAGGAAACGCTCCTGCGGAACAATACATTTTTGGACAAGGAAACGGAGCTGGAAAACCTCGTGAAATTCAAATTCGATGACAGAAAACAGCGATACAACAAGATTTGCATGATCTCCATTGAAAAAGGCATTCTGATCTCCGGCCGCCGCGGTTCAAAGGCGTGGAATCAGCTGATGCGCGAAAATATCCAGCAGATGATCCGCACCCTGCATGACACAGAACTGTCATTCTACGACAACGACACCTGGTCGTTCTTCTTTGCCGCCGGGCCGGATTATCCGGATGACAAATTTCTGGCGCAGGCAGAACTGGCGTTCCATGAGTGCGGTTACTACTTCTGCAAGGAACTGAACATCACCGCTGTCAACATCTTCCATGTGGTGATCGGCGAAACCAATCTGTTGGAAAAGGTACAGCTTTGCATGTCCGCCACAACAGATCACAACGCTCGTTTCTTCCTGTACAACAAGGACAACGCAGAAACCATGAAGGCCATGGACGAAAAGCTGCGCATGACCAACATCATCAGCGACGCTATTCTCTATGACCGTATTATCCCCTATTTTCAGCCCATTCGCGACAACCGCACCCAGGAGATCACCAAATACGAAGCACTCATGCGGCTGTCCGACAAGGATCATAACATCTATGCGCCGGGACAATTTCTAGAAATTGCAAAGGACTATCACTTGTACTTGCAGCTGTCTCAGCTGATGATCCGAAAGGTGCTGGAACTGTTCCGTGATCGAAAGGAAACTGTTTTCCTGAACCTGTCCGCCTATGATATCGGCTCACCGTCCAGCCGAACGATGCTGTATGATCTGCTCAGCGACCTGCCGCCAGAGGCATGCAGTCGCATCACCTTTGAGATCCTGGAATCGGAAAAGATCCGGGACTTCAACGAAATGGTAGACTTCTTAAACGAGATCCGCAAGTTCGGCGTAAAGATCGCCATTGACGACTTCGGCGCAGGATTTTCCAACTTTACGGCGATTCTCCGCGTCAATCCGGACTTTATCAAGATCGACGGCGACCTCATCATCAACTGCGACAAGGATCCCATGAAACAGCTTTGTCTGCAAGCGATCTCGAACATCGCAAAGGGCATGGATGCAGAACTGATCGCAGAACATGTAGAAAACAGCGGCGAACAGCAGACGGTAGAATCCACCAACATCCAGTATACCCAGGGCTACTATTTCTCCAAGCCGCTGCCCTATCAGAATCTGGAACAGAAAAAGGACTGAGACCGGCAGAGCACAGTCGGTTTCCACACCGCTTTTATCAAAACAAAAATGGGCTGTTGTACCGGAACATTGGTACAACAGCCCATTTTTTGATATGTTAATTATCGCTGTCCAGCTTCAACACGCTCATAAATGCCTCCTGCGGCACTTCTACAGAGCCTAGCTGACGCATACGCTTTTTGCCCTCTTTTTGCTTTTCCAGCAGCTTTTTCTTACGGGTGATGTCGCCGCCGTAGCACTTCGCCAGGACATCCTTCCGCATTGCCTTAATGGTTTCCCGGGCAATGATCTTGCCGCCGATGGCAGCCTGCACCGGCACTTCAAACAGCTGCCGCGGAATGTTCTCTTTCAGCTTTTCCACGATCTTTCTGCCACGCTCGTATGCCTTGTCGGTATGGATGATAAAGGACAATGCGTCCACGATCTCGCCGTTCAGCAGCACGTCCAGCTTCACCAACTTGGACTCCATATAGTCGCTCAGCTCATAGTCGAAGGAGGCATAGCCGCGTGTCCGGGACTTCAGCACATCAAAGAAGTCGTATACGATCTCATTCAAAGGAAGCACATAGTGCAGAGACACACGGGTATCGTCCAGATACTGCATATTGACGAATACGCCCCGGCGGTTCTGGCACAGTTCCATGACATTGCCCACAAAGTCTGCCGGCGTCAGGATCTCTGCCTTGACCATAGGCTCTTCTGCCTTTGCGATCACAGCCGGATCCGGATAATTGGTAGGGTTGTCGATATACTGCACATCGCCGTTGGTCATTGTAACGCGGTAAATAACCGAAGGCGCTGTGGTGATGAGATCCAGGTTGTACTCCCGTTCCAGGCGCTCCTGAATGATCTCCATATGGAGCAGTCCCAGGAATCCGCAGCGGAAGCCAAAGCCCAGTGCAATGGAAGTCTCCGGCTCAAAGGAAAGCGACGCATCGTTCAGCTGCAGCTTTTCCAGTGCGTCCCGGAGATCGCCGTATCTCGCACCGTCTGTGGGATAGATACCAGAGAATACCATAGGATTGACCTTGCGGTAGCCCGGCAGCGGTTCTGCACAGGGACGGTCGGCATGGGTGACCGTATCGCCCACGCGTGTGTCTCCGATGCTCTTGATCGAAGCGGAGAGATAGCCTACCTCACCGGCGCGGAGCACACCGTCATTTACCAGGGTATTGGTCGTCATATAGCCGGCTTCTACAATAGTAAACTCTGCGCCTGTTGCCATGAGCTTGATGGTATCGCCTACCTTTACAGTACCCTGCTTGACGCGGATATAGATGACAACGCCCTTATAAGCGTCGTAATAGCTGTCGAAGATCAGCGCCTGGAGCGGTGCATCCGGGTCGCCGGTGGGCGCAGGGATATCGGTGACGATCTTTTCCATGACCGCTTCAATGTTGATGCCTGCCTTGGCGGAGATGCGCGGTGCATCCTCTGCCGGAATGCCAATGACATTTTCGATCTCTTCACAAACGCGATCCGGGTCAGCCGCCGGAAGATCGATCTTATTGATTACCGGAACAACCTCCAGATCATGCTCAATGGCAAGATAGGTATTTGCCAGAGTCTGCGCCTCAATGCCCTGCGAAGCATCCACAACGAGGATCGCACCCTCACAGGCAGCCAGACTACGGGACACCTCATAGTTAAAGTCTACATGACCCGGCGTGTCGATCAGATTAAACACATAAGTCTCACCGTCTTTCGCCCGATAGTTCAGGCGGACGGCGCGTGCCTTAATGGTGATGCCGCGCTCCCTTTCGATATCCATGTTGTCCAGGATCTGTTCCTCCATGTCACGCTTTGCGACCGTGTAGGTCTGCTCCAGGATTCGGTCAGCCAGTGTGGACTTGCCGTGGTCAATATGTGCAATGATGCAAAAATTGCGGATGTGTTCCATTCTATGTTCTTCCTTCCATTTGAGCCGAATCAGCTCTATTCCGAAATTAATCCATGATATATTATACCGTTTTTTCAGAAGATTGTCAAGCCGCCGTATAACTGCTGTCTGACGCAAAGCTGTTTCAGCGCGTTATTTTCCCGGCTGTTCCAGACCGTGCAGAAAATCCGCCTCTGCCTGGTTGCATCGTCTGCCGTTTTCGCTGTACAGATTCAGATGGAACACATGGCTGTCCGACGGCACACCCTCGCCGTATTCCGCATAGACAAAAGGCACGCCCAGTGTCTCCAGCTTTTTCTTCATCGGCGCAGTATGCGGACGCAGCCCGTCGTTGACGCTCGTCATCACATAAGCCGGCGGAAAGCTATCGTTCATATAGGTCAGAACCTGTTCCAACAGCTGCTTCTGCTCCGCCTTTGTATCATGGGTATAGTTGCCGGTGTGGTCGTTTTCCAGGGACATGTCATAGATCCCACAATTCAGCGCCACACCGTCCGGCAGCTGGTCACAGGTATCGAAATCCAACTGCTCCCGGTATGCTGCATTGCCTGCCAGGATGCAGTACTGACTCACCAGCTGTGCACCGGCAGAATCTCCCACCATAAACCAGTGCTTGTTCCGGGTGTAATGTCCCCGGTTTTCCAGTGTCCAGCGCACTACCCGGCACACATCTGCAATGGCTGCCGGATAAGAATGTTCAGGTGCAAGGCGATAGTTGCAGTTTACTACCACAAATCCCAGCTGTGCCAGATGCATGCAGTAGTGGCGGTACAATTCCTTGTCGCCGTAGAACCAGCCGCCGCCGTGAACGCTGATCAGAATGGGCAGCGCATCGCCGCCGGATACCGGGCTATAGATATCCAGCTGATGCGCCTTGTCCTTGTCGTCTGCATACCAGATGTTCCGGAATGCTTTTACATCCCGCGGTTCGGTCAGACCCTCATCCCGTGCTGCGTCGCTTTTTGCCCAGGCGATCCGGCTTTCCTGAATTTCCTGTGGTATTGTCATGTGAAATTCCTCCTGTTGTGAAATAGGTTTCTTGTGTTTTCTATAGTATACCAGAAATCCCCGGAAATGTCCAGAGCTTCCGCAAATTTCAGGCAGCACCGCGCAAATCCGCCGTTCTCCTTTGCACACAGTCTGCCGAAAATCGAACCGTACAGCGCCGCTTTCACTTTTTTTGAAAAAACACTTGACAAGTGCTCTGCCATCGTGTATAATAGCATATGTAACCTATCAAATACATAGGATTTATAAAAGTGAGAGGAGTCACGCACTATGGAAAAGCACATTTACGGAAGCGAATACGGCTTTCAGACCAGAGCCGTACACACCGGAAACGATATCGACAGCGAAACAGGCGCGATCAAGCGCCCCATCACCATGGCAAACAGCTATGCCCTGCCCTATGACCCCAGCGACCTGAACTGGAGCAGCGCCGGAAAGAATCTATACACCCGGAACGGCGGCTCGAATCAGCAGTATTTGCAGGAAAAGCTGGCTTCTTTGGAGGGCGGCGAGGACTGCATCGTACTGGCAAGCGGTGTTGCAGCGCTGTCCGGGTTGTTTTTCGCCCTGCTGGAAAGCGGCGATCATGTGGTATTTTCCAGCGTGACGTATATCGCAGTATATCGGCTTTTAAACGAACTGCTGAAAAATAAGTTCCATGTAGACACCACTATTGTGGACACCTCCGATCTGGAAGCCGTAAAGAAAGCCATCCGCCCCAACACCAAGCTGGTGCACATTGAAACACCGGGAAATCCCACGCTGACCATCTCGGACATTCGCGCCATTGCAGACATTGCACACGAAAACGGTGCGCTGCTGTCGGTGGACAACACCTTTGCCTCCCCCTATAATCAGCGTCCTATTGAACTGGGTGCAGACTTCACCATCGAAAGCCTCACCAAGTATATCAACGGGCACGGAGATGCCATGGGCGGTGCGATCATTGGCAAAAAGGAATATCTGGACATCATCCGGGCACAATCTCAAGTGAATTTGGGCGCGACCATCAGTCCGTTTAATGCATGGCTCATTATGCGCGGTTCTGTGACTCTGCCGCTGCGGATGCGTCAGCACAACGAAAACGCGCTCCGGGTGGCAAAGTATCTCCAGACGGTAAAGGGCGTCAGCTTTGTGGCATATCCCGGACTGGAAAGCCACAAGGGACACGACATCGCCGCCAAGCAGATGCAGGGCGGTTTTGGAGGCGTGCTGTCCTTTGGGCTGCATGCAGACCACGATATCTACAACCGCTTTGTGAGCCATCTGAAAGTCATCACCTCGGCGGTTTCTCTGGGACATGACGAGAGCCTGATCGTCTTTCTGGGAGAGAACGACGAGCGGCAGTATCTGTATCCGGAGGAATTTCACGGCGGATTCTTCCGGTTCAGCGTAGGCATCGAGGACGCAGAGGATATTATCGCTGATCTGGAACAGGCATTTGAAAAAGAGGAGCTGCTGTAAATGGCATTGAACGCATTTTCGAGAACAGAACTGTTGGTGGGAAAGCCGGGAATGGAACGGCTTGCACAGGCGCGTGTTGCCATTTTCGGCATCGGCGGTGTCGGCGGCTATACCGCAGAAGCACTGGCGCGGAGCAGTGTCGGGGCGTTAGACCTCATTGATGACGACCGTGTGTGTCTCACCAACATCAACCGGCAGATCTACGCCACCCGAAAAACGGTGGGCAAATATAAGGTAGAAGTGGCAAAAGAGCGCATTCTCCAGATCAACCCGGACTGTCAGGTCGAGACGCATTGCGCCTTTTACATGCCGGATACTGCGGCACAGTTTGACTTCACACAGTACGACTATATCGTAGATGCCATCGATACTGTTACCGGCAAGCTGGAAATGATCGAACAGGCAAACCGCGCCGGCACACCCATCATCAGTGCCATGGGTGCCGGAAACAAAATGGATCCCACAGCATTTGAAGTGGCAGACATTTACGAAACTTCGGTCTGCCCGCTGGCAAGAGTCATGCGCCACGAGCTGCGCAAGCGCGGCATTCCCAAGTTAAAGGTGGTCTATTCCAAGGAGAAGCCCATCGCCCCGAAAGAGGACATGGCAAACAGCTGCAAGACCCACTGCATCTGTCCGCCGGGTACTGCGCGAAAATGTACCCAACGGCGGCAAGTTCCCGGCAGCAATGCCTTTGTGCCGTCAGTGGCAGGGCTGATTATTGCCGGAGAAATTGTAAAAGATCTGATTGGCTGGGAAGGCTGACAAACACAAAAATAACCGCACCACGCTGCCGGGACGCTCCGGCGGAATGGTGCGGCTTTTTTGCGGCTGATCCGATTTGTTCATAAGAAGCGGTTGACTTTTCCACGAAGATTGTCCTATACTGGTAGTATGACAAAAAATACAGAAGGAGCTTGCATGACATCATGGAAAATGACTATCTGATACGAAAAAAGCCGCTTCCGGCGCTGCTTTGGTTTTCCCTGCCGATGATCCTGGGGAACCTCTTTCAGCAGACCTATACCCTCATGGACTCTGCCATTGTGGGACGGTATGTGGGAGAACAGGCACTTGCGGCAGTGGGTGCATCCTACGCCCTGACCAACATCTTTATCTGTGTCGCCATTGGCGGCGGTATCGGCGCTTCGGTGGTGGTGAGCCGTTATTTCGGCGCAAAGGAATACAGCCGGATGAAGCTCGCCCTCTATACGGCGTGCCTGGCATTTCTGGGCATCAGCATCCTGTTGGGCGGACTGGGACTGGGTTTGAGCCGCTGGATCATGGAGGTCTTGAAAACGCCGTCGGATGTCCTGGGGATGTCAGTGGACTATCTCAATGTATACTTTCTGGGACTTCCCTTTTTGTTTTTGTACAACGTGCTTTCTTCTATGTTCAACGCCCTGGGAAAATCCCGGATACCGCTGTACTTTCTGATTTTCTCCTCCGTGTTCAACGTGGTGCTGGATCTCATTCTGGTGACCCGGTTTGACATGGGCGTCACCGGTGTGGCATGGGCAACGCTGATCGCCCAGGGCATCTCTGCCGTGCTCTCCTTCGGAGTGCTGCTTTGGGAGCTACGGCGATTCCATTGCGAAAAGTCCGGCATTTTCAGCCGAATGGAGCTCATAAGCATGACACGGATCGCTCTGCCGTCCATTTTGCAGCAGTCCACCGTTTCCATCGGCATGATGCTGGTGCAGTCCGTGGTAAACAGCTTCGGCTCAGAGGCTCTCGCCGGTTTCTCGGCTGCGATGCGCGTGGAATCCATTTGCATTGTGCCAATGGCTGCCATCGGCAACGCCCTGTCCTCTTACACCGCCCAAAACCTCGGCGCAAAGCAACAGGAGCGCGTGAAAAAGGGCTACCGTGCGGCGAATCAAATGGTTCTGGTGAGCGCAGTCATTATCTGCGTTTGCGTAGAACTGCTGGCAAAGCCGTTGGTCACACTGTTTCTGGGAACAGACGGCACAGCTGCGGCGTATGCTACCGGTGAGGGATACCTCACCTTTATGGGATGGTTCTTCTGTCTCATCGGCTTTAAGATGGCAGTGGACGGGCTGCTCCGCGGTGCAGGCGATATGAAAATGTTCACCATTGCCAACCTGGTGAATCTGAGCATCCGCGTGGTATTTGCAGTCACCATGGCGCCCCGTTTTGGCATTCAGATGGTATGGTGCGCCGTGCCCATTGGCTGGTTTTCCAACTGGCTGATTTCGTTTCTGGAATACCGGACGGGAAAATGGCGGAAAAAGACTGCCGTATGACAACATGCGCCTAAAATGTGGTCAAAATGTGGTCAATCCACAAAAAAGGGAGCATCTCAGCCAAATCAGCCGAGGTGCTCCCTCTTTCTATTTACATGAAAAAATCACGCAATTACTTAGAATTTGCCAGCCTTAGCAGCTTCTTCAACAGATACTGCAACAGCAACAGTCGCACCAACCATCGGGTTGTTGCCCATGCCGATCAGGCCCATCATCTCAACGTGAGCCGGAACGGAAGAGGAACCTGCGAACTGTGCATCAGAGTGCATACGTCCCATGGTATCAGTCATACCATAGGATGCCGGGCCTGCTGCCATGTTGTCCGGGTGCAGGGTACGGCCTGTGCCGCCGCCGGATGCAACAGAGAAATACTTCTTGCCCTTTTCGATGCATTCCTTCTTATAAGTACCAGCTACCGGGTGCTGGAAACGTGTCGGGTTGGTGGAGTTACCAGTGATGGAAACGTCTACGCCTTCCTTCCACATGATTGCAACGCCTTCTGTAACATCGTTTGCGCCGTAGCAGTTAACCTTTGCACGCGGGCTGTTTGCATCCTTGGAATAGCACTTGCGGAATACTTCCTTTACTTCGCCGGTGTAGTAGTCCATCTCGGTCTCTACATAAGTAAAGCCGTTTACACGAGCGATGATCTGTGCAGCGTCCTTGCCCAGACCGTTCAGGATAACGCGCAGCGGTTCCTTACGAACCTTGTTTGCCTTTTCAGCGATACCGATCGCACCTTCAGCAGCAGCGAAAGACTCGTGGCCAGCCAGGAATGCGAAGCACTTAGTATCTTCTTCCAGCAACATTTTGCCCAGGTTACCGTGACCCAGACCAACCTTTCTCTGGTCAGCAACAGAGCCCGGGATGCAGAATGCCTGGAGGCCTTCACCGATTGCAGCAGCAGCGTCAGCAGCTCTGCGGCAGCCCTTCTTGATCGCGATTGCTGCGCCAACGGTATAAGCCCACTTTGCGTTTTCAAAACAGATCGGCTGAATGCCTTCTACCATCTTGTATACATCCAGACCAGCTGCCTTGGTTACTTCAGCAGCGCCTTCGATAGAATCAATGCCATATTCTTTCAGAACAGCCAGAATCTGCTTTTCTCTTCTCTCATATGATTCAAATAATGCCATGGGTTGTTTCCTCCTGTTCCTTATTCTTTTCTCGGGTCAACAAACTTCACTGCATCAGCAACACGGCCATACTGACCCTGTGCCTTCTCGAAAGCAGTGTTTGCATCGTCGCCAGCCTTGATGAAGTCCATCATCTTGCCGAAGTTTACAAACTTATAGCCGATGATCTCGTCATCTTCGTCCAGAGCGATCTTGGTAACATAACCGTCGGTCATCTCCAGATAACGCGGTCCCTTCTTCAGAGTGCTGTACATGGTACCAACCTGAGAACGCAGACCCTTACCCAGATCTTCCAGGCCAGCGCCGATCGGCAGACCTTCTTCAGAGAATGCACTCTGAGTACGGCCGTATACGATCTGCAGGAACAGTTCACGCATTGCAGTGTTGATCGCGTCGCAAACGAGGTCAGTGTTCAGTGCTTCCAGAATGGTTCTGCCCGGCAGAACTTCTGCTGCCATTGCTGCAGAATGTGTCATACCGGAACATCCGATGGTCTCCACCAGAGCTTCCTGGATTACGCCTTCCTTTACGTTCAGGGTCAGCTTACATGCGCCCTGCTGCGGTGCACACCAGCCCACACCGTGTGTCAGACCGGAAATGTCAGAGATTTCCTTTGCCTTTACCCACTTTGCTTCCTCAGGGATCGGTGCAGCGCCGTGCTGAACGCCCTGCTTTACGCAGCACATTTCGTTTACTTCGTTTGAATAAATCATGGTCAAACTCCTTTCATGATATGGCATTGTATACGATTCGCATACAAAAACTATTATACACCATCTTCCGACAGGAATCAAGCATTTTTCTGTAAATTTCTTGCCAAACGTCCTAATTTTGGTTAGTTTAAGCTAACCAAGGAAGGCTCAATTCAACTCGGCAAACAAAAAAGCCGTATCACACACCGGCTTTTCCGGCATGATGATACGGCTTCTATTGCTTAGGGTCTTTTCTCAGAACGAAACGACCAGCTGCATCTTGAACTGTTCTTCCCCATAAACAGCGTGGGGAATATCTTTCGGCATAATCAGGGTCTCACCGGCGTGGAGCAGAAATACTTCTCCGCCGACTGTAAACTTTCCGGTACCCTCCAGCACCGTTACCATTGCATCTCCGCCGGCAGCGTGTGTGGAAATCTCTTCGCCCTTGTCAAAGGAAAAGATGGTCATGCTGACCTTTTCATTCTGCACCAGTGTCTTACTGACAACCTGTCCGCTCTGGTATTCCACCAGATCTTTCAGCTGCAAAACCGTCTGCTTTTCAATGTTTTTGTACATGCCGTTTACCCTCTTTCATGTTTCTCCAGCCAATGTGCCGCATAGGAACACGTTGCTGTCACCTGTTGTCCGTTCGCCCGAATCTGCTGCACTGCACGAGAAACCAACTCCCCTGCAACACCTTGTCCGCGCAGCGTATCGTCCACAAAAGTGTGATCGATACAGCAGACACCGGGTGCTGTATCCGGGAATGTGATCTCTGCCACGCATTTTCCGGCTGCATCTGTACAAAAGATGCGGTTTGGTTCGCTTTGATACTCCATAAAATGCCTTTCTCAGAGTGCCTTTTTGATAGCAGCCAACAGATCATCATAGGATTCAAATGCCGGCAGCTCCGGATAATCCTTCTTGATCTGTTCGGTGCTGCGGAACAGGAATCCTGCCTTGCTTGCCTGGATCATTGCCAGATCGTTATGGCTGTCGCCGCTGGCAATCGTCTCATAACCGATAGACTGCAATGCCTTTACAGTAGTCAGCTTAGAATTTTCACAGCGCATTTTGAAGCCGGTGATCTCGCCGTTGGGCGCAACTTCCAGAGAGTTGCAGAAGATGGTGGGATAGCCCAGCTTTTTCATCAGAGGGCCTGCGAACTGCGTGAAGGTATCACTGATAATGATGACCTGTGTTGTCGCGCGCAGTTCGTCCAGAAATTCCTTTGCGCCCGGCAGCGGGTCGATCTTTGCGATGGTCTCCTGGATCTCTTTCAGTCCCAGGCCGTGCTCTTTCAGTACACCCAAACGCCAGTGCATCAGCTTGTCGTAATCCGGCTCATCTCTTGTAGTACGCTTCAACTCCGGAATACCACTTTCTTCTGCAAAAGCAATCCAGATCTCCGGTACCAATACGCCTTCCAAATCCAAACAAACAATATTCATAGTATGTGTTCCTTTCCCCTGTCCGATACCGTCGCCGCAGCCGGACATTGTTTCTTTTGCCAGCGGTTTTATTTTCAATACCGCCAAATGCTTCATAATAATATTTTTCGCAATTTTCAAAACCCAAATAAGTCCAATATTGTGTATTTGAAAATTACTGTTCGTCCTAAATGTTCGTCAAGCAAAAGCACATGCAAAAAAGCAAAACACGCAGTTCCAGAAAACCTCCCGGAACTGCGTGTTGTTTTCTGGTCTGAGTGACCCGACTTGAACGGGCGGCCTCTACCACCCCAAGGTAGCACGCTACCAACTGCGCCACACCCAGATAAAGTGCTTTCTGCACACCAGCATAAATTATTATAGCATACCCGGACATATTTGTCAATGCATCACTCGAAAAAATATTGTGAATAGATTCATATATATATCTTATTCCACTGGATTTACGATCTTGCCGATGCCCTCGATCTCACACGTTACAACATCTCCGTGTTTGAGATATTTCGGCGGCACAAATCCCATGCCTACACCAGCAGGCGTTCCCATAGAAATGATCGTACCCTTCGGGATCATCATTGCATGGGACAGTTCTTCGATCACATAGGGAATGTCATGAATGTACAGTGACGTATTGCACTTCTGCCGCAATTCTCCGTTTACCTTGCAGGTAAGCTCCAGATGCGGCGGAAAGGGAATGGAATCTGCCGTCACAAGACAAGGCCCCATGGGGGCAAAGCCGTCCAGACTTTTGCCGCGGAACCATTGCTTGTGCTGCATCTGAATGCAACGGGCGCTGACATCATTCATAATGGTGTACCCGAAGAGATAGGATGCCGCATCCTCTGCCTTGGCGTTTTTGATGTCTTTTCGTACCACAAATGCCATTTCCACCTCATAATCCAGATCCGTTACAATGTCAAAATGGCCATTGATGCAGTCTCCCGGTGCAACCGCTTCATTCACATGCTTGGCAAAATAAATGGGATACTTTCGCTCGCCGCCGTATTCCTTTCCCATAACGCCTACACTTTCTTTGGCGTGCTCCGAAAAGTTTACGCCCAGACAGATCACATCTCTTGCCGGACGCGGAATCGGTGCCAGCAGTTTTACCTGCTCCAACGGAATCGCCGCATTCGTCTTTTCTGTCAAAAGCGCCGCCGCACGGTCTCGCTGTGCATCGGTCATATGGATCACCAGATCCGCCATATCCGCAAAATCCAGCCCCAGTTCCGATGCCGGAATGGCGCTGCTTTCGTCCGGCGTCAATACTCCCACAAACTCAGTTCCCTGCTGTAAATATGTCACAAGTTTCATTTGCTCTTCCTCTTTCTATGGTTGTTGTACACTTTGTATCGTTTCTATTATACCATTTTCGCTTCAGATTGACAAGAAATCCGCCTGACTTGTAATAAAATTGTAATCGATATTGAGAACGCACCGCAAAAGCACTTGCCAATCCTCCCCAAAATATGCTATAATAAAAACAACATTTTCAAGCAGGCGCAGTGCTGCCCGAAATCACAGGAGGAAAGCATTATGCAAGATTCATACCGAGAAAAAATTCAACCACTGGATGCGGATGCCATGCGTGCAGCAAAGCAGCACTGGGATGCCATTGCAAAGCCGCTGCACAGTCTGGGGCGGCTGGAAGATATGGTCGTCCAGCTCGCCGGGATCACTGGCGCTGCAGCAATTGCGCCGCGCAAAAAAGCCGTTTTGATATTTTGCGCAGACAACGGCATTGTGGAAGAGGGCGTCACGCAGACCTCCCAGGCAGTCACCGCCGCCGTCACCCGAAACTTTACCAAAGGCATCGCTTCTGTCAATGCGCTTTCCCGTGTGTGCGGCGCAGATGTCTTTCCCGTGGATATCGGCGTTGCAGAACCGCTGAACTGTCCCGGTGTCATCGACTGCAAAATCGCGCCGGGTACAAAAAATTTTGCAAAAGAACCGGCAATGACCCGGAAGCAGGCGGAACGTGCCATCTCTGCCGGCATTGCACTTGTACAGGAAAAAGCTGCCGCCGGATATAATCTCATCATCACAGGCGAAATGGGCATCGGCAACACCACGACTTCCAGTGCAGTTTTTTCCGCACTGCATCATCTGCCGCCGGAAGAAGTGACCGGGCGCGGCGCAGGACTGTCTCATGCAGGCGTTCAGCACAAGATCCGGGTGATCCGGCAGGCTTTGGAACTGCATCAGCCTGATGCGGATGATGCCCTGGATATCCTTTCCAAAGTCGGCGGATTTGATATCTGCGGCATGACCGGTGCGTTTCTGGGCGGCGCACTCTGCCGCATTCCAGTGCTGATCGACGGTTTTATTTCCGCAGCCGCAGCAAACTGCGCGGTCAAGCTTTGTCCGCAGTGCCGGGATTATATGTTTGCATCACATTGTTCCAAAGAGCCTGCCGGAAAGCTGGCGTTGGATATGTTGGAGATGCAGGCGTATCTGGAATGTGACATGTGCCTGGGTGAAGGCACCGGCGGCGTCATCGGCGCGAAGCTGTTCGACTTCGCGCTGGCAGCATACGGTGAGATCGCCGGCTTTGACGCAGTGGGCATCGCGCCCTATCAACCGCTTTGAGGAGGAATTATCATGGAATATCGAACGACTGATCTGCAGCCTGCAAAACGCTATCCTACCTATCAATTTCATGCCGTGACTGCACAGAAAAAGCTGCCGCCGGAACAGATTTTCTGCATCTGCGTCCTGGAAACACTGCGCTGGCTGCGTTTTCGTCTGAAAAAGTTTGACCAGCTGCCAAAAGAGATCTGCACGCCGGAACCGGAACAATTTGCCGATTTTTCTATGAAAGCACTGCACTCATTCAGCTTTTCCATGGGGATCAACGTGGATGTGATTTATCTGGAAAACCGCGGGCTGTGGGCATTTCATATTTCCGAACCGGATGCCGGCGCAAATCCAGGCACAAAGCAAGCGCGTCCTGCGGTCAACGGCAGATTTTTTGAAACAGAAATTTCCTTTTTGCTGCACAAGGACTGCGTGGAAACCGGTGTGCGCATCATTTGTTCAGAACCATCAGCGTGCACTGCGCCCTGTGAAGTGTTCCGGCCAACTGTGGTTCGCGCTCTGGCGCACAATGCAAATGTGGGATTCCTCAAAAATGGCTTTGCACTGAACGGAAAGCCCATGGAGATCCGCAACAAAAGTGACTTTTCGCACTTCGAGCAACTGTTTCAGGCATCCGACTTTGACATGCCGCTGATACTGACCGCAGACAGCGGCACCGTGCAAAAGACGCTTTCTCTGGAAGACTTGCAGCTTCCGGATGTGACAAAACTCTCCCAGATCTCCGCCGCGCCTCCGCTGAAAAATGATCTGCTGCAGTTTTCCGGCAGAAACATTCAGATGAACGAAGCGGAATCGGATTTCACCAAGCAAATGCGTGCGAAGCCTAATCGGAAAATGAAGCGGAAATCGGGCATCAAGGAGAAGTCCGGTACAGAAACGGCAAAGGCAGAAACTACCGAAAAGCGTCCTGTGTTCTCCTACGATTACCTGGCGGAAAAGCTGCTGGCATTTGGCGTGGTGTGCTTTGTTTCAGAAAACTGTCTGGAGGAATTTTCCCGAAAGTACAAGCTGCCCCTCAGTGCAGGCGATCTGCTGATTTTGAGACATGGCGAGATCATAGAGCAGTATCACTATGCCCAATACGAAAAGGACATGCAGAACTTTGCGCGGCAGCGAAAACTTGAAGTACAGCAGATGCTGCTGCGCAGCGCGTTCTCTTTTGGCAAGGTTTTATTCTACTCTGACGCCAAGATCGCTGCATTGCAGGACAGTCAGGAAGAAAATCTTTCTCTGGAAGAGCGCTGCCGGTATTTGCAGGAGCAAAATGCAGAGCTGAAAAAACAGGTACAAGCATTCACACAGCAAAACACAGACATGCGGCTCAACAGCGAGCGGCTTCGCACAACGCAGAAGCAGCTTTCTGCGGCGGAAAAAGAGCGGGATGACTGGAAGACTCGATGTACAGCCATGGAAGATGCATACCGCACGCGGGAAAGCGCATATGAAACCTCTGCGCACCTGGTGAATTTTTATCGGGAAAAAGCGGATATTACCGCGGAATTTCCGTTGGAAAAAGATGACATCCTGCCCTGGGCAGAAAAGCGTTTTTCCGAAAACATTCTCTTTACCCAACGCGCCCGGAACAGTCTCCGGAAATGCGGCGGAAAGCCGAACTGCGCCATTCTCTGCGACGGTCTACTCTATCTGGATGCCTACTCCCGTTTTCGGCAGGGCGATCTGGATGAAGATACGCTTGCGCTTTATGCCGAGCGCTATTGCTGGAACATTACCTTTTGCGGTTCAGAAGCCCTCCGCGTCTACAATCACGACTATCTGGCACAAGCAGACGGGAAAAAGTATCTGCTGAATATGCACCTCAAATACGGCGTAAAGGTGCAGGAACTGATCCGCATTTATTTCTGCTGGGACGACGCCCTTCAAAAAATCATTCTGGGTTATCTCCCCGACCATCTGCCAACCTTAAAAGACCCGACATAACAAATGCTCCCGGTATTCCTGATGGGAAAACCGGGAGCATTCTTATTTTTTAAAAGCGCCTTTCTGCACTATTCCGCCGTTTCACTGTCCGCAAACTGGCTCTGATACAAATTCGCATAGAAGCCCTTTTGCGCCATCAGAGAATCGTGTGTTCCCTGTTCCAGGACATTGCCCTGATTCATCACCAGGATCCAGTCCGCGCTCTTGATGGTGGACAGACGGTGCGCGATGATAAAGCTGGTCTTGCCTGCCATGAGCTTTTCAAACGCCTTCTGGATACGCTGCTCGGTGCGCAGGTCGATGCTGCTGGTCGCCTCGTCCAGAATGAGGAACGGCGGATCGGTCAGCATGATCCGGGCGATGCAGAGCAGCTGTTTCTGTCCCTGTGACAATCCGCTGCCATCTTCAGTCAGAACGGTGTCATAGCCCTTTGGCAAACGCCGGATAAAGCCGTCGGCATAGGCTGCCTTTGCCGCTGCAACGATTTCTTCCCGTGTGGCATCTGGACGGCTGTAGGCGATGTTCTCCGCCACCGTTCCGGTAAACAGCCAGGTTTCCTGCAATACCATGCCGTAGCAGGCACGGAGACTGTCTCGTGTCACTGCGGCAATATTCTGTCCGGAAATGGAGATCTCGCCGCCGTCTACATCATAGAACCGGAGCAGCAAATTGATGAGCGTTGTCTTGCCGCAGCCAGTCGGGCCAACAATGGCGATGCGCTGTCCGCAATGAACATCCAGGTTAAAGTCGGTAATGAGCTTTCTGTCCGGCACATAGGAGAATTTGACATGGGACAGCTGCATTGTGCCGTCGCAGTGTTCCAATTCCGGCAGATGGCTGTCGTCCGATTCCGCCGGTTCATCGATCACGGCAAACACGCGCTTTGCCGATGCTACAGCGTTCTGCAATTCCGCAACTACGCCGCTGATCTCGTTGAACGGCTTTGTGTACTGGTTGGCATAGGTGAGAAAGCTTGCCAGCTGTCCAACGGTAATGACACCGATCAGCGGTACGTTTCCGGTAGCAGCCAGTGCGCCGCAGACGCCTACAGCAGCGTAGATCAATGCGTTGACGAATCGCGTTACCGGGTTAGTGATCGAGCCGAAAAATGTCGCCTTTGCGCCTGTCTGCTGCAACTCAGTGTTGAATGCATCAAATCGGTCTTCTGCACGGCGCTCATAGGTAAATGCCTTTACCACCTTTTGTGAACCGATCATCTCTTCTACCAGACCGCCCAGCGCGCCGCGGGCATCTGAGGATTTCAGATAAGAGGAACGAGACATCTGGGTGATCTTCGCTGCCACCAGCAGAGAAATAGGCGTGAGGATCACCACCAGAATGGTAATGCGAACATTGATGGTCAGCATAAAGATCAGCGTTCCCAGAATGGTAAAAATACCAGTGACAAACTGGGTGAATGCCTGAAGAAAACCGTCAGAAATGATTTCCATATCTGAAACAGCTCTGCCGATCAGGTCGCCCCTCGCCTGTCCGTCAATATAGCGCAGCGGTACACGCTGTAAATGGGTAAACAGATCACAGCGCAAATCCCGGATTGTGTGCGCCGCCAGACGGTTGGTGCACAGGGACATGAGCCACTGGAATACTGCACTTACCGCAATGGTCAGTGCCAGTACAAGAATAACTTTCCACAGCTGCGGAAAATCGACTTCGTGAACTGCCACAACGCAGTCCACTGCCTTACCGATCAGAATTGGGACAAACAGAGAAAGCCCTGTTCCGATCAAGGCAAAGAACAGCATTCCCAGCAGTTCTTTGCGGCACGGTTTGGTGTATGATAAAATTCGCCGAATTACGGTCAGCATGACTTTCCCTCCTTTACTGCATCTGTGTGCGGTAAATATCCGCATAGACCGGGCACTGTTCCAACAATTCTGCATGCGTGCCATAACCCACGCATCTGCCGTCATCCATTACCAGGATGTGGTCTGCATGCTGGATGGATGTAGCACGCTGAGAGATCATGATCTTTGTCACGTCTCCCATTTTCGATGCCAGCTGCCGCCGCAGTTCCAGGTCGGTGGCATAGTCCAGCGCACTCATACTGTCGTCCAAAATCAAAAGCTTCGGATGCCCGGTCAGTGCGCGGGCAATGGTGAGACGCTGCTTCTGACCGCCGGACAAGCTCCGTCCGCCCTGGGTCACCTTTGTCTCCAGTCCGTTCGGTGTCTGGCTGACAAACTCCCATGCCTGAGCAATGCGGCATGCCTCTTCCAGTTCTTCTGCGTTGGCGTCGGCATCACCCCAGCGAAGATTGTCCGCGATCGTACCGCTCACCAGAGAAGCTTTCTGAGGCACAACGCCGATCACCTTCCGGAGCGAGTCCAGTGTATAGCTGCGGACATCCTCTCCATATACCCGAACCGTTCCCTCTGTGGTATCATAAAACCGGGGAATCAGATTGGCAACGGTACTCTTGCCGCTGCCGGTACCACCGATGATGCCCAGAGTTTCTCCGGCGTTCAGGGTGAAGCTGATGTCCTGGATCGCTGCTTCACCGCCGCCCGGATAAGAAAACGTCACATGATCAAATACAAGCGCCGGTACATCTTCCCGTACCGCCAGCGTCTCTGTACCGTCGGTGATATCCGATTCTTCTGCCAGCACATCCGAAACGCGCTTTGCAGAAGCAGCCGCCTTGTTGAATGAAATCAAAAGCTCTGCCATACGCACCATAGAAAGCGCGATCTGCGTCATATAGTTGACAAAAGCAGTCAGTTCACCCTGAGTGAGGTGTCCGGTATCGACCCGGATGCCGCCGAACCAGAGTACAGCCACAATACCCATATTCATAATGAAAAATGAAGCCGGATTCAGAATTGCGCCCACACGTCCCACTGCAATGGAACGCTTCGCAAAGACATCGCAGTCCTCCCGATAAGAGGCGATCTCCTCATCCTGTCGGGAAAAGGCACGGATCACGCGGACGCCGTCCAGATTTTCCCGGGTGTGCCGTGCAATATTGTCCAGCTTGCCTTGGTTTTCGCCGTAGCGCGGAATCGTCCAACAGGTCACGCTGTACAGCAGTACGCCGATCACCGGAATGGCGATCAAAAAGATGATGGACAGCTTCAAGTCGATCCGCATCGCCATAACTGCCGCGCCGATAATCAAAAACGGGCAGCGTGTTGCAAGACGAATCATCATATTCAGACCGCTCTGCACGGTATTGGTGTCGCTGGTGATACGCGTAATGAGTGATGCCGTTCCGATACGATCTACGGCACTGTGTGACAGTGTATTGACATGGCGATACAGCGCGCGGCGCAGTGCTGTGCCGAATCCATAAGCACACTTGGACGCATAATACTGACAGATCAGGGCAAACGCCAGACCGCATGCTGCCAGTACGAACATAGCACCGCCCATTTTCCAGATGTATCCGGCATCTCGGTTGGCAATACCCACGTCGATCATTTTCGCCGTGACCAACGGCACGATCAGTTCAAAGATCGCCTCTAACAGCTTGAATACCGGCCCGAGGATGCACTCTTTCCAGTACCCTTTCATGTAAGGGAGCAGACGCTTGACACTGCCCTGCTTCTTTTGTTTCATAGAATCTCTCCTTGTTTCCAACAGATTCGCACATCTCTGTGCAGCATTTTCTATTATACCCTATCTTTCCAGAAAATGCAAGCCGGCATTTGCTATGCAGGGCAACCGCACGAAAAAAATCGAGAAATATGTTATAATTGACAAAAGAGAAA
>CAVAQT010000021.1:0-13770 GCA_963590855.1 Ruminococcus bromii
GTTAAGCTGTTATCCGGTATGTTCATAACCAAACTCTCCAAAGTATGGTGGTTCTTCTTGATTGAACTATCTTTATCATACCATACTCATGTATCCCATATTCCTTTCATTTCTCTAAGAAGTTCTTCAATAGAATCTGCTATTTTTATTGAGATCTTATCAAAATTTTGAACCGCAAAAACTTCACCTGTATCATTGTTGACATGCACCAAATAGCTGTCATTTCCTTCAATACAGCAAAAACCGCCAATCAAAAAATAATTTCCACGGTTCAGATAATGGAATTCTTTTTTATCAAAAAAGAATTTTACATCTTTCAAAAGCTTCTCTCATGCTCATAACAAATTCCCTCCAAGGGAAAATTTGCACACAATCTGTGCGCAAAGCTAGCAGGCGAGCTTTACAGCGTTTCCTTAATCCAAGAAATCCTTGACCTTTTTGCTGCGGCTGGGGTGACGAAGTTTCCGAAGCGCTTTCGCTTCGATCTGGCGAATACGTTCACGGGTGACATCAAATTCCTTGCCCACTTCTTCCAGTGTCCGAGAGCGGCCGTCCTCCAGACCGAAACGCAGACGCAGAACTTTCGCCTCACGGTCTGTCAGTGTGGAAAGCACTTCGTTCAGCTGCTCTTTCAGCAACATCAGAGAAGCGGCATCTGCCGGAGCCGGTGCATCATCATCCGGAATGAAATCTCCCAGATGACTATCCTCTTCTTCGCCAATCGGCGTCTCCAGAGAAACCGGATCCTGTGCAATGCGCATGATCTCGCGAACACGCTCTGCCGGCATTTCCAGCTTTTCTGCGATCTCTTCTGCGGACGGATCATGACCCGTTTCATGCAGCAGCTGACTGGAAACCTTTTTCACCTTAGTGATGGTCTCTACCATGTGTACCGGGATACGGATAGTTCTTGCCTGGTCGGCGATTGCACGAGTGATTGCCTGACGAATCCACCATGTTGCGTATGTGGAGAACTTGAATCCCTTGGTATAGTCAAACTTTTCTACAGCTTTCAGCAAGCCCAGGTTGCCCTCCTGGATCAGATCCAGGAACTGCATGCCTCTGCCGACATATTTCTTTGCAATGCTGACAACCAGACGCAGGTTTGCCTCCGAAAGCCGCTTTTTCGCATAACTGTCGCCCTCTGCCATACGCTTTGCCAATTCCGTTTCTTCATCCGGAGACAGCAGCGGCACGCGGCCAATTTCCTTCAGGTAGATCTTGACCGGATCATCGATGGCAATGCCTTCTGTGGAAAGTGTCATTTCCAGGTCGTCTGTCATATTCAGATCAGAATCATTCAGCGTTTCGTCAACGGCAGTATCATCGACAATTTCGATATTCAGCTGTTCGCAGCTATTGATAATGGAGGCGAGCTGATCGGTATCAAAATCCAGTTCATCTAATACATCGGTAATTTCCTTTGTGGTGAGCTTTCCATTTGCTTTGCCCTGTTCCATCAGTGCATCAATGGTCATTTTTTTCTGTTCCATAGTATTTGTTCCTCCTGTTTATCCATTGTGATGCTGCTTTTTCTGAATCAATTTCAGTAAGTCGTCATCTGTTTCAATTGCTTCCAAAGGATGATCCTGCATTGCGCGAATACAGTCTTTGATTTCTTCCGTAGTGACCGGAATCTCCTGATTCCGTGCGGCAATACCGCTGAGCTTTCCCATATCTTCCGCAGACAGAAGTTCTCCCATAGAAGAAAGGGAAAATGCAGCTTGCTTTTGAACGCTTTCCGCATACGCGGTATATACCTGCTGATAAAGCGGCACAGAAAATGCTTCCGGCTGCAATTCCGAAGTGATCCACGAAAATTCTTCCGGCCGAGTAAGCAAACAGCATAGAACTCGTTCTTCCGCTTTATGTTCCCGCAAATGAGAACCTGACTGCGGTTGCTGCGGTTCCGGACGCACCGTGTGCTCCATGATCTCTTTCCATTCCTTTGTGGCATCCAGTCGTTTTTTGCTGCGAATAGCACGTTCTACCTGTTGGTGCAATACATCAGCAGAAATTTCCCACTTGTTTGCTGTGCGGGAGAGATATACCTCTCGCTCTAATGGGTTCTGGATTTCCGCCAGAACAGACACCACGCGTTTCAGCAGCTGTACTTTTCCTGCCTCTGTCTCTGTGTCCAACCCGGACTCGCAGCGATCCAGCCGAAAATTGATAGCATCTCCAGCTTGTTCCAAAAGCATCCGAAAGCGCTCTGAACCATATGTTTTGATGTATTCATCCGGATCTTTCGCTCCGGTCATATGAAGAATCCGAGAGGGCATTCCCACTTCGCTAAAACGGTTGATGGCTTTTTGGGTTGCCTGCTGTCCCGGCCCATCACTATCGTAGGCAATAATCATTTCTTTTGCATATTGTGTCAGTTTTCGTGCCTGTTCCGGCGTAATAGCTGTTCCCAATGTTGCAACCACATTTGAAAAGCCGGCCTGATTGATCGCAATGACATCCATATACCCCTCGGCAAGGATCATGCTAGTGGTATTGCTGTCCTTAGCGAAATTCAAAGAAAATAGATTGCGCCCTTTGTCAAACACCGGCGTTTTGGCGGTATTCAAGTATTTGGGCTGACTGTTGTCCAACACTCTTCCGCCAAAGCCAATTACTGCACCTCTGGTGTCCACAATCGGGAACATCACGCGTCCGCGAAACGCATCATAGAGATTGCCTTTTCCGGAGCGATGGGCAACATTTGCTGCAAGCAGTTCCTCTTCAGTGTACCCCTTTTTCAGCAGATAATCCGTCAACGCATTCCAGCTGTCCGGAGCATAGCCAAGTCCGTACTTTTTGATAGTTTCCGGTTTCAGCTGCCGTGAAACAAAATACTGCAAGCCGCGTTTGTCATTTCCGGAAATGAGGTTTCGGAAATAGAAATTTGCCGTTTCCCGATTGATGCCAAAAATCCGGGTGCGCAGTTGTGCACGACGGTCTGCCTCCCGATCGTTGGGCACTTCCAATCCGCTCTTCTCTGCCAGCTGCTTGACCGCATCTGTAAACTCCAGATTTTCCATGCGTCTGACCCATGTAATCACATCGCCGCCGGCACCGCAGCCAAAGCAGTAAAAGCTTTGCGTATCGGGGAAAATAGTGCAGGATGGAGATTTCTCCGAATGAAACGGACAATTGCAAACATAATGCCGTCCGCGGCGAATCAGATTGACATAATTCCCGGCAATCGTTTCCATCGGACATGCCGCCCGCAGCTGTTCCAGAAAATCGTCACTGTATGTCATATTGCTTCACCGCCTTCATTCCCAGCTTTTCGGAATAAACAGATCCTTATACAGATCCACTGCATATCCGTCACTCATGCCGGAAATATAATCACAAACCGCCCGATGAACATCTTCCTGTTCGGCAATTGCCTGATATTCTTCCGGCATCAGAGAAGCATGGGAAATAAAATAGGTATACAGCGTTTCCAACAGCAGCTTCGCCTTGTTCTCTTCCTGCTTCGCAATGGGGTTATAGTACACCCGTTCAAACAAAAAAGCATGCAGCTTGTCATGTACCGCCTGAATTTCCGGCGCCATACCGATGGATTCAGAACCGTGTTCCACAACAGCACCTACCAATTTCGTAATACGCTTTGTCTTCGTATCTCCCAACACTTCCACCACATCGCGGGGCAGCTCTTCTTTTTTCAAAATCCCCGCGCGAATGGCATCTTCGATATCATGATTCATGTATGCGATTCGATCGGCAACGCGTACAACATTTCCTTCTTTCGTATCTGCAACACGATTGGTATGACAGAGAATACCGTTTCGCACCTCATCTGTTAAGTTCAGCCCTTTTCCATGCTTTTCGATCAGATCAACCACACGAAGGCTTTGCTCATAGTGCCGATACCCATGGGGGCAGATGCTGTTGAGGATCGACTCGCCGCTGTGTCCAAAGGGCGAATGCCCCAGATCATGTCCCAGCGCAATTGCTTCCGTCAGGTCTTCATTGAGATGCAGCGCACGAGAGATGGTGCGTGCAACCTGTGATACCTCCAGCGTATGCGTCAGACGCGTGCGGTAGTGATCTCCGGCAGGGGACAGAAAAACCTGTGTTTTTCGCTTGAGTCGCCGAAAGGAATTGCAATGCAGAATGCGATCCCGGTCGCGCTGAAATTCTGTCCGGTAAGGGCAGGGGACTTCGGCACGCATGCGGTGTGCATGTCCCAGATTCGGACATGCGTTTGGGGAAA
This sequence comes from Ruminococcus bromii, assembly GCA_963590855.1. Taxonomy (GTDB): domain Bacteria; phylum Bacillota; class Clostridia; order Oscillospirales; family Ruminococcaceae; genus Ruminococcus_C. The sequence goes on from CAVAQT010000021.1 coordinate 4,211, forward strand.
GATATTGCAGTTCCTGTTGTTCCAGTTGTTCACGAATTGTCATTGCAGCACCTCCGGAAAAAAGCCATTCCTCAAGACAGCGTCATATAAAATCAATATGTGCCAAACAGTTCAGCACACAAGACGGAACGCAGTCAAAATATGTTCTATTATAACATACGCTGCATCCCGAAAAAACTCCTCTTTTTATTGTGCAATCGCAATACTGATATAATAATCCTTATCGTTTCCCGGCTCTGGAAAAATCAGCATACTGCAGTCTGCCCGAAACGATCTCTACCTGACCGCTGGTCAGATCAATCAATTCCTGCTTCAGGTTGTCCCACAAAGAGTCTCTTACCAACAATTTCACCTCTACCTGATCTTCAAAGATCGTATCCAACTGAAGGATATCCTCCTGAGGCAGGTGATAGGCAATCTTGCCGTATAACGCATAATCCATTTGAATAGAGACTGGGTAGCAGGGGAGCATGTGCTTGATCTGAGCCGCTTCTATGGCGAGAGCAGTGCTGTGTGAATATGCTCTTACCAATCCATTTGCGCCCAACAAAACGCCGCCGAAATAACGTGTGACCACACAGCAGATATCTGTCAGTTCGTTTTTTTGCAGCACATCCAGAATCGGCATTCCCGCTGTGCCCTGCGGTTCTCCGTCATCTGAATAACGAGAAGCATTTCCTTCACGCAGCAGATAAGCATATACATTATGTCTGGCACGGCGGTGCTGCCGACGCACTTCTTCGATCGTTTCTATCGCATCCTCCTGTGTGCGCACCGGGAAGAGATGCGCAATAAACTCCGATTTTTTCTCCACAAAGGAGGCCGACACCGGTGCGGCAATGGTACGATATTCCATTCTTGCATCTACCTCCACGTAGACAAAAAAGGACGGTAAACAAAATACCGTCCCTTTTCCATTGTCGTGTTCAAAAAATAAACCAGTCTGAAAATTAGTCCAGATTGAAACGCTTCTTGAAACGATCTACACGTCCGCCTGTATCAACCAGCTTCTGCTTGCCGGTGAAGAACGGGTGGCACTTTGAGCAGATTTCGACCTTGATGTCCTTCTTGGTGGACATAGTTTCCATTACATTACCGCAGTGGCAAGTGATGGTGGTCTTTTCAAAATTCGGATGAATGCCTTCTCTCATGGGGTTTCACCTCCTGTATCTGTTGTTTGTATCAACAGCAGCCCATCGACCATTGTGCCGACAGTAGTCCTGTGAATCTCTGATTTTTTGCGGCATAGCCGCCACAGTTTCTTATTATATCATAGAATGAAAGACTTGTCAAGTCCTTTTTTCAAAAAAATATTTCTTTTTCAAAAAAATCGACAAGCTTATCACTGCCAACATACTCCTTGCTGGAAACGATGCGGAGTTTTCCGCTAGGAAAAGTCAATGTGTAGACAGCACCTTTTTGTTGAACCGAAATCAGTTCTGCCCAGCGGTAGACCTGCTTTTTCCCGAAAGCACTGTGCTTTTCCACAAATGTATCTGTATAAAAGATGCGGTAATTGCGCCTGAACAGCATGCAGAAAATACCCAAAAGGCTGATAAGCAGAAACAGGACACCGCAAGTGAAAGAATCCCAATCCGTCATGCCGTCAGCCCAGATAACGATTTCGAGGACACCAAACGGTGCAAAAAGAATCAGCCAGATACCGCCAACAATGCCAAAAGTTTTGGAAACTCTCACGCTTTTCCGGTAGGAATTTTCTTCGTTTTCTCTGTCGATATATTTGTTTGTCCATTTGTCAAACAGCTTCGACAACAGTTTTGTCAGCAGTGTAGAAATGGCGTGAGAAAACAGAGAGATCATTGGACACCTCCCAGTGAAGCGAAATATGCACGGAATGCCGCCGGAGAAAAAGCAGCGTTGGTTTCCAGCTGCCATTCCAGTTCTTCCAGATTGTCCCCGTCATATTCGATTTCCTTAACAAAATGCTGCCAGATTCGCAGCCACTGTTCTGCATCCCGTATTTTCATATGCGCCGTAAGTGTCAAAACCACACAGACCGCAAATGCAGCAAGCTGTACTGGCAAAAGAATTGCAGCAGGATCATCTGAATAGGCAGACCGCAGATAATAGCGGTACAGGATATCCAAACCAAACATACGAACTTCTTTATCCAATGCAGCATCATAAAACAATGACATTTCCGGATTCGCCCGTGCCTGTTGCAAGAACATTTTCCAATCGTCTGTCAAAACCTCGCATCCATCCAGGAATGACAAAATATCATTTTCCGTGCACACCGTATCCGAATCACATTCTGAAAAATCTGCCCATTGTTCCGCCAATTCCAGACAACGCGAAATCTGTTTCAGTGCCGACGCCGATTTGTCTTGCAGACAAGCAAACAAAATGCCGCGCTGCATTTTTCGCTGTCGCATCATTTGCTCATCATACTCCGGCAAGTCACCCATCACTGCCGAGCACTCGTTTTCCGACAACTGCCACTGTTCCGGCGTCAGTCTCATCAGCAGGCGTGCTGCTTCCGGGCAGGCAGGGGAGATGTCATATTCGATAAAGTCTCCATAATCCTGAGTCACTCTGGGAAACTGTCTGCACGTTTCACACAATGCTTCTTCTCCCAATGTTCCATGAATATCACATAGGTTTGCTTCGTTCCAAAATGGACAGCGTTTTCCATTTTCCTGAAATATAGTGTCACCGTCTGCATCAACCACCATTGCCCGTCTCAGACGTTCTCCGATTTCACCAGGTGTGTTTTGATATCGCTCTACAGAATCCGCATCCACAACAATTTCCCATTCCTTGCAACAACTGTCCAGACATGCGCCGGCAATGCAGTGAAACGATGCATAATGGGGCGGATAGATTTCTTTCATGATACATTCCTCCTGACAAAGGCATTATAGCATGGTACGTTCCTGTTTGTCAACTATCTCAGACAGTACAATACAAAAGGCACTATGCATATGCACAGTGCCTTTCTGTCAAAATCAAAATCGGATATATTTAGCGCACAGCCTGAGGAACTGCCTGAGATTCCAGGCACATCTGACGCAGGCGAGACAAATCCAAACCATTCACTGTCTCATCCATGTTTACATCAGCACAGCTATAAGCATCTTTTGTCAGAGTCACTTCACCAAGCAGATATTTTTGCAGCAGAACAACGTCTGCAACAGTAACAGTATCGTCCAGGTTAACATCTCCCATCGGATGCAGATCCGGCTCATCCGGACCATCCGGATCTGTCACCAGTTCCGCAGCTGCAATAGAAGCCACCTGGTAGATCGTCATATCAGAACCGGCACGGGCAAACAAATGTGCTGCTGTGCTCAAATCACCCCACGCCTTTGCCATTGCCTCGTGAGAATAATAGGCGATCCCGTTTTCTTCATCGATGTCATAAGCACTGATCTCTGTCCAGTTGCCCCAACTGTCATCACACAATGCCAGGATCGGAGCAGCGTTTCCGGTATAGCGAATCGCAATCTCTCGATCTTCTCCCAACTGTTTCGGTGCAATATCCAATCCTGGTGTGCAGTTGCCGCCGTTTCCGTCAGAAGCATCCAGGTTCAGACCATCTGCATTTTCATATAGAATATCACCGCTGTTGATATCTGCATGCTTCCATGTAGGCAGATGGCTTTCGCTGCCCCAGACAATACTATCATCCTGCATCACAGTCATCATAGCATCCACAACCGGTTCAGAAGCTTCATACCAAGTGTTGGTGCTGCGATCCAGATACCCATGTGCCTCGGAAGCAGAAACCGAATTGGTAATGGCATTGTTATCCCACAGTACGCAGGGAATTCCCAACTTCTTTGTCCATGTCAGATAATAGGTAGCCCAGTCGCAACGTGCATCGGTGTTGTTGAAGTTAGAGGCACTGAATTCACCCATAACTACCGGAATATCCTTATCCGTAAAGTAATACTGAATATCCGAAAACAGCGTATCCAGATCTGATTTGTTCTTGTTGGAGAATGTTGTGTGATCGCCGTCGCCCATTGCAAAATCATAAGGCGTATAGGCGTGCAAGGAAACAGCAACATAATCATCATCCGGCACTTCCAAAGAGGAATACGAGCTTGCATAAGCAGACGCAGCGTAAGAGGGGATCATCAGCAAACGAGTGTTCTGATAAGGGGAGTCAATCGAGCGAACTGTCTCTACAAAATCAGCGTCCAGCTTATTGACCACCTCATAGCATTCCGCATTGCCCTGCCACTCATAAGAAGCACCAGTCTGCCGCGGTTCATTCATACCCTCAAAGATCAGATGCTGGTCATAATCCTTGAAATAAGTTGCAATCTGTGTCCACATCTGTTTCAGACGTTCAGACATTTCTTCGTATGCAGTAGGGAAGTCAGAACGATTGATCCACTCTTCATGGTGGATGTTTAAGATCACATACATTCCCTGGTCATACGCATAGTCCACCACCTCTTTGACACGATTCATCCATTCTTCCTTGATTGTATAAACTGGATTACCGTTTTCATCTGTACTGGTGGTCACTTCCGGATACCATGTCGTCGGAATGCGGATGGTATTAAACCCTTTTGCCTTTACTGCATCAATCAGTTCCTTTGTAACCTTTGGGTTTCCCCAGCTTGTCTCGTGATTATAGCTTCCGGTAGCATCCAGAGAATTTCCGATATTCCAGCCGATGGTCATGTTTTCTGTAATATCCTCAGCTGTCATGTTCTGTGCAGCAGAACCAATTGTCGAGAAAATCGTCATGCCGGAAAACAGCATCACTGCGGCAGTTCCCACAGTGAAAATTCTTTTGATTTTAGATTGCATAATTTCCTCCTCATAAAACTTCATAACCAAATGCGCAATATATTTGGGCACATTTTCTTTTATTATAGCATAGAAGAGTGAGAAAGTCAACAATTATTTTTTCTGTTTCTCCCGATATTTTATCTAAAATTCGTAAAAATCATATGTAGCGCAAAAAATGCCAGACTAAGTTGTCTGGCATTTTTAATGTTATGTACTAACAGACTTGCAGTCCGTATCAGCTCTGATTTTCTTTTTCGATCAGATAATCACCACAATACATTTTCCGCAGCTTCGGCTTCTCGATCTTGCCGGTGGCATTACGGGGAACTGGTGCAAAAATAATCTTTCGCGGCCGTTTATAACGCGGCATGCCCATACAGAATTCGTTAATTTCTGTCTCTGTACACACCACGCCCTGTTTCAGCTCTACGATCGCGGTAGCAATTTCACCAAGGCGCTTGTCCGGCAGACCGATCACGGCAACATCCTTGATCTTGTCAAACTTGCTCATGAAGTTTTCAATTTCTACCGGATAAATATTTTCACCGCCGCTGATAACGACATCTTTCTTTCGGTCTACCAAGAAATAGAAACCATCCTCGTCCTGACGCGCCATATCTCCAGTATAGAGCCAACCGTCATGCAAAACCTCTGCGGTTGCTTCCGGATTGTTGTAATAGCACTTCATGACACCGGGGCCCTTAACTGCCAATTCACCGACTTCGCCCTGAGAAACAGTATCACCATTTTCATCGATGATTTTCACTTCCCAGCCATATCCCGGAACACCAATTGCGCCGACCTTGTGAATATTCTCCAGTCCCAAATGTACACAGCCCGGCCCGATCGATTCACTCAGGCCATAATTGGTGTCATACATATGATTCGGGAAATATTCTTTCCAGCGTTTGATGAGACTCTGGGGAACCGGCTGTGCGCCGATGTGCATCAGACGCCACTGCGAAAGCTCATAGTTTTCCAGACGGACAGAGCCATTGTCCAACGCCTCCAGAATATCCAGCGCCCACGGCACCAACAGCCAGACGATCGTACACTTTTCACGAGAGATCGTTTCAAGAATCGTCTCCGGATTAACGCCCTTTAATAAAACTGCTCTGCCGCCGGTCAGCAGACTGCCGAACCAGTGCATTTTTGCGCCGGTATGGTACAGCGGTGGGATGCACAAAAAGACATCATCCTTTGTCTGATGGTGATGATTTTGCTCCACCTTGCATGCATGCATCAGGCTCTCATGATTGTGCAGAATCGCTTTGGGGAATCCAGTTGTACCGGAAGAAAAATAGATGGCAGCGTCATCCTCATCTGTCAGCGGTACGCCCGGAGAGATGCTGGCACAATTGGAAGTCAGCTTATCATAGTCCTCAGCAAAGGAAGGGCAGTCGCCGCCCACATAGAACAGGATACGCTTCTTACTGATAGATTCCGCGATTGTCTCAATTCTTCCGATAAATTCCGGCCCAAATACCAGCACGTCCGCTTCCGCCAGATCCAGGCAATACTCGATTTCCTCCGCACTATAACGGAAATTCATCGGCACTGCTAATGCTCCGGTTTTCAAAACGCCAAAATAGATGGGAAGCCATTCCAGGCAATTCATCAGCAGAATTGCAACCTTATCGCCTTTTTTGACACCGCGGCTCATCAGAAGCTGCGCAAAGCGATTTGCTTTTTCATCAAAAACATGCCAGGTGATCTCGCGGCGATACCAGAAAGAAGAGGTAGGCTGGATCAGATCATAATCCTTCCACAAAACGCGCCGTGTTTCCTGTACCTGCGGATTGACCTCGACCAGAGCAACATCACTGCCGTATTTTCTGGCGTTTTCTTCTAATAATTCTGTAATTGGCATAACCGTTACTCCTGTCCCTTTTCCGTATCGTCTTTTCCGTATCCATAACCGGTCAGAAAAGCCTTCTGGTTGATCTCAATGGTTTTTGGCGGCACCGTATCAGCGATAACCTGAAGCCACTCTTCTTTAGAAAAAGCCATGTGCTGCGCTGCGACACCAAGAATAATTGTATTGAACACACGCGCATTTCCCAGTTTCAGTGCTTCTGCGGTGGCATCTACAGCCAGTACCTTATATTTTTTCTGTAGATCTTCCAGAATGTGTTCCGGATATTCTGCCGCACCGATCACAACCGACATAGGATCAATTCTGGTATCATTCACAATGATCGCACCATCCGGCTTCAGGAAGTGTGCATAACGCAGTGCTTCCAACCGTTCAAAAGCAATCAGGATATCTGCCTGACCCTCTTCCACAATAGGTTCTGCCACAGCCTCACCATAACGAACAAAAGTGACTACGCTGCCGCCGCGCTGTGCCATACCGTGCACTTCAGATAATTTTACATCATAGCCGCCGGTCAAAGCAATTTTTCCCAAAACACGGCTCATCAAAAGCGTTCCCTGACCGCCGACACCGACGATCATAATATTGATAGTCTGCATTATGCCTTGCCTCCTTTTTCCCGCGGAATCAGTTCAATCGCATGGAACTTGCAGCGTTTTGCGCAAAGCTCACAGCCGTTACACATTGCCGCATCGATCTTCGGGATACCATTTTCCTGCTTCACCATCGCCGGGCAACCCGGTACCAGGCACTGTCCGCATTTTTTGCAGGCATCTTCATGCAGAATGCACTTTCCCTTTGGAACAAACTCTTTCAGCAGTGCGCACGGGGACTTAGTAATGATAACAGACAAAGCATCTCGCTGTGTTTCCTGTTTCAGCAGCTTTTCCAATCCCTCAATATCAAATGCGTCGATCTCATAGACATGCTCTATCCCCATTGCCTTGCAGAGATAATAAATGTTGATGGCATACGTCAGTTCACCCTGCAATGTCTTACCAGTAGCGGCATGATCCTGATGTCCGGTCATACCCGTAGTGGAATTATCCAGAATGATAACAGTTCCGGTAGCCTTGTTGTAGACCATGTTCATCAGAGAATTGACGCCAGTGTGCAGGAAAGTGGAGTCGCCAATGAGAGCGACCCAGTTTTTCACATACTCTTTTCCCTTTGCCTTTTCGATGCCGTGCAGGGTAGAAATACTTGCACCCATACAAACATTAAAATCCATCACACCGAGCGGCGGTACTGCGCCCAATGTGTAGCAGCCGATGTCGCCTGCGCCATGCAGTTTCAGCTTTTTCATTACAGAAAAGACACTGCGGTGCGGACATCCGGGACAGAGGATGGGCGGACGATTCGGCGCTGCTGCCGGCGCAGTGAGCTTAACATCCTCGTGAAGAATTGCCTTGCGCAGCATATTGGCGCTGTATTCGCCCTGAACTGTAAAAATTTCTTTTCCAATTACCGGAATGCCCCAGGAACGAACCTGCTCTTCGATCACCGGCTCCAATTCCTCTACAATATAAAGTGTTTCCACCTGAGATGCAAATTCCTGGATCAATTTTTTCGGCAGGGGATGTACCAGTCCCAGTTTCAGAACCGATGCGTCCGGCAATGCTTCCCGTACATACTGATAGGGGATACCACTGGTAATTACACCGATCTTCTTGTCACGATATTCTGTCCGGTTGATCTCAAAGTGACATGCATCTTCTGCCATTTGCTTGAGACGCTGCTCTACGATCACATGCCGTTTTTTTGCATTTGCAGGCATCAGGACATTCTTCTCGATATTTTTCTCATAAGGCTTGTCCAGGATCTCCTGCCGTTCTTCCGGATGCACAACACCCTGAGAATGCGACAGGCGCGTCGTTGTACGAACGATCACAGGTGTATCATACTGTTCACTATAGGAAAAAGCAAGCTTCGTGAACACTCGTGCCTCTTCGCTGTCAGACGGTTCCAAAACAGGCACCATTGCTGCGCGCGCCACCATACGAGTATCCTGCTCGTTCTGCGAACTGTAAATTCCCGGGTCATCTGCAGCAATCAAAACCAGTCCGCCGTTGACACCTGCATAGGAGATGGAATACAGCGGATCGGCAGCCACGTTTACACCAACCAGCTTCATAGAAGCCATTGCCCGTACGCCTGCAATCGATGCACCAATAGCAACCTCCATGGCAACCTTTTCATTCGGCGACCATTCCGCATAGACCTCCGGATATTTTGCAATACATTCACTTATCTCAGTGCTCGGTGTACCGGGATATGCAGCAGAAACCTTTACGCCTGCTTCATAAGCGCCCTGTGCAATTGCAGCATTTCCGAGCATTATTTTTGAATTCATTCAAGGATTCCCTTCTTTCGGATGATTTTCCGCATTCCGCAGCAGCATGTTGCTACTGTGGAATGCATACTTTATTATTCTAATACATTTTAGAGAAAATCACAAGACCTTTTTCGACTTTTGTTTATCTTGTATAGTTTTCAGAAAAAACTTTGTACAACTTCACATGCAGCATTACGCAAAAAACCGGAAAAGCAACAGTATGAAATGCTGCCCCTCCGGTTTTTCTTACAACAATAGCATTGATCTCTTATTCAAAGGAATCCAGATCGATATCCGCCAGCAGATTTTTCAGTTCTGCCAGTTCATCAGCGGTCAGAGTGACACCCTTTCCCATTCTGCTGTGATCCGGTGCCCAGTCACGGATATCATACTTCGGTTCTTTTTCGTTCCAGCTGATGAGATTCAATTCCTTGCTCCAGCCTCTTGCATTCTCGCCCAGAGAACCCAGATTTTCTACGATTTCATATTTCAGTTCTGCCATTGCAAACCACTCCTTAAAAAATGTGAAAATACACTCTTGATGAAAAACTTCACCTGAATACCTATTATACTAGAAGC
>CAVAQT010000021.1:13780-41057 GCA_963590855.1 Ruminococcus bromii
AGCATTTCAAAAATGCAACACCTAACGCATCGCTTTTTTGGAAATTGGAACATTCCACAAAATCATTAAGTTTATTTCAAGCAAGATGCGTTATAATGACAACAACATCAAAGGAAAGCCGCTGCAGTGCTTTCTACAGAAAGGAGGAACTTGTTCCAAAACGATGATTGGAACAAGATGCAGCATGGGTGCAATTCAAACATTTGCCCGCAAAGAAATCAAATTCATGCTGACAGAACAGCAGTACCAGGATTTTCTGCCGCTGTTGGAACAGTATATGAATCCAGATAAATTTTGCGTGGGCGGAAAAGAATACGGCATTTATAATATTTACTATGACACACCGGATGACTTTTTGATTCGTGAATCATTGGAAAAACCAGATTATAAAGAAAAAATTCGTCTGCGCAGCTATTTGTCTCCGGCAAACGCACAAGATACCGTTTTTTTAGAGATCAAAAAGAAAATCTGCGGAATCGTAAACAAACGCAGAGTCACCATGACATTGGCGCAGGCAGAAGCATATTTGCAGCAGGGGATCCGACCAGATCTCGGCGGTGTGTATCTTCAGGAACAAGTGATGGATGAGATTGAAGTTTTCCGAAGCCGCTATGCAATTTGTCCCAAACAGTACATCAGCTATCAGCGCGCCGCATATTTCGGAAAAGAAGATCCAAACTTTCGTCTAACATTTGACCGCGCTCTGACCGGCAGACGCAGTGATCTTTCCCTTCGGCAGCAAAGCTATGGAGACTTGCTGATCCCGGAGCAGATGCGCTTGATGGAAGTAAAAATCTCCGACTCTATGCCGATGTGGCTGGCGGAAGAACTGGCTAAGCTCCAAGTTTATAAAACAAGCTTTTCCAAATATGGAAAGGCATATGAAAACTACATAAAAAATCAACTGGAATGGACTCGTCCGCAGTTGACCGTTGAAAAAAGGAGACGATACGATTATGCTTAACTCGATCACCAATGTATTGACCACAACAGGTTCTGATCTGACTTCACTTCTGTCAAACGTCACAGCCTCAACTGGAACAGCCTCAGTTATGGATATGCTCTTCGCTTTGATTCTTGGCGTTGTTATGGGCTTTCTCATCAGCTTGGTTTATATCTTCACTCATAAAAAATCAGGCTATACACAAAGTTATGTGCTGACACTGCTGATGTTGCCGCCAATCGTTGCCATCGTTCTGGTAATGATCAACTCTATGGCGAGTGCACTTAGTCTGGCAGGCGTATTCACACTTTGCCGCTATCGAACTGTTCCGGGAGATCCAAAGGATATTACTTATGTGTTCTTTGCGATGGCAACTGGCGTAATTTGCGGTATTAACGGCGGCGGACACGTTTGGTTTGTTTTTGTATTCTTTGCAATCGTGGCTGCCGTATTGATCCTGGTAGAAGTTTTCCGGTACGGCATTTGCAAAACAAGCAGCATGACGCTGAAGGTCACGATTCCGGAAAACCTGAACTATATCGGGCTGTTCGACGATGTGCTGAACCAAAACACAACCAGCTGGCATTTGAAGCGTGTTAAGACAACAAACTTCGGTTCTCTGTTTGAACTGGTATACAGCATTCAATTGAAAAATGACGTAGACCAGAAAAAGTTTATGGATGAACTCCGTAAGTTAAATGGAAACCTGACTGTCATTCTGTCTTTGTATCGGTATGAAGATCAGGTTTACGATAAGTGATATTTCTTTTTTTATCCTTATCATTCTTTAAAAAAGACATTTCCCATACATTCTCTTTTAAAACCGTAGCATTTGCTGCGGTTTTCTTTTCTTTTCAAAAATTTGATATGCGTTATATATAATACGCTTGACAAATTATTTTATTGTGATATAATAAAAGCATAGAAAGAAACCGGAGGTGAGCAGATGAAACGAAGCACATATAGTTTGGTTTTGATGGATGATGTGGTAGAAGCGGTAGACCGTCTTGCAGCACAGCAGGGAACAAGCCGCTCAAACTTAATCAATCAAATCCTGGCAGAGCGCGTTTGCTGTATCACACCGGAACAGCAGATGCGGCAAATTTTCCAGTATTTGACCAAAGAGATGAATTCCGCATTCCGGATTCAGGAGCAAGGATCAGATGCAATGCTGTCGATTCTGGGTTCTGTACAATACAAGTACCGTCCCACCATCCGCTACTGCGTAGAACTGCATCGAGACATGCGCCGGGAAAAAGTCGGTGTACTGAAAGTTTCCTGCCGAACGCAAAGCAATACCTTGTTAGAAGCAATCCAGCAGTTCTTCTTGTTCTGGGTACAACTAGAACAAGCATACGAACCGGACGGCGCTTGTGCACAAGGTTTATATCAAATTGAGCCAAACCGCTTAACAAGAATGCTTTTACGGCATGGAATCACATCAGACAAAGCGCTTGGAACAGCAGCAGGGAAGTATATCCAGATGTTTCATGCAGTGCTGCAGTCCTATTTCCAGGGATTGCAGCAAGGGCTTCCGACGGTTGTACTTCGTCATGCGTTGGAGCAACAATATGCCGCGCTGCACGAAAAGCTGATAGATCAGCTTTAGACAATGCTCCTAAAAAGAAAAGATAGGAAAGAGGAAAGAGGAACAACAAATAACAGGAGGGATTTCTCATGAATGCACAAAAATTAACACAAAAATCTTTGGAAGCCATTCAAGCTGCAAATGGTTTGGCAGTTGAGAATCAGAATCAGCAAATCGAACAGGTACACTTACTCAGTGCTCTGTTGAGCCAAGAGGGCGGATTGATTCCGCAGCTTTTTGAAAAAATGGGTGTATCAGTTGACAACATCCAAATTCAGTTGAAAAACGCCATCGACAATCTTCCGGCAGTAACCGGAAGTGGGCGAAAAGCAGATGAAGTATATATTTCTCAGGATGTCGACAGAGCATTACGGGAAGCAGAAAAAGAAGCATCCCGCATGAAGGACGATTTTGTTTCGGTAGAGCACTTGATGCTTGGCCTATTTGATGCCATGAACAAGGAACTCGAAAATGTTTTGAAGCCTTTTTCGGTGACAAAAGACGCTTTTCTGGCTGCACTGATGAAGGTGCGCGGCAATCAGCGTGTAACCGATCAGAATCCGGAAGAAACATACGATGTCTTGACAAAGTATGGTCAGGATCTGGTAGAGCGTGCTCGTGCCGGAAAACTGGATCCGGTCATTGGCAGAGATAATGAGATCCGAAATGTGATCCGTATTCTTTCCAGAAAGACAAAGAATAATCCGGTACTGATTGGTGAACCAGGCGTTGGTAAAACCGCTATCGCAGAAGGATTGGCACTCCGTATTGTTCGCGGAGATGTCCCGGCAAATCTGAAAGACCGCAAGATCTTTTCTTTGGATCTCGGCGCATTGATTGCTGGTGCAAAATACCGTGGTGAATTTGAAGAGCGCCTGAAAGCGGTTTTGAATGAAGTGAAAAAGAGCGAAGGCGGCATCATTCTGTTTATTGATGAGTTGCATACAATCGTCGGCGCAGGTAAGTCAGATGGCGCAATGGATGCCGGCAACCTCTTGAAACCGATGCTTGCCCGCGGTGAGCTGCACTGCATTGGTGCAACCACACTGAATGAATATCGGCAATACATTGAAAAAGATGCTGCACTGGAACGTCGTTTCCAACCGGTATTGGTAGACGAACCGACAGTAGAAGATACCATTTCTATTCTGCGTGGTTTGAAAGAGCGTTATGAAGTTTTTCACGGCGTAAAGATTCAAGACCAGGCATTGATTGCAGCAGCAACGCTGTCCAATCGGTATATCACAGATCGTTTCCTGCCGGATAAGGCTATTGATCTGGTAGATGAAGCATGTGCAATGATTCGAACGGAAATGGATTCCATGCCGACAGAACTGGATGAGATCCGCAGAAAGATCATGCAGCACGAAATCGAAGAAGCTGCACTCAAAAAAGAGGATGATAAACTGTCACAAGCACATCTAAAAGAAGTTCAGCAGGAACTGGCGCAGATGCGTGACCAGTTTAACGAAATGAAAGCCAAATGGGAAAATGAAAAGGATGCCATTTCTAAAGTGCAGAAACTTCGGGAAGAGTTGGAACAGATCAATGCACAAATCGAACGAGCAGAGCGCGAGTATGACTTGAACAAGGCTGCTGAATTGAAATACGGCCGTCTGCCGCAGCTAAAAAAGCAGCTGGAAGACGAGGAAGCCATTGCCGAAAAGCAGAAGGAAAACAAAAACTCTCTGTTGCGTGACAAAGTTACAGAGGAAGAAATCGCCCGGATCGTTGGTAGATGGACTGGTATTCCGGTTACAAAACTGATGGAAGGGGAACGAGAGAAACTCCTGCACATGGACGAAGTGCTGCATAAGCGAGTCATTGGTCAGGATGAAGCTGTTGAAAAAGTCAGCGAAGCCATCCTGCGGTCTCGCGCCGGCATTCAAGACCCGAATCGTCCGCTGGGATCATTTCTGTTCCTTGGCCCGACTGGTGTCGGCAAAACGGAATTGGCAAAAGCTTTGGCAGAAGCGCTGTTTGACGATGAGAACAACATTGTGCGGATTGACATGAGTGAATACATGGAGAAGTTCAGCGTGAGCCGTTTGATCGGAGCGCCTCCGGGATATGTTGGCTACGAAGAAGGCGGTCAGCTGACAGAAGCCGTTCGCCGGAAACCGTATTCCGTTGTCCTTCTGGATGAAGTCGAGAAGGCACATCCGGATGTATTCAACATTCTGCTGCAAGTATTGGATGACGGCAGAATCACAGACTCACAGGGCAGAACTGTGGACTTTAAGAACACCATCATCATCCTGACCTCGAACTTAGGCTCGCCTTTGATTCTGGAGGGTATGGATGCAAATGGCAACATTTCTGAATCTGCACGAAAAGAAGTAGATACGTTGCTGAAGCAGCAATTCCGTCCGGAGTTCCTGAATCGTCTGGACGAAATTGTATTCTATAAACCGTTGAATCAGAATGAGATTTTCCGCATTGTAGATCTGCTTCTTGAGAAACTGCGGAAGCGCCTGGAAGACAAACAGCTGGAACTGCATGTTACAGATGCAGCAAAGAAGTTTATCGTAGAGCAGGGTTATGATGTCAACTATGGTGCTCGTCCACTAAAACGGTTGATCCAGTCGAAGGTGGAAACACTTGTAGCAAAAAAGATCATTGCAGACGATCCGGCCCCGGGTACTGTAATTTATATTGACTATGATGGTCAGAAGATGACGTGCCAGTAAGCATCATATCTGCTTAAAGCCTCCAAAATAAAGACACACCGCAAGGGCATAAACAAAGCGCCCAGGCGGTGTGTCTTTTTATTTTATACAATCGGAATGCTCTGTACATCCTCCGGCAGCAGCGTCAAAAGCGTTTCATCAGAAATCGTTTCTGTGAGCTGCGCTAACCGATCCGCTTGATTGGTAAGGGCAAACTCAAAAAAGTTACGGACATCCCTGGCATTTGCAAAACCTTTTTCCGCTTTGGCTCGTCTCTCCTGAAAATATTCCTGCACATATGCATATGTACTCGGCAGCATTTTTAAGCAATAATCGTCACACATGTTGGAAAAAATCGTCATTAGTTCTTCTGCCGAATAATCTTCAAACAGAATCACCTGACGGAAGCGCGAACGCAATCCCGGATTAGCATCCAAAAAATGCTCCATTTCCGCCGGATATCCAGCAACGATCACAATAAGATCATCTCGATGATCCTCCATTTCTTTGAGCAGCGTATTGACTGCTTCTGTACCAAAGTCATTGCTGCCGCCAGAACTGGTCAGGGTGTACGCTTCGTCAATGAAAAGCACACCGCCCATTGCCTTTTCCACCACTTTTTTCGTCTTGATCGCCGTCTGCCCCACATAACCGCTGACCAATGCTGCACGGTCTGCCTCTACCAAATGACCTTTTTTCAAAACGCCAAGTCGAGCGTATATCTTTGCCAAAAGCCGTGCAACCGTTGTTTTCCCCGTACCAGGATTGCCGGAAAACACCATATGCAGTGAAGTTTGCGGCAAGGGGAGACCACGTTCCTGGCGAATAGAACGAATTTTCAACAAGTGAATCAGGCGCTCCAACTCTTCTTTCACATTTTGCAGTCCAACTAATCGATGCAGTTGTGCCAGAAGTTCATCCAATGTTTCGGTAGGTGCTTCTGTGACCTTTTCTTCTGAAACAGATGCTTCTTTTTCCGGCGGAACAGGAGACAGATCATGTGCAAAATCCACCGGAATGGAAAGTGCCTTTTCCAATTCCGGACGACGGTTTCCGCGCATCGCAGCATTCCTGTAATCTGTCAATTGACGGATCATAGAGTTCTGAACGATCTGCTGCTGCGGTTCGATTCTCACGGCTGTATTCTGCGAAAACTGCGTTCCCATTTGTTTGATGGTCTCCAGCCAAAGGAGAGAAACACTCCCTTCCGCGTCAGCTGTTTGTAAATCAACACGCACCAATGCGGCGAGCATAGCTAATAACGAATCTGCTGCACCGGAAAAGGAGACGGGATACTGCTTCAGAAATCGTTCCATTGCCTGTGTAGTTGCATTTTGATTCAGACAAATATTGATAAATTCCGTTTCTGTCTCTGTGATGATACGATCCTGATTTGCCAAAAACAGCAGGTATTTCATTGCTGCAAAATTGGCATACTGTGTCATCGGCATACGACTTCCTGTAATTTGAACGCCTTGTGCCTCATAAGTAACAAACAGCGTATGGAGATACGCCAAAGCATCTTGTAAGTCATTGCGCTGCATGGACTTCTAATTCCTTTCTCTTAGGGTTTATTCAGTATTTTGCCTGTATATATGCCTGGATGCGAACAAACTCTTATGCTTTTGTTTTCTTTTCAGATTCTATCGTTGCATCCATATGTGCTTTGTGTTTGCGCTCTGCGCGCTTGTCTACTTTGCGTTTGATAAAAAATCCGGCTACCGCCAATAATAAGATCACAGCCGCCAATAGAATGGTACGGCCATAATTGCCTTCCCACAGGCTTTTCCCCATAAAAACAGTCAGAACAGTAGCCGGAGTTCTGCCCAGCGTAGTCAGGATAAACAAATACATTGGCTTGATCTTCGGATTAAAAGAGACTAGATAGGTGAGTGCATCTTTCGGAAGTCCCGGCAGCAGGAACACCAGAAAGATCAACAATTCCGTTCGTTTTCCATCCAGTAAAAAATCAAATTTTTTAAAGTGGCTTTCCGAAACAAATCGATCTACCAGAGGTCTGCCGATCCACTGCACCAAGTAGTAAACCAATACTGTTCCCAGGAAGAAACCGGCAAGGGACAGAAATAGCCCTCCCCACTGCCCGAACAGGATACCGCCGATGATTGGAACAGGCCCGCCCGGAATAACAGCGATCACAACCTGCAAAACCTGAAGCAGCACAAACAACAGCGGTGCAAAAATGCCAAAACTCTGCATTTTTTCAATAATGATCTGCTGCCCGTTTTCACTGGAAAGCAGCCGCATCAAGGGAATCATAGCAATTGTTACTGCGGCAAAAATCAAAAGAATCACAACAAATGAGATAATGGTTTTTTTGGAGAGTTTCTTTTTCGTATCTGTTTTTTGTTTTTTTGTTTTCATGTGAAAAACTCCTTTCACATTGTATCCCTATATTTCAGACAGAACTGCATAAATCCTGCCAACCGGATCTTTGCATATTCTGACTACAGATTTTGCGAAGCAACGACAGCTTCTGCTGTTATCTATAAGTATACCCCTAATCCGCAAAAAAATCAAGCCTTTTTGAAACGCTTTTATGACAATTTTACAAAAGGGCTTGACTTTTTCCCGGAAAGCGTGTATAATAAAACGTATCGTATGGGATTTGTGCTGCATACAGCAGCGCAGTTCCTGCGGCTAACCTCTGGTAGAAAGGAACTTGTTCTATGAAAACAAATCGAGCAAGATGGATTGCCTGTTTGTTGGCTTGTGCGATTGGGGTGTCGCTGACCGCATGCGGCAAGAGTAATGACAGTTCAACGACGGCAGATAATTCCGCGGCAGCTGGAGATGATTCCAGTGAAGGAACAATTGCTTCGGAAGATCTGGCAAAGATGCAAAAGCAGAATATGACATTTGAATACGCATTGGATATGGATGATGATGAAAGTTCCGGCAATGCAGATGTTCCTGTCAATGAAAATGTCAATACACAAAACAATAACTCTTCGTCCGGGGAGGATTCTTATGTTGTAGTCACAGATGACTCCGGCAATGAGGTCAAGGACGACAAAGGAAATGTTGTAACAGAAGTGGTAAAGGGAAACAGCAAAAACAATGAAAGCTCCGCCGGCGGCAGCAGTAACAGCAGCACTTCAGGCAGAGACGGCTATCAGGCAGACATGAAAACATTCCAGGCATATTGGCTGGATATGTCTTCCGGCAAAAATGTTGTCTGCAACGGTGATTTTCTGGATGTTACCTTTAAGATCAAGGATAATGCACCGGATGGCAACTATGCACTGACTGCCGGTTCAAATGACTTTGCAAACTGGGATGCACAGAGCGTTCCCGTATCCTTTGTAGATGGCGATATTGCAGTTGGTTCTGCATCGGAAAAGACTGCTGGTTCTGCAGAAAGCGGTACATTTACAATTGCTGCCGGCACTGCAAAGGGTAATCCCGGTGATGAAGTAACTGTACGCTTTGATATGTCTGATAATCCTGGTATTGTTGCATTGATTTTCCGCTTTAAATATGATGCAAATGCATTGGAAGTTGTCAATGCAGAAGTCGGTGCAGATTGCAGCGATGACATTCAGATGGATGTGTCCTGATCCCGACTATAAAACAACGCATAAATAAAAATAGAGATGTCTGTAGTTTGCGGACATCTCTATTTTTATAAAAAAGCGCATGCCAATTGCCTGACATGCGCTCTTAGAGTTTGATTACTCCATTTTTATCATTACAGTGCGAATGAGCCGGAGTCTCCGTTGATTACATAATACACCATATTTTCTTCCGGCTTTACATACAACTTGATATCCTTTGCGGCTGTTTTCTTCTGGCTGTGCTCTGCAGCCCATGCGACAATTGCACGTTCTGTCAGGACATCTGTTGTCCACTCCATTCCACCATACTGCAGGCTAACGCTGACAGTCTTACGAACACGGGTAGTTTTGGGGGCGGTTGAAGCAGTTTTTCCGGCAGTGGTTGTCGTTGTCAGATTTGATGCAGCCGTTGCTTTGGCGCTTTCTGTTTTCTTCGGTCTTGCCATCACTCATTCCTCCTGATATCTTATGCGTTTACAGATTCCTTCAGGTTCTTGCTTGCCTTGAATACCGGTGCCTTAGAAGCAGGTACCTGTACCGGTTCGCCAGTACGCGGATTTTTGCATTCCTTTGCGCTGCGTTCCCGAACTTCAAAAGTACCAAACTTAGAGATAGTAACCTTATCGCCGGCAACCATTGCTTCGCGAATTGTATCAAATACAGCATTCACCAGAGCTTCAGCGTCTTTCTTGGTGCAGTCATAATCCTCATACAGCTTTTCAATCAAATCAGTTTTTGTCATGTCTTATGTTCCTCCAAAATTATAATCTACTACGAATTATATACTATTTTTTTTCATTTGTCAAGGAGATCGCGGAAAAATGACATTTGCACGGAATTTCGCCTTTTTTCGGGGCGTTTTTTATGAAAAACCACATAGAATTCAGTCAAAAAGCAACTGTAAAAAGAGAGCATAAGCAGTATGCATTCTCAGAAATCCATACAATCTGCTGCACATAAAATCAAAACCGTATACCTGTTGTGCAAAATGCGCAGATTTTTCTCACTTTCATATTTTATATTATGTTCACAAAAACAATATTGAAAATAAACATATTTCTAGTATACTGAAACTATCAAGGAATCGTTACGATGAAATGGTTCACTTCGAATACGGACAATGGCGTCCCGTACAACACGATTGTTGTACGAGGCGCTTTTTTGCGCTTCTGACAATCGCTTCGGACGGCAGAACAAAGATGTACTGCCAGGATCGGCGTCGATTTTATTCTTTGATGCTCGACACAGCAAGATGAAACATCTGCGATTTGATTGGATATGGAGGACAATAGATTATGGATTCTGGGAACATTGGCTTTGTAATGATTTGTGCCGCGTTTGTATTTTTTATGACGCCTGGTTTGTCATGCTTTTACGGCGGCTTGGTACGCCGCAAAAATGCTGTAAATACGATGTTTACATCAGTTGTCACAATTGCAACAGGAATTGTAATGTGGATGCTGATTGGATATTCTCTTTCGTTTGGTCCAGATCACGGCGGTGTGATTGGTGACTTTAGTTGGTTTGGATTAGAGGGTGTGTCTCTGACAGAGCCCTATGTAGAGGGGCAGCAGATTCCCAATATGGTATTTTGCCTGTTCCAAATGATGTTTGCTGTAATCACTCCGGCATTGATTACAGGTTCTGTGGCCGGCCGAATGAAGTTTAAATCTCTGTTTGTGTTCCTGGTATTATGGAGCATTGTCGTATATTATCCCATGGCACACATGGTGTGGGCAGACGGTGGATTTCTGGCAAAGATCGGTTCTGTTGACTTTGCTGGAGGAAACGTCGTGCATATTAGTTCCGGCATCACTGCGTTGACGCTTTGCATCTTGCTTGGAAAACGCTATGACTATAAACGTGCAAACTACAAGATTCATAATACGCCGATGGTAGCACTGGGTGCATTTATTCTGCTGTTTGGCTGGTTTGGCTTTAATGCTGGTTCCGCTCTGGCAGCAGATGGGCTGGCTGCACACGCATTTGCCACAACAGCTGTTTCTTCCGCAGCAGCAATGCTTTCCTGGATGTTCTGCGATATGATCGTCAACAAAAAGCCCACATTTGTCGGTGCTTGTACCGGCATGGTCGCTGGACTGGTCGGCATTACACCTGGCGCAGGCTTCGTACCGATCTGGGCTGCTTTAATTATTGGTCTGACAACATCTCCCATTTGTTTCTTTATGATTTCTTGGGTCAAAGAAAAATTCGGATATGATGACGCACTGGACGCATTCGGTTGTCATGGCGTTGGCGGTATTTGGGGCGGTATCTGCACAGGCCTGTTTTGCAAGGTTTCCATCAATGATATCGGTCAGGGAAATGGTTTATTCTTTGGCGATACAAAACTGTTCCTGATGCAGCTTGCCAGCATTGGAATCACGATTGTTGTCTCTGTTGCAGGAACACTGATCTGCTATGGAATCACTCGTTTGCTGACCGGAAAGATCCGAGTTACAGAGCGGGAAGAGCGTATTGGTTTGGATCGTTCGCAGCACGGAGAAAACGCATACCCGTCGTTTAACGGCTTAGACTAAACAAAGGAGTGACAGCTATGATTATCAAAGTAGAAGCAATGATTCGTGAGGAAAAGCTAGAGGACGTTCTGGATGCCCTGGCTGCTCTGGATGTACACGGTATGACTTGTTATCAGGTTATGGGCTGCGGCACGCAGCGAGGTTTCAAGGAATATGCCTATGTCCGTGGACACCAGCAAGTCGAAATTCAGATGCTTCCGAAAATCAAAATAGAGGTTCTGGTTTCGTCAGAAGAATGGGAAAAGAAAACAATCGATGCGATTCAGAAGGCAGCCTACACAGGCCACATCGGGGATGGTAAAATCTTTAGCTATGACGTTCGAGAGGCGATGCGCATTCGCACCAAAGAAACGGGCTATGACGCAATTCAGCCGGAATAACAGTAATCACATAAAATGTGATATTGCCTAAGAGCTTGCAGAATACGATGCAATTCAGCTCTCATGCAAAAAGCGGATATGGATTTAATTGCAAAATCCACATCCGCTTTTTCCTGCTCATTCTATCCAAAACTCTGGAGTATAAACCGCCGAAGCCGATGAGCGTTCCTGCCCGTAACCGTTTAATCCCAGCTGCACAGCATGTTTCCGGACGGATTCATACTCAAAAGTGGCGATACGCCGATTTAAATGTTTATCTGACAGGGGGAACTCCGGCGGCGTGTATTGTCCCATTAAGCTTAGCAAAAATTGTTCCTTCGGCAGCGCTTCAGAAAGCCAGTCCAAAAGCAGCATCGATTCCTTTCGATGTCCCGGTAATACCAGATGTCGTACAATCATTCCTCGCTGTAGTAGTGCATTGTTCCACTTCAATCCACCTGTCTGCCGAAACATTTCCAGAATTGCTTTCGATGCAATGTTGAAATAATCTGGACAATTGGCATAAGCACTCGCTGTTTCGGCATTGTAAAATTTCAGATCAGGAAGATAGATATCAATCAAGCCATCCAGCATGCGCAGGATTTCCAACGATTCATAGCCACCGCAGTTCCAAACTACTGGAATATGCAATTTAGGCTTTGCCATTTCCAGAGACCGCACAACCCACGGTGTATAGTGACTCCCTGTGACAAGATTGATGTTGTTTGCATTTTGTTCCTGCAAATCCAAAAATGCATTTGCAAGCTGCTCAACCGTAAAACTTTTTCCGACAGCACCTCGGCTGATTTTTCGATTTTGGCAAAAAACACACCCCAATGCACAACCGGAAAAAAAGACTGTACCTGATCCGGTTTCTCCCGAAATACACGGCTCTTCCCAGTGATGCAGCGCCACTCTTGCAATGCGGATCTCCATTCCACAATGGCAAACACCCACGCCATTGATTCTATCCGCACCGCATCGTCTTGGACAAAGCGTACAATGCGTCGCATCAAAACTCATGACAAGCGTTCCTCAAAATCCGCATAACCAAAATGCTTCACCAGTTCAATTTTACCATTCTGATAAAGGGCAATGTCCGGCAACGGCATACCGTTAAATGTATTATTTTTCACCATGGAGTATATTGCCATATCACAGAACACTAGCTTGTCTCCAGGCTGCAGCTGATGGTCAAATGAATAATCTCCGATGACATCACCAGCGAGACAAGTATTGCCAGCCAGGCGATAGGTGAATGTTTTTTCTTTTGGCTTTCCGCTGTAAAGGATGTGCGGACGATATGGCATTTCCAGTACATCCGGCATGTGGCAGGCGGCTGAGGCATCCAGAATGGCAATGTCCATGCCGTTATGCACAATATCAAGAACTGTTGCCACCAGATATCCTGCATTCAGCGCCACTGCCTCTCCCGGCTCCAGATATACCTGTACCCCATAGGTGTCCCGTACACGTTCAATACAACGCATCAGACGCTCTACATCGTAATCCGGACGGGTAATATGATGACCGCCGCCAAAGTTTACCCATTTACACCGTTTCAGCCACTTATCAAATTTCGGAAGCATATGGTCGAGAGTACGTTCCAACACGTCAGAGTTCTGTTCGCACATGGTGTGAAAGTGGATTCCGTCCAAACCTGCAAAGTTGTCATCTTCCATCTGTTCCAACGGCACACCCATACGAGAGCCGGGGATGCATGGGTTGTACAAATCGGTTTCCACTTCTGCGTAGCCAGGATTGATACGAATGCCGCAGGAAATATTCCGCGGAGCATCTTGTACCTGCTGCCGATATTTTTTCCACTGTCCAAACGAGTTGAACACAATATGATCACAGATTTCTAACAACTGTGTGAAATCCTCCTGCGTGTAGGCAGGGGAGAAAACGTGCACTTCTTTCCCGAAGTGTTTCCGTCCCAGCTTTGCCTCGAATAATCCGCTGGCTGTGGTTCCGGCGAGATCGTCCTGAATCAGCGGATAGGCGGAGAACATAGAAAATGCCTTTTGTGCCAACAGGATTTTACAGTCCGTTCGCTGCTGGATTTGTTTCAGTAATACGGTGTTTTTTTGCAGTAGCCGTGCATCGGTGAGATAGCACGGCGTATGCAGTTTATCAATGGGAATGTCAAATAAAGATTCAAAGTCCATTTTCAAAATTCCTTTCTTGAAAAAGAAGCGTTCTGCTTGATGCGGAACGCTTCTTTTAATTTGAGGGATTCATATCAGAGCGTGTTCACATAAAAATGAAATGCACGTCTTAATTCAGGTTTTATTTTGGATCGGGGAAATACCGCAGGAGCAGCATTTCTTCCCGTGTACAGGAATCGCCAAGAAATTCTACCAATTTCGTTTCGGAAAACTCCGAATGATTCTGAAAAATTCTGGCATACACTTCCTGCACATCACTTTCCACGTCGTCAGACTGAAAGCAGTCCAGATAGTCCACAACATTGCAATGTACAGTGTCGCCGTACATATTTCTACGCTTGTTATCCATTGTTTGCTTTACATAGATTTCCGCCTTTTGATAAGCTTCATCAAAAGAGTTGGCATCTACTTGCAAGATAGATTCCTCGTAGAAAATCTGTTCTTTTACGGTGTATTTCAGAAGTAGTTTTACATGATACATTGTTGTATTCCGTTTCGATTTTAATCCACCAGTACCGGATCAAAATTCTCAGTCCACGGCAGTCCCCACTTGTTCAGTGCGTCCATGAACGGATCCGGATCGAATTCTTCTACATTATAAACGCCCGGCTTTTTCCACTTGCCGGTCATTACCAGCATTGCACCGATCATTGCCGGAACACCTGTGGTGTAGGAAACTGCCTGAGAGCCAACTTCCTTGTAGCACTCCTGATGATCGCAGACATTGTAAACGTAGTAGTTCACCGGCTTGCCGTCCTTGACACCCTGACAGATGCAACCGATGTTGGTCTTGCCCACGGTGCGGGGACCGAGCGAAGCCGGATCCGGCAGAACTGCCTTGAGGAACTGCAGGGGAACGATTTCCTTGCCCTCGAACATGATCGGTTCGATAGAAGTCATACCCACATTTTCCAGACACTTCAGGTGTGTCAGATAGCTCTGTCCGAATGTCATAAAGAAGCGAATCCGCTTGATGCCCTTGATATTCAGTGCCAGAGATTCCAGCTCCTCGTGGTGCAACAGATACATATCCTTTTCGCCAACCTGGTCGAAGTTGTATTCCCGCTTGATCTCCATAGGTTCGGTTTCCACCCACTGGCCGTTTTCGATGTAGCTTCCCTTTGCGGAAACTTCCCGGATATTGATTTCCGGATTGAAGTTGGTGGCAAACGGATAGCCATGATCGCCGCCATTGCAATCCAGAATGTCGATATA
This sequence comes from Ruminococcus bromii, assembly GCA_963590855.1. GTDB lineage: Bacteria > Bacillota > Clostridia > Oscillospirales > Ruminococcaceae > Ruminococcus_C. Next base: position 28,841 of record CAVAQT010000021.1, read on the forward strand.
ATTGATTTCGTCAAAGTAATGCTTCTGGGCATAGGCACAGAATACGCCAGTTACGCCGGGATCAAAGCCGCTGCCCAACAGCGCTGTGATACCAGCCTTTTCAAAGCGTTCCCGATAAGCCCACTGCCACTTGTACTCAAACTTTGCGGTATCTTCTGGTTCGTAGTTTGCAGTGTCCACATAGTCCGTCTTGGTGGCAAGACAAGCGTCCATAATGGTCAAATCCTGATAGGGAAGTGCTACGTTAATGACAATGTCCGGCTTTTCCTGTTCGATCAGAGCAACCAACTGATCTACATCATTGGCATCCACCTGCGCTGTGGTGATCTTGGTAGCCGTCTTGTCCTGCAATTCTTCCTTGAACTTGTCACACTTGGACTTGGTACGGCTGGCAATGCAGATTTCTGTAAACACTTCGCTATTCTGGCAGCACTTGTGAATGACAACGCCTGCCACACCGCCGGCACCAATAATTAACGCTTTTCCCATGTTCATATACCTCCAAAAATTTAAAAGTAACAATATTGATCAGCAGCAATCCCAGTTGTAAATAACATCACTGAAATCGCAGTTTTTTAATTTTTCCCGATTGATGAAGAAGTTGCCTATGCCGCAGTCGCCCCACAGCACCCTGTCCTCGCTGTCATGGTAATCACTATCCAGCTGGAACAGCAGCACATCGTGAGAGTCGCCCTCACCGCGAGGATCCCATTGGGTGAAGCCAGGATAACCGCCGATCTTATGGCCACCGCCCCAGTCTTCCCCATTTTCATCGATAAAATCATCAATATTTTCCAGCAGATGCTCTGCCTCTTCCGGATAATCCTGCCGCACCAATTTCCGGATGGTATTTTCAAACCGATAATCACTGGAAGAAATAGTATCCATGCCTGCTGAAAATGCCAGTCCATAGCAGCCCCTCACCGGGAAGTAATCCTCCTCATCAGAAGGCGTATGCTGCATCTTTCCGCAGACTTCCTCTTCCGTGACCTTCCGATCTGGTTCTTTGAAATAGAGCACCCGAAAGGTGTCCTGCAAGGTGATGTCAGTGAAATTCAGTCCGCTGACATCGTCGTTCAGAATCCAGAATTGCAGCAGCCCCTGATGCGGAAAGTCTTCCAGCGTGATCTCTGCACAGTCGATCTGTGCCAGCAGCCGCAGTTGTACACCCTCACTATCCTCCGGAATTTTTGCATCATGGGGGACATAGCCGACACCCCCGACCTTACTGTCGAACAGACCGGGCTTGGTATTCGTCAGTTCCAGCTTCATGCAGGGAATCGCCGTCTTTTGCAAAATCACATCACGGATTTCTTTTACCGTATTCGCACCAAAATCCGTTTTTTCAGATGATTCGACTTCTTTCGGCACACTATCTTTATCTTTTCGCTTAAATAAGTCCAATAGTCCCATCTTTGCTCCTTATCTTCTGTCACGCTCAGATTCTCGCAGAGCATCGCGAACATTATTCGGAATGGCAAAGCAACCCTGATGCAGAATCGTATTGTAATATCTGGTTTTGATACCCAGCCCATTCCACCAGTCCGCCTGCAAGTCCCGTACAGGATCATACTTTTTTGAAGCAAATCCAAAGAGCCAGTGCCCGGACGGATAAGTCGGGATATGTGCTTGATATACTAACGCAATAGGGAAGAACCCTTTGATGCGACTGTGTGCACGCTTCATGGCAGTGGAATAGGATGTGTAAAACGTACTTTCATGCTGATTGACCAATATGCCATCCGCAGTCAATGCCTTGTAGCAGTTACCGTAGAATTCCTTGGTAAACAGCCCTTCGCCCACGCCAAACGGATCGGTAGAATCGACAATAATCAAATCATATTCATTTTCCACCTTGCGGACAAACCGCAAACCATCCTGGTAATAGATATTGACTCTCGGATCATCCAGACTGCACGATGTAAACGGCAGATACTCCTTTGCCAGATGCACTACCAACTCATCAATTTCCACCATGTCGATCTGCTCAATCGAAGGGTAGCGGCAGAGTTCCCGCACAGTGCCGCCGTCGCCTGCACCGATAACCAGTACCTTTTTGATGTTCGGATTGGTCGCCATGGGGATGTGGGTAATCATTTCATGGTAAATGTATTCGTCTTTTTCGGTTACCATCAGCAGACCGTCCAGCGTCATAATGCGTCCGAATTCCACGGAATCAAACACGTCAATGCGCTGAAATTCGCTCTGCACACTGGCAAGCTGCCTGTCAATGCGAATGGAGAGCCGGACGTTATCCGTGTGATTTTCGGTATACCAAATGTCCATATCAAAACTCCTTTCACTTTGTCTGTTTTAGGATTCCTTGACCAGTTTTCCTGTCATATGCTCCGGTGTCAGTGCAAGGCACAGCACCTTTGGACGGGAATGCTGTAATTCATGTTCCAGATACGCCTTGTCGTCGGTAAACTTCTGGCAGAGGTGTGTGCAGATCTCCAATTCCTTTTCTGCATCTGCCACCGGTTGAATCCTGCCAAACACCACAACGCTTTTGATATGCAGCGGCCACTGTCCGTCCTCCCGATAGCCCTCGTCATGGACACAGTAGGAAACCTTGTCGCATTGGGAAATGGCATCGATCTTGTGTCCTGCTTTTGCGCCATGGAAATACAGCTTGCCGTCTGCCTCGCAGTACCAGTGATTCATAGGAATCCCATAGGGATACCCATCGTCGCCCAGTACTGACAAGATACCCCGTGGTTCTTTTTGCAGTATTGCAATGCAATCCTCGTCAGAAAGCTGCTGTTTCCATCTTCTCATCGGTCGAAACATTTTTATGCCTCCTTTTTCATAGAAACATTTTATTCAACAAGCTGAAATTTACCAATTACTCAACTTTTACATCAACAATTACAATGCCTGCATCATCCGTGGCTTTTTCAGAAGAGCAGAAAATAAATGTTCCAAATTGACTGTCATTTTCCATACTGACCAATTTATTATAGTTTGAATATTTTTCCTCCAATTGCTGTTCTATAGACGACATTTCATCGCTTTCGTTCAACCAATAGAATTCGATGTATTCATCACTTTTTGTGGCAGTTAGATGCGTTCCCGAATAATCATCATTCTGAATGGTTTGGACATTAACTTCATAATTCTTGCTTTGAAGATTTTCCTGCATTTCACTGCTGTTAGGGTAGTAAGTACCTTCTCCATTTCGACCACACGCAGTCAAACCTAAAACACAAACAAAGATTAGGGCAGACATTATCAACTTTTTCATACAATTATACCTCTCCACCAATTCTGATTTACCAAGCAAATATACCCAACATCTCTACTTCTTCACCACATTCAATCTCGCGATCTCCATATCCTGCGGGCCAGTCAGAGAACAGCCCTTTTCCTTAGCGTACTGGATGTAATTGACAATATCCGAAGTAATGCGTTCGCCGGGGGCAAGAATCGGGATTCCAGGCGGATAGCACATGACAAACTCACTGCAAATTTCGCCTACGCTCTGTTCCAGCGGCACAGCCTTTTTATCCGCATAAAACGCCTGCTGCGGAGGAAGTGCCACGTCCGGCGCCAGGTATTCACTTTGCAGCATACCAGTCGGGTCACCGCCGTACAGCCGCTTAATTTCCGACAGCGCCGAGATCAGCCGTTCGATCTCCAATGCCCGGTCTCCGGCAGTGACAATGGCAAGGATATTGCCGATGTCGCCGAACTCAATTTGAATGCCGTATTCGTCCCGGAGCAAGTCATACACTTCGATACCTGCCAGACCGGTATTCCGGGTGTGAATGGACAGCTTCGTCCGATCAAATGCATAGAACGAATCACCGTTGCACAGCTCGTCCCCATAAACATAATAACCGCCGATACGGTTGATTTCTTCTCGCGCATAATCTACATATTGCACCGCTTTCCGGTACATCTCCCGGCCATTCAATGCCAGATTTCGACGTGCAATATCCAGTGAAACCATAAGCAGGTAAGAGGCGCTCGTTGTTTGCGTCAAATTGATGACCTGCCGCACATAGTCTGCGTTGATGCCCTCCGCACAGAGCAGCATGGCGCTCTGTGTCAGGCTGCCGCCGGTCTTGTGAATGCTGACAGATGCCATATCTGCGCCGGCAGCCATAGCAGAACAGGGGAGATTCTCCCCGAAGTAAAAGTGGGTACCATGCGCCTCATCCGCAAGTAACAGCATGCCGTGCTCATGAGCAAGCTTTGCAATACGGCGGATATCCGGACAGACACCGTAATAAGTCGGATTATTCACCAATACTGCCTTTGCGTCCGGATTGGCAAGAATCGCGCGTTCCACTGCTTCTACTGACATTCCCAGCGGAATGCCCAGATCTTTATTCTCGCCCGGATCTACATAAACCGGAATCGCGCCATTTACGACCAATGCATTGATAGCGCTGCGATGTACATTGCGGGGCATAATCAGCTTTTCGCCAGCTTTACAGACAGACATAATCATTGCCTGCGAAGCTCCTGTTGCACCGTTAATAATGAAAAAAGCATTTGCAGCACCAAACGCCTCTGCCGCAAGCTGCTGCGCATCCCGGAGTACAGATACCGGATGGCAAAGATTGTCCAGATTTTTCATGGAATTCACATCAATCTGTACACATCTTTCCCCCAGAAAGTCTGCCAATTCATGGTTTCCGCGTCCACCCTTATGACCAGGCACATCAAATCGAACCACACGGTTCATCAGGTGATCTTTCAGTGCATCCATTAAAGGCGCATCCTGCTGCGTCCAATTCATTTGAAACGCCTCCTCAATAGATATTTCTGCCGCTGAAAATTTCGATCATTTCTCGCCGCAGCCGATTAGTAATATCCAGCCGCACACGAGGGTCCAGTTCATAGGCGTCTGTCTTAAACAGATAATTTTGCAGTTCCAGTTCTTTAATTAACATACGAGTATGGAACAGGTTGGATTGATATACATTGACATCCTGCGCATCATATCGCAGCAAAATCTCTTCGCTGATAAAATCCTGGATCGAAGTCATTTCCTGATCCATAAAGCATTTTTTTCCGGAAACATCTCTGGTAAATCCGCGTACACGATAATCGATCGTAATAATATCTGAATCAAAGCTGCGGATCAGATAATCCAGTGTGTTCAAAGGGGAAATCTCACCGCAGGTAGACACATCGATATCCACCCGAAAGGTCGTAACCTCATTATCGGGATGACTCTCCGGAAATGTATGGACTGTCACATGACTTTTGTCCAAATGGGCGTGAATATCACGGCGCAGGAGAAAGCCGTCTCCCTGATTGCAGGACGGATCTACACTTTCCGGTGCAACACCGCCCTCTGCAATAAGCACATTTACAGAAGCGCCTTGCGGTTCATAATCCTGACGAGAGATATTCAATACTGTTGCACCGATCATCTCTGTAACATCGCACAAAATATTGGTCAGACGCTCTGAGTTATACTGCTCATCAATATAGCGGATATAGTCTTGTTTTTCACGTTCTGATTTTGCATAGCATACATCGAAAATATTAAAGCTCAACGTCTTAGTGAGATTGTTAAATCCATATAAGGTCAGCTTTTTCTCCAACCCTACCATCACAGCCTTTCTGAGTGCAAAGGTCAATCACTCTGACTCTAAAAATCGAAAAGTAGAAGTCGCTTCTGCAGCGCTGCCAATCTGCCGCAGTTCACGTTCTTACAATCAAAATTCATTGTACCACAGTTTGCAAAAAAATGCAATGGGATTTACAAAACTTTTTTGTGAATCAACCTGCAAAAACAACATTTCTCCGAAAGGAATCATGCGCGCAGATGGAAAAACGCGGAAATTGTAGTTTATTGTTTTCCGGTTTTTGAATTTTCAGGACTTACCACTTGCAAAATACAGCGAAGTATAGTATAATAGAACAAATTGAATGGAACGATGGCGAAATGCCGTACACGTGGGGGAGCGATAATAGGAGTTACTGCGATACGTTTCAAAGAATGCAGCTGCCGCTTTGGGAGATCCGGTATTGCATGAAATGCAGATGCAGAAAGGAAGACAGAAAATCATGAGCGATGTACAGAAAGATTTACAAGAAATCATAGAAAAAACAGAAGACAATATCCCAGCGGATGTACAAACACTTCCGCTGATCGCCATGCGCGGAATCGTGCTGTTCCCCGGCATGATCATGCATTTTGATCTGGCAAGAGAGCCGTTTGTACAGGCACTGAAAGCCGGAATGGAAAACGAACGGCGTGTTGTTTTAGTCACGCAAAAAGATCCTCTGACAGAAGAGCCAAAACAGGATGATCTCTATTCTGTCGGCGTTATTGCAGAAGTTCGGCAGGTGCTTCGTGCGCCGGACGGCGTAATGCGTGTTTTGGTAGAAGGAAAAGAACGCATTCATGTTGTGAAGGCGTATCTTGAAAACGAAACAAAGGACAAAGCTTTTTATCCGTACGCAGAATGTCAACGGATACCAGAGCATATGCCTGGAGAAGAAGCTTCCCACGAGATGACTGCGGTTTCACGCTGCATCAAAGGCGTCTTTCAGGAATATGCCGATCTTTTGCCCAGGATGCCAAAAGAACTGGCGGCAACTGTTATCTGTGAGCAGAATGCCGATAAAATGTTCAATGAGATCGTTTTTAATCTTTCGTTGGACTATACAGAAAAACAGTCTCTTCTGGAAGAGGATAACTGGTTGGAACGGTTGAAACGTCTGCACCAGATCCTGGAGGATGAACTGGATATTCTCCGCATCGAACGAAAGCTTCAGGAACAAACACAGGAAAATTTAGATCGTTCCCAACGCGAATATTATCTGCGGGAGCAAATGCATGTCATTGCAGAGCAATTGGGTGAGGCTGAAGATCCGGCAGCAGAAATGGAAACGTATGCTGATATAATTGCAGGACTGCCGTTGGATGAAGCAAGCCGAAAAAAACTGGAAAAGGAAGCAGAACGGCTCTCACGACTGCCGGCAGCTTCTCAGGAAGCCTTTGTGATACGAAACTATCTGGATACTGTTCTTGCACTGCCGTGGAATCAAACTAGTCGTACCAAACCCAATCTAAAGCGAGCACAGTCTGTTTTGGAACGCGATCACTATGGTTTGCAAAAAGTCAAAGAACGAATCCTGGAGAGCATTGCCGTGCGCATGCTTCTCCCGGAAGCCTCCGGACAAATTCTCTGCTTTGTCGGGCCGCCCGGTGTTGGCAAAACGTCCATCGGAAAGTCTATCGCCAAAGCAATGGGACGCCGTTATGAACGGGTATCCCTGGGCGGCGTTCGGGATGAATCGGATATCCGTGGTCATCGAAAGACCTATGTTGGTGCAATGCCAGGTCGAATTATGGATGCCATGACTCGCGCCGGTACAAATAACCCGATGATTCTTTTGGATGAAGTAGACAAAATGAGCAACGATTTCCGCGGAGATCCGTCTGCGGCACTGCTGGAAGTTTTAGACAGCGAACAGAACAAGGCATTTCGTGACCATTACATTGAGGTACCCTTTGATTTGAGTAAAGTTCTGTTTGTGGCAACAGCCAATTCTCTGGATCCAATTCCTGCACCACTGCTTGACCGTATGGAGATCATCGAACTGGGAAGCTACACCCGTGAGGAAAAGTTTCACATTGCCAAAGAACATCTCTTAAAAAAGCAGTTGAAAAAGCATGGCTTGAAGGGAACGCAATGCCGCATCCCGGATGAAGTATTGTACGCAGTAATTGATGGGTATACCAGAGAAGCCGGTGTCCGTACACTGGAGCGCACCATAGGCACGCTTTGTCGAAAGGCAGCGAAAAAAATCGTAGAAGGCAGTTGCAAAAAAGTAACCTTTACATTGGAAAATTTAAAGGACTACCTGGGCGTGCAGAAGTTCCGACCAGAAGCACAGTCACACGAAGACACAGTAGGTATGGTCAACGGCTTGGCATGGACATCGGTTGGTGGTGTTCTGCTTCCCATGGAAGTTTTGGTGCTTCCTGGAAAGGGTGCTGTAGAATGCACTGGCTCCCTCGGCGATGTCATGCGGGAAAGTGCAAAGATCGCCGTCAGCTATGCGCGCAGCGTAGCTGACCAATACAACATTGCACCAGACTTTTATGCAAAATGTGATCTGCATATTCATGCACCGGAAGGTGCAGTGCCCAAAGATGGCCCATCTGCGGGAGTCACAATGGCTACTGCGCTGATCTCTGCGCTCTCGGGGCGAAAAGTACGCGGCGATGTTGCTATGACTGGAGAAATCACGCTTCACGGCAATGTTCTTCCCATCGGAGGACTTCGGGAAAAGGCTATGGCAGCCTATAAAACCGGAATCCGAACGGTCGTGATCCCGGAAGATAACGTGCCGGATCTGGAAGAGGTCGATGAAGTTGTCCGCAGCAATGTGAAGTTTGTTCCGGCAAAAACGCTGGAAACCGTATTAGAAACCGCGCTTATGCAGCCGGAAACAGACACCGCAGAAAAGGAAGTGGCTGTTCCGGAATTATGCCGCGCATAAAGGAGGATAGCATGCAGTTTCAAAAAGCTGAATTTGTGGCATCCTATGGAACGTTCGCGCAAATCCCACCCTGTTGTTCCAGGGAAATCGCTTTTGCCGGACGATCCAACGTGGGAAAATCCACTTTGATTAATAAAATTTTTCAGCGAAAATCACTGGCAAGAGTCAGCGCTGTTCCTGGGAAGACAGCAACCATCAATTTTTACCGATTGGATCCGCTGACGATCGTAGATCTTCCGGGTTATGGCTATGCAAAAGTCGCAAAGTCTGAAAAGGCCAGATGGTCTGGTCTGATCTCGGGATATCTCGGTGCCGACAGAGATCTTCGACTCATTTTGCTGCTGATCGACATGCGTCATGCACCGTCCAAAGATGACATTCAGATGATCGACTTTTTGGTAGAATCTGAATTGCCGTTTTTGATTGTGCTGACAAAAGCTGACAAGCTGAACAAGACAGAACGCGCCAAGCGGATGCAGGCGTTTGAGACAGAAATTCCATACTTTTCGCAAATTCATGTGATCCCGTTTTCCGCTGTAACCAGAGAAGGTGTCAGTGAAGTACAGGAAGTTTTGGAAGAAATCGCATCCGAACCGGATGAAGAAGAAATTTCTGATTAGAACGTCTCCGCTATCCAGGATCACGTTCTAAGAAGAGGCAATGCAGAAAGGAAGTATAAAAATGTTTGTATCGGATAATCTGGGCGTAAATGCTGCTGGGAATTTGACAATTGGCGGCGTTGATGCCGTTGCTCTGGCAAAAAAATACGGCACACCGCTGTATGTGATGGATGAGGATATGATTCGGCGGGACTGCAAAACATTCCAGAAGAGCATCGAAACCTATTATGATGGACAAGGCTTGGTTTGTTATGCCAGCAAGGCGTTTTCCTGCAAAGAAATCTATCGCGTAATGCAGTCTGAAAACATGGGCATCGATGTGGTTTCCGGAGGAGAATTGTATACCGCTGTACAAGCTGGTTTTGATGTGAGCAAGGCTTGTTTCCATGGCAACAATAAGACCACCGAAGAACTAAATATGGCACTGGATTATGGTGTTGGCAGAATTGTGGTTGACAATATTTACGAAATGGAGCAGCTGAATCAGTTGGCAGCAGAAAAGAATCTGACCGCTCCGATCTTGCTCCGCATCAAGCCGGGTGTCGATGCACACACACACAACTTCATTCGCACCGGTCAGATCGACAGCAAGTTCGGATTTGCTCTGGAAACCGGGGAGGCCTTTGATGCAGTTCAAAAGGCAATCTCTTATCCGAACCTGCAGCTGCGCGGCCTGCACTGCCATATCGGTTCTCAGATCTTGGATACACAAGGCTTTACAGCAGCAGCAGAAGTGATGATGGAATTTATCGAAAAGCTGAAAAAAGAACTGGGTTACGAAGCAGAAGATCTGAACCTCGGCGGCGGCTTTGGCATTCGTTACACAGAAGAGGATGATCCGCTGCCGTATGATGCATACATGGAAGCAGTTGCAAAAGTAATCAATGGCTTCTGCGCTTCTCACGATGTAAAGCGCCCGTTTATTTTGATCGAACCGGGCCGTTCCATCGCAGCCCCTGCCGGAATCACATTGTATACCGTTGGCGGCATTAAGGAAATCCCGAATATCCGTACTTATGTTTCTATTGACGGCGGTATGTGCGACAATCCTCGCTATATTCTGTATCAATCTGCTTATGACGCGCTAGTTGCCAATAAGGCAGGACAGCCGAAAACGGAAAAGGTGACTATTGCCGGAAAGTGCTGCGAAAGCGGCGACTTGATCGGCGAGAATATGGAAATCCAGCCTTGCGAAGTAGGAGACACCATTGCAGTTTGTGCAACAGGTGCATATAATTACTCCATGGCATCAAACTACAATCGCCTGCAAAAGCCGGCTGTTGTTTTTGTCAAGAGCGGCGAGGACAGACTGGTTGTAAGACGGGAATCTTTGGATGACATTCTGCGGAATGATATCTAACGCATTGCGTGCTACGCATCTTGATTGACAAAACTTATGATATGACACTGAAAACGCCCTTCCGGAAGTTTGCACTTTCGGAAGGGCGTTTTTTGAAAATAGATTATAAGACTTATTTTACAGCGTCAGGAACAGAGAAGAAAACAGGATCAACAGCATACAGATCGGGCAAATAAATTTGATCATAATGCGATACATGCCTTTCGCGCGAAAACGTTCATTGAGTTCTACTTCATTTTCCACATAAGTCGTTTTTGCAACAAATCCAATCAGAACACAGGTCATCAGTGCAACGATCGGCATCATGATATTATTACTGATATAATCGAAGAAATCCAAGAACTGCATGCGGAAGATCGTAAAGTCAGACCAAATGCTGTAACCGAAAATAGAAAGGAGACCGATCAGGAATGATACTCCAGCCACAAGTAAACAGCAGGGAATACGCTTCCAGTGAAGCTTTTCCTCAACCATTGAAACAACGGTTTCCATCAGTGAAATGGAAGAGGTCATTGCTGCCAACGCAACCAGAATAAAAAAGACAGAGCCGACAATCTGACCGCCAGCCATATCCTGAAATACATTCGGCAGTGTAATAAACATCAGGCTCGGGCCAGCATTCAACGCACTCTTGTCTCCGCCGGAAAAAACGAATACTGCCGGAACAATAATCAGTCCGGAAAGAAAAGCTACTGCGGTGTCAAACACTTCAATCTGGCGAACAGAACCCTCAATGCTGTCCTCTTTGCGCATGTAAGAACCATAAGTAATCATAATGCCCATTGCCAAAGACATGGAATAGAATAACTGTCCTACAGCAGCAATGACTGTCTTGATGGAAAACTCATGGATATCCGGTTTAATATAATAGATCAAACCGTCGAGTGCTCCCGGAAGTGTTAATGTATAGATGCTGATGCCAACGATCAAAACCAACAGCAAAGGCATCATGAATTTGCTTACCTTCTCAATGCCCTTTTGTACGCCGAACATGACAACAATGGCATTAAGCGCGATGAAGATGGTGAAAAACAGCATGGGTGAGCCAGCATGGCCAATAAAATTCGTAAAAAATGTACCGTCTCCTGCGGCAGTTTTTCCGGCACCTGAAACAAATGTAGTCAAATATTTCAGTACCCAACCGCCAATCACACAGTAATAGGGAAGTATGATTACAGGAATTGCACCAGCAAGCCAACCCAAGGGTTTAAAACGCGGATTAATATCCGTATACGCCTGAATGACGCTTTTCCCAGTTCGCCGTCCGATCGCGATCTCCGTTACCATCAGCGCAAAGCCGAACGTAACTGCAAAAATTAAATAGACCAATAGGAAGATGCCGCCGCCGTACTTTGCTGCCAGATATGGGAAGCGCCAGATATTTCCCAATCCAACTGCTGAGCCAGCTGCCGCCAGGATAAATCCTAGTTTGGAGCCAAAACCACTTTTGGCACTTGTTTGTTTCGTTTGCATTTTTGAATTGTCCTCTCCTTTTTGTATTTGGGGCGCGTATGCACTTTTCAAAGTGAATCAACATGTCTGAAACGAACAGTTGTGAAAAGCATGATTACGCATACTCTATTTATTATACAAGATTTCAGAATGAAAGTCAATGAATTTTGCAGAAATGTTTACATTTTCCGAACTGTGCTTTTTCTGGATTTTAGCTTGACAAATTTGTACCCGTGTGCTATAATAAAAAAGATCTCATGTTTTTTATTATAGCAATGCCGCTGTGGTGGAATTGGCAGACGCCCGGGAC
>CAVAQT010000022.1:0-1555 GCA_963590855.1 Ruminococcus bromii
TTGAATATCCTCATTAACCATAGACATCTGTTCTACTCTTTTTTGTGCTGCAACATAATCAAAGTAGCCGGATTCTGAATCACGTTCTTCCGATAAAAGTCGATGTGCCAATTGGCGTAACAATCCCATTTTCTCACCTCATGTAAAAATCAGTTTCTACTAAAACGGAACTTCTTCGTCTGAAAGAATTTCTTCAAACTCGGATAAATCAAGATCTGAACTCCAACCATTTTCCTCTGGGTGTTCTGCCGTATCCTGTATTGCAGAATGCTCCGTTTCTTTCATGTACTGCTTTGATTTTTCTCCTGTAAAATAGATATTTTCCGCCAGCACTTCCATCGTAAAACATCGCTTTCCGTCTTTTTCATATGATCTTGTCCGAAGCATTCCTTCCAGTGCAATCATACTGCCCTTTCTGAACCACTCCCACAAAAACTTCGCCCTATTGTTCCATGCCACACAGCGGATAAAATCAACCTGTTCTTTCTTTTTTCGTTCGCAGGCGATTACTACATTACAAACATATTTTTGCGTTTCCGCATCGATCATATGCAGTTCTGGATCAGCGGTCAAACGTCCCATTAACACAACATGATTTAGCATTTACTATCATACCTTTCTACTCATAAATTTCAACTTCAGTTACCCAACTCAACAACTGGATTCCATCCTCTGTTAATGAATACTGTTGGGTGTCATTTGCTGTCATCAATCCCAGATGCAAAAGTCCCTGTAAAGCAACTACATTACTTTCATCTCTACAAATGCAATTTTGATGAATCTGAAAAGACTTGTACTTCCACCCACGCAAACGGGTTCCATTAAAAGAAATTGTACGTTTCATCAACTCGATCTGTTCGAATGTGATATTGCAATAATCCCGATACCGCATAAACTTTCTCCAACCCCTCTTTAATACAATTCATCATCTTTCTTCTGCTGATTCTCCTGCACTTGCTGCTGACTATGAAGGTATTCCTCAATGGTAGTACGTGCATAATCCAATTCTTTTAACTCGGTTACTACTTGACGAAAAACTCCATTTTGAACATTTCTCTGCTCTATCAGCTTCTCTCGCTCTTGCGAAAGCCGTTCCAAACTTGGAATCTTCCGGTCTGGGAATCGTTCCAAAAGAGCCGATTTAGCATCTGAAAACTGTTGCAGCTCTTGCTTGTGCTCCTTTTCATACTTTTTTCGGAATGTAGCACTCTGATACGCATCATAAAACGGCTTGTACTTTTTGTATTTCTTCACAAGCTTTATTGTATCTGTCACAGTTTCAATCTGACGTTGCAGCTTGTTCAAATCTCCTACTAACTGTACACGCTGCCCATATGTTAAAATAGACCGTTGTTCTAATTCTTCCTGAGTTGCAATTCCTTTTTCTGTGAGGTAATTCAGAATCTTAGAAGCCTCTTTCATATTCTGAATTTCAGCCCATCTTGACAATCCCTTTGCCTGTTGAAACTTCTCCGCAGAAGTATCATACAAACGAGTCTTCTGCGTTGATGTTGTTCGTCCGGTTCGCAGTAACTGATAATTGCCAATTCGCTTT
>CAVAQT010000022.1:1565-40373 GCA_963590855.1 Ruminococcus bromii
AATACCAGCCCAGTGTTCGAGAACGACAAAATCGCTTCATGCCTTCTAAGCGATATTTCAAAGAAATCACATTCTCCGGACGATAAACTACATTCACATCTTGTTTCTTTAGCTGATAAAGGAAATCATCGAAACCAGTGCAGTTCATGATTGCAGCATCAATCTTATCTTTTAGTTTTGCTTTCCATGAACGGTTCTGTCGAGCCATGTCCCATTCATAATGACTCTTACCTTTTCCTTGTTTCGGATTTTCAATTACACTCAAACCGTATTCCCTGCACAAAGCATCACTGATTTCCTGCAATCTTTCCTTTTCGTGCCCACCTCGATTCTCTTGATATTCGAAGCTTCGAAAGGTTTCCATATTGGTATTGCAAAAGATAATATGATTATGAATGTGATCTTTATCAATGTGCGTTGCAAGCACATATTGATAATCATCATGCAAAAAGCTTTTTACAAGTTTTCTGCCAATCTCCATTGCTTCATCTGGTGTGATTTCATCAGGCAAAAAAGATTGTATCATATGCTTGGCAAGCACATCTCCTCGACCAGTTCCCATGCTTCTGGTTTCCATAAAATCTTCTGCAATTAAATTTGCCTGAAATGGTGCACAGCAAAATGTTTCAATCAATCTGCCTTGTTCAGTTTTTTCAGGTTTCATGATATAGGCAATTGCCGTTGACAGCGTAGAACGGATTGAATGGATTTTAGTGACCGCCATATTTCCTCATACCTTTCTTGCAATTCCTCAAAATCCTCCTTATACAGAATTCCGCTTTGATTCACTCGAATTGCAATTTGGTTTACATTGTTCCCGATACGCTGTAAACTTTGCTGCAAGTCTTTCAGCAAAGCCGAATCATAACGAATGATCATTCCCGTAATTGCCATTTTGCGAAGATAATCAGACATCGTAGAACAACCCGAACATTGCAATTTCTGCATGATGTATGCATATTCTTCTTGCGTAACACGGCACTTAATGCAAACTGTCCGATTTCCAGAAAAATCCGACATAATACATTACCTCCTTTCTTTCAAACAAGGTGTTTTTAGTTTTGGGCTTTTGGAATAAAAGCTGTGATATTCTATTTTTCACGAAATGCGAAAAATGCAAAAATGGGGTTTTAGGGGTATCCCTTAACAAGCATGATTTTCGAAGAAAATCGCTATTTGTGGCACAAATAGCTTGCTTGCTACTCTGGGGAACGCCCTACGGGTGTTCCAGCTACCCACGGGCTCTGCCCGTTAAGATTAGGGAACCAATCCGCTAAAAAAGACACTCTCTGCCCAGCAAGCAAATTGTTGCGTGACAACAAAAATGCAGATAGAGCACACAACAATATGAGCTGTTTCAGGGAAAAGAAGATTTTCTGATAAAAAGGCTGTTTGTCAAAAATGCATCCTCACTATATATACCGAATCCAACAAGTAAGTTATCGGTACTTTTTTCAGAAAAACTCGAAAATTGTAGAAATACACAAAAAGAATTTTTTAGGATTGTAGATATAGCACAAAACAAAAAAGAGCCATTCTCAAATAAGAATGACTCTTTCAAAAAGATATAGAAAAAAGAAAATGGACTCCAGAAAAAATCCAGAGTCCATAATCCGTGCGACAGCGGCATCTTTATCGCATCAGATACCTGTCGATCATTTTGCAGAAAAAGCAAAAGAACGGATAAAATCTGAGAAAATTGCTGATTCTCCGTCATTTTGGGACAGAAAAGGAGCAATATCAACGCTTTTTCTAAAAAATGTGCCTAATATTCTCAAATATCACAAAGTTTTGCTTGACATCATAACTGAAATGTGATACAATGATAAACAAAAGAGCACCCCCACAGGGTATAGTTGCGTTGACGCACAACTATACCCTTACGCCAGACAGAAGACCTAACCCGTATTCTGTACTGACTTGTGAGAATGCTGTTCATGTATCCGTTTTGTAAGTGGCTGTCCGGTCACTCAAAATGCGATGCTTTGAATAGATTTTTGCGAGCCTGTCCAGAGTACCATTCTGGCAGGCTTGCTCTTTTTTTAAGCAATCCCAAACAATTGAACATCTTATATCAGCATTTTTTTGCTGACGGTACTTTCTGTGCATTCGTTCAAACCGTTATCATCAAACGAATTGGTTTGGACTCAGCCGCTGCAAAGTAGTGAGGATGTTGCCGTTCGGTGGTATGTGAAGCGTTCTATTCAGACGCTTTACACCATTTTTTATGATACACAGTCTTTCGACTGATTGATTTCAAAAAGAACATTCAGGCAAATGAGTAACTGTTCCTTTTCCTCCCAGTTTCTTCACTTGCTTGAATGTTCTTTTCGTTTTGGTTGCGGGAGCCAGATTTGAACTGACGACCTTCGGGTTATGAGCCCGACGAGCTACCGAGCTGCTCCATCCCGCGTTATATCTTGCCTGCACCTCTCGTGCCGACTAGTATAGTATATCACATTTCAGCGAGTTTGTCAACAGAATCCAAGATTTTAAAATAAAACAATGTTTGTAAACCAGAAATAAGAATTATAAAACGCAAGAATCAACTTATAAGCACTATTCAAATTATGTATGCTTAAAAATTCAAACTTCAAAAGCACAGAGATGCAATTTCTATAATCTCATGGATCTCAAAAAACAGCTTTGCAATTCCGTTCAGAAAGACACAGCATTGCAATACAATAATATAAGGGAAGCAATCGTGAAGAACAGCAATCGTTCAAATGCACTATTCCAACCATGTACACGCCCTGCCTCTCCACGCTGTATTCCTGTGAAAAAATCTACGAACTGATTTCTCATTTTCATTTTCAGTTTGTGCAATCCCACGAAATTCAAAAAATGGCGTTTTTCCCTTGACAAACGCTGCAAGAAGTTGTATACTAACAAGAGGGTTAGAGTGTTCTAACTCTTCTATTTTATCAATAGGTTAGCTTTTTCTAACAAAATTCGTCCGGCTGACACATCTGCAAATGCCGGCAATCGGATTCAGAAAAAGGAGGGAAATGGGTATGATGCCGCTGATGTTCGCAAATCCCGGCGATGAGGTCATCATCAAAAAAGTTGGCGGAAGCGCAGAAACCAAAAAGCATCTGGAAGATCTGGGCTTCGTAGTTGGTGGATCGCTGAAGGTCGTAAATTCCGGAAGCGGAAACCTTATCGTCAACGTCAAAGAGACTCGTATTGCCATTACAAAAGAAATGGCTGCAAAAATTATGATATAAGGAGGAATTCAACATGGCTACATTAAAAGACGCCAAAATCGGACAGACTGTCCGGGTAAAAAAGCTTACCGGTGAGGGTGCTGTAAAGCGCCGGATCATGGACATGGGCATCACAAAAGGTGTCGAGGTCTATATCCGCAAAGTCGCTCCTCTGGGCGATCCGGTAGAGGTTACTGTCAGAGGCTACGAGCTGTCCCTGAGAAAGGCTGACGCCGAGCTGATCGAAGTAGAATAAAGGCAATTGTGAATCTGCTGTCTCAGCAGATTCACCGCTTTATTTTGCGGCAGAATTATTTTTTTGGTCATAAGTTAGCAATTGCTAATTAGTAATCGCTAACAGATAAAATGTACGAAAGGATTGAATCAAATGGGTATTAAAATCGCATTAGCCGGTAACCCGAACGCTGGTAAGACTACCTTGTTCAACGCTTTGACAGGTTCTAACCAGTTCGTTGGTAACTGGCCGGGTGTAACGGTAGAAAAAAAGGAAGGTAAGCTGAAGGGGCACAAAGATGTCATCATCACTGACCTGCCGGGTATCTACTCCCTGTCTCCGTACACCCTGGAAGAGGTTGTTGCCAGAAATTATCTGATCCAGGAACGTCCGGATGCCATCCTGAACATCATCGATGGTACCAACCTGGAACGTAACCTATACCTCACCACACAGTTGGTAGAACTGGGCATTTCGGTAGTGGTAGCCATCAACATGATGGATATCGTCCGCAAGAACGGCGACCAGATCCGCATCGACCAGTTGGCAAAGGAACTGGGCTGCAAGGTCGTTGAGATCTCCGCGCTGAAAGGCACCGGCATTGACGAAGCTGCCAAGGAAGCGATGAAGGCAGCTGAGAGCAAGGTTCCCACAGTACCGCAGCATAAGTTCGGCGGCTGTGTAGAGCATGCCATTGCACACATCGAAGAAGCTTGTCTGCACGACCAGCCGGAAGAGCAGCAGAGATGGTACGCCATCAAGATCTTCGAGCGCGATGACAAGGTTCTGGAACAGCTGAACATTCCGGAAGCCACCAAAAAGCACATCGAGCAGGATATCGAAGCTGCTGAAAAAGAACTGGACGATGACGCAGAGAGCATCATCACCAACGAGCGTTATCTGTACATCGCATCCATTATTAAGGATTGCCTGAAAAAGAAGAAAACCGGCATGACAACATCGGATAAGATCGATAAGATCGTTACCAACCGTTGGCTGGGTCTGCCGATCTTCGCAGTCATCATGTTCCTGGTTTATTACATCTCCATGGTTACCGTTGGTTCTGCTGCAACCGACTGGGCAAACGACGGACTGTTCGGCGATGGCTGGCATCTGCTGGGCATCGGCACAAGCTCTTATAATGATGCAGCAGATGAATACGGCGACACAAACGCAATCATCGATGGCTATGTGGCATACCTGGACGAACAGGGTGTTGACACCGCAGAGCTGGAAAGCTACATTGACACAGAAGCAGATACCTTTGATGGCGAAGCTGCAAAGGATCTGATTATGAACTATGAGAACGAATACAACGCAGACTTCTCCTATGACATTGAGGATGAAGAGACACTGGAAGTTACTACGGAGACCGCTTCCATGGACGACCTGACCACTGCGGCAGACGAATTCGCAAAGGGCGAGCCGGATCCGGCAGATTATGGTGTATGGGTTCCGGGTATTCCGGTGCTGATCGAAAACGGTCTGGACGCTGTAAACTGTGTTGACTGGCTGAAGGGTCTGATCCTGGATGGTATCGTTGCCGGTGTTGGCGCCGTTCTGGGCTTTGTACCGCAGATGCTGGTACTGTTCATCCTGCTGGCAATCCTGGAAGCATGCGGCTACATGGCTCGTATCGCATTTGTTATGGACCGTATCTTCCGTAAGTTCGGTCTGTCTGGTAAGTCTTTCATCCCGATCCTGGTCGGCACAGGCTGCGGCATCCCGGGTATCATGGCATCCAGAACCATCGAAAACGAACGTGACCGCCGTATGACGGTTATGACAACCACCTTCATTCCCTGCGGCGCAAAGCAGCCGTTTATCGCAATGATCGCCGGCGCAATCTTCGGCGGTTCTGCATGGATCGCAACCGGCGCATATTTCCTGGGCATGGCAGCGATCGTTGTTTCCGGTATCATTCTGAAAAAGACAAAGCTGTTCGCCGGCGACCCGGCTCCGTTCGTTATGGAGCTGCCGGCATACCATATGCCGACTGTCGGCAATGTTCTCCGCTCCATGTGGGAACGCGGCTGGTCCTTCATTAAGAAGGCTGGTACCATCATCACCCTGTCCACCATCTTCGTTTGGTTTACTTCCTTCTTCGGTTGGGTAGACGGTTCCTTCGGTATGCTGTCCGAGGATCAGATGAGCTACAGCATCCTGGCTTATATCGGTAAGGGTATCTGCTGGATCTTCGCTCCGCTGGGCTGGGGCAACTGGCAGGCAACTGTTGCAGCCGTAACTGGTCTGGTTGCAAAGGAAAACATCGTAGCAACCATGGGTATCCTGTATGGCGGCGGCGACGGCGTATACAGCAACCTGGCAGCAGCATTCACCGGCGTAGCTGGTATGTCCTTCCTGATCTTCAACCTGCTGTGCGCACCGTGCTTCGCAGCTATGGGTGCGATCAAGCGTGAGATGAACAACACCAAGTGGTTCTGGTTCGCAATTGGTTATGAGTGCGGTTTCGCTTATGTAATCGCTCTGATCGTAAACCAGCTGGGCAACCTGTTCACTGGTCAGCTGATGACTGCCGGCAACGGTGTAGTAAACATCATCAGCCTGATCGTTGCATTTGCACTGATCGTTGCAATGATCTACCTGTTGGTTCGTCCGTATAAGGAAAGCAACAAGCTGGGCGTAAAGGTAAAGGCATAAATTCAAATTGACCTGATGTTTCAAAAGGAGGCATTTCTATGGGAAGTGTCATTATCGGAATCATTGTTGTGGCAATCATCGCCGCGATCGTTTTGTCCATGCTGAGTGACCGCAAAAAAGGAAAGCATTCCTGCGGCGGCACCTGCGGCGGCTGTCCGAACGCATGCAACTGCCACGGCGGCACACAAAAACACAGACAGAAATCCTCAAAATAACGAAACCTCTCCATAAAGGAAAGCAGGAGCAGCCTGGAATACGGCTGCTCCTGCTTTTTGCTGTGAGAATATACCCTTGTAAGAACGAGCATTGTTCACCCAACGTCTCCTCCCCTTATGGGTTTCATCGAATAATACCCTCGAAAAAGCGCCGTTCCTGCACGTGGAGCGGCGCTTTTTCTATATGTAGAATAGTAAGAAGATGTCAAAATTAGTCTTTCTTTTCTTCCGTTTCAGCAGTTCCCTTTCCCTGCTGTGCTGCCAACAGATCGCGGATCTCAGTGAGGAGCTGTTCCTCCTTGCTAGGCTTCGGCGGTGCAGGCTTTTCCTCTTGCTTCCGACGGAACATATTCATCACCTTCACAATGAGGAATACGCACAGTGCCGTCAGCAGGAATGTGATTACTGTGTTCAAAAAGCTGCCGATGGCGATGAACGGATGATTGCCCCACGGAATTGTAATTCCCAGAGAAGAGAAGTTTACGCCTGCCAGAATTGTGCCGATGATCGGCATCAGGATATCGTCTACCAGTGAATTTACGATTGCAGTAAATGCCGATCCGACGATCAAACCGACTGCCATATCCAGCACATTGCCCTTGGAAATAAACTCCTTAAACTCGCCGACAACGCTCTTCAGTCCTTTTCCGGTTTTTTGCAGTGTTTCCTCTGCTGATTTCTTTTCGTTTGCCATAACTCAATCACCTTTTTCTATTTATTCAGCAGCACTTGTTTCGGCTGCTGTTGTTGCGCTTGCATCCTCGTTCTCTTCCGATGCCGTGGTTTCTCCACTCTGAATCTCACCGGTGTCCACTGTCACAACAAAGCCATCGCTATTGTTGCCGGAAACTGTATACTTTGCATCCAGCGGCACCATGACGTAAGTGGAATCCGCAGAAGTATCCGCTGCCACATAGTACACCTGGTAGATCTCGCCGTCCCAGTTGGTGATGGACAGCGGCTCATCTGCGGTATAATTCTTCAGCAGTGTGAGGTATTCCTCCAGGCACACGTTGTTTTCCATCATATAAGCGGCGTGCGGCTGTCCCACATAGCGATAGTGCCACGGCTCCGCCTGGATGCCAGTGGTATCCTGCTTGTCCTCAGCATACCGCAGCACATAGCCGTAATGCGCACAGTTCTCGTTAATCCAGGCATACTCTCCCGTACCGTCATAATCGTACTGCACCCCATCGGTATACAGTGAGAAATCCAGCGCATAGCCGCTTTCATGCTCGCTGTGTCCAGGCAGTGCTACGCGAGTAGAAGTCTGCTCACCGGTTTCTGCCAGGTCTGCATCATACAGTTCCTGCTGTTGGGCGTTGGTGCGATAGCCGCTGATGACAATCATATCCTGATGACCGGTTGCTACATAAAATGCATCCAACATCTGATTCAGTGCGTCTACTGCCGGCTGACGCAGACTGGTCTCTGTGCCACTGACATGATAGTTGTCTGTCTTGTGGTCATAAATGCTGACAATCTCGGTGGGGTTTTCTTCCACATATGCAGTATCGGTGTTGACCAGGATAAGATCACCTGCGTGAACATCCTCGTTGGAAATTGCCACATTTTCATAGACATTTTTCTCTTCTGTGGGTGCTTCTGCCTCACTGTTCCCGGAAACCAGATCTACAGCCTCCGAGCCCTGTGAAATCGGGCTGAGAGAGCGATACATATGAAATCCCTGATATCCCACAAAAGCCACCAGTGCAACAGAAACAATGATCTCTGCTGCCATTTTTCCGCCGGCACCTCTGGGACGGCGCGGATTCGGACGGCGGGACATCTGCTTTTTCTGCGGCGGTGTCTGCTTCTTCGCGCCGTTTTTTGCCGGTCGGCTTTGTTTTTTCTGCTCCTGACTCATATCCAAAGACCTCCAGATCTATCGTGTTTCATATACTTCGCTTTTATTATAGCATGTTTTTGCGAAAAACGCAAATACTTTTTATGCAAATTTTTTCTGTTCTCTCAGCGGCGCACATCGCCGATATCCGTCACGATCACATACCCCACAGACGCCACACGCTGTTCCAGACAGCCACGGCATTGGGCAGACTCCTCTCCGGTGCAGATCTTGTCCGCATACAGTGCGTAAAGCTTGCGCACTGCCACAGGCGACAGGTTGGGCATCACCACATTTGCCCCGGCTTTCAGACCCATTTCCCTGCCTTGAGGATGGATCGTCCCCAACGCCGTTGTCGCCGGGATCAGCGCATAGGGAAACATGAGCCGCAGCACGGCGATCAGCCGCAGTGTCAGTGCCAGGCTGCCGTTGGGCTGCTTCCGAAACGGTGTGTCTCCGTGAGTCAGGTACGGCCCGATCCCGATCATATCCGGCTGCAACTCCTGTAAAAAGCGCAGATCAGCACAGAAATTTTCCGTGGTCTGAAACGGTGAACCTACCATAAAGCCGGAACCCACCTGATACCCGATCTCTTTCAAGTCGAACAGGCAGCGCTTTCGATGCTCCAGAGACATAGATTCCGGATGCAGCCGGCGATAATGTGCCGGGTCTGCGGTCTCGTGGCGCAGCAAATAGCGATTTGCGCCGGCGCGAAAAAATGCCGCATAGCTAGCTCTTTCCCATTCGCCGATAGAAAGCGTGATGGCGCAATCCGGAAATTGCTCCCGGATGGCAGAAACGATCTCACAGACGCGCTGCTCCGTAAAATACGCATCCTCGCCGCCCTGCAGGACAAACGTCCGGAATCCCAACACATAACCCTCCGCACAACAGGCAAGAATCTCTTCCCGGCTCAGCCGATACCGCTGTACCTTTGCATTGCCCCGGCGAATGCCGCAGTAATAGCAGTCATTCCGACAGTAGTTGGTAAACTCGATGAGGCCGCGGACAAACACTTCTGTACCATAGTGTTTCCGCCGAATACGGTCTGCTGCCTGAAACAGCGCCTTGTCCAGTGTATCCGTCTCCAACAGCCCACAAAGTGCCGCATCCGGTAAGTCGCAGTGCTGTTCCAATGCAGTAAGAATTTCATGCATACCTGTGTTTCCTTTCTCTCCTTCGCCTGATTCCGAAAAAATCCACAAAAAAGACTTGCATTTGTCCCAGAAATCTTGTATAATAAAACTATACCGTCCGGAACAACCGGAAATAAAGGAGCTATACTATGACAACCAATGAAATTATGGAAAAGATCCGGGAAGGACTGACCGGAGAATACAGTGTAGACATGGTCTATCTGGAATCCCAGGCAGACAAGTACCGTTCTGCAAAAAATGCAAAAGAAATTGAAAGCGCAATCGCTGACCTGGCATACGAGATCCTGCCGGACGACAAGCGCGAACTGCTGAACAAAATGATGTATATCGACGGAAAACGCCTGGATGTGGTATTTGCCGAAGCAAACAAGCTGATCCAGGAAAAGAAGATCGAAGAATCCTTCAAGCTGACCGAAGCACTGTACACCAAGATCCGCATGAACTATCGGGAAACCGAAAGCGAAGCCTACCTGAGCTTCCGCAACACTCTGGAGCATCAGCTCTATCTGTTCTTCTACCGTCCGTCCAAAAAGCTGGTGCGCCCGGTATTTGACCTGTCTCAGATGGTACTGCTCCACGGCTACAACCTGTTGGAACTGGGCCGCGCTGAAGAGGCTGCCCGTGTCATCAACGATGCCATCCGCTATAACCCTATGAACACTGATGCATACTTTGAGTTGGCAGAGTGCTATAAGTCTCTCCACGATCACGACCAGCTGCTCTCCGTTATCAAGGAAACACTGGAAGTGGCTGTAACACCGGTACAGATTTCTCGCTGCTACTGCAACCTGGGGTTCTACTGCGTCGAGGTCAAGGACTACGACCGCGCTGTCTGCTTCTACTATGAGAGCCTGATCTATGCCGATCACCCCATGGTTCCGGCAGAACTGCATCATATCCACACCATCACCCAGAAAAAGATCGTACCGCCCACACGCGACGAAGTCAACGAAGCATTTGCCCACTACGGCATGAAGTGCGGCGCAAATGAGGACGTAGTAGGCATTATTTCCGCTCTGGCCAAAGAGGCCATTGAAAACAAAGACCTGCCGGCAATCCGCTTCTATCTGCACATGCAGCACGGGCTGACCAATGACCCTCAGATCAAAGAGATGATGGAACGTTACGATACACTGGCGAAGGAACGCGGTCAGGCATAACCACAAACACATTCCCAAATCCAAACCACAGCGGACAGCAGCAATGCTGTCCGTTTTTCAATTTCTCTTTGCATTAAGCATCTCTATAAAAGCGTACATATCTATTGATCTGCGTATAAATCGGCTGCCGCCCGGAGACGCTTTGCGATCTCCTGCCGCAGACTTTCCGGCGCAAGCACCTCCATGTCTGCACCATTCCGCATGATCCAGCGATACAATCCACAGCTGATGCCGATCTTTGCCCGCACCAGAATGAAGTCCGGATGCTCCGGATCTTCCCGGACAGAAGCCGAACTGCCCAACTGCTCGATCATATCATCCAGCAGAACACGCCGCACCCGCAGGCGCACATCCGCATAGGTAGACGGCGTGAAGATATCTACGGAGATGCCCTCCGGCTTCGGGAGTTTCGGCAATTCCTGGATTTTCTCCCCGGCAGTGATCTTCTGCATGCGGTCGATGCGATAATTCCGTACACTCCCGGTACCCTCCGAAATGGCTCTCAGATAAAACCGCTCATTGGTATAGACCACCTGACATGGGATCAGATCCCGTTTCTTGTCATAGTATTCGATGACCCGGTGCAGGTTATACTTCCCGTACTTGAAATTGATCTTCCGCTTTTCCGCAATGATCTGATGCACGCACTCCAGATTGTCCAGCAAGTCCAGCGACGGCGGTGCGACCTCGCTGAGGGTAATGCGCCCCACCAGCTTCCGCACCTCTGACTGGGAGCGCAGAACTTCAAACTTGCGGAACAGCCGCTGCTTCTGCTCGTTATTCAAAAACTTGTTGATCGAGACAGAATCCACCAGAAAGCGGATCTCATTAAACGTAAAGCCACGGTCACGCATGTGATAATATGCCGTATTGTGTGCGCCCTTCTGTATATCCACGGTATATCCCATTGCATCGATCTCATCAATGTCCCGGCGAATGCTCAGCGGCGAAACTGCACCCAGATTGGTTTCATTTTGAAGATATGCCTGAATCTGTTTCAGCGTTGCGCCCTTTTCTGCATCGGTATAGCGGCTGAGATAATCCAACACATAAAGTATTCGTGACATAAAGCCTCTCTCCCTTGCGCATTTGTCCCATCACTCCGGCAGGGTATCCGTCAACCCCACCAAAAACCGCATCAAAGAGACCACATCCCTGCTGTCAAGGATACCATCTGCATAGCAGTCTCCGTTTTTCCGCTGTATTTCTGCGGCATCTATCTGTTTCAGCAGCAGCTTTTGCAGCAGCACAGCGTCTGCAAGGCTCACCTCGCCGTCCAAGTCCATATCTCCGGTCTGATACGTTTCATTTGTTCCTTCAGCAGAAACATCCGTCACTGTTGCCCGATCTGTTCCGCCGGCTGTTTTCTCACCTGGGAAATATTCTCCCTCCAACGGAGTTTCCGAAGAGATCAGCAGCATTTCCCAATAGGTGAAATAATAGTTCGAATCCTCTTCCACATAGTGCAGCCCGATGCCCACATACTGATAATTTTCCCCAAGCATTGCCGCACGATGGTTAGGAGAATTTTTCCAGGCCGTCATGACAGCTTCCGGTGAATCATAGCCGGCGGCAACATTCTCTGCCGCATAGCAGTTGCTGTCCAGTGCAGACTCTTCCACAACTGTGAACCAATCCGCCCCGTCCGGACGCGTGTGCCCATAGCAATCCACCAGTTCCTTTGCCCGAATGCCGGAAAGTTCCGACAAGATCGGTGCGGTCTTTAACGCATCCAAGCCGTTTTCCTGCCGGAATGCGTTGAGCAGCACCGCAACCTCTTCTGCCATTTCCGCTGCATCTATGGTTTCCGCAGAAGCACGCACCCCAAACCGCAGCACTCCAGACCACGTTGCCAACACGATCAACACACTGCACAGCAGCGCAAACATCCTCTTCTTCACAGCCCAAGCCTCCTCTCCCCGATTTTCGTCTTGTTCGTATTTTTCGTATTTTGCGATTTCATCAATCTGCATTTTCCTGATGCATACAGATTCTTAGAAGGATACTCTAATTATAGCATAATTGTTCCGATTTTTCAATATCTATACTTATATTTTATTCGATTTTTCAAAAAAAGCCACGCAGCGAAAACTTGCGTGGCTTCTTGTTCTATGATCGGATTTGCAGCTTATTTTCCGGCTGCTTCGTCCTCTTTTCGGATCTGCGCGCGCTTGATCTTGCCGCCCAGAGTTTTCGGCAGTTCATCCACATACTCAATGATACGGGGATATTTATACGGTGCAGTTGTATGCTTTACATGATTCTGGAGTTCTTTGGTCAGCTCCGGACTAGGGGTATAGCCCTTTGTCAGTACCACAGTTGCCTTGACCACCTGACCGCGGATCGGGTCTGGTGCAGCAGTGATCGCACATTCCAGAACAGCCGGATGCTCAATAAGCGCACTTTCTACCTCAAACGGCCCAATGCGATAGCCGGAGCACTTAATGACATCATCATTTCTGCCCACGAACCAATAATAGCCGTCTGCATCCCGCATAAACACATCATGGGGGCAATAGCTGCCGCCGCCCAGAATCTCCTGTGTCATTTCCGGATTCTTATAATATCCCACAAACAGACCGGTGGGATGTGCCTTTTTCAGATTGCGCATCACCAGAGCGCCCTGTTCGCCATCCTTGGTGAGTGTACCGTCCTCGTTCTCCAACACAATGTCGTACAGCGGAGACGGCTTTCCGGTAGAACCGGGTTTCGGTGTGATCCACGGGAAGTTTGCCAGCAGGACAGAGCCTTCCGTCTGACCAAAGCCCTCCCGGATCTCCTTGCCGGTGAGCTCCAGCCAGCGGTTGTACACCTCCGGATTCAGCGGCTCGCCGGCTGTAGCAAAGTTCTGGATGCTGGACAAGTCATAGGATGCCACATCTTCCTGAAGCATAAACCGATACATGGTGGGCGGTGCGCAGAATGTAGTCAGCTTGTAGTCCTGCATCTTCTGCAGCAAATGAGTTGGCACAAACTTGTCCATATCATAGGCAAAGATCACAGCGCCGCAGATCCACTGCCCGTAGATCTTGCCCCAGCCGAACTTTGCCCAGCCGGAGTCAGAAACGCTCATGTGCAGCTTGTTTTCCTGCACCTGCTGCCAGTATTTTGCTGTTACAATATGACCCAGCGGATGTGTATAGTCATGCTCTACCATCTTCGGTTCGCCGGTTGTACCGGAGGTGAAATATACCAGCATCAGATCCTTTGCCTTTGTACCCGCTTCACCCGTGGGACGTGGAAACTCTGTCGAGAACTTTTCAACTTCCTCATGGAAATTACGCCATCCCTCATGAGAACCGCCTACCACGATCTTGTGCTGAATGCTGGGCACAGAGGGCTGCGCTTCATTGACCTGTTCCAGAACATACTTGTCGTCCAGGCAGATCATGGTGTGGATCTGGGCACTGTTGCCGCGGTAGATCAGGTCTTTCTTCGCCAGCTGTAACGAGCCGGGGATCAGGATCGCGCCGATCTTGTGCAGTGCCACCGCACATACCCAGTATTCCCAACGCCGGCGCAGGATCAGCATTACTACAGTTCCTTTTTTAATTCCCAGACTCTGGAAATAGTTCGCAGTCTGATTCGACAGACGGGAAATGTCTGTGAAAGTGAAGGTTTTCTCTTCGCCGTGGTCATCACACCACACCAAAGCCTTCTTTTCCGGCTCCTGCTTTGCCCATTCGTCCACAATGTCAAATCCAAAGTTAAAGTCATCGGGGATATTGACACGATAATTTTCCTTGAAGTCTTCGTAGCTGTCAAACTCGATGCGCGGTAAATATTTGTCGAGCAGCATATGCAAATGCTCCTTTTCTGTTCAAATTTTTTCTGCATTTCAAACGAAGCCGCATTTTTGCTGCGCTGCATTTTCCTGCACGCCATTCTTCCGAAAGAATGGTGATTACTTTTATTATACTACAATAAGACGAGCCATGTCAAGATTTTTTTCCACTTTTTTGCACATTTTACAGAAAAGGCAGACCTCCCACCGGAGATCTGCCTGAAAGGTTGTTGAAAAGGCTCTTATTTCAGTTTTGTCCGCATTGCTCGTGTGGAATTGAGGATCGCGATCACCGACACACCAACATCTGCAAAGACCGCAGCACCAATGTGTGCCAGACCCAGCGCACCCAGCACCAGAACAATGGCTTTCACGCCCAGCGCAAAAACAATATTCTGCCGTGCAATGCCCATGGTTTTCTTGGCAATGTGGATCGCCAGTCCCAGCTTCGAGGGCTTGTCGTCCAGGATGACCAGATCTGCCGCCGCAATGGCTGCATCCGAACCCAGACCACCCATGGCAACGCCCACATCGGACTGTGCCAATACCGGTGCATCGTTCATGCCGTCGCCCACAAAGACCAGCGTTCTGCCCTTGGACAGCTTGGTGCGATAGTCCTGCATGAACCGTACCTTGTCTGCCGGGAGACACTTGGCGTGCACTTCGTCCAGCTGCAAGGCGTCGCCCACAGCCTTTGCCGCAGACTCACTGTCGCCGGTGAGCATTGCCACTGTGGAAACACCTGCCTGTCGGAATGCCTGCACTGCCTGTGCCGCATCCGGTTTCACGGTATCCGCAATGAGAATGTACCCGGCATATACGCCGTTCACTGCCAGATGCACTGCCGTGCCGATGGCGTGCGGCGTTTCCGGATGGAGTCCGGCATCTTCCAGATAAGCTGCATTGCCTGCCAGAACCTGCTTGCCGTCCACCTTGGCGGAGACACCGTGTCCGGCGATCTCCTGGATGTCTGTCACACGCTCTGCGTCAATTGCCTTGCCATAGGCATCCTTCAAGGACTGCGCAATGGGGTGATTGGATGCCGACTCTGCCAGCGCAGCCAGTTCCAGCTGTACCTCTGCTGTCATGCCAATGGGGTTCTGTTCTGTCACATGGAACTTTCCCTCTGTCAGTGTACCAGTCTTATCCATGACCACCGTCTGCGCATGAGAGAGTGCTTCCAGATAGTTGCTGCCCTTTACCAGGACACCGTTTTTGGATGCACAGCCGATACCGCCGAAAAAGCTCAGCGGCACAGAGATGACCAATGCACACGGGCAGGAAATAATGAGAAATGTCAGCGCGCGATAGATCCAACCTGAGAATGCCTGCCCCGTAATCAGCGGCGGCAGCACTGCCAAAATCACAGCAGCAACAACCACGCACGGCGTATAGAACCGGGCAAATTTGGTGATAAACTGCTCCGTCTTTGCCTTGCTGGAAGCGGACTCTTCCACCAATTCCATGATCTTGGAAGCGGTGGACTCGGCTGCCAGCTTGGTAACAACCAGCTCCACTGCGCCGGACAGATTCACGCAACCGCTGCAAACCGCATCACCCACACCGGCTGAAACCGGCATAGACTCGCCTGTCAGCGCAGCAGTATCGATGGTGGTATGCCCTTCAAAAACGTCTGCATCCAGCGGAATCTTTTCGCCGGGGCGCACCAGAATGTGTTCGCCCACTTCTACTTCGTCCACCAGAACCGTTTCCGGCTTGCCGTCCCGAAGCACTGTTGCTTCATCCGGACAGAGATCCAGCAGATCCGAAACTGCCTGACGAGAACGTCCAACGGCGATCTTCTCAAAGAGTTCGCCCACCTGATAGAACAAGATAACTTCTACTGCCTCCGGGTACTGTCCGATGGCAAATGCTGCAATCGAAGCAATGGTCATGAGAAAATTCTCATCGAACACCTGCCCATGCGCAATGTTTCGCACTGCCTTTTGCAGAACGCTGAATCCCGGCACCAGATATACCGCCAGAAAGATCAGCAGCTCTGCCCACCACGGCAATGTCAACAGATGGGTAACTGCCATTCCTGCGGCAAACAGCACCGCACCAATGATGATCTTGATCAAAATTTTACGCTGTTGTTTTGTCATAGGTCACGCCTCCTCAGTCCGGCATACGCGGATTTACTTGATGATGATCTCGCAGTCCGGCTCTACCTTGCTGATGCACTTCTGTGCAGCTTTCAGTACCTTGTCAAAATCTGCATCGTCAGCCTCCAGTGTCAGCTTCTGAGTCATGAAGCTGATGGTGGCAGACTTTACGCCGTCCAGCTTCTGAATTGCAGCCTCCATCTTTGCAGCGCAGTTTGCGCAGTCCAGATCATTCAGCTTAAATACCTTTTTCATTTTTGTTTCCTCCATGCAATTTCATTTGAACGATTGTTCATATGTTCATTATATACAATTACACGGCAGTTGTCAACCCTTTTCCCGAAAAAAATCGCTGGATTTTACATCTTGAAAGATTCAAAAGTTTTTGTGCCATATGACATAAAAAAAGAGCGTGTCCAAACAAAACGCACTCTTTTTCCTGCATTTCTCTATTACAAATAGAAAGGCTTATCCTACGGAAGCATAATCTTCCCGCGTCAGCGCCGCCTCGGAGTTATAGAACTCGATCAAGGTATTCTTATCGGTATACTCTCCCAGATACGGTGCATACCACAGCCCGAAGAACGACCAGACGGCATTGTCCCGGAACATAGCATTCATATCCGGCACATTGCTGCATTCGCTCATCGCCAGTATCTTTCCGGGCGCCATGTTCCGCAGCGCCACATACTGCTCATAGCGGCTGCCGTAGGTCTCGTCCTTTTCCACATACAGATCCAGCGAAGCGATGTCATACTGACTGCTGTCCACCTGAAAGCTGCTGCTCTGTCCGTTCCAGATCCAGAGCAAATTGTTCAGCTGATGGTATTCCGTCATACGGGTGTACATCAAATTCCAGAGCCACCGATATGCCTCAGCGCCGTCTGCACCCCACCAGTACCAGCCGCCGCCGGCTTCCGGCATCGGACGCCACAGCACCGGCACATCTGCATCTGCCAAAGGCTTCAGCGCCTCTGAAATGCCGTCGATGTCAGAGATCAGCGCATAGCAGTTTTGCGAGATCGTTCCGTCAGAAACCATTTTTTTCAGTTCCGCATCGGATTTTTTGGCAATATCTGCATCTGTCACTGCGGTTTTCAGATCAAAGGAAGCATCCTTCTCGTAGAATGTTCCTGTTCCAGTGGGCGCATTCCAGAGCCAGGAGAGCCCGACCGCGCCGCCCTCTTCTGCCCATTTCAGACTATCTGCCACAGCAGTCGCCTTTGCAGCATCGCCGCCGTTGGGAGAATAGGCATTCATGTCCGCAAACCGGATCAGCGGATACTTTCCGGTCATAGTATAGATCTCATCCAGTTCCTTACTGCTGCTGTCCGAAACATACTGTCCGGTGATGATTTTCTTGCCGTAGTTCTGCTGTAGGAACTGGTACAGCTTCCTGGTCTTTTCAGTTGCCTTTTCGTTTACCGGTGCAGCGGCGATCTCTGCGTTTTCATCATAGAGACTGGTATTATTCGCCAGTTCCACGCAGTCAATATCTACTACGCCGTCTATAGGCGCAACGGCAAGCTTGCAGCTCCCGGCATTGAGGAAAATGCCCTGGATCTTCACGCGCATAAAGTTGTCCGTGGCATCCGTTTTCATGGTATAGACCGATTCGCCGTTCACCAGAATCTTACAGGTAGAAGCCGCGCCGGCACCCACCACAACGGTAATATCATAGTGCTGTGTTGCCGGGATCTCCGCTTCCAGTTCCAGGCTGCTGCCATTTTGCGCATCCAGACCGCTGAGATAGCCTGTACCGGAATACCCCAGCCGAGGCATCATGGCAACAGAACAGCCCGTAGGAACCGCTGCATCCTCCGCTTCCAGCTTCATGGAAACATCCTGCCGTGTGATCTCCGGTACTTGCAGCGCCACAGAGGGATACTGCTGCGCCGGTGTTGTCTCCGCTTCGGTCGCTAGTTGGGTCGTCCCGGTGGCAACGCTTTCCGACGGCTTCGGGGATTCCTGTTCGATCTTTGTGCACCCAGTCAGCAGCACACCGGCTGCCGCCAAAGCGAACACTTGCTCTTTTCTCAAAATTGCTCCATCTCCTAAGTTCTGCTGTCACATTCCAGATTGCGAACCCGTCTTTACAAGAAATAGATGTGCATCCGCTTGTAAAGACGGATTCTGACCAGCAGGCGCTTCTCAAAACGCCATTACGCTCTCAGACGATATGTCATGCCCTTTTCGGTAGAGAACCGCAGCAGTGCGCCGTCGATCTTTGCGTCTACTGCACCGGCATCACTGGATACGCTGGCAATGGTATTGGTGCGAACGGTACAGTCGTTTCCGCTGAGCGATCGGATCACAGCCGTTTCCAGTTTGCCTGCGCGCCATGTGATGTCCACTTCAAAGCCGCCTCTTGCCCGCAGACCGCTGATGCTGCCTTCCGGCCAGGAATCCGGCAGCGCCGGCAGAAGGTTGATCTCACCGGAGTGGCTTTGCAGCAGGCACTCCGCAATGGCAGCCGTACCGCCAAAGTTGCCGTCGATCTGGAACGGCGGATGAGAATCCAGCAGATTCGGATTGGTAGACCAAGCCAGGAGCTGCTGCAAATTCTCGTACGCCATGCCGCTGTCTAATAATCTTGCCCACAAATTGATGATCCATGCACGGCTCCAGCCAGTGTGACCGCCGCCGTGGATGAGTCTGCGGATCAGCGTCGCACGGGCAGCCTTGCCCAGTTCCGGCGTGTGATACGGTGTAATCAGATCTGCCGGATACAGGGCAAACAGATGTGAAATGTGTCGGTGACCGATCTCCACCTCTTCATAGTCCTTTGCCCATTCCTGGATCTGTCCATACTTTCCGATCTTCAGCGGCGGCAGCTTTTGCAGCAGGCCTTCCAGCTGTGCGGCAAAGTCGCTGTCCCGGTTCAGCAGCTTGCTGCTCTCGATCACATTGCGGAACAGCACCGTCAGGATCTCCGTATCCATAAACGGGCCGCTGCACAGACAGCCCTTTGCACCGCCCTCCGTGCGATAGGTGTTCTCCGGCGAAACCGACGGACAGGTCACCAATTCACCCTCGTCATTTTCGGTGAGATAATCCACAAAAAAGAGTGCCGCTTCCCGCATTGCCTCGTAGTGCTGATCCAGAAAATCCAGATCCTGTGTGTACTGATAGTGTTCAAAAATGTGCAGGCAGAGCCATGCTGCGCCCATAGGCCAGATAGTCGCCGGCATCCACAGATCCTGCGGTGCAGTGTCTCCCCAGATATCCGTGTTGTGATGGCAGACGAAGCCCCGGCAGCCGTACATGGCCTGTGCAGTCTCCCGGCCCGGCGCACGCATCCGTTCGATCAGATCAAACAGCGGCAGATGACACTCAGGCAAATTGCAGACCTCTGCCGGCCAGTAATTCATCTGAATGTTGATGTTAATGGTATAGCGGCAGCCCCACGCCGGCCACATATCCTGATTCCAGATGCCCTGGAGATTCATAGGCTGTGTGCCGGGGCGACTGGCGGAGAGCATCAAATATCTGCCATAGTTAAAGTACAGCACCGCCAGCTTGCTGTCATGGATCTGGAGCTTGCACTCCTTGTGATCGCCCTCATCGCCGCGAAGCCGCAGCAGGCGTTCGTCTGTGGGCAGCTCGCTGCCGCCCTCACTGTTGTCCGGCAGCGAAAAACGCACCCGGCGAAACTTCTCCTGATATTCTGTCAGATGCCGATACAGCAGTTCTTCATAGCTGCAG
The DNA here is from genome assembly GCA_963590855.1 of Ruminococcus bromii. Lineage (GTDB taxonomy): Bacteria > Bacillota > Clostridia > Oscillospirales > Ruminococcaceae > Ruminococcus_C. Next base: position 21,640 of record CAVAQT010000022.1, read on the forward strand.
TCTGCCGCATAGGAAGCATCCAGCTTTGCTGCATCCTCATACTGCTCGCCGTGATAGAAGCTTGTTCCCACGCTGAGCAGCAATGTCACCTCATTGGCATCTCTGACATCGATCACGCCGCCGACCGTGCGGAGCGTGCCGCCCTCTGCAAAGCCCGTGAGTGCCGCTGCGAAAAAGATGCCGTTCCGGCTTCCTGTGCCGCCGTCATAGACCAGCATGTTGGGATAGTCCTCACAGGGGCGGCAGTCATCGTAGTAATCGTCTCTGCCGTCCAGAGAAGCACGCAGGTTCACCATGCCCGGTTCACTGGCAGCAATATGCAGCACCAGAACCCGATCCGGCTCTGATACAAACGCCTCCCGCACATAGGTGACATCATTTGCTGTAAACCGCACAGTCGCCAGTGCCTGCTCCAGATCCAGGCTTCGCTGATACTGTTTTGCCTTTCCGGCAAAGTCCATATGCAGGTTTAGATTGCCCAGCGGCATATAGTGCCGGGAATTTGGCGTAACACCCTGCATTTTTTCAAAGGCAACCTTTTCTGCCTCCGGGATGCGCTCTTCTTTCAGCAGTCTGCGGACTTCTTCCAGGCCCTCCCGTGCATCCGGATTGTTCCGGTTTCGCTTGCCGCCAGACCAGATGGAGTCTTCATTCAGCTTCAAAACCTCATCTGCTGCACCGCCGAATACCATTGCACCAATCCGTCCGTTTCCGATCGGCAGTGCGTGGTCGAAATCTTCCGCCGGTTTCTCATACCAGAGCATTGTCTCTGCATCCATGTCAAATCCTCCGTTTTTTCGGGGACTGCTGTCCCTGTTTCTCCTCTGAAAGCTGCATCAGCCGCCCCAGCATTTTCCCATACCGCATCTGATCCGCCTGTTCCCGCGCCGCATTTTTTTCCGGCACAGTTACATAGAGCGGATACCCTTCGTTTGGTTTTCTATTTTCAGGATACTGCTTCATGATGATCTCCCCTTCAGAAGATCTTATGCAGCACCGTTTTGATTCTATGCCGGATGTCCCGAAAGACTCCGGTTACAAAGAAAGCGCAGTACAAACGCTGCGCTGTCTCCCATGACCAAGCCTATAAGCCGAGTTCTGTCGTGTGCGATAATTTATCTGGTCTGCAGGTCGCCCCACAGCTCAAGCCGCCATTACGCCGCTGTCCACCGGACCAATGTTATGACAGCGTGTACCAATAGACGTTGCACCGGATAAGGTTTACATAGCAGTACAGTCTCCTGCACTCTGGTGCGCTCTTACCGCACCTTTCCATCCTTACCGCAGAAATCTGCGGCGGTATCTCTCTGTTGCACTTGCTCTAGGGTCGCCCCCGGCTGCCGTTAACAGCTATCCTGTCCTATGGTGCTCGGACTTTCCTCACAGCAAAAGCTGCGCTATCACACAGCCTGCTCATGGACTTTTATTATACCGGATTTCAGCGGATTTGTCAAGCCTGTTTTTGCAGATCCGTGACAGAACCAAATGCAGATTTTCCTTGCATTTTTGTAAATTTTGTGATATACTAAAGGTATTCTTACAAGTGCAATTTCTCGGAGTCTATTCCGCATCCATTCTCGGAAAGCAGCGGCAAAACAGACTCTGCATCTCATCAAAGGAGGTATCACGATCTTGAAACAGATCTATTTCATCTGTAATCTGCACTCCGGCAGAGCCTCTGTCGGCACGCACCTTGCAATGATTATCGACAAGTTCACCGCAGCCGGCTTTCAGGTGACGGTGCATCCCACACAGGAACGCGGCGACGCCATCACCTGTGCAAAAGCGGCGTGTGATGACGGCTGCTATGACATCCTCGTCTGCTCCGGCGGCGACGGCACCCTGAACGAAGTGATCCAGGGCTGCATGAAGAGTGAGACACAATGTCCCATCGGCTACATTCCCTTTGGCTCGACCAACGATTTTGCCCGCGGGCTCGGCATCCCGAAGGAGCCGGAAGCTGCCGTGGACTGCATCATCCGGGGCGAAGATCTGCTGTGTGATGTAGGCAGCTTCAACAACAAGTATTTCACCTATGTGGCTGCATTCGGTGCATTCACAGAGATCTCCTATGAAACACCGCAGCATTTCAAAAACCTCCTGGGGCACTCTGCCTATCTCCTCAACGCCATCTCCAAACTGCCGAAAATCCGGGCATACCGGATGCGCATTGAATACGACGGCGGCGTGATCGAGGATGAATTTCTCTATGGCATGGTGACGAACTCCTCTTCTGTGGCAAAGTTCCTGGCGCTGTCTGATGTGCGATGGGACGATGGCTTGTTTGAGGTCACGCTGATCCACAAGCCTTCCAATCTGGTGGAATTTCACAAGCTGGTCATGGCGTTCTCCAAGATACAGCTGGGGCTGGCGAAGCAGTATCTCCACTATTTCCGCACTTCACACTTAAAGGTCACTGCCCTGGACGACGAACCGGTCTCCTGGACCATCGACGGCGAATACGGCGGCACAGAACGTGTCAATGAGATCGCCAACTGCAAGCAGGCCGTCACATTTCATGTAGACCCTGCATGCCGGGAACAGGCAGAAGAAAACGCCGACAGCGGCTTTGCAGTTGTCATGCCCCTGCCGGAAGATGCTGAACTCCCTGGGACAGAACTGCAAACCGATGTCGGCGCAGAAAACGCTTCAGAAGAATCTGCTTCGGAAACCGAGTAACACCGCCGGTGTACCAGGCCCTTCAAAAAAGTCCGGCGTATGGGGCGCAGGAACCATTTTGTTTTTCTCATAAAGCATCTGAAGAATATGCAGAAAATGAAATCCCCAATATATTGTAAACACCATTCCCACCAGGATTCCGATGATCCCCAGCACTAGTCCGACGATGGTCATGCCGGAGCTGTGATACGGTTGTTTTCTAGCACGATTTGCATAGACTAAGGCAATGATGCCGGTCAAAATGGTCACCACAGGAAGCCGACAGAACAGAAACGATACCACGCCAAAAATCAGGGCTTTCAGATCATTGTGAGATTCTGGCTCTTGTGGACGCCAGTTCGGATACTGCTGCATATGCCTTCTTCCTCCTGCATATATCATGATATGTGTATCATAGCAGAATTTTGGTAATTTGTCAAGACAGCACGATACAGAGCCTGCACCAAGCTGCCGCAGAAAGACAAAACAGGCGCTAAGGCAGCACCGCAGTCTGCTTGCGGTACTGTCCAAAGAAAGGAGCGATCTTATGTCTGAACGTCAATTTCACATCCACTGCACCGCGGATGACATTGGAAACTATGTCTTTCTCCCCGGCGATCCCGGCCGCACAGAATGGATCGCCTCTTATCTGGATGATCCGCATCAGACCGCACAAAACCGGGAGTTCACCACCTGGACAGGGACACTGGACGGCACAAGAGTCAGCGTCACCTCCACCGGTATCGGCGGCCCGTCTGCTGCCATCGCCATGGAGGAACTGGCGGCACTGGGCGCGCATACATTCCTGCGCATCGGCACCTGCGGCGGCATGCAACCGGAACTCATTCCGGGAACGCTGATTATCCCCACCGGCGCGATTCGCATGGAGGGCACGTCACAGGAGTATGTTCCGCTGGCGTTCCCGGCGGTGCCGGACTTCGGACTGACGCAGCACCTGGTCTGCGCCGCAGAGAAGTTGGCATATGATTACCGCACCGGGGTGGTGCAGTGCAAGGATTCGTTTTATGGGCAGCATTCCCCGGAGACTATGCCGGCGGCACAGATGCTGCTGCAAAACTGGCAGGCGTGGAAGGTCGCCGGCGCGCTTGCTTCGGAAATGGAATCAGCAGCGCTGTTTGTTGTAGCTGCGGCGCGCCGCGTACGCTGTGCCACGATCCTGCAAATGCTGTGGAACCAGGAGCGGCAGGCGGTCATTCGCGACAATGCTCATGCCGCCGGAGATATGACCCATGCCATTGAAACTGCTGTGGCAGCGATGCGCGCGGTCATTCGGGAAGATCAGGGACAAAAAAGCGAAAAGAAAGAGGATATGTAACTTGGCAACAGTTTTTTGTGTAGAGGATGACGCAGGCATCCGGGAATTGGTCACCTGCGCGCTGCAGTCCGGCGGCTATCTGGCAGAGGGATTTCCGGACGGGAAAAGCTTTTTTCAGCGGCTTCAGGAGGAAAAGCCCTCTTTGATCCTGCTGGACATCATGCTGCCGGATGAGGACGGCATTTCGATCCTGAAACGAATCAAATCAGAGGATGCTACAGAAAACATCCCCGTCATCATGCTGTCCGCCAAGTCGTCTGAGATCGACAAGGTCACCGGACTGGAAAACGGCGCAGACGACTATATCACAAAACCATTTGGCATTATGGAACTGCTCTCCCGCATCAAAGCTGTACTGCGCCGCAGCCAGACGCAGCAGCATGCAGAGAATCATATTCTTGCCATCCATGATCTGACCATCGACCTGGAACAGCGTACCGTGGTCTATCTGGAAAACGAGGTCACACTCACCTATAAGGAGTTTGAGCTGCTTGCCTATCTGGTGCGCAATCAGGGCGCAGCCATCTCGCGAGACCGTCTTTTGGAACAGGTCTGGGGCTTTTCTTATGAAGGGGAAACACGCACAGTAGATGCGCACGTCAAAACGCTGCGGCAGAAATTGGAGGCAGCAGGATGTTCCAGTCTCATTCACACAGTACGGGGCTATGGCTATAAGATCGGAGGCTAACCATGGAATGGATCGGATGGGCATTCGCCGGAATCGTTGCAGCGCTTCTGCTAGTTTTTATTTTTCTGTATCTCCATCAGAAGCAGCAGGCACAGCATCAGCATAAAAAAGACCAAAAAGCACTCACCAGAGTCCAGAACGAAATGAACCGGATGCAGAAAGAACTGGACCATGAGCGCGATATCATTGAGCTGATTCAGGAGCATATGGTAGAGGGCATCCTCATTCTGGACGATTCCGATAAGATACAGCTGGCAAACCGCACAGCCATCGCCTTTCTGGAAATTGCAAAAGCAGACTGGGAAAACAACTCCATCTTCATCCTCACCGACAACCAGGAGTTTCTGGACGCGCTGCGAAAGTCCAAAACAGAACCGCAGCACGATATGCCTCCGGCAGACGGCGAGCTACACAAGGGCTGTTCTGTGCGTCAGCTGTTGAAAATCGATGGAAAGTACATCCGGGCATATATCACCCGTGTGGAAATGGGCGGTATTTTCGGCACGATCGTGCTGCTGGTGGATGTGACCTACAACGTCAAGGCAGAGAAAATGCGGCAGGAATTTACCGCCAATGTCTCCCACGAGCTGAAAACACCGCTGACCACCATCAAGGGATTCGGTGAAATGTTCGGCAGCGGCATGATTACCAAAGAGGACGACGTGGCGAAATACGGCGCTATGATCGAACGGGAAAGCGAACGCCTGCTCTTTCTCATCAACGACATTATCCGCTTATCAGAAATCGAGGAACATACTGAGATGCTGAACACGCCGGTAGATCTGGCAGCTGCGGCAAAAAATGCATTGCAGATCCTGGAACCGCAGATCCAGCGGAACAAGATACAGGTACATCTGGAGGGTGGTTGTGTGCTCCTGCGCAGCAACGAAGGATACATGCGGGAACTGTTCATCAACCTGGTTGACAACGCCATCAAGTATAACAATCCCGGCGGCACAGTGGAGATCACCATCCAGCACATCGGTTCACAGGCAAAGATCGTCATTGCAGACAACGGCATCGGCATTCCGCTTCAGGCGCAGAGCCGCATCTTTGAACGATTCTACCGGGTGGATAAAAGCCGGTCGAAACAGCGCGGCGGCACAGGACTGGGGCTGTCTATCGTCAAGCATATTGTAGACTGCCACAACGGTACGATCTCTCTGCGCAGCGAACTGGGACACGGCACAGAAATTACAATTCTGCTGCCGGCGAAATAACACGCAGTCAGGAAAGGAAAATCAACATGAGAAATGTCATGCAGGAACAGGATGTGACCGACTGGAAAGCACGTCTCGCCGCCTATGTTCCCGAAACCGAGCAGGAACGCCGTGACCGGAACGAGATACTCCTTGCGGCGGAACAATACGGCACACAACTGCTCTTTCGGGAGCACGAAGCGAGCCATTTCACCTGCTCCGGCTTCATTATGGACGCTGCACTGGAAAAAGTACTGATGGTATATCACCGCATCTACGATTCCTTTGCCTGGACGGGCGGACACGCAGACGGCTCCAATGATTTTCTCTGGACTGCCGTCCGGGAAGCAAAGGAAGAGACCGGCATTCAGAAGCCCTATCCCCTTACCGGTGCAATTCTGTCCCTGGACATTCTCCCCGTGAAGGCACACCAGAAAAACGGCGTGCCTGTTCCGGCGCACCAGCACTATAACGTGACCTATGGACTGATCGCAGATACCAAGGAAACACTACGCATTGCCCCGGACGAAAACACCGCTGTAGAATGGATCTCTGTGGAAAAGCTGCCGGAGATCTGCAAAGAACCCCATATGCTCCCGGTCTATGAAAAAGTTATCGCCCGGATGCGCCGGTGGAAAGCCATGCAGGAACAGGTCATGGCACAGCTAGCACCGCCGCTCCTGGCATGGTACCCCGATCATGCCAGAGATCTGCCCTGGCGAAAGAACCAAGAGCCTTATCGCGTCTGGCTGTCAGAGATCATGCTGCAGCAGACGCGTGTGGAAGCCGTCAAGGGTTACTATCACCGCTTCCTGGAGACTTTTCCGGACATCGCTTCCCTGGCAGCGGCAGAGCAGGATCAGGTGAACAAGTGCTGGGAAGGACTGGGCTACTACAGCCGTGCCGCCAATCTCCGAAAAGCGGCACAGGTCATTATGACGCAATACAGCGGCAGGTTTCCCAAAACATGGACAGAAATCCGGGCGCTGCCGGGTGTGGGCGACTATACCGCCGGCGCAGTTTGTTCCATTTGCTATGGACTTCCCACACCGGCAGTGGACGGCAATGTGCTGCGCGTGGCAGCCCGGCTGACAGACTGCTTCTGTGAGATCGACCGCCCGGAACAAAAGGCAGCCGTCACTCAGACATTGGCGCAGGTCTATGCGGCAAACCCTGAACACTGCGGCATGCTGACACAGGCGCTGATGGAACTGGGCGCTACGGTCTGTCTGCCCAACGGACAGCCCCGGTGTGAGGTCTGTCCGCTGTCTGAATCCTGTCTGGGAAGAAAATACGGCGATGCAATGCGTCTCCCACAGCGTATCGCCAAAAAGCCGCGGCGCAAGGAGCAGTACACCGTTTTTGTGCTTTGCTGTGACGGAAAGTATGCTGTCCGAAAGCGCACTGCAAAGGGACTGCTCCATGGATTGTGGGAATATCCGAACACGCCTGGCATCTGCACCACAGAAGAAGCCATTGCACAGGCGGCAGCGTGGCACTGCAAGCCTCTCGATCTGACGCGGACGGCAGAGCGTAGGCACATTTTCACCCATGTAGAGTGGGAACTTTACGGCGTATACCTCTCCTGCGGCAGACAGGATGAGCAGTTCATCTGGAAAACCGCAGAAGAGATCGAACGTGAAATCTCGCTGCCCACGGCGTTTCGGCAATTTTTCGCATAACAGAACAGCCCCGCTTCACCAAAAGTGAAACGAGGCTGTTTTTCATTGAAACATATTCACATAAAATATTGTCTTAAGCCTGATAGAATGCCTGCTTGCGCTCCATGACTTTCTGACCCAGCGGCGAATTTGCCGGAGCCACCACACAAGAGCCGTATTTCTTAGCAATCTGAGCGGTGCTGTCGGCAATGGTGCGAACATCTGCCTGCGGTGTGTTCAGTTCCAGAATCACCACAAAGCCGTCTGCGCCATTTGCTTTGATACCATCCAGGTATGCGGTCTTGACATCAGAGATGGTTGCCAGATGTTCCCGCAGGGCATCTTCCATGCCGTCCGGTGCGGCATCAATGTCGCGCAGTTCCAGACGCGGCTGAATGTTCAATGCCTGTTCCTTGCTGAACGCCAGACCCATGGAGAACGGGTCAATAACAATACCGGCAGCTGTGCTCTTCGGATCGGAGAGCATTGCTGTATAATTTGCCATTGTCATGGGAACAGCCTTGCAGTCCGGCGCGCCAGTCCACTTTTCCAGTTCCGGCAGGCTGGTGAACAGCGGCATGTACTTGCCGTTGTCATGGTTCAGCATAATGAACTCTGCCTTCGCATTCACCTTGTCCCCTGCCTTGACTTCCTTCGGCATTTCCATGAGAACCGGTGCAACGAACTTGGTTCTGCGCATGGCATTGAACAGCGCGATCTTTGCATCCTCGGTGTTTTCCTTGCGCAGGCGGTCTGCGGCAATGATGACCTCAGAGTTTGTGATCTTCTCAGTACCAAACAGCGGCAGAATGGAATGCGGCTTTGCTGCGCCGGCTGCTCCTGCATTTGCTGCCGGAACTTCAACACCCTTCATCTCTGCCATCTTTTCCTTGCGGATCACAATGTTGGTCTCTGCCGGATTGATGACAATACCGCCGACATCGATTCCCTGCTTCAGCAGAATGCCGCAATACTGGTCAAAGGTAATGACCATGGTGTCTGCATCGGGATCATTTTTCCACTTCAGGAACTCCAGCCAGTCAGTAAATGCCGGGAAGAACTTTGCGCCGTCCTTGTTGGAAACAGCCATCAGAGACGCCTGCATCTGGCGCTGTCCGTTTTCATCCGGTTCAACATCTTCCAGTTTGTTCTGCAAAGAAATCGGGGCAATAAAGGATGCTTCTGCAATTGCGTCCAGCATTTCTTTCTCGGTCTGTGGGTTCTGCTGTTTTTTGAACTCTGCCATTGCGGCAACCAGATCAGGGTTTTTAATTGTGGGTTTTTTCAGTTGTGCCAATTTGGTTCACCTCATCCAAGATTTATCGCCCGAAAACGGTACTGCGGATCTCCCGGATACCGCAGGAATTTACAGGGATAGAAAATAATGCGCTTTGCGCATCGCGCCCGCGATTTCAAAATCAACAGCAGCGCTACTTATAGTATACCATACCTCCAAAAAAAAAGCAAGTGAATTTGCACAAAAAATCTGTTCGGAGACCAACGGCTTTTTCACTCCGGCACGGAAAGCGCACAGGCAAGCAAAAAGGACAGCCGTCACGCGGCTGCCCTTTTTCGGAAAAATAGGAGTATTGAAGATGATTTTCGGTTTTAGAATGCGCCCTTATGCACTGATCGGCAGTGTCTCGATCGCATGTACCAGGAACTGCAGCAGTGCAACTGCATCGCTGCTGCCCAGTTCGCCGTCATGGCAGCAGTCTGCGTTCTGGAACTGGTTGCTGCTCAGTTTAACTGCGCCGGCAACCGCCTTGTTCAGCATTACGGCATCGGTAATATCCAGTCTGCCGTCCAGGTTTACATCACCGTACAGAAGCGCTGTCGGCTCTTCTGTGTCCGCAGTAGTGGTAGTCGTTGCGTTGCTTTCGCCGGAGCTTTCTGTTACTGTCTCGCCGGAAGCCGTCGTCTCTGTTGTCACATCACCAGTTGCAGAGGTGGTGCCGCCGGAAGATGCTGTTGTATCCTTGGTCTCACCTGTCTCTGTGGAATCCGTTATATCACCGGAAACCGTTGTCACAGTTGTTGTATCCGTCTTGTCCGAAGCAGTGCTGTTATCGCTGGTCTGCTCCGAAGCAGTGGTATCTGTGGTCTTTGCTGTTGTTTCAGTGGTCGTCTCACCGGAAGCAGTGGTCACAGTTGTCACTACCGGCGGTGTGTCAATGTTGTCAAATACGGCACCCTGCACGCTGTACAGGCTGCTGTCTTCCTTCACCTGCATAAAGCCGTGGAGATTTACAGAGCCATTGGAATTACGCCATACTGCATCAAAATCAGTACCCATTTCCGGTGCAGTTACACTTTCAAAATCCGCATCGCTGATGGCTGCACCCTTTGTTCCAAGCTTGTCACCATTGGCGATATTCGTTTTTTCGTCTACCTGATAATAACCGGAATTGTAATAGATAGCGTTCTGGATCGTGCCGACAAACTTGTCATTGTTGTATTTGCTCAGGCTTACTGCACCCAGATTTGCGGTGAGATTGTCCTTGTTATAATAGGAGATGAGGTTCGTGAAGTCTGCGCCGTCATCTGTGCAGCGATAGCAGCTGACATTGGGCTTGCCGTTTCCGCCGACACCATTGTTATATGCGGTGCAGTTGGTCAGGCTGTCCAGCTTCGGGTTGTTGTTGTCGGTAAAACCGCAGTTCAGATTCTCAAATGCAAGGCAGTTTTTTACCACATGGGGAGAACCGACACCAGAGCCGCCCAGCTTAAAGCCGTTGCCGTCACAGTCGCCGTAGCCCTCGCCAAATTCGGTATAACCGTTGCGGAATGCCACGCAGTTCTGGATGGTAACTGCACCGATCGGGCCGGTAGCAGACTTTGCAAACAGATCCCAGCCGTCATCGCTGTTGTTGTAGGACATGCAGCCGTCGAACACGTTGCCCTCGCCGCAGGTCAGCTTTGCTGCAAAACCGTCGGCATTTTCCATAGTGGCGTTGTCGCAGTTATTCTTGGAGGTGCAGTTCAGGATCAGGTTGTTGCTGGGCCAGTCTGCAATGGTTGCTGCACTGGTATTATAGCGAGAGATTTGCAGGCCGGTATCCTGGTTGTCATTGAATACCATGCGCTCCAATACGTTGTCATTACCGGAAAGAAGCATGCCGTTGTCGGCCGCCTTGGTGATCTCAAAACCGTAGAAGTGCCAGTAATCGCCGTCCAGAACAATGCCGCGCTTCGAGCCGTCTGCATCGCCCTGTCCGGAGAAGTCAAAGGTAACATCTGCGCCGTTATAGGGCTTGATGGTTTTCATGGCGTCTGCTGTACCATTGTTCTTGTCGTCAATGACGATCATCTCGGAGAACTGGTATGTACCGCCCAACAGATAGATGGTGTGACCCGGTGTGAGCTTAGCGATCGCATCTGTCACAGATGCCGGATCTTTTTCAGAATCACCGCTGCCCTTGCCGTCCGGTGCGCAGAAGATATCTCCTGCCGACGGAACATCCGGCGTGGTAGGAACGGTTGCCTTTGTTGTAGCTGTGGTGGCTGCTGTTGCAGAAGTATCCTTGGACACGCTGACAGTAGTATTGACTGTGGTAACAGTGGTCTGCTTGGTAGTCTCTGTGGTGACCACAGGATCACTTCCGGAATCGGTGAAGCCGCTGCCGATCGCAACAACTGTCGGCTTATAGTTTACCAGTGCATCCTTCAGTTCCTGATTGACTGCATAGCTGGCATCGTCCACGGAATTGTCGAACTTCCACTGGAAGTCGCCGCCCTGGACACGTCCTGCCTTGGCAGTCACAATAGCCGGCACATCTGCTGCTGCATCTGCCTTGTAGCTGTACATGATGCTGGAATCGGTATCGAAGTTGTTATAGCCTGTGCCGCCGGAAACGGTCTTGACGCTGTCCGGCACCTTTTCAGACGGGCTGGACACCTCATAGGCATCGAAAGAGGTGCTGTTCTGAGAATACGGGATGTAGCTGGATGCGCCTTCGATATAGTTGCCGCATGCCTTGATGATGCCGCCGGTCTCGCCGGAGAATGTACCTTCGCCCAATGCGTCCGTGCCCTGTCCGGAACTCATCATGGGGTTCTTGCAGTTGCGGAAGTAGTTATTCTCCGCAAAGGCAGATGCGCCCATGGTCACGCCGATGCCGTACTTGGCATTGCCGTCGAAGTAGTTGTTATAGCTGTGGACAGAACAGGTGCGGATTCTCGGATGACGGGAGTCAGAGTGGTCATACCAGTTGTGGTGATAGGTCACATAGTTGGTTTCCTTCTCGGACTTCATGCCCTGGAGATTGCACTTGCCATTGTCCCAGAAATGGTTATAGGAATGTGTGACATAGGTGGAGGTCTTGGTATCCAGAGCGCCGTCGCCCTTTACCTGGTCTGCATCTGAACCGGCATGACCATAGAAGAAGTCGCAGTTATGCACCCAGATGTGATCGTTGCCCTGCTGCAGACCGCAGTCATCGCCCTCGCTGCTGTCGCAGTTCATAAAGCCGATGTTGCGCACTTCTACATTGGAGCAGTTCTTCATGACCAGACCAAAGCCATTGAACACCGTATCTGTGCCGATACCCTCTACTGTGATGCCTGCCTTGGCGGTGTCGATCATCAGGTCACCCTTGGGCATATCTGCCGGATCAGTGATATTGCCGATAAAGCGCAGGCACAGCGGACGTGTCTCCTTATTCTTCTTGTATGCCGTGATGATATTCTGTACGCCGGTCACATCTGCTGCACCCTTGCCGGTGGAATCGATGCTGGCGGTCACAGTATCCTTATTGGCATCAGTAACATATACCACAATGGCATTTTCTTTCAGTGTGCCGTCCTCGTTATAGGCACCGGAAGAAGTACCCTCTACAAAGCCGAAGCCGCTTCTGTCATGTGCTTCTACGTTCAGTTCTGTGGTCTCTGCTGCCTTGGAAGCATCCTCCTTGCCGCCGATCACCGGAACGATCTTCATGGTATAGCTGCCGGCTTTCAGACCCACGGCATCTGCCCGGAAGCGATCCGGATACTGGCGTACCAGCATGGTATCCAGTTGGGTATAACTGCCGCCTGCCGGCTTGATATAGACGTTATACCCGGTCGCACCGGACACAGCGCCCCACTCCGCATAAGCAGCCTCCAGGTCGCCGCTAGCGGTGACAATAGACACGGACGCACTCGCCGCAGTGATTGCCGGAACATTATCTGTTACCGTCCCCAGATCTGCCGCAAACGCAGACTGCGCACTTGCTGCCGCTGTGGTCGCTGCCATCAAAAACGCCAGCAGTCCTGCTCCGATTTTTTTGCTCTTCATAATCAACATTCCTCCTATTTGTCCGCCGAATCCATCCGCCGGACACCTCGTGCATATTTCTTTATTTGCACGATTTCCATCTGCCTCGAATTCCTCTCTTGTCAAAACGTCAGGTACATTTTTGTACCATTCTGCTTTTCCGGTATTTTCCATGTGGTGCATCACACAAAAAATGCCATTCTTTCCGGTACACAGTTCAGATTTCGCCCCTATTTTACACCTTTTCAGGGGGAAAGTCAACGGTTTTTTCCACCAAACTCCCAAAATAGAAATTGTGCATCATAAACAATATTTTTGCACAAATTGTGGAATTTCATTGATTCTCGTCATGGAATATATGACGCTTTTTTCGCATACATTGCTACAACACTTCATGCAAATCACTGCGCCGATTTGGAAACAAATCGGTAAAAGATGTTTACAATTTATATTTCATGTCGAAAAGTGTTGACAAACCCAAATACAGTAGGTATAATAAATAAGGTAGCGGCAAAATTGTGCTTTGGCGTATGTATGCGCTGCAAAGCTGCCGCTTTTCAACTGTAAAATATTTTAATTTTTCCAAAAAGAGAGGTTCTGCTGTTTTCGAATTTGCCAGGATCAAAAACGCTCATCAACACTGCATGGAACGACAGGCATCCGGCAAAGTTCGGGGATCGCTGCTCGCGGAAACGCCAGAGCAGCCCTCGTATGGTGGAAGAAAGGACAGATAACAGTGAACAACAGAGACCAAAATTCCTACGGCGGTGCAGGAAGCGATCCCAAGCATCTGACCAAGGACGAAATGCGGGAAAAGATCAAAGCATCCCTTGCGGCAAAGGAAGCTTCCGAATTTCATCCGGAACCGCCGAAAAATACTTCCCAGCGGCTTTCCGGACAATCCTACCGCAATGTCTCCGGAACGTCTGCCGCAGAGCGCAGCCGTTCGGACAAGGCACGGCAGATCCGGGATGCTGTATCCGCTTCACACCGCAGTGAATCCTATGATGCACCGAATCGCCCCGAACCGCCCCGAAATAACTATCGGGAAGAACCGCAGCGGCGGCAGCAGCCCCGGCAGGGCGGCGGTGTCGCAACAGCGTCCCGTCCCCGTCCCACGCCGCCGCAGCATTATGAGGCGGCACGGGATACCCACAACGGCAGCGCCCGTGTCTGGATCGTCATCGCCATTGCCGCAGCAGCGGTTCTGCTGCTGAGCTATATTGCAGGTCTGGTGATCTATCACGGAAAGTTCCTGCCAAAGACCTATGTCAACAACGTAAACATCGGCGGCATGACGGCAGAAGAAGCAGAAGATGCCATCCTCAGCACCGCACAGGATATGGGGCTGACATTCATTCCGAGAAGCGGCGATCCCATTACTTTTAATGGTGCTTCCTTCGGCTGCACTGTCACCATACCGGATGATGCGCTAACAGCACCGGCAGATGAAAGCCATACCGCATGGTTTAAGAAGCTCTTCTCCAAGACAGAATATACCGCAAAGGTACAAGACTCCTACTCCGAGGACGCGCTGGTCAGTCTGATCGCTGCCTATGACTGGGGCAATATACCGCCTACCGACGCAAAGGTCGTACAGAATGAGGACGGTTCTTTCTCCATTCAGCCAGAGGATGACGGCAACATGGTAGATACCCAGAAGCTGTCAGACTACACCATTGCGCAGATGCGGGAGGGCAGCAACACGATCAATATGGCGGACAGCGGCTGCTACAAAACGGCTGCTGTTACCGCAGAGAGCCTGAAACCCACCCTGGAACTGTACAACAAGATCGGCGCAGTAGAAATCACCTATGACATGACCGACCGGGAAGAGATCTTCGATCCAGTCGGCACAGAAAAACTGGATCATGCAACGATCATGGACTGGATCAGCACAGAGGGGGATGATATCTCCGTAGATACGGACAAAGCCACCGCCTGGGTACAGGAAAACATCGCCGACAAGTATGATACTCTGGTGACCGGATACAACTTCAAGTTTAAAGCAACAGAGGACGGCGAAATCACACTGCCCATCGGGGCAGACGGCATCTACGGCTGGAAAACCAATGTAACCGCCACTGTGGAAAAGTTGGTGGAATACATCAAGGCAGGCGAAGCCGTTACCATCGAACCGGTCTACAAGGTCGAAGGCTTCCGCATGAACTCCAATGCCGGCGTTACATACACCGGAAACACCTATATTGAAGTGGACATCTGTCATCAGCACTTATGGTATTATGTCAATGGTGAGCTTTTCCTGGAATCTGATGTGGTCACCGGTAAGGAATCCGATCCGGAACGTGCCACACCGCCCGGTGCATACAAGGTCTGGTCCAGAGAATCTCCCCGAAAGCTGGGTACATACGCCGTACAAGGCTATGAGACCTGGGTCAACTATTGGATGCCTGTGACTTATACTGGCATCGGCCTGCACGATCTGAACCGCAGTGCTTACGGCGGTGACATTTACATCAACAACGGCTCCCATGGCTGCATCAACCTGCCGCTGGATGTTGCAAAGCAGATCTATGACAAGGTGACTATCAACACACCGGTCATGATTATTCCTTAAGCAATCGTATGGTTATAAAAAAGGCATACCGTTTCAGAACGAACGGTATGCCTTTTGTTTTTGTGTGTTATCGGCGCGCAGCCTGCATTACGCTAGTGAATGCGTCCGGATCTTCACTCACTTCACCGCCAGAATACTGAAAGCGAATCAGGCGGTCGCCCTGAAATGTCAGCTGTCCCTGCTGATGGAACGGCGTTTCAATATAGGCCTTTTTACTGGTGACGATATGCAGAACGTCACCCTTTCTCGTTTTAAAGATCAGCTCATAATACTCGTTATAAAGCTTCAGCGTACCGCTGGGATCCATCGTCCGGCGGCGCTCATCCACTTTCTGCACCAGAACGGCGATCACCGTCCGGGGCGGATTTTTTCCACGGTTCGGTCTGCGCATATTTCTCTCTCCTGTGATATAATATTCTCGGTTGAACTCCAGGGGCTGCCGTTTGTCTGCTGCATTTGGATTCTGCACCAGAACCTTACTGAGTTTCTGCCGAAACGGACTCTGACGAGAGCCAAGCATAACGACCAGAAGCAGCACCACGGCAACTGCGACCATCACGATCAGAAAATTATCGATGGCACTTCCAAATCTACCTGTCATATGTATTCCTTTCTATCGAAGTCTTATTTTTGGGGCTATCATAAACCATTGGGATTTTGCAGCGTAAAGCGCCAGCTGTCGTTGCACATCTGCTGCAGATCCGCAGACGCAGTCCAGCCCAACAGTTCCTTGGCTTTGGTAACATCTGCGTAAGAAACAGCTACGTCGCCGGCTCTGCGTGCGGTAAACTCCACGGGAATGTTTTTGCCGCATGCCTTTTCATAAGCGTGTACCACATCCAAAACGGTACTGCCGCGGCCTGTCCCCAGGTTCACAGCCTCAAAGCCATCATGAGACGCGCCGTACGCCAACGCAGCCACATGACCCTCTGCCAGATCCATTACATGGATATAATCCCGCACACCCGTGCCGTCCGGCGTGTCATAGTCATCGCCATAGACCTGCACGCAATCCAGTTTTCCCACCGCGACCTGCGCCACATAGGGTACCAGATTGTTGGGGATACCATTGGGATTCTCACCCAGCAGTCCGCTGATGTGCGCGCCAATGGGGTTGAAATACCGCAGCGCAACCGCGGTGAAAGAGGGATCTGCTGTGCATACATCCCGCAGGATCTGCTCGATCATTACCTTGGTATACCCATAGGGATTGGTCGCAGAAGTGGGCATTTTCTCCTTATAGGGCACTGGGTTCTGGCTGCCGTACACCGTGGCACTGGACGAAAAGATCATTTCCCGGCAGTGATACTCGCGCATCACCCGAAGCAGTGTCAAAGTGCCGCTGATATTGTTCTCATAGTACGCCAGCGGCTTTTCCACAGACTCTCCCACGGCTTTCAGCCCTGCAAAGTGGATCACTGCATCGATCTTGTTGTCCTCAAAAATCTGATGCATGCCCTCCTCATCCAAAAGATCTGTGCGGTAGAAGCGCACATGCCTGCCCGTAATCATTTCGATTCGCGCGACTGCCTCTACCTTGGAGTTGCTCAAGTTATCCATTATTACAACCTGGTAACCTGCGTTAATCAACGCCACGCAGGTGTGGCTGCCAATAAAGCCTGTGCCACCTGTGACCAGAATTTTACCCATTTTTTCTTACGCTTCCTTTCGATTTCTGTCAAGCTCGTATTGGTCAGATTAAAATTGTCATACCGCCCACCGGACGAATTTGCAGCACATGGCAGCATCCTTTTCCCAAAACGGCCTCCATACCGTCCTGGAACTGAGACAACAGCACTGCCGGTACAAACGCCTGGATCGTTCCGCCAAAGCCGCCGCCGTGTACCCGAATCGCACCGCGTCCGCCCAATACAGCAGAACCCACTGCAAGTGCGATAGAGATAGGCTGATCCTCCGGTGCAGAAGAGGGATATACATTTTGCAGCAGACAGTAAGAGGACTGTCCAGAGTTTTGCACCAGATGCAGGAATGCGTCAAAATCGCCGCGTTCCAGCGCATCCGATTCGCCCTGTGCTCTGCTGTCCTCCCGATAGAAATGCATTGCACGAAGTACAGCGCGGTCACCGCATGCCTTCCGCAGTTCCGGAATGGAGCGAAGCACCTGGTCTGCCGGCACTTCTGACAAGACATCCTTGCCGAAATATTTCGCCACTGACTGCATTTCCGCAGGGATCGCAGCATATTCTGCCGTCAGATCTGCGTGGTTTCCGCCAGTGTTCACAATACACAGTGCATATCCTGTTTTGGAGAAATCAAAATTGACCGGATGCACCACCGGCTTTACCGGGTTGGCAAAGTCGATTGCCACAGCGCCGCCCACCGAGGACGCCATCTGATCCATCAGACCACAGGGCTTTTTAAAATATACATTCTCTGCATACTGTCCCATCTGCGCCAGTTCGATCGGCGTGAAACGACCGTCTGCATACAGCGCATTGCAGATATTTCCCAAAAGCACTTCAAAGGCAGCCGAAGAGGACAGCCCAGAGCCGGGCATTACCTGCGACGTGGTATACGCATCAAAACCAATACGCATAGGACATCCATACTGTTTCATCCACGCTGCAGCACCGCGAATCAACTCTGCGGAAGTGGGCTTCTTATCCGTTACCGGTTCCAGTTCCTCCAGAGAGATCTCATCTGCGGAAAAGCCTTCTGACTGCACCCGGACAACAGCATCCTCCCGCTTGGCAACGACGGCGATCACATCCAGGTTAATGCTTGCTGCCAATACATGACCACGCTGGTGATCCGTGTGATTACCGCCTAGTTCTGTTCTTCCCGGCGCGGAAAAAATCGCGATCTCCCGGTCTGTACCGAACAGTTCTCCGAATTTATCAATAGCATCCAGCAAACGTGTCCGATA
This sequence comes from Ruminococcus bromii, assembly GCA_963590855.1. GTDB lineage: Bacteria > Bacillota > Clostridia > Oscillospirales > Ruminococcaceae > Ruminococcus_C. The sequence goes on from CAVAQT010000022.1 coordinate 39,904, forward strand.
TGCTTCTGCCAGTTCCGCACCGCCGCCCAGCAGTGCTGCTGTTTCTGTAAATGCATCTGACCGCAGCAATCTGCGTGCCTCATCCATCGTTTTCAATATTATGCCCCTTTCTCCGCAGAACTGCATTTCGGAAAAGCCGAGATCATGCGGCATTTCCGAAACCGTCTGTATTCCTACAATTCTCCACTATTCAGTATATCCGATTTTGCTCCATTTTGCAAGTATTCTTTGCGATTTTTTATGCAAGCGAAAAGAATCCAAAGAAAATAAAGTAACAGGCGTTCTTTCAAAGATAAATTAACCGTTCGGACGGAAACAAAAAACCCGGCATGGGATCACTCCCACGTCGGGTTTTTCTTATGCTGTTACAGCCTTACTGTGAAACAGAGGTTCTGCCTTATGCTGCAGAATCTTCAGCCCAGCAAGAGCCTGCCAGAGTCAGCAGATCCGGGCAAACATCTGTCCACTTC
>CAVAQT010000023.1:0-39957 GCA_963590855.1 Ruminococcus bromii
GGTATTACTCATTGGTTTGAAAAAGATAGAGAGTTCTGGCTTGAGTATGATGGCGTTGCAAAAGTGGGAATAGAAATGGAAAACATATCCATGACCTTTGAAGATAATGTTTGTACTATCACCATTCCAGAAGCAAAAATTCTTTCGATGGATTGTTCTTTTCCAAAGGAGTCTTATATCTCCTCAAAAGATGGATTAAATTCTAATCAAATTACAGCGGATGATACTACCAATGCATTGCGCGAAGCACAAGAAGAAATGCAGGAAACTATTTTAAACAATTCTGCGCTTTTAATCAATGCACAAAATCGTGCAAAAAAGCTTATTGAGAATTATATTAATCAATTGCAAAAGAAAACCAATACATACTTTAAAGTTAATTGGAACTATACGGAAAATGATTCTTCAGAAACAACTACAACAAATTCAACAATAGAAGAATAAAAACCAACGCCCATGCAGCGGATCCGTTTTGCATGGGCGTTGTCTTTATTTCCAGGGACGAGTTTTTCCCGTCCATCCTTTTTCTTTCCAATATTGTGCATCTGTCGCGTTAAATCCTTTTCGCTGTGCCAAGTGCATCAGGAAAAAGAATCCGCGTGTTTTGATGCCGGGACAGACTTTCTCACCCCGGCGCCGGATTTTTTTCGCAGTGACGGCCGCACGCCGTGCATAAACTGCGCGCTTTTTCTCCGGGATCTCGTCCCAGGAGATTGCATGCACTGCAGCACCATACCGGTATATTTTTGCTGTGCCCCAGAAGAACAGGCTGTGCGCCATGTCCTTGAGGGTAGAACGCATGCCTGCGCCGGCAGCCGTGGTGATGCAGACTGCCTGCTTGTGAAACATCGATGCCTCTGGACGGTACACCATCCAACGATAGCCGTAGTGGTCGAGAAATGCCTTCATAGAACCGGTCACATGATACACATACACTGGACTGGTGAGGATCAGAACATCTGCGGCATCTATGGCATCTGTGATCGGCTTTAGCTTGGCGTAGTGCGGGCATTTTGCTTCGTGATGCATAAAACAGTTACAGCAGCCGACGCAGAAAGAGCCGAAATCGCGGGGCAGAAAAAATTCTGTAACACTGCCGCCGATGGCATCAGCAAAGAGCCTTCCGATGTGATAAGTAGAACCGCGGTGGTTCTGTCCGTGGATCATAACGATCTGCATGGTATTTCTCCTTTATTTTGCAAGATGCGTCCTTAGTCCTGATAATAGCTCATCAGATTGCATTGCAGCATGCCGTTATACAGCTTGCGCTTTTTGTTGGCAGGCTTGCCGAAATGCATCTCAAAATCGGCATCTGGTGTAATGATGTAGCAGGGATTCGCCTTGTTTGCCGGGAATACATCACCCATAATGCGGTAGAGCGACTCCGCCTGCTGAATGTCCAGCATGCGCTCGCCGTACGGTGGATTGCAGATCGTGATGGCATTTTCTATGGGCACAAAGTCGGCGATGTCGCGCTGCATCAGGTGGATACGCGGCTTTACGCCGGCTTTGCGGCAGTTCTCTTCGGTGAGGGCAATTGCCTCCGGGTCGATGTCGTATCCATAGGCTTCAAACTGGGCATCGTGCCGAATATTCGACATGGCTTCTGCACGGGCATCACGCCATGCCGTTTTCGGAATCTGTTCCCACTGCTCCGCCAGGAATCGGCGATTCAGTCCCGGTGCCATGCGCATGGCTTTGTATGCCGCTTCGATCAGGATCGTACCGCTGCCGCAGAACGGGTCACAGACAATGCTGTCAGGGTGTACTCGTGCCAGATCAACGATGCCTGCTGCGAGAGTCTCTTTGATCGGCGCAGCGTTGGAGTTTCTTCGATAGCCGCGCTTGTGCAGACCTTGTCCTGTCGTGTCCAGATAGATCGTGGCGATGTTCTTGCGGATGGTGAACTGAATGGGATGTGCCGCTCCGGTTTCAGTAAACCAGTTTGTGTGATAGACAGACTTGAGCCGTTCTACCGCAGCTTTTTTGATGATGGATTGACAGTCCGGGACGCTGTGCAGTTTAGAGTCCAGCGCGTGGCCCTTTACCGGGAAGGCATCGTCCTTTCCGATCCACTGCTCCAACGGCAGCGCCCGAATGCCCTGGAACAATTCCTCAAAATTGTATGCCTTGAACTGCCCCAGTTGGATCAGAACACGCTCTGCGGTAGAGAGACAGAGGTTTGCCTTTGCGATCGTCAGTGCATCGCCCCGGAACAAAACGCGTCCGTCCTGGGCAGTGATATCAGTTCCGCCGATCTTGGAGATCTCAAAGCGCAGGGTGCGCTCCAAACCAAAATGGCAGGGACAGCAGAGTAAAAATGTTTTTGCTTGCATGGAAATACGCTCCTTCATACAACACCGCACAGAGCCGAAACAGCCCTGTGCGGTGGATTTTTTTTACGTTGACTTTATTGTGCAGCTGCTGTAGTTGCTGCGGGTGCCTGGGTTTCAGCTGCGGCAGAAGTTGCTTCACCTTCCTGCTGCGCGCCGGATGCCGCGGTGGTCGTCGATTCGCCGCTGCCCTCCGTTGTTGCCTTAGTGGACTTCGACTTGCTGTATTTGCCGCATTCATCGCATACCGGAGCATTGCTGGACTTCCAGTAGCCGGTAGTCGTTGCCTCACAGTTCGGCCCGGCGATCTTGCCGCTTCTTGCGCAGACCTTACCTTCTACGACTTTGTCGTTGGAGGGATACTCTGCGCCGGTGTCCATCTGGTCGGCATATTCACCGATGATGTTGTACCAGATCTGTGCCGACTTGATGTGGTGATCTTCCAGTTCAGAACGCTCCTTATAGCCGAGCCATACGCCGCTGACAAAATCCTCTGTCAATCCCACAAAGGTCAGGTCGTTCCAGTCCTGTGTCGTACCGGTCTTGCCGCCGACGTGCTTGTTTTTCAGCTTTGCCTTCTGACCAGTACCGTTGTTGACAACGTCCTGGAGCAGCTGGTTCATGACATAAGCGGTCTCGCTGCTGACAGCCTCTTCCGGAGCGCCGTCATTCTCATAGACCAGATCGCCTGCGCCCTGTACAACCTTGCTGACCAGATGCGCTTTGTACTGCGTGCCGCCGTTGCCATAGGGGACATATCCATTGACCAGATTTTCCAGTGTCACGCCGTATGTCAGCGCGCCGACTGTCAGCGGAGAATACGCCACGTCTGTGTGTCCGTTGCCGGAATCCTTGCAGAGATCCAGCTTCATTTTAGAAGTGGCAAAGTCAAACACACTTTGCGGTGTCAGCGCCTGGCAGAGCTGTGCCGGAACGGTGTTGTAGGACTTTTCCAATGCTTCATAGACTTTCAGTTCCTTGTGGCTGATGGACATGGCAGAACTGTCCTCGCTGTAGTTGGTCGGCCATGCCTTGCCCTCTACCTCGATCGGCTCGTCCTTGTAGATCGAACCCCAATGGATCAGATCACTTTCCAATGCCAGACCATAAGTGGTCAGCGGCTTGATAGTCGAACCCGGCTGCCGCTGTTCCATCGTTGCATAGTTGAAGCACAGCGACTCTGTTTTTTCTCCGGTAGCGCCGACCATTGCCTGGATCTCACCCTTGTAGTTCATTGCAACAAAGGCAGATTCCGGATAGACGATCTCATCCGAACTGTACTCGCCGTCACCGTTTAGATCCTGCCACTTGGCAACGCGGTCAGTTTCCACCAGGTTGCCCAGATCTTTGTATTTCTCTTCTACATACGCCTGCATATCCTGGTTGACAGTGGTATAGATCTGATAGCCGCCGCGGTTGATACGGGAGATCGCCTGTTCCGTGCTGAGGTTAAACTGATCCTTCAAATAATCTGCCACCTCATACAATGCTGCGTCCACGATCCAGGAGGTAGGCTGATTGGGATCTTTTTCCTCTTTCTCTTCGGTTTCCGGATGCGCTGCTTTATACTCATCCGAATCCGTAAAGATCAGCTTTTCATGGAGCGCTGCCTGATATTCATCATAGGTGAGTGCACCATTGTTGTACATTTGCCAGAGCACATATTCCTGACGCTTTTTGTTTTTGGCCTTGCCGGTGTTGACCCATTCACCAGTGGTGTCGTCTGTATAGCCGGCAAAGGGATTCAGCGTCTCCGGGCTCTTGGGAATTGCCGCCAGACATGCTGCCTCTGCAACATCCAGATCCTTAGCGCTCTTGCCGAAATATTTCTGCGCTGCATGCTCGATGCCGTTGGACGTTCCGCCAAAGCCGATGTAGTTCATATAGGTTTCCAGAATCTTGTCCTTGGAATACGCCCGCTCCAGTTCCATAGCACGGAAGATCTCACGGATCTTACGGGAAGGGGACTGCTCGCTGTCGCCAGTGATGTTTTTGATGAGCTGCTGTGTAATGGTCGAACCACCCTGGTTGGTGTCATAGATGTGTACGAACATATTGACAAAAGCAGAAACCGTGCGCTTATAGTCCACGCCGTCGTGGGTATAAAAGCGCTCGTCCTCGGCACACACAAAGGCATCTCTCGTGTGCTGCGGGATATCATCAATGCTGATGGGAATGCGCTGGGATTCGTTGGTGACTTCATAGATGTTCACCCATTCGCCGCTGCTGTCCTGCGCATAGATATTGGTGTTATAGGACAGTTCCATCTCTTCAATGGTGACATTGGAGACATCATCCCGAAAGTTCATGACATAGACCACCAGTGCCGTAGCAACAATGGTGCAGGTGATGATGAGGATCATGAACAGCGCTGCCAGGGTAGAACCCAGAATGGACAGCGAACGCCACAAGATCGGAAAGCGCTTTGTTTTGACCGTCGGCTCGTCCAGTTCCGGGCTGTGATAAGGGTACTCCGGCGTTCCGGTCGGGCCGTAATACCGGCGTATCGGCGCTCCCGTGCCGCCCTTTCCGCTGCGTCGGTTTTTCCCGGCAGAAGAAGTACCGTTTGGTTTTTTCTGATTATCCATATGTTTCGATTCCTTCCAAAAATACATTGCGCTGCTTCTGACAGCACAAGGAAATTTACCGCGTACATGCTGGTGTGTATCCTGCCGAAAAACAGCAAAGTGATATACAACATTATTATAACACATTTCCGGCGCGATGTTAAGAGGTACAGCGCATTTTCTTTGGAAAATATACAGATTGTATAAATTTCGGAATTTCGGGAAGAATAGTTTTGTTACTTATTCAGGCGATATTTTGAAAAATCGCATTTGTGAAAAGAGAAAGGCAGGCATATCATGGAAAAAAGAAAGGCATTATGGATGCTGCTGACAGCACTGGCAGTGTCGCTGGTGATCGTGGGCGGCTCGCTGTCCCTGTCTCTGCGGCAGGAAAAAAGCACGGCACACGGCGTAGTGACCTCTGAAACCGTTCCGGAAGCCGGCTATTTGCTGCGCATCACCGACGGCAGAGTCGGATTATACCGCACAGGCAGCAGTACACCGTATCAGTATTTGGACACACCTGTAAACCTGCTTTCCGCCTACGACCGGGAGCAGCTGGAACAGGGCATTCCGGCAAAAGATGAGGCAGAACTGCGCCGCCTGATAGAAGATTACTTTTCCTGAACCAAACGAAACAGCCGGTACACTCCTGGTGAGAATGTACCGGCTGTTTTTATACCGCGGTTATGACAGATCAATGGGAACAGGTGCATCCAGAGTCATAGAATCCGGTGTCACGATACAATCCCGTGCCAGAATGGTAACTCCGGTGGCATCAGCGATCCGCAGTGCTTCTCCAAATTCCGGGTCGATCGCATCGTTTGGATGGAGACAGACCGCACCTTTCATTTGAACCACAAACAGCAGATAAGCCGGATGTCCGGAAAGCTGACATTGTACCAGTTCCCGGAGATGCTTCACGCCGCGCTGCGTAGGCGCATCGGGAAATGAAACGATGCCGTCTTGTTCCAGGGTAACACCTTTGACTTCCAAAAAAGCCTGTCTGCCATTGTCCTGGATGCCAAAGTCAAACCGGGAGTTCCCATAGGTGACCTCTCGGCGGATCTCCGCTTCCGGGGAAAACAGACCGCTTTTCGGCAGCCATTCCGCCGCTGCTGCGTTTGGTATCTGAGAATCCATATTGATGCGCAGGGGATTCTGACCGGGACGTTCTTTTTCCACGGCGATGAGGTCATACTGCGTCTTGCGCTTCGGATTGTTCCCGGCAGCTAGATAAACTGTACACCCGGGGACTAGCAATTCCCGGCATCTGCCGGTATTTTTGACATGGACACGTTCGGTTTCGCCGCCGATCTGCACCAGGGCAATGAAACGGTTGGGACGCTCTAAAAAGATGGCAGGGATCACGCGGTCGTACTGCATACGGTCTCCTTTTCTGAAAGGGGAATGCGGATGGAAATTGTAAAAAATGCATCACTGACGGATGTATCTACTTTGCCCCGATAGTTTTTTGCAATTCGCGCCGGAATGTCCAGCCCGGCTTCGCTGCAAAACTGTACACCTTTTCGGCTGCGAATGCAAAGCTGCAATGTGTCCGGATACTGATGGATGCTGCAAGAGATGCTCCGTTCCTTTTCCGGTGCTGACTGTACAGCTTCTTCCGCATGCTGAAGCGGATTCAAAAGCAGACTGCACAAGTCCAGCTTGGAGATGGGCAGATCCTCGGACAGGCTGCAATCTGCATCAAAACGCACATGCTGTGCTGCGCACGATTCTGCCATCTGCTGTAAGATCGTGTTGGCGATCTTGTTTTCGCAGTATTGGAGCTGTAGACTTTGCGCCTGGATCTTATGGTGCAGCTCTGCGGCAAACTCCTTGGCATCCTCTATGGCGCCGGCGGCGATCAGACCGGAGAGTACCTGCATCTGGTTGTTGAAATCGTGCCGCATTTTTGCCGCCTCGCGGGAAACACTCGCCGCCTGTTCCTGGTATTGCAGGGACAGTGCCTCATACTGTTCATAATAACGCAGCTTCTGTTCCAGCTGTTCCTTGGCGTAAAGCTTTTGCAAAAAGCGGATCAGGATTACTGTGGAAACCAGTCCCAGTGCAAAACTTATGAGAATCAGCATCAAAATAAACGGGGAGTCCGTGATGGTTTTGTATTTCTGCACGATGATCGTATAGGTGAAAGAAGCCGCGACCTGTGCCGCCGGGAAAATAAACAGCGGAAACTTTCGCGTTCCCTCATCTGAGACCGGATGATTTTTGCGCCGCTGCATCCGTTTTTTCAGCAGAATGAGAAAGGTGGAGTAGATCGCCAGCGTGAGAACGTACCCAAAGACACAGTACCAGTGCCGCCAGCGTTCATCTTCCAAAAACAGGTGACAATAAGAAGTGCCTGCGATCGCGTCGAATACGCTCATGATAATGACTGCAAGGATATCCGAAAACGACATTGTGGCGAAATTCACCAGTGCATGAAAGAGCAGCTTCATCAACGGCTGTTTTCGGTATGCTGCAAGGTAAAAAATAGTGAAGGCAGTCCAGCAAAGAACGCTGTAGAAAACGCGGTCTTTTTTCAGCAGTAAATAAAGCACATCCCCATACCGCAGACTGGAGACAATGTAGAACGCCGTGTGCAGCAAAAACATATAGACAGCAAGCAGGATCTTCGGCAGCTTTCCGCACCTGCCCAATGTGATGCGCGAGTACCAAAGGACAAAAAGGACAACAAACATCGAAGAAAGCGTCAGGTTTCCTGTTGCCCAGAGTGTTTGCATCATACAGCTGCCGCCTCGCTTTCTGATGTGATTTTCGATGTGTTTTCAGGCAGATTCAGCTGTACTACCACACAGAAAGAGTCCTCATCGTAAGTGGCAGAGACATTTCCGCCGTAAGTGCCAGCAATATGCTCCATGATCTCGATGCCGAAGCCGTGCTTTGCCTTGTTGGCTTTGGTCGTTTGCAGCTTGCCGTCCTTGGTCTGGATGCTGTTTTGCTTGCGGTTGCGTACCCGCAGAAACAGCATGCTGCCCTCCTGCCAGATGTTGCACGAGATGCTGCGCTCTGCTTCCGGCAGTTGTTCCGAAGCCTGCACTGCATTTTGCAGGGGATTGATTAGCAGACTGCACAGATCCACCTTGCGGATGCCAGTCTCTTCCGGCATCGTGCAGTGCACTTCAAATGGAATGTGTTCTTTGGCACAGGTCTCTGCCGTCTGCTGTAAGATAACATTGACAATAGGATTGCCGCAGTATTGTAATTTCAGTTTCTGGTCGTGGAATTTCGTCTGTAGTTCTTCTGCCAGAAGCATAGCGTCGGAGATCGCATCCGCCTGCATCAGACCGGAGAACACCTGCATCTGGTTGTTGAAATCATGGCGCAGCTTTGCAATATCCTGAGATGCCTGCGCCGCCTGTTCCTGATAATGCATGGAAAGCACTTCGTATTCCTCGAAAAATCGAATCTTTTGTTCTTCCTGTTCCTTGAGGTGCATCCGCTTCATAAAGTACAGTAAGACCACATTGGAGATCACATTCAGCAGAATGGTGATAGACAGCAGGATCAGCACAGTAGGGGACGTGATAACATCGCTGAACTGCTGTAGGATCATGATGAGTGTGAAGATCGCAAAGAACTGCGCGATGGGGAAAATCAACAGTCCAAAGGTTTTGCTGAGGTGCAGCTGTGACCGCATCCGGGGATAGAATCGTTTTAGCAGCAGATAAATAGCTGCATAAAAAAGAACCACCGGAAGAGACAGCAGCATGCCGTACCATTTTCCCCAGCGATCGTTCGAGAGGAGCATGGTGGTGAATGGCGTTCCAAACAGCAGTTCCAGACCGCGCAGACAAAATACTGTCAGGACATCGCCGATGCAGAGCAGAATAAAGCTGATGATCGCATGCAGGATGCGCAGTCCTATCGATTCCCGGGGATAGCTCAACAGGTAATACAATAAAAACACGCCCCACTGGATCAGACTATAGGCGTGTCGATAGTTTTGAAAGATCCAGGCTGCGGCGTTGCCGTATAGCATCCATGGAACCAACGACGCAGTCAGAGAAATCACCGTGATCGCGGCCGCCGTTCCCGGAACAAACCATTTTCGCGGTTTGCCCATAGTGCAGTGCGAATAGATCAGCAGAAAGGCATAGAGCGACAGCGTTGAGATCAGGGAATTAAAGGTATACCAGAAATTTTCCAAAATATATGCCTCTTTTCATTCGTTTCGCGTGAGAACACGCGCTTAGGTGTGCAGTTCGCTCTTCCGGCGGATCAGATCCTGTCGGTTATCTGCAACCGAACGGTGTCCGATGGCGCTGATGGAGATCATGGCATCCTGAATGAAAAGGTTCTTGTTTTCGATGCGTTGAATGTGGTGGAGATTGACCAGAAAGCTTTTGTGGCACAGATAAAAATAATCCGGCAGCTGTTCTGCCAGCTCCGCTAGACGATAGTACCCGGTATAGGAATCCGCAGCAGTATACGCTGTAACACAGCGGCGGTCACTGGAAAAGTAGAGCACATCCGGCAGCGAGAGATAGACCGCCTGGCTGCCCACCGGCTTGAACGTCAGCAGATTCTGGCTGCTGGTACTCTCTCCCTGTAACTTTCCGACATAGTACAGCACCTTTTCCTTTTGAAATGGCTTTGAGAGGAACCCATAGGGCTGCACGGTGGAGCTCATAAAAATCTGTTCGGCATAATCCAGAGGGTGTCCCGTGACATAGATAAATTTCGTCTGGGAATATGTTTGTGCGAGCTTTTCGGCAAAGTCAATGCCAGTTTTGGTACTGCCATGAAAGCAGATGTCCATAAATACCGCGTCAATGTGTGCATGCTGCGAGAAGTAGAACTGGAGCGCGTGCCAGTCCTGAAAATAATCTGCCGTCAGCGCAGCACCGCTTTGTTCCAGAAGCTGTTTCAGCTGTAATCCGATGCGCGGTTCATCATCAAAAATTACAATTCTTAGCATTTTTCCATCCCTTTTTTGACCCTGCCGCAATTGCAGGATCTGTTTGAATTCTTCATAAATATGATTCCAGTATACCATAAATTACAAGAGAAATAAAGAAGTATCCTAATACAAATTCATGAATTTGAAGTGTATTTCATGTCAATCTCTGCATTTTCTGTGAAACGCATCAAATAACAACCGGAAAAGAAGTGCGCTGTCCGCTGCTTTTGACAAAAAAACTGCATTTTTTTACAGAGATAGTTGCACAAAAAGGCAGTATATGCTAAGATGAGATCAGTCGGAAAGATCTGTTCTTTCCGATGCGATCCGCTTGTTGTGTTTGCAGAAACGGAGCATGCTCCGGCAAATGCGTTTTTCCATCCCCTCAGAAAAAGACAGCGGACACCATAACAGGACTGCATGGGTGCAGTTCTGAGAAGATTTGCTTCCCGGAAAATTTTGCGGAAGGCAAGTTTCCTGATGATTTCGGCTCAGCCGAGCCGCAGGGAAAAAGAGAAAAAATGAGAATACGAGAAAAAGAGGTCACAAGCGCAATTCCTGTGACCTCTTTTTCTATGTAAGAGACAATTGCCGCTGCGGCAACCGTCCTCATTCGTCTTTCAGTTCTTTGACATATTCCACCAGATTACCGATGCACTTTTCAAATTCCACACTGTAGCAGGGCAGCTTTTCCCGGTGAATCTCCGCGTAGTCCTCTATGGTGACATCAATGGTGTCAGCTGTAAAGTTGACGGCAATAGAAAGCGCCTGTGCAATGGATGCGCCGCGCACCAAAGCACCGGACAGCACACTGGCGAAAATATCTCCCGTGCCGTGCATCCGCTCCGGTACATGGGCGCGGTATGCTTCATAATAAGTATCCGTTTCACTGTCATATGCCACAGCGCCATGCTGGTTTCCGCTGCGGATGCCGGTAATCACTGCTGTCCGGCAGCCCAGCTCAGTCAGCTGTCGGAGATAGCCGCGAACATCATCCAGGGTGCAGTTTTCCGCATAGGGGACACCCAGCAGCAGAGACACCTCGGTCATATTCGGCGCGATCACATCTGCTTTGGCACAGAGCCGGCGCATTTCCCCGGCAAAGTCTGGTGTGAATCCGGCGTACATCTTTCCGCCGTCACCCATGACCGGGTCTACGACGATGACCGTGCCGTCAGCCCGGAAAGTGTCAAAAAAGTCGGCGACGATCTGCACCTGTTCCCGCGAACCGAGATAGCCGGTGTAGATCCCGTCGAAGTGCAGCTTCAGACTGCTCCAATGCGCCGCGATCTGCGGAATGTCTGCGGTCAGATCCCGAAAGGTATAGCCGGTAAACCCGCTGGTATGGGTAGAGAGCACGGCGGTGGGGATCACAGCAGTTTCAACACCCATGGCAGAGATCAGGGGCAGTGCGACCGTAGACGAGCACTTTCCAAAGCAGGAGATATCCTGAATGGTAACGATTCGTTTCAGCATAGTGACTCCTTAGCTGTTTTTCTGAACATGCGCTTTGATAGCGGCGAAGCTCTCCGGACTGATGACATGCTCCATACGGCAGGCGTCCTCTGCTGCGATCTTGGGATCTACCCCCAGAGCCATCAGCCATCCGGAAAGCAGGGTGTGGCGCTCATAGATGGTCTCTGCGATCTTTCTGCCAGATTCGGTCAGCGAGATCTCATTATTTTCGTTGACTGTGATATAACCGTTTTCACGCAGATTTTTCATTGCAACACTAACGCTGGGCTTGGAAAAAGCCAGTTCATTTGCAATGTCAATGGCGTGTACTGTGCCGCGGCGGTTATAAAGAATCAGGATTGTTTCCAGATAATCTTCCGCGGATTTTTGAATTTTCAATATGTTACCTCCGTTAAAAAAGAAAAGCAGAACGAATGCCGCTTTTCACCGGGAAATCGTCTCCACAGGCGTGAGAATATGAGAACAATTTCTGATTATTTGTATGATACAATATTATTATAGCATAACCCATAAAAAAAAGCAAGGGCAATTTTGCACTTGCTTGGAATGTTTTTCAGAACAGCCTTTCAGCTGCCGCTGCGGACATTTGCCGCTTCCCGCACCCGGAGGATCGCGTTTTTTTCCAGCCGGGATACCTGTGCCTGGGAAATGCCGATCTCCTTTGCCACTTCCGTCTGGGTTTTTCCCCGGAGAAAGCGCAGATAGAGGATGTTCTGTTCCCGTTCTCCCAACTGACGGATCGCATGGCGCAGCGAAAGCTCACCCAGGCAGTTTTCCACAGAGTCCCGGTCGCTGATCTGATCCAGGACATACAGCGCGTCGCCGGATTCTGAATAGACCGGCTCGTAGATAGAGACGGGATCACTGACACTTTCCAGCGCGAGTACCACATCTGCCTGTTTCACATGGATTTCCTCGGCAATTTCGCGGATGGTCGGCTCTCGCTGCAGCTTTGCCAACAGCCGCTCCTTTGCCTGCATCGCCTGATAGGCGGTGTCCCGCAGCGAACGGCTCACCTTGATCTGATTGAAATCCCGGAGATACCGCCGCAGTTCGCCGCTAATCATGGGAACACAGTAGGTGGAAAAGCGTACCTCTTTGGAAAGGTCAAAGTTGTTGATCGCCTTGATTAGTCCCACAACGCCGATCTGAAACAGGTCGTCGATGTCCTCGCCGCGTCCGGTGAAGCGCTGGATCACACTCAGCACAAGCCGCAGATTGCCCTGGATCAGTTTGTCTCTTGCCTCTTTGCTTCCGGTTTCCCGGATCTCCCGCAGCAGTTCGATCTTTTCGCTCTCCTTGAGCACAGTCAGTTCTGCGGTATTGATGCCGGAGATCATCACTTTTTGAAAAGCCATACCATATCCTCCTTCCGGTTTTGCGGCAGCGCCGCGGCACTGTCACAACCATATCTTTCCCTGGAAGAAGCCGTTTAATCAAAAGAAAAAGTCTCTTGCATTTTTGCGGAAAATGTGCTATACTGATAAAAACAACTACATTGCACCATTCTTTTTTGTGCAATAGAAATACGAGGAACCAGTTATGGCAAAGAAGAAACCATCTGAAAAGCAGGCATTTTTGGCGCAGCAGCGCAAAGAACAGCGTAAAGCGGCGGCAAAGGCAGAAAAAAAGAAGCACCGCACCCGAAAAGCAGTGATTACTGTGGTGAGCTGCGTGGCAGCGGCAGCAGTGGTTGCCGGCGGTGTGACATGGTGCGTGAAGGCGAACCCCCTGACACAGCTGATCCCGGCAGAAAAGACAGAAAACTATTCTCTCAGCGCAGCAGACATCTCTTTCTATGCCTGGCAGATCTATAACAGCTACATCAACAGCAGCTCCGGTTCAGATTCTTCCAATCTGCCGGACACCGAAAAATCCCTGGCAGATCAGGATTATAACGACGACACGACCTGGGAAGCATATTTTACCGAAGCGGCAAAGAAATACGGCGAGAGCATCCTGGCTTACTGCGAGGCTGCCGACAAGGAAGGCTATACACCGGCAGAGGACATTTCTTCTCTGGTAGAACAGGCGAAGGAACAGATCGATTTTGACACCATGCCGAAGTCAGTGCAGGAGAAAAACGTCACCCATGCACTGGAGCTGTACTTCAAAGCCCAGAGCTTCAGCGGAAACATTCAGGATAATATGAGCTTCACCGAAGAAGAACTGGACGAGTTCTATCAAAGCGACCCGAAGAAGATGCAGGTTTGCAGCTACCTGGAATTTGCATTCAGTTATGACGATTCCGGCTCTTCGTCTACCATTTCCCAGAGTGAAGCGGAAGAGCTGGCGCGGGATCTGCGCCGCTGCACCAGTAAGGATGCATTTGAAAAGTGGGTACACGATTATTATGCAGAAAATACCACGCTGTCAGAGGATGAGCTGACAGCACAGGTCAAGACGCTGTACCGGGAGGATGCCGCCTATACAGAGGGCGACGATCTGAGCGAGTGGGCATTTTCCGGTGAGGCAAAGGCAGGGGATTCCACGCTCCTCACCGATACGGATAACAAAAAGATCACCGTTTGTCTCCTGACCGCTGCGCCGGAACGGGATGAAACACATCCGGTCAATCTCCGGCAGATCCTGTTTACTTCAAGCACCTATGAATCTTCTGACGGTGCGCACAGCGCCGCAGAAAAGGCACTGGAGGAATGGGAGTCCAGCGATAAAACGGAATCCACCTTTGCTTCTATGGCAGACCAGTACACAGAGGATACCTCTGTCTCCGGCGGTCTGTATCAGGATGTGACAAAGTCGCAGCTGATGACCACCTGGCGTGACTGGTGCTTTGACGATGCCAGAGCGTCCGGAGATGTAACGATCCTGGACAGCACCTATGGCTCTTGCCTGGTGTACTATGTCAGCGCGGAAGAAAAGCCCGGCTGGGAATTGACTGCCACAGCAGATATGGAAGAAAATCGGTACAATGAACTTCAGGATACCTACGAAAAGGAAGCCGATGTGCACACCGCTGACTGGATGATGCGTTTTGTGCATGTCAATGAACTCGGCTAAACAGATCATCCGATAGAAACACAAAAAGCCCGACTGCTTTTAAAATGCAGACGGGCTTTTTCATCAAGATAAGTCCTAAGAAATGCCGCGCAGCTGCCGCTGAAAGATCTGTCCATTCCAGTCGGCAGGCGGATCGGCTGTCTCCGCATATGCAGTGACTGCTGTAGCAACTGCCGGGAACTCGGTCTGCATACTGCACTGCACAACAGTGTTTTCTGTATGACGGATCACCTGTGCCAGAAAAACAGCGTCCGCTGCATTGGAAACACCGTTGTGATCGGCATCGCCGGCAATGCCGGAAGCTTCGCCCCGCAGCAGACACGCCGCATCTGCCTGTGTCAGGCGGAAATCTCCGTCTGTATCACCGGGCATCTGCTGTATGCGGAACGGGTGCACTGCTGTAACAGAATATCCCTTTTCCAAAGACATTGTATCGCCCAGATAGCGAACATAGCGCGAGCCGGAGTCCAGCAGCCAAAGCCGCTCCTGCTCGGTGTCCACATCATCCACAAGCACATAATGATCGCTTCCGGATGCCGTTGTCATTTGCAGCACATAGCACCACGAGCGGTCTGTACCAGTTTCTGCACAAACGGCATATGCCTGCTGCGCGCGCTCTGCGATGCTTCCGGCGAGCCAGACGCTTTCCTCTCTGGTGAGAAACGCCGCATAGGTTTCTGCCAGCTGATCCATTTTTTTGCCGCTGCCGGAAAGGATCTGCTGCACGAAGGTTGTGTAATAGCTGTAAGAATCTGAGAGCAGATCGACCCCTTCTACGGGGAGATTATACCGAGCGCTCATTTTGGCAAGGGCATAGTTGAGACAGCCGTCAGTATCGATCGCCGGCGTGTCAGTGTCAGGCGTACTGAATTGCATCCAGGATGCATATGCCTCTGCTGCTGTTCGGTCAGCGCTTCCGCCGGGCACGAAAGTTTCTGCACCTGCCGGAATGGAAAAAATGCTGCTGCAAAGGAGCACTGCAGCACACCAAATCAAACCATGTTGTTTCATGAAATACCTCCTGTGTTTCCTTGTCCTGTTTCTGACGATATCACTGCGTTCAGTTTATGCCGGTCTTGCTGTCATTAGAACAGACACGCCTGGAAGTGTCAATACACTCTAATAGCATACCCTGAAACAGCGCAAAACGTCAATGCAGAAAAAATGGCGAAAACACTGGAAAAATCCGCATCTTCGCCGCATTGCGAGAAAAAGTTTTGGAGGATGTCTTTTCAAATGGGATGAAATGTGGTATAATAGAAACATGTGACAGAAAACCAAACGCAGGAAAGCGTATGAGAATAGGAGCGTAACCAATATGACAGAAGCAGAGTGCATTGCGCTGAAGCAAAAAGCATTCCAAACGTATTTCAGTTCCCTGAATCCGCAGCAACAGCAGGCAGTTTTTTCCGTAAACGGCCCGGTTCTGGTGCTTGCTGGCGCAGGAAGCGGTAAAACAACTGCGATCATCAGCCGCATTGTCAACATGATCTACTTCGGGGACGGCTATGCCAGAGCAGACGGCTTTTTGCTGGAAGAGGATGCCCAGTGGCTTCAGGCGTACATAGACGGAACGGTTTCGGAAGATGCTGACCGCCTGCGGGAGATTCTCGCCATTTCTTCCATTCGGCCGTGGAACATCCTGGCGATCACTTTCACCAACAAAGCAGCAGGAGAGATGCGTGCGCGTCTGGCGAGCACCCTTGGCGAAGAGATCGCCTCATCCGTCAACGCCTCTACCTTTCACTCGGCGTGTGTGCGGATTTTGCGCCGCAGCATTTCTCTGTTGGGTTATAGCAGTGACTTTGCGATCTACGATGCTGATGATGCACGCCGCCTGATGAAAAACTGCCTTGCAGATGCCAATATTTCAGAAAAACAGTTTCCGCCGCGCAGTGTGATCCAGGAAATCAGCAGAGCAAAGGATGCCATGATCTCTCCGGCACAGATGCTGGAAAATGCCGGCGGAGAATATCGGCAGACCACCATTGCAAAGCTGTATGCCATTTATCAGCGGCATTTGCTGGAATCTAATGCACTGGACTTTGATGATATCATTTACCTGACGGTGGAACTGTTCCGGCGATTCCCGGAAGAACTGGCGAAATACCAGTATCGTTTTCCTTATGTCCTGGTGGATGAATATCAGGACACCAACCATGCCCAGTATCAGTTGATCTCGCTGCTCACACATGCCAGCGGAAATCTCTGTGTTGTGGGCGATGATGACCAGAGCATTTACCGGTTCCGTGGCGCAACCATTGAAAATATCCTGGGATTTGAAGAGGAATTTCCCAACTGTCAGGTGATTCGGCTGGAGCAGAACTACCGTTCGACCCAGACCATTCTGGATGCCGCCAACAGTGTGATCGCCAACAATGACGGCAGAAAGGAAAAGCACCTCTGGACGGATGCCGGCGCAGGGGAGAAGATCACCTGGTACCGCGCTTCGGACGAAGCAGACGAGTCTGCTTATGTGGTAAAGCAGATCGAAAACAGCGTGAAGCAGGGCAGCAAATACAGCGACCATGCCATTTTGTACCGGATGAATGCACAATCAAATATGCTGGAGCGTGCTCTGGTGCGCAGCGGTGTGCCCTATCGCATTTACGGCGGTACGCGATTCTATGACCGCAAGGAGATCCGCGACATTATCGCATATATGAGCATCGTGGAAAATCCCAATGACCGGGTGCGTTTTGAACGAATCGTCAACGAACCGAAGCGCGGCATTGGTGATGCAACATTGGCTTTGATCCAGAACATCACCCAGGATCTGCACCTTTCACCGCTGGAAGTCATGCAAAATGTGGATCAGTATCCGGTGCTCTCCAAAAAGGCAGCTGCTCTGAAAAAATTTGCTGTGATCTGGGAAGAACTGATCGCCGCAGAACGGGAGATGCCATTGGAGAAATTCCTGGATATCGTTCTGGAAAAGACGGGCTATCGCGAAGCGCTGGAGCATATGGGAGAAGAAGGCACCTTCCGCCTGGAAAATATCGAGGAATTGAAGTCCTCCATGCTGACTTATGAGAAAGAAGCGGAAGAACCGTCCCTGGGCGGCTTTTTGGAAGAGATCTCACTGTATACCGATGTAGATAAGTACGAGCCAGATCAGGATGTTGTTATGCTCATGACAGTGCATTCCGCAAAGGGTCTGGAATTTCAGAATGTATATCTGGTCGGCATGGAGCAGGGCGTTTTTCCCGGAAACCGAAGCATGGATTCACAGGAAGATCTGGAAGAAGAGCGGCGTCTGGCGTATGTGGCGCTGACCCGTGCCAAGAAAAAACTGACGCTGACAACGGCAGCGAGCCGCATGCTCTTTGGTATGACCATGCGCAATCCGCAGTCGCAGTTCCTGACGGAGATCGACCGCAGCCTCCTGAATCAGGAGACCTCACAGAAGCAGTCGCTGCGCGGTATCTCTGCGCGGAAGCCGGAATCACTGCAATCCATTTCTCTCCAACAGCAGATGGCATCCTCGAAACCGAAGAAGTATCAGGCCGTGCCAAAGGTGTTCCATGTAGGAGAACGGGTACGTCATGCCTCTTTCGGAGACGGCACGGTGCTGGCAATTACAAAAATGGCAAATGATGCTATGCTAGAAGTCGGCTTCGATCAGGTAGGAACCAAGCGGCTGATGGCAAGTCACCCGAAGATCAAAAAGCTGGAGGAGGAATCACTTTGAAAAACGGTTATCGTATCACAGATTCACACGCCCATGTCTTTCCGGACAAGATCGCGGAAAAGGCGACAGATGGCATTTCTCATTTCTATGATCTGCCGATGCAGTATCACGGCAGAGTTGCCGAAATGCTGGAAAATGGCATGCAGGCAGGTGTAGATCACTTTCTGATCTGCTCTCCGGCAACTACTGTGACGCAGGTGCACTCCATCAACAGCTTTCTGGCTTCCTGTGCTGCGGCGTATCCGATGTGTACCGCATTTGGCACACTGCATCCTTATGCCGATCATGTAGAAGAGGACTTCCAGGAATTGCAGCAGTTACAGCTGAACGGCATTAAACTGCATCCGGATTTCCAGAACTTTCCCATAGACGACCCCAAGGCCTATCCCATGTATGATATGATCCAGAGCACAGGATTGCCGATCCTGATGCACATGGGGGATGCAAAGTCTGATTTTTCCCATCCATATCGCTTGGCAATGGTGCTGCGCCAGTTTCCGCGCCTGCGTATCATTGCGGCGCACTTCGGCGGCTGGGGACAATGGAAAGAAGCAAATGCTATTTTGCAGCCTGATGCACGTCTGCGGTTTGACACCAGCAGCAGCCTGCCGTTTCTGCCGCCGGAGGAGATCCGAAAGCTGATCGCACACTTCGGTGCGGAAAACTGCTTTTTTGGCGTGGACTATCCCATGTGGAATTATCACGAGGAATTGGAACGTTTTTTTGCCCTGGGGCTGACAGATGCGGAAAATCGCGCAATTCTTTCCGAAAATCTGGACGCATTTTTAGCAAAAGTGCATTGGTAATCGATTTCATCTTTAAAAAAGAAGAAAAATGCATGAAAACGCTTTTTTCTGCAAAAGCAAACGCCGAATACTTTTCAGAAATTTAACTTTTCTTTTGCAGCTTTTTGTGTTATACTATAAAGGTAAGTTTAAGAAACCATACAAGAACAAAAGGATGTGTGAATCATATGAGAAAGACGAAAATCGTTTGTACGATCGGGCCGGCAACAGATGATGACTCTGTGATGCGGCAGATCATGCTTTCTGGCATGAATGTTGCCCGTTTCAATTTTTCCCACGGTGACCACTCGACCCATCAGGGACGCTTTGAGCAGATCGTTCGTCTGCGAAAGGAACTGGGACTGCCGATCGCCACACTAATGGATACCAGAGGCCCGGAAATTCGTCTAGGACGCTTTGTGGATGATAAGCCAGTCACCATTGAGACCGGAGATACTTACACACTGACAACGGATGATGTACTGTGTGATGACAAGATCGGCAGCATTTCCTTTAAAAATCTGCCCCGAGATGTGAAACCAGGCGTGCACATTCTGGTGAATGACGGTGTGATCGAGATGGTTGTTGAAAAGGTAAATGCAACAAACATCGTATGTCATGTGATTCACGGCGGCGTCCTTTCCAACAATAAGGGCATCAACGTGCCTGGCGTACAGCTGTCCATGCCGTACCTCAGTGAGAGCGACAAAAACGACTTGGAATTTGCAGCCAAGATGGGCTTCGACTTTATTGCAGCCAGCTTCGTCCGCACCTCTGCGGATATCGACTATCTGCGAAAATATACTCAGAGCCTGGGCTGGTTTGATGTCCGCATTATCGCAAAGATCGAAAATGTAGAGGGCGTCCGGAACATTGATGAGATCCTGGAAGCATCTGACGGCATCATGGTTGCCCGCGGCGATCTGGGTGTTGAGATTCCTTTCGAGCAGATTCCGTCAGTGCAGAAGCAGCTGATCCGCAAGGGCTACCAAGCGGGCAAACAGGTGATTACAGCCACTCAGATGCTGGAATCTATGATTACCAATCCGCGTCCAACCCGTGCGGAAATCACAGACGTTGCCAATGCGATCTACGACGGCACTAGCGCCATTATGCTATCCGGTGAGACGGCTGCCGGCGCTTTTCCGGTAGAAGTTGTCCGTACCATGGACTTGATTGCACGCACTACAGAAGACGACATCGATTATAAGGGCATGCATTCCGCAAGCCGTACCAAGAAAAATGCAGACATTGCTAACGCCATCGCTCATGCAACTGTGACCACAGCACATGACCTGGATGCAGCTGCAATTCTGACAGTAACCATGTCCGGTGTGACTGCACGGGAAATCTCGAAGTATCGTCCATGCTGTCCGATTATCAGCTGCACAGTCAGTGAGCGGGTACAGCGTCAGATGAATCTGAGCTGGGGCGTATATCCCATGCTGGTGGACGAAGTGGCAAATACCGATGCACTGTTTGATTCCTCGATTCATGCTGCACTGCGGTCTGATCTGGTCAATAAGGGGGATATCGTTGTTATCACTGCCGGCGCACCGGTAGGTGTTTCCAATACCACAAATATGATGAAGGTAGAACGGATCTGAACTGATTCCGACAGCCTTGACAGATAACAAAAAGCGGCACACGGTGATTTTGTCCCGTGTGCCGCTTTTTCTATTATGACAGAGATACCGGAGCGGAAACATTACTCATCGTTTCCTTTATCCTGCGTGGCAGGGAGCACCTCCAATACAATGCAGGTGATGTTGTCCACGCCGCCGTTTTGCAGTGCGGCTTGCACCAGCACTGCGGCTTCATTGAAATAATTCTGCGCCAGAAGCTCTGCAATTTCTTCATCCGTGCACATGTTGGTCAGTCCATCGGTACACAGCACAAACTTTGTGCCGACTTCCAACGGCAAGGGGGGTCTGCTGTCCGCATTTAACCCAACCTTCTTGCGGTCAGAACCGATGAACAGCGTCAGCCGGTGCTGATCGGGACTGTGCTTCGCTTCTTCTTCTGTATAGATTGCGGCCTCAACCTTTTGATTTGCCACGGTGTGGTCTCGGGTCAGGAGCGTCAAGGTGTCGCCCTGGTACCGATAGATCCGGCTGTCACCCAGATAATACAGCTTCACCGCATCACCCAGAAAATACAGCATAGAAAAGGTGGTTCCGCCAGTTTGGCAGTGCTTTTCTGTGAGCATGTCACAGATCGCATTGTTCGCCTCCGAAGTATAGGAAGAAATCAGCTGATCCAGCATGCGTGTCCCGTCTGCGTGTTTCAGCTTTTTCTCATACTTGCGAAGGGTCTGTACGGCGATCTCAGACGCGACTTCGCCGTATGCAGCACCGCCCATACCGTCAAAAACGGCAAAACTCATGCCGTCCGCGTAATGAATGGTATAAGACGCAGAAAAATCATTCCGAAAAATATCATTCATGTAGAGTCCTTCCAGATAGAAGTTGTCCTCATGATTGCCGCGCACCTTTCCGATATGAGTCGAAACAGAGACACGCAGATTATAATTTTTGATACCGGAATGATAAAAAGGTTCTGATGTTTCTCCGGGATAATTTCCGCCATAATAAAAAAATGGATTAGAACCCTGTGTGGGTTCCTGCTCTGTATTTTTATGATTGAAAAACATCATAGAACCTCCTCATTCTTTGAGACGGCTTCAGGAGAAGCTGCCTCGGAAATTGGTATGACCTCACTTGTCATCATACCATATTCCGATGGAAAAGTAAACACTTTTCCGTGAAAAATCCGAGACCGCCCGATATTTTTCTCAGATGGTACAGTTTTCGGAAAAAACTTGTGCAAATCTTCCAAAAAAAGAACTGCCGTTTTCATGGCAGTTCTGTATCTTTTTAATAGCAATTGCAGCAGCAGTCCAGCATCAGGTTCAACAGGATGTTCGCCGCGCAGCAACGGACACAGCCGCTGTCGTCGAAGCCGCTTCCCATATAAGGCTGCTGCATCTGCTGATAGGAGAAGCCGGGCGACTCCAGTTGCTGTATCAATTTCTGATATTCATAGTTGTTCGGCTCCATCTGTGCCGCGGTTCTTGCATGCTGCAATGCAGTCGCGTTGTTTCCGGCGCCGGAATTTGCCACAGCGGAAACGTAGTACCACTGTGCATTTCGGTTGCTGATACCATCCAGAACCCGGACAGCCTCCGTGAATCTGCCATTCCGGATAAAGTTTACCGCCGCCTGCAAGTGTACGCTGTTCTCGTCGCCGCTTCCTGCGGCAGAGCGCCGCTCATAAAATCCGCCATAACCGTTTCCGGAAGTCTTATGCTGACGCTCATCCATGATGGTCTGATATGCCTGCTGGATCTGTTTAAACTTTTCCTCGTACATTTTTGCATCTGGCTTATCTACGTTTGCGTCCGGATGATATTTCCGGCTCATGGCGCGATAAGCCTTTTTTACTTCCTGGTCGGTGGCGTTTCGGGAAATTCCCAGTACCTCATATGGATCCATGTTTTTGTTTCTCCTGATTCTCTTCTCGTTCTTTTTTTCGCTGATAAAATTTCAGCCAGACACCGGCGTATAAGATATTTCGCAGGATTTCTTCATAGTGCAGGATGGGCAAGCGCTCGAATGCTTCAGCGCAGGATGCCATCATCATTTTCAACAGTGATTCGCAGGTCTGCGAAAACTGCGGTTCTGTTGTATCTGCCGATAGAAACGGATTGTAGCACCCTTTGCTGCGGTCGTGTTCCAAATCGTCATAAGCGTCCAGCAAATAGATGAACTTGCCCAGATAAAAGCCGATTTTCCGCAGCGTGTCTGCCCATACATCTTCTTTCCAGGCAAACAGTTCTCCCAACAATGTGCCGAAACAGCCTGCCGGAAGCTCCGGGTTTGTTTCGCCGGCGCGTTCCATCCGGTGCAGTTTTTCCAGTTCTTCCTGTACAACACGACTTTTTTCCGGATACTGCCGGCGAATGCGCCGATTGCTTTTCCGGAACATTTCGGCGGCAGCGCGGCGCGTAAGTTTTCTCTCGTCATTCCAGTCGTCCATGCATTTGTCATGAAACAACAGGACACTCATATCTGCCGCATAGTCTGTGATCTCGCTTTGAATATGCAGATTTTTCTGCAACGGATGCGCCATACAGCGGTGCGCTTCCTTGTGTTCCTCCGGTTCATACAACCCGGTCAGCAGCAGGATCAAAAAGGTCATATCATAACTCAGCGTCCACCGTGCCGCTGTGCCGTGCCGCCGGTGCAGCGCTTCGCATAGTCCGCAATAGCAGCCGTGGTAAATATCATATTCCCGGAATCGCATCTCCGGTTTGTATGCCCGAATATAGCCGTACATCGCTTAACTCCGCTTGATAAAACGGTTGCGGCAGTTCGGACAGGTGATCTCGATCTTTCCCTTACCCTTTGGAACGCGCACTTTCTGTCCGCACTGAGGGCATTGGAAGATACGATGTGTTTTATCCGTGCTCTTTTTGCCGAAACAGTTCCGGATGGGCGCAGTCAGTTCCAGGAACTTTTCATTCTCTGCCCGTCTGCGTTCTATATTTCGGGAAAAAATACGGTAATAGGAATAGACTAGCACCGCAATTGCAATCAGGTTGCAGATGGCATTTGCAGCGCTGCTTCGGCTTGTGAAAATGGCAATCAGCAGAAAAAACAGAAACACGCCGAAAAGCGCCTTGTTAAAAGAATCGTTTCCGCCGTATCTGCCCTGCATAAACCGCATCAGGCGTTCTCTCCAATTTGACATAGAGCCGTCCTCCTTTTTGAAGCAGCACCGCGGAAAAATTTGCTGTGCCGCTGACATTCATGGATATAAGCTTTATTATAGCATACTTTATTAGAAATGAAAAGCAGATTTTCCAAATTTTCATGTAATTTTCAGAAAGCAGATTTTTCAAAGCGTTTTATTCTGCTAAAGCGGTATTTTTTAAAGAATATTCAGAAATGTTTCTTGAAGCCGGAAAGATTTTCATGCTACAATAATAGGAGAGAAGTGAAACAGCAATGGCATTCGTACATAAGAGCAACCGCGGGCAGTGGCAACACCACACAAGCAGAAAGGGAAGTGGCTGAATATGGAAATTCTGGACATTTACGATGAAAAAGGGAACCGAACCGGCAGAACAGCAGAGCGGAGCACATTTCTGTCCAAGGGAGACTACTTTCTCTGTGCCCATGTGATCCTGGAAAATCAGGACGGGCTTTTTCTGATCCAGAAGCGATCGGATACAAAGGCAACACGCCCCGGACAATGGGACATTACCGCCGGTGCAGTGGATGCCGGAGAAACCAGCCTGGACGGTGCTCTTCGGGAGGCAAAAGAAGAAGTTGGTCTGACGCTGCCTCGTGAGAAAATGCAGTTTCTTTTCCGGGATCGCCGGCGCAGCTGCTATCATGACGTTTACTATATTAAGACGACATTTTCCCTGGAGGACTGTACGATGCAGGAGAGTGAAGTGCAGGCACTGGATCTGGTGACAGAGGAAAAGCTGCTTCAGTTGGTAGACCAAATGGCACACCGTTCTTCCAATTATAAGCAGCAGTTGGAACGATTTTTGAAACGCCGCTGAGAAAAAATCGAAAAATATCCGCGTTAGGGTATTGTAAAATGTCTGAAAAGGTGGTATAATAAATAAAGGCGTGTCATGGAAACGAAAAAAAGTTGTCAGGATACGCGAAATAAAACAGCTGATTTCCAAGGGGAAGCTGTGAAATGGAAAGGAATGCCATGAAAAAGATTTCGATTGTTGTGCCATGTTACAACGAGCAGGAAGTCCTGCCGCTGTTTTACATAGAAATTCAAAAGGTAATGGATCAGATCCGGGCGGAGCACGCAGATACTGACTTTGAGTTGCTGTTCATCAATGACGGTTCACGGGACGGTACACTTGCAAAGCTGCGGGAACTGGCGAAGCAGGATACACGCGTGCGTTATATCTCGTTCTCCCGGAACTTCGGCAAGGAATCCGGTATGTATGCCGGACTGGAAAATGCCACCGGTGATTATGTTGTCATTATGGATGCTGATTTGCAGCATCCGCCGGCATTTCTGCCAAAGATGTACAACATCGTCTTGAGCGGAGAGTATGACTGCGCAACGACACGCCGTGTCAGCCGAAAAGGTGAGCCGAAGCTGCTCTCCTGGTTCTCCCGGAAGTTCTACAAGATCATGAAGCGTATTTCGCAGACAGAAATCGTAGACGGTGCGCAGGATTTCCGCTTTATGACGCGGCAGATGGTCGATGCTATCCTGTCGATGAAGGAGTACAATCGGTTCTCCAAAGGCATTTTCAGCTGGGTGGGATTCCGTACCAAATACATTGAATATGAGAATGTGGAGCGCGCGGCAGGTACAAGCACCTGGTCTTTCTGGAAACTGTTCCGCTATGCACTGGACGGCTTCTTTGCGTTTTCCACAGCACCCCTGACCATCTCTTCCATCCTCGGGGTGGCGAGCTGCCTGGTGGCTTTTGTGATGATCCTGATTATCATTATCAAAAAGCTGGCGTTCGGTGATCCGGTACAGGGCTTTGCAACCTTGATCTGCGCGATCTTCTTTATGGGCGGCTTACAGCTGTTCTGTGTTGGCATTGCCGGTCAGTATCTGGCGAAGACCTATCTGGAAACCAAAAAGCGCCCGATTTATCTGGTGCAGGAAACCGAAAAGGATGTCCGCAAAACACTGGATGACTAAGCAGGAGCGTTGCAAATGAACAAACATACGCGGCTGGCTGCCGGCATTCTGGTTCTGGTTTTGGTGATCCTGATTGTTGCAACTGTCAGCTTTTCTGTGAACATTTCCAAAAAATCTGCCACGGCGCAAAGTGACACTTCCGATGCTGCGGTAAATCCCAACGGCAACACAGTCATCCAGGGTGATGACGGCCTTTACGGCGTAGCAGATGCTGCCGGAAACACGATTCTGGATCCGGAATGGAAGCAACTCTCTTTTATCGGCACAGAATATCTTGCTGCTGCAAAAGAAAACCGTGTGGGCGTTTTGGATCTGGACGGCAATGTGGCAGCACCATTCGTGTATCGCAACGTCTATGCACTCACGGATTCCTACTATCTGGCAGAATTGGCAGACAGCGACGAAGTGGTACTCTATGACCATGACTTCTGCGCTGCCGATGCCATGGTTTGGGACAGCAGCACATGGGAAAAACCACTTTTGACACTGAACCGCGGCGCGGATGCTTTTCAGTATTCTCTGGAAAAGGAGATTCTCCAGTTGGTTCGGGTCGAACTTTCCCGCAAAACCGATACGATCTCTTTTACCGCGTCTGCGGAAAAGACAGATGCGGCACTGCTGACACCGGAGGACTGGACAACGTGTGCAGATATGATGACACAGTTTTTGGAAATGGTAAAGACACAGGACTTTGACCAGGTCAAGGAACTGACCGGGCAGGAGTATGAAAATGCAGTGCTCGGCGGCGCGGCGCTTCAGGAAAGAAAAGTGGCGCGTGTAGAATCTACGCTTTATTTGACGGCAGGCCAAAACGATGCCGGGATGCCGGTGTTGAACTGGCAGACAGAAGTGACACTCCGCGGCGGTGAAAAGGGAACAGAAACTCGCACGTTGTCCGTGAAGATGGAGAAAAACAGCAAGCAAATTTGGGTGATAACAGAAGCAAAGTACGCTTAATGCTTTGCGTTCTGATTTCATATAAGCAGGGCGCCTTGTCCTGCGGCGGGCTTGTGAAAGCAAGCTTTCAGGCAGTGCAGCACATTGCGGCGGCACTGCCGCAACTCTGAATCTGGAGGAATACATATGTCAAAAAAAGTAGCGGTTATCATGGGCAGTGACAGCGATCTGCCGGTAGTAAAGGGTGCACTGGAAGAACTGGACAAGTTCGGCATCCCTTATGAAGTGCATGTCATGTCGGCGCACCGGACTCCGGCGCTGGCAGCAGAATTTGCGTCCAATGCGAAGAAAAACGGCTTCGGCGCGATTCTTTCCGCTGCCGGAAAGGCAGCACATCTGGGCGGCGTTCTGGCGGCACATACCACACTGCCAGTGATCGGCATTCCGGTAAAGTCGTCTACTCTCGACGGATTGGACGCACTGCTGGCAACTGTACAGATGCCGAAGGGCATCCCAGTGGCAACAGTTGCAATCGACGGCGCAGCAAACGCAGCGATTCTCGCAGCACAGATGCTGGCACTGTCTGACCCGGAGATCGATGCCAAACTGGAACAGATGAAGGCTGACATGGAACAGGGCGTAAAGGCAAAGGATGCAAAAATTTCAGCAGAATACAGCAACTGCTGAGTCATAATAAATCAAATCAATTTTATTTTTGGAGGAACAGAAAATGGCTGATTGGAAAAAAACAGAACAGCTCTATGAGGGCAAGGCAAAGAAAGTATACGCAACTGAAAATCCGGATGTTGTTATCGTAGACTACAAGGATGACGCAACCGCATTTAACGGCGAAAAGAAGGGTACAATTGTCGGCAAGGGCGTAGTCAACAATCGTATGTCCAACTACATCATGAAGCAGTTGGAAAAAGAAGGCGTTCCGACACACCTGGTAGAGGAACTGAGCGACCGCGAAACCGCAGTAAAGAAAGTTTCCATCGTACCGCTGGAAGTTATCGTTCGTAATGTTGCGGCAGGCAGCTTCTCCAAGCGCATGGGTGTAGAAGAGGGCAAGGATCTGCTGTGCCCGATCCTGGAATTCAGCTACAAGTGCGATGAACTGAATGACCCGTTCATCAACGATGACTACGCACTGGCTCTGGGTCTGGCAACACAGGAAGAGATCGACACCATCAAGAACTACACCCGCAAGGTAAATGAAGTTCTGAAGAAGTTCTTCCTGTCCATCGGCATCCGTCTGATCGACTTTAAGATCGAATTTGGCCGCCTGTCTGACGGCACAATCATCCTGGCAGATGAGATCTCTCCGGATACCTGCCGTCTGTGGGATGTCAAGACCAACGAAAAGCTGGATAAGGATCGCTTCCGCAGAGATATGGGCGGTACCGAAGAGGCTTATCAGGAAGTCATGAAGCGCATCTTTGGTGAGTAATTCATGGGCGGCTTTTTTGGTGCAGTCTCAGCAAACGACTGCATTCTGGACGTATTTTATGGGACGGACTATCATTCGCATCTTGGGACAAGACGGGGCGGCATGACATCCTATTCCGCAGATCTGGGATTCCAGCGGAATATTCACAGTATCGAAAACTCTCCTTTCCGGACAAAGTTCGAGAAGGATGTTGAAAAAATGCGCGGCAATATCTGCATCGGCTGTATCAGCGATACAGATCCGCAGCCGATCATGGTGCGTTCCAAACTGGGTTTATATGCAGTTTGCTCTATCGGCATTATCCAGAACGCAAATGCTCTTTCGGAAGAACTTCTGGAAAAGGGCTGTGCAAACTTTGAAACAATGAGCAGCGGCAACATCAACTCCGGCGGTCTGATCGGCGCACTGATCGCGCAGAAACCGACCTTTGTAGAGGGCATCCGCTATGCGCAAAGCAAGATCGAGGGAACTATGTCCCTGGTCATTATGACAGAGGACTCCATCATCTGTGCACGGGACAAGGCAGGTAAGCTGCCGATCCTGATCGGAAAGCGTGCGGACGGATACTGCTTCTCTTTTGAATCGTTTGCATATCAAAAATTAGGGTACGAAACCTGTCACGAACTGATGGCAGGAGAGATCACAAAACTGACAAAGGACGGCTATGAGATCCTCTACGAGGGAACAGATGAGATGAAGATCTGTACTTTCCTGTGGACATATTACGGCTATCCCACTGCCTGCTATGAGGGCGTGAATGTCGAAGTGATGCGTACCAAAAACGGCGAGATCATGGCGGAGAACGACATGAAAAACGGAAAACTCCCGGATGTAGACTACGTCTGCGGCATTCCGGATTCCGGCGTTCCTCATGCCATTGGTTACGCAAACCGCAGCGGTATCCCGTTTGCGAGACCTTTTATCAAATATACACCCACATGGCCGAGAAGCTTTATGCCAGCAAATCAGTCCATGCGAAACCGGGTAGCGAAAATGAAGCTCATTCCTGTTCCGGAGCTGATTCGGGGCAAGAAGCTTTTGTTCGTAGATGACAGCATTGTTAGGGGCACACAGATGCGGGAAACCGTTGAGTTTCTCTATGAAAACGGCGCGAAGGAAGTTCATATGCGTTCTGCCTGTCCGCCGATTATGTACGGCTGTAAATATCTGAACTTCTCCAGAAGCACTTCGGAGATGGAACTGATCGCACGCCAGATCATTGATGAAAATGAGGGCGTTGCAGGTTTGCAGCATATTGACGAGTACAGCAACTCTAACACAGAGCGAGGAAAGCTGCTCCGGGATGAGATCTGCCGGCGTCTCCAATTGACGTCGCTGGAATTTCAGTCGCTGGAAGGCACGATCCGTGCCGTAGGAAAGCCCGACTGCCAGTTGTGTTCGTATTGCTGGAACGGAAGGGAATGATTGTAATTGAAGACAGGTCTGCATGAAGAATGCGGCGTGTTCGGCGTGATCTCGCCTCATACAACGGACGTTGCCACCATGACATATGTGGCGCTCTATGCGCTTCAGCACAGAGGGCAGGAAAGCTGCGGCATTGTAGTCAATGACCGGGGCGTTTTCTCCCACCATAAGGATCTCGGACTGGTGCCGGAGGTATTTAACCGCAGTCAGGTCGAAAAGCTCGGACAAGGGAATATTTCGATCGGTCATGTGCGGTATTCTACTACCGGAAAGCCCAGCCGTTCCAATGCGCAGCCCATCGTTGTGCGCCATGTGAAAGGGCCGATGTCCATTGCACATAATGGAAATCTGGTCAATGCACACGAACTGCGGCGCAAGTACGAACTGCGCGGCGCGATTTTCCACACCACAAATGATACCGAAGTCATTTCTTATGCAGTAACAGAACAGCGGCTCAAGCGCTCCTCCATCGAAGAGGCAGTGGAATATGCCATGTATGACCTGAAAGGCGCATATTCTCTGGTCGTAATGTCGCCGCAAAAGCTGATCGCTGCAAGAGATCCCAATGGCTTCCGTCCGCTCTGCATGGGGCGCTGTAAAGACGGCAGTGTGGTATTTGCATCGGAAACCTGTGCGTTGGATAGTGTAGAGGCGACGTTTGAACGCGAGTTGGATCCGGGAGAGATCGTTGTAGCAGACGGCAAGGAGATTCGCTCCATCCGGACGCACTGTGGTCAGAAACCGTCGCTCTGCGTGTTTGAGTATGTGTATTTCGCGCGCCCGGATTCTGTCATTAACGGCTGCACAGTGCACGATGCCCGCATCCGCGCCGGAAAGCTTCTTTGGAAAGAGCATCCGGTGGATGCAGACGTGGTGATCGGTGTTCCGGACAGCGGTCTGGATGCTGCATTGGGTCTGTCTCAGGCTTCTGGCATTCCGTATGAGGTCGGCTTCATTAAGAACCGTTATGTAGGCAGAACCTTTATTCAGCCGAATCAGAAGATGCGCACCAATTCTGTGCGGATCAAACTGAACGTCGTGAAAAGCGTTGTTGCCGGAAAACGCGTCATTCTGGTGGATGACAGCATTGTCCGCGGCACGACCTGTCAGCGTATTGTCAATCTGCTGCGTGAGGCTGGCGCAAAAGAAGTGCATATGCGTATTTCCTGCCCGCCGTTTACAAATCCGTGTCATTTCGGCGTGGATATTGACAGCAAGGAAAACCTGATCGCATGTCAGATGACGATTCCGGAGATCTGTGAACACATCGGCACGGACTCTCTGGGCTATCTGAGCATCGAAGGCGTACAGTCTCTGGCAACGCCGGAAATGACACCGCAGACCGGCTTTTGTACGGCATGCTTTACCGGCAATTATCCCATTGAAGTGCCGGCGGAAATGCCAAAGGATAAATTTGAAAGCAAGATAGGCGAATAACCGGAAATTGCGAAAGGCGGTTTCCCATCACACTTTGGAGGTAACACAAAAATGGAAAGCTATTCGGAAAGCTATAAAAAGGCAGGCGTAGACGTCACTGCCGGTTACAAGGCAGTGGAACTGATGAAGTCCCATATTGCCAGAACCATGACAGCAAATGTTCTGACGGACATCGGCGGCTTCGGCGGCCTCTATGCACTGGATGTGGCAGGAATGCAGCAGCCGGTACTGGTTTCCGGTACAGACGGCGTAGGAACCAAGCTGAAAATCGCCTTTCTGATGGATAAGCACACCACGATCGGTATCGACTGTGTCGCAATGTGCGTCAACGATATCATCTGCTGCGGTGCAAAACCGCAGTTCTTCCTGGACTATATTGCCCTGGGCAAGAATGTTCCGGAAAAGGTTGCATCCATCGTTTCCGGTGTGGCAGAGGGCTGTGTACAGTCCGGCTGTGCTCTGGTCGGCGGTGAAACCGCAGAAATGCCGGGCTTCTATCCGGAAGATGAATATGATGTAGCCGGCTTCGCAGTAGGCGTTGTCGATAAGAGCAAGGTCCTGAACATGGACAGCCAGAAGGAAGGTGATGTGCTGATCGCACTGCAGTCCAGTGGTGTTCATTCCAACGGTTTCTCGCTGATCCGCAACGTATTTACTGTGAATGAACAGAATCTGGCACGTCACTTTGCAGATCTGGGAACCACACTGGGCGAATGCCTGCTGACACCGACCAAGATCTATGTCAACGCGATTCAGAAGCTGCTGGCAGAGGTAACACCGAAGTCCATCGCACACATCACCGGCGGCGGTTTCTATGAGAACATTCCGCGCGCACTGAAAAAGGGTCTGTCTGCAAAGATCGACCGCAGCGATGTTCAGGTTCTGCCGATCTTCGACCTGATCGCAAAGACTGGCAAGATTCCGGAACACGATATGTTCAATACCTTTAACATGGGTGTCGGCATGATGGTATGCGTGGCACAGGAAGATGCTGACAAGGCAGTCCGCATTCTGAATGCAGCTGGTGAAAATGCTTATGTTCTGGGTGAACTGGTGGCATCTGACGAGGGCGTTATCCTCAAGTAAAAGAGAAGAGGCAGAGCAAAAATGAAAAATATTGTTGTGCTGGTTTCCGGCGGCGGAACCAATCTCCAGGCACTGATCGATGCGCAAAAGAGCGGACGCATCACAAACGGCAGAATCACTTGCGTGATCTCGTCGAATCCGGATGCTTATGCTCTGACTCGTGCCAAGGAAAACGGCATCGGTACACGCGTGATCGTGCCAAAGGATTTTCCGTCCCGTGAAGTTTACCATAAGGTGCTTCTGGAAGCGTTGTTCCAGGAGTACGCTGACCTCATCGTATTGGCCGGCTTTATGACGATTCTGGATGAAAGCATCATTCGGGCATATCATAATCAGATCATCAATGTGCACCCGTCTCTGATCCCGTCTTTCTGCGGCAATGGCTTTTATGGACTGCGTGTCCATGAAGCTGCCCTGGAGCGCGGCGTGAAGTATACAGGCGCAACGGTACACTTCGTCAATGAAGTGGCAGACGATGGGCCGATCATCCTGCAGCAGCCCGTTCCGGTGCTGCCGGGAGATACCCCGAAGATCTTGCAGGAACGCGTCATGGAACAGGCAGAATGGAAAATTCTGCCCCAGGCGGTGGATCTGTTCTGCAATGATCGTCTGGAGGTCAGAGGCAGAACCGTTTTGATTAAAGAGTAACGGCAGTAATGTCGAAAGAAATGCGGAGCATATCCGCCAAAAGCAGGAGGAAGCTATGAAAATTGCATCATTGCAGCAGGAACTGCAGCAAAATTCTTATCCGGGCAGAGGTATTGTACTGGGTCGCTCGGAAGACGGAAATTACGCTGTTTCTGCATACTTTATTATGGGAAGAAGTGAAAACAGCCGTAACCGCGTGTTCGTAGAGGACGGCGCAGGCATTCGCACTCAGGCATTTGATCCGTCTAAGATGGTAGATCCTAGCCTGATTATCTACGCGCCGGTTCGCGTTCTGGGAGACTATACCATTGTTACCAATGGTGATCAGACAGATACTGTGTATGATTTGATGCAGGCAGGGAAAACTTTTGAAGAGTCTCTGCGTACCCGGGAGTTCGAGCCGGATGCACCGAACTACACACCGCGCATTTCCGGTCTTATCGACCAGAGCAACAATGGTTTCTCCTATGCGCTTTCCATTTTGAAGAGCGCAGACGGAGACCCGTCCTCCTGCCAGAGATACACTTTCTCTTATTCCAATCCCATTGCCGGAGTCGGACACTTTATCCATACCTATGAGGGCGACGGCAATCCGCTGCCGAGCTTTTCTGGTGAGCCGCAGAAAATCGCTGTTTCTGGCGATATTGATGCATTTACAGAAATGCTGTGGAGCAGCCTGAATGCTGATAATAAGGTGTCTCTGTTTGTTCGTTACATTGATCTCAAGACGAAAAAGGCTGAAACCAGAATCGTAAACAAGAACCAGTAAGGAGGTACTTCCCATGGCAAATGAAATGCAGTTAAAATACGGCTGTAATCCGAATCAGAAACCTTCCCGGATCTATATGGAGGACGGCAGCGATCTGCCAATCACTGTATTGAACGGCAAGCCGGGTTATATCAACCTGTTGGATGCCTTCAACGGCTGGCAGCTGGTATCCGAGCTGAAAGAAGCTACTGGCATGTGTGCTGCGACATCTTTCAAGCACGTTTCTCCGGCAGGCGCAGCAGTAGGTGCACCGTTGTCGGATACGCTGAAAAAGATCTATTTTGTTGATGATCTGGGTGAACTGTCTCCGCTGGCGTGTGCATATGCAAGAGCCAGAGGTGCAGACCGCATGTCCTCTTACGGCGATTTCATTGCGCTGTCGGATGTCTGCGATGTACCGACTGCAAAAATGATCCAGCGTGAAGTTTCTGACGGTATCATTGCGCCGGGATATGAGCCGGAAGCACTGGAGATCCTCAAGTCCAAGCGCAAGGGCACTTATAACATTATCCAGATCGATCCGGCATATCGTCCGGCTGACCTGGAACGGAAACAAGTATTCGGTGTCACATTTGAACAGGGTCACAACTTCCTCAAGATCGACGAAGAGATGCTGTCCAATGTGGTAACTGACAACAAGGACATTCCGGAAAAGTATAAGAGAGACCTCATGATCTCCCTGATTACGCTGAAATATACACAGTCCAATTCCGTATGCTATGTCAAGGACGGTCAGGCAATCGGTATCGGCGCAGGACAGCAGTCCCGTATCCACTGCACACGTCTTGCCGGCAATAAGGCTGATATCTGGTGGCTGCGTCAGCATCCCAAGGTTATGGGTCTGCAATTTGTAGACGGCATTCGCCGCCCGGATCGCGACAATGCCATTGATGTATACATTTCCGATGAGTATATGGACGTTCTGGCGGACGGCGTATGGCAGAATACCTTCAAGGTAAAGCCGGAAGTCTTTACGAAGGAAGAACAGAAGGTATGGTTGGCGCAGAACACAGAGGTTTGCCTCGGTTCTGACGCATTCTTCCCCTTTGGTGATAACATTGAGCGCGCACACAAGAGCGGCGTACAGTATATCGCTGAGCCGGGCGGTTCTATCCGAGATGACCATGTTATTGCAACCTGCAATAAGTACAATATGGCATTGGCATTCACAGGCATCCGTCTGTTCCATCACTGATCCGGGAGGAAAGACAGCATGAAGATTTTAGTTGTAGGCGGCGGCGGAAGAGAACATGCCATCGTCATGAAACTGGCAGAAAGCCCGAAGGTCGATGCACTGTACTGCGCTCCGGGCAACGGCGGTATTGCGAAGTATGCCAAGTGCTTTCCGGTAAAGGCAACAGATATTGACGGCATGGTAAAGCTGGCAAAGGAACTGGCAGTGGATCTGGTCTTTGTTGCACCGGATGATCCGTTGGTTCTGGGTATGGCAGATGCGATGCAGGCAGAAGGCTTTATGACATTCGGCCCAAACAAAAAGGCTGCGATCCTGGAGGGCAGCAAGGTGTTCTCCAAGGATCTGATGCAGAAGTATCATATTCCGACTGCGGAATACCGTGTGTTCAACGATCCAAAGGCAGCTGAAGCTTACCTGAAAGAAAAGAATGCGTATCCCACTGTCATTAAGGCAGATGGTCTGGCACTGGGCAAGGGCGTTGTCATTGCACAGAATGAACAGGAAGCGTTCGATGCCATTGCTTCTATCATGGAGGACAAGATTTTCGGGGAGAGCGGCTCTCAGATCGTTATCGAAGAGTTCCTGACCGGCCCGGAAGTATCTGTCCTCAGCTTTACAGACGGTAAGACTGTAAAGCCCATGGTCTCTTCCATGGATCATAAGCGTGCATTGGACGGTGACCAGGGTCTGAATACCGGCGGTATGGGCACAGTTGCACCGAATCCGTATTATACACCGGAAGTAGCACAGCAGTGCATGGATACTATTTTCCTGCCCACCATTCGCGCCATGCAGGAAGAGGGCAGACCATTTACCGGCTGTCTGTATTTCGGCTTGATGCTGACACCAAAGGGCCCGAAAGTGATCGAGTATAACTGCCGCTTCGGCGATCCGGAGACACAGGTAGTTCTGCCGTTGCTGGAGACCGACCTGGTAGATATTATGCTGGCGATCTGGAATGGTACATTGGATCAGCTGGATATTCAGTGGAAGAGTGGCTGTGCAGCGTGTGTTGTAATGGCAAGCGGCGGCTATCCGAAGAAATATACCACCGGTCTGCCGATTTCCGGCCTGGATGAAAACGGTCAGACTGAAAACTGTTTTGTTTATCACGCAGGCACAAAGCTGGATGGAGAAACATTCCTGACAGCCGGCGGCCGTGTGCTCGGCGTTACTGCAACTGCTGAGACATTGCCGGAAGCACTGGAAACTGCTTATGCAGGCGTAAAGACTATTTCTTTCGAGAATGCACATTATCGAAATGATATTGGACAGCGTGCACTGAAAGCACTGTCATAATTGTAATAAAATTGCCTGAGATCAGGCACCGACACCCGGAGGCGTTGTTATGAATTGTCGTTTACCTGTACTGAGGGAAAAAACCGCAAAGCTTACAACATCTCCGGGTGTTTATTTGATGAAGAATCAGAAGTCTGAGATCATCTATGTCGGAAAGGCAAAGAATCTGAAAAATCGTGTGACAAGTTATTTTCGGGAGTCTGCCGACCATACGCCTAAAGTGGCAAGTATGGTAGAACATGTGTATGACTACGATTTTATTGTCACCGACTCGGAATATGAAGCCCTTGTGCTGGAGTGCAGCCTAATCAAACAGCACCAGCCAAAATACAACATTTTGCTGAAGGATGACAAAGGCTACACTTATCTCTGCTTTTCCGATGAGCCGTATCCCAGACTGACAGTTGAGAAAAATAAGAAAAAACCCGGCGATTACCTCGGCCCATATATGAGTGGTTATGTAGCACGAGAAACTGCACGGGAGACCAACCGGGTATTTCGTCTGCCGACATGTCATAAGCGCTTTCCGGAGGACTTTAAGAAAACGCGTCCCTGTCTGAATTATCACATCAAACAGTGCATGGGTGTGTGCCGCGGCTGTGTTTCTCAATCAGATTATGCCGAAATGATTCACCAGGCAAAAGAATATATCCAGATGGGGAGTACAGATTCTGTCAAGCGCATGCAGGCAGAAATGGAACATGCCGCGGAGGAATTGGACTTTGAACGGGCAGCAATGCTCCGCGATCGAATCGCAGCCGTGACAAAAGCCGGAGAGACACAGAAGATCATGGATGCCGCGTTGGAAGAAGCGGATATTATCGCCATGGCAGAACACGGCGGAACACAGTGTGTTTCTATTCTGCGCTACCGGGGCAGGAGACTGTTCGATAAAGAAACTTTCTTTTTCCAGGAAAATGCGCCCCGGGAAGAGGTAATGAATTCCTATCTGACGCAGTATTATGAGCACCATCGGTCGGATATTCCGAAAAATATTGTGCTGGAATTTTCACTGCCAAATCAGGAAATGTATGAGAAGCTGTTTTCCGAGTATGCAGGTGCTCGTGTGCGTATCACGGTTCCGCAGAGAGGAACGCTTTGCCAGTTTGTGCAGCTTTCCCGGAACAATGCCAATGAAGAACTGGCAATCCGCTTTAACCGAACCGGCAGGGAAGTGCAGGCACTGGAAGAACTGGGAAATGTTTTGGGATTGGCACAGCCGCCGCAGTATATCGAAGCATACGATATCTCGAATCTGTCCTCCACCTCCATGGTATGCGGCATGGTCGTATTTGAAAACGGCAGGCCGCAGAAGAAAGCCTATAAGCGTTTTCGCATGAAAGAGCACGTCACACAGGACGACTATGCCTGCATGAGAGAGGCTCTGACCCGCCGCCTGAAGCATTATGTGGCGCAGGATGATCCCGGTTTCTCCCGTCTGCCGGATCTGATTCTGCTGGACGGCGGACAGGGACATGTCAACACCATCGCGCCGGTGCTCCGGGACTTTGACCTGCATGTGCCATTGTTTGGCATGGTAAAAGACCAGAAGCACCGCACACGCGCCATATCCGGTGCCGGCGGAGAGATCTCGCTGTCTGCCAACCGGGCTGCGTTCCATTTGCTCACCCAGATCCAGGATGAGGTGCACCGCTATTCTGTCGCCTATATGCATAGCATTCACGCGAAGTCCTCCTATCAGATGGAACTCACAAAGGTACGCGGCATTGGTGAGAAAAAGGCACAGAAGCTGCTGCTTCGCTTTAAGACGCTGGCGAACCTCAAACAGGCAACATTGGAAGAACTGGAATCTACAGCAGGCATCAACCGGCAAACGGCAGAAGCGCTTTATGCGGTGATCCAGGAAATGGTCAGCCCATGAGAAACGCATCTTTTCCGAAAGAATTCATGAAAAAAGCTGGACATTTGCACCGATTCGGTGTATAATAAAAAGGTATGAATTTAGAGCATTATTCGGATGATTTTGTAATGTGCACCAAAACAGGCGTTTCACAATATTTCCGAGATGCTTTTTAAAAGGAGAATGCATATGCGTGTAATTGCCGGCAGTGCGAAAGGCAGAAAACTGAAAACATTGGAAGGTATGGATGTCCGTCCGACAACAGATAAGGTCAAAGAAGCGATTTTCTCGGCGATCCAGTTTGATCTGCCGGGAGCAGCTGTGCTGGATCTGTTTGCCGGGAGCGGTCAGATGGGAATCGAAGCCCTGAGCCGTGGTGCAGACAGTACGGTATTTGTAGACAATTCTGCGCGTTCTCTCCGGATGACCCAGGAAAATTTGGAATCTGTGCATTTGGCAGATCAGGCGCAGCTGCATCAAATGGAAGCGCAGTCCTTTTTGCAGACCACTGCAATGCGGTTTGATGTTGCGATCCTGGATCCGCCTTATCGCAAAGGCTTTCATGAAAAGCTGCTGCCGCTCTTGGCAAAGTGTATGAACTCTGACGGCATCGTGATCTGCGAACATGAAACAGGGCTGGAAATGCCGGAGGCAGTAGCAGAATTGGTGCAGAAAAAGCAGAAAAAATACGGTGCAATCACAGTGACAACTTATGTGTGCAGAAGGGATGAGGCGTAATATGGAGCGAATTGCAGTTTGTCCGGGCAGTTTTGATCCCGTTACGGTAGGGCATCTGGATATTATCACACGGGCTTCTAAGCTGTTTGACCGGGTGATCGTGCTGGTATCGAAAAACATTATGAAAAATAATGCCTGCTTTTCTTCGCAGGAGCGAAAGGACATGATCCTCTGCGTGACCAGAGATCTCCCCAATGTAACAGTTGATATTTCGGATGGACTCCTGGCAGATTATGTGAAGGATGCCGGTGCTACGGCAATCGTAAAGGGCCTTCGCGCAGTCAGTGACTTTGAATACGAATTTCAGATGGCACTGGCGAACCGAAAGCTTTATGCCGGCGCAGAGACCGTTTTTCTGACCACGACCTCTGAGAACATGTATCTAAGCTCTAGCGTGGTCAAGCAAATTGCGGCGTTTGGCGGAGATATCAGCCATTTTGTTCCGCCTGAAATTTTAGATATGATTGTGAATCGATTGGTAAAGGAGAAGCTGTCATGAACATAGAAGAAATTTTGGATGATATGGATGATTTGTTGGATCGCTCTCGTACCATTCCGTTTGCTGCACACAAGGCAGTGATCGACGCGGATCGGATGCGGGAACTGTTAAATTCAGCCCATTTACATATTCCGGCAGAGATCAAACGTGCAAAACTGATTGATTCTGACTGTGACCGCATCATCAATGAGGCACGGCAGAAGGCAGAGGCAATCATTCAGGACGCAGAAGCGCGCTCCAAACAAATGCTGTCTGAACAGGCAATTTTGCAGGAAGCAAAAAAACGAGCACTGGATATGCTGACAAAAGCACAGAACGGATCCAACGATATCAAAGAGGCTGCTGAGAAATACGTCAATCATTTGCTCAGTGACGCACAGGACTACTTTCAGAACGGTTTGCAGGAGATTCAGCAAACAAAAAATAAGATTGACAGCCTGAAAAAATAAGAAAGTGAAGTTCTGACGGAAAATTTATAAATCAGATAACAAATCGACATATTTTTTTGCTATACTATAAAATATAAAACAGAAAAGCGAAGCAGAGCATATCAACAGATGGAAATGCTCTAAATCAAGGAAAGGTTGCGATACATTCATGGATAAAATCGATGCCATGTTGATCACATTATTACAGGAAAACGCCAGAGCACCGCTGAAGCTCCTTGCGTCCAAGGTATTCTTGTCTGCTCCGGCAGTCTCTTCCCGAATTGACAAACTGGAAAAGCAGGGAATCATTTTGGGCTATAACACAGTCATTGACCGGCAGAAGCTGGGCTATCATATTACCGCTTTTATCAATCTGGAATTATCTGCGGATCAGAAATCGGAGTTTTACCCGTTTATCAGCAGTTGTCCGAATGTACTGGAGTGCAACTGCATTACCGGTGTATATTCCATGTTGATTAAGGTAGCATTTCCGTCCACACAAGAACTGGACACATTTATCGGAAAAATCCAGCGATTTGGAAACACCTCCACACAGATCGTGTTCTCAACACCGGTACCGCACCGTGAAATTATCGTTGAACCAAACGCATAAGTCTGGATTTTTGCCATTGATAAAAACGACCGCATTGTGAAATACAGTGCGGTTTTTTTGTCAGGGCAACCGCACGAAAAAAATCGAGAAATATGTTATAATTGACAAAAGAGAAA
>CAVAQT010000024.1:0-38056 GCA_963590855.1 Ruminococcus bromii
TTTAATGATTTTAAAATACCTGAAATATCTGATTATATAAGAGATAGTTTCATACTTCCTCTTAAAAAGGCATTTGAAACGAAAAAAAAGTGCTACGATGAGATTGTAAAAATAAAAACAACAGTTGAAGATTCGTTCACTAATCCCGATACTGACTTGAATATTTAATATGTTTGAACTGCACTTGACAAACCACCTCAACCTGCGCTATAATACCAAATAAGGAGCAAGCCACCAGACACACATTGCCTCCACAAGTTGCACAGCTCATTATCAAACGTGCTAACAAAATGATAACGGAGCATCAGCAGCCAAGTACAATACAGAACAAAATGTATAATTGAGATACCACAACTCAAATCTCCTAAACAAAATTGTTTAATATGGAGGGTGATTTGAGGAGTGGGAGTGACCCTCACCGCTATTCCCTTTACAATAACACAAAAACCGTCTGATCCGCATCGACCAGACGGTTTTTTCATATTCTCACGCCTGCTGCATCTTACTGCAGCTTTTCACCGCAGCTTCCAGCGATGCACGCACCACCAGCGAAATGCAGCGGATGCTCTTCTCGTCCTGTGCCGCATCCTTGGACTTCAACAGGTCTACCAGTTCGCCTGCCATGCCCTCTGTATAAA
Organism: Ruminococcus bromii; assembly: GCA_963590855.1. Lineage (GTDB taxonomy): Bacteria > Bacillota > Clostridia > Oscillospirales > Ruminococcaceae > Ruminococcus_C. The sequence continues at coordinate 639 of CAVAQT010000024.1, forward strand.
AGTTGCAGATGATCTTCTTGGCATCCGGATCCGTGCGGATGTGCTCCTTTTCCTCGATCTGCTCCACAATAGACAGCACGATGCTCTGAAAATCATGGTTCAGAAAGCGTTTCAGTTCGTCTCTTCCAATAGAATCATAGGCACAGTTTATCATGTGGCTGTTTTCCCGGATATATCCCACTGCAAACCGCAGCGCCGCTTCCAGTTCATTCAGCAGGTCGAACTGCCTGACAACATCCACCGCCTCCTGTTCCAGTGTCCATTTCAGCAGATCCGGCACATCCTGAAAGTGATAATAGAACGTCTTTCGGTTCAGTCCGCAGTCGGTGACAATATCCGTTACCGTGATCTTCGACAGCGATTTTTGCTCCATGCAGTGCTTGAGCGATGCGGAAAGCATCTTTTTGGTGTTGAATGTGGTTACTTCATGTTTCATGGCTGCACCTCCCAGTGGTTTTATTATACATCTGTCCAACAAAGAAATCAACCATTTTTTCCGGACATTTGCCCATCAATTATGCCACATTTGTCCGAAATTTACCCAAACGCCCCATATTGACCATTGCAATTTGACGGACAAATGGGTAAAATAGAATTAAACAACATCGCACAAAACCCGCCCGGCGGCTTTGCACGATGTTGCCTTAGAATTTGGATTCACAAGACACATGCACACGCTTGTGAAGCCAGGTTCTTAGAAAGTTCAAAAAGGAGCGATGCAAAATGGCTTATATCGAAATGATAAACAGCTGCAAGACCTATCACATGGGCGGCAGTACCATCTATGCCAACCGGGATGTTTCCTTTTCTGTGGAAAAGGGCGAACTCGCCATCATTCTCGGTTCTTCCGGCGCCGGAAAATCCACGGTGCTGAACATCCTCGGCGGCATGGATTCCAACGACAGCGGCAAGGTCATTGTGGACGGCAGGGACATCTCCAAGTACAGCCGCACCCAGCTGACCGCATACCGCCGTACCGATGTGGGATTTGTGTTCCAGTTCTACAACCTGGTGCAGAACCTGACGGCAAAGGAAAACGTAGAGCTTGCCTCTGAGATCGTGGAACATGCCTTGGATCCGGTCACTGTGCTGAAAGACGTAGGGCTTGCCGACCGCATCAATAACTTTCCGGCACAGCTCTCCGGCGGTGAGCAGCAGCGTGTTGCCATCGCCAGAGCCATTGCCAAAAACCCGAAGATCCTGCTTTGCGACGAGCCTACCGGCGCACTGGACTATAACACCGGCAAACAGGTGCTGCAAATTCTCCAGGACATGAGCCGGCAGAAGGGCGCGACTGTGGTCATTGTCACCCACAATGCGGCGATCGCACCCATTGCAGACCGGGTCATTCATATGCACGATGCACGGGTCAGCCGCATCGAGGAAAATCCCAGCCCGAAAAAAATCGCAGATATAGAATGGTAGGTGCATCGTCATGAAGAAAAAAGCACTGAACCGAGACATTCAAAAGAGCTTCGCCAAGTCCAAGGGACGGTTTATCTCTATTGCCTGCCTCATCGCCCTGGGTTCTTTTGCCCTGGTGGGTCTGCAGGTCACTGGCCCGGATATGCGAAAGACCAGCAGCGACTATCTCCAGCAGTACCACGCCGCAGATCTGTCTGTCATCGGCAGTATGGGCATCGACCAGGAAAATGTGAAAACCATTGACAGCCTGGACGGGACAGAACACGTCACCTATGGCTATCTGAAAGACGTGGTGCTGAAAGATACCTCAGAAAGCTGCCGTATTTTCTCTCTGGATGAAGATATCTCCCAGTATGAGGTGGTCAGCGGCAGACTCCCCGAAACGGCGGACGAGATCGCCTTTGCCGATGCCGATAAGGGCGATTATCAGATCGGTGACCAGATCACATTCGAGGAAAAGGCAGACACCTCCGGGAATACGGTGCTGAAACACGATACCTTCACCATTACGGGCTTTGTCCATTCCACAGAGATCATCTCCTGTGTGAACCAGGGGCAGTCTACCGCCGGTTCCGGTGAGCTGAACAGCTATGCCGTCGTGACAGCGGATGCCTTTGACTGTGATTATTACATGATCGCGCGGCTCACCTTTGCGGATACTCAGGATCTCGACCCGCACTCCGATGCGTACACCGATAAGATACAGGCGCATAAGACACAGCTGGAAACGCTGCTGGAAGATGCACCGGAACAGCGGCTTGCCGCCGTCAAGTCGGAGTATCAGGAACAGATCGACGACGGCAGACAACAGATCGCCGATGCAGAAAACGAACTGGATGACGCCAAGACCAAACTGGACGATGCCAAAACGCAGATCCAGGAGGCAGAGCAGAAGATCCAGGACAGCCGGGAAGAACTGGACAGCAAGGTCAGCGAAGCCCAGCAGCAGATCGACGAGAACCAGAAGAAACTGGAGGATTCCGAAAAACAGCTGACAGACGGCAAGGCGCAGCTCTCCGCTGCCAAGAAGCAGCTGGATGCAGCGCAGGCGAAGATCACATCATCCGAAAACCAGATCGCTGCCGGCAGACAGGAACTCTCTGCAAAGCAAGCGGAATATGACACCCAAAAGGCTGCTTTTGCAGAAAAGCAGTCAGAATACCAGCAGAACGCCGATGCGCTCTCCGCAGCACAGACGGAACTGGACAGTAACCGCACACAACTGACCGCGGCAAAGTCCCAGTACGAAAACGGCATTGCTGAACTGCAAGCCGGTGTCTCCCAATTGGAGCAGGCAGTGCAGAATCCGCAGCTCTCCGCAGAGGAAAAGGCGCAGTATACCGCACAGCTGAATGTGGCACAGGCGAAACTCCAGGAGACCACAGACAGCTATAACGCGTTTCTCAGCCAGCAGTACGAGCCGGGCATGGCGCAAATAAATGCTGCACAGCAGGAACTGGACAGCAAAAGCGTACAGCTTCAGGCGGCGAAAGCACAGCTGGACAGCGCAGAAACACAGCTGAACGATGCCGCCGCATCCCTGACTGCTGCGAAAAATCAGTTGTCTCAGGCATCGGCACAGGTGCGCAGCGCAAAGTCGCAGCTTGCCGCAAAGCAGAGCGAATATAACACCAAGGCAGCGGAACTGAAAAGCGGCGAACAACAGCTGGCGAGCGGTAAAACGGCGTTGGAAGAGGCAAAACAGAAACTGGAAACCCAGCGCACAGACGGCGAGACCAAGATCACCGAAGCCGAAGAGACTCTTGCGGAGAAAAAGCAGGAGTATCAGGAAAAGCTGGCGGAATACAACGACAAAAAAGCGGATGCTGACAGCGAGATCGCAGACAGCAATGCAGAACTGGACGATGCCCAGGCGGATGTAGATAAGCTTTCGCTTCCGACCTTCTCGGTCTATACCCGGCGTGAGATCCCCGGCGCAGAGGGCTACCGCACTTATAACAGCGTCTCGGACATTGTGGATGCGCTGGCAGACGTGTTCCCGATTTTCATGTACTTTGTGGCGGCGCTTGTGACGCTTACCACCATGACACGGTTCGTGGATGAGGAGCGCATCAACTCCGGCACACTGAAAGCCCTGGGCTATGAAGAACGCGACATCATCAAGAAGTTCTCCCTCTACGGTCTGTTTTCCGGTCTGATCGGCGCAGCAGCAGGCATTGCAGCCGGACTGTATCTGCTCCCCAGAATCGCCAACAACGCTTATGCCCACGGGTTCACCGTGCCGAAGATCGAGACACCGTTCCATCTGAAATGGGCAGTCATCGCCGTGATCCTTGCTATGCTGAGTACCGTGCTTCCGGCGGTGCTGGTGGCAAAGAAAGAGTTGCAGGAAAAGCCGTCAGCGCTGTTACAGCCAAAGCCGCCGGCAAACGGCTCGAAGATCCTTTTGGAGCGCATCACGCCCATCTGGAACCGCATGAGCTTTACTCACAAGGTAACGGCACGAAACATTTTCCGCTACAAAAAGCGGATGCTGATGACCATTTTTGGCGTCTGCGGCTCTGTGACCATCCTCTTTGCCGGACTCAGCGTACAGCACTCCATCTCCGGCATCAACGACCGGCAGTTCGGCGAGATCATCCAGTATGACCTGATCGCCGCCGAAAATGACAATCTGGACACCGAGGAACAGCAGGAAATCAACGAAAAGCTGTCGGATAAAGACGTAGTGGAAAGCTATGCGCCCATCTACTATGAAGAGTATTCCGTCACTGCCGGGAAATCCCAGGACAGCCAGACCATCAAACTGCTCTGCCCGGAGGATACTGAGGCGTTCACCTCTTATATCTCTCTGGACGAGCGAAAGACCAGAAACCCCATTGCGCTGACAGACGACGGCGTTGTCATCAGCGAGCGGCTCGGCAAGCTGCTGGATGTCTCCGCAGGGGATACCATCACGCTGAAAGACGCTGCCGGAACGTCGCAGGAGATGCGGATCGCCGGGATTACAGAGATGTATACCGGACACTTCCTGTTCGTCAGCCCGTCGTATTATACACAGTTCTCCGGGCAGACATTTTCTCCGAATGCTTATCTGATTCAGTTGTGTGACAGCTCTTCGGACAACGCCAACGAGGTTGCGGCTTCCTTCATGAAGCTGGACGGTATCGCCGGCATTGTCCAGAACACCACCATGATCAGCCAGATCAACGTGATCGTTACCTCTTTGAACAAGATCATGTGGGTATTGATCGCTGTTGCAGTGCTTCTTGGCGTGGTAATTCTGTATAACCTCACAAATATCAACGTCTCCGAGCGGATCCGGGAGCTTTCCACCATCAAGGTGCTGGGCTTTTATGACAAGGAGGTCACCCTCTATATTTACCGGGAGACCATCATCTTGACACTGCTTGGCATTCTGGTGGGATATCTCACCGGAGACTGGCTCTATCAGTATATCATTACAGTTGTGCCGCCGGATGAGGTAATGTTCAATCCGGCACTCTCCGCCCGTGCATTTGTAGTACCGTTTGTGCTGATCGCTGCGATCACCGCCGTACTCGGCACGGTCATCCACCGCAGACTGCGGAATGTGGATATGCTGGACGCACTGAAATCTGTGGAATAATACCAAACACAAAACCAAATACAAAAAACCGGCTGTGAAGTCTCAAAAAGTACTTCACAGCCGGTTTTTTATGCAGCACCGCACAAAGCTTGCGCAGTGTTTCTTTAATCAAACACCCGGTATTTTTTCTCGTTGTGCCCATAGGCGCTGACTACAAGTCCCAGGGCGATGTACATGCTTACTGTGGCTGTACCGCCGGCGCTGACGAAGGGCAGCGGCACGCCGATAACCGGAGCGACTTTCAGCACCATGCCGATGTTCATGACGCAGTGGATAAACAGCATGCAGAATACGCCGGTGCAAATGAACATGCCCAGCTTGTCCTTGGTGCGGAAGCCGTCGTAGAGGATTTTCAGACACAGGAACGTCAGTACCAGAATGACGGCGATCGCGCCGACAAATCCCAGTGCCTGTCCCACCTGTGCAAACATAAAGTCGTTGTGAATTTCCGGGACGGAGACGTAGTTTTCCTTGCCGGCATGGAGCCCCACGCCGAAGATCTTGCCGTTGGAGAGCGCTTCCAAACCGCGATCCTGTTGATACTCGATGTTTTCCGGGTCTGTGCCGGGGTGCAGCAGCACCAGGATACGTTTTTTGTGGGTGTCTCCCAACAGAAAGTTCCACACAGCGATCAGCGCCGCCGGAATGGCGATCAGAAACGCCAGGACATACTTCCAGGAGATCTTTGCGGCAAAGAGCATTCCCAGGAAGATCACCGCAAAGACAATGGCAGTACCATAGTCACCCTGCAATGCAATAAGCCCTGTGGGGATCGCGCCGTGTACGCACAGCAGCAGCATGTGCAGGGGCTTGTTCATGTTCTTCTCGTCTTTCGCCAGATGCAGGGAAAAGGTGAGGATAAACGCCAGCTTCAGCACCTCAGAGGGCTGGAACTGGATAAAGCCCAGATTCAGCCACGCCTGGTCATCTGCGCCGGCGCGCTTGTGTCCCAGCGCTGTAAAGGTGAGCAGTGTCAGGATCAGGGCGATGGGTGCATAGAGAAACCAGAGCCGGACGAGCTTATGATAGTCGATGGCGGACAGCACCAGCAGGCAGGCCATACCCAGACCGCAGGAGAGCAGCTGTGTCCGGTAATAGCTGGAGCCTACAGAACTGATGATGTGGTTTTGCCAGATGGAGTACAGCAGGACAATGCTCAGGGCAGAGCAAAGCAGCGCCGCCAGAATAAGCGGCTTGTCCAGCCGCCGCCAGTAGGAGAGCAGGGGATTCATGGGCTTTTCCCGCTTGGCGGATTTGGATTGATAAAGTCGATTCATGTTGTATCCTTTCAGAAAAGGGGAGCGCGTCAGCCGCCGGTGCCCCAGTATTTTCGGTCGAGACTGCGGAACTGCGCGGCAGATGCAATGTGCTGCTTCCGGATGATCTCGCTGCCGTCCAGGTCGGCGATCGTCCGTGCGACCTTCAGAATGCGGTCATAGGCGCGGGCACTCAGCCCCAGCCTGTCGAACACCGCCCGGAGCAGCGTCGCTGCGCCGTCGTCCATGGGACAGAAATCTTGCAGCATTCCGGCAGGGATGGCTGCGTTACAGAAAATATTCGTTCCGGAAAAACGCTGGTTTTGCCATTCTCTTGCCGCCTGTACCCGTTCCCGGATAACGGCAGAGGATTCTGCCTTGGTTTTGGCGGAAAGGGAATCGAAAGATACCGGCTCGACCTCAATGTGCAGATCGAAGCGATCCAGCAGCGGCCCGGAGATGCGGTTCAGATACTGCCGCACCTGTTTCTCAGAGCAGGTGCACTTCCGCTTGGGATGGCCGTAATAGCCGCAGGGACAGGGATTCATCGCGCCCACCAGCATAAATGAGCAGGGATAGGAGACTGAGCCGGACGCTCTTGTAATCGTGACCCGGCGATCCTCCAGGGGCTGGCGCATGATCTCCAGGGTGCGGTGGTCAAATTCCGCCAGCTCGTCCAGAAACAGCAGGCCGTTGTGCGCCAGGGAGATCTCTCCCGGCCGGGGAATCGTGCCGCCGCCCACCAGTCCTGCACCGGAAATGGTGTGGTGGGGTGAACGGAACGGCCGGCGCGTCATCAGCGGACGCTTGCCGTCCAGAAGTCCGGCAATGGAATAGATCTGGGTAGTCTCCATGGACTCCGCCGGAGTCATTTCCGGCAGGATCGAAGAGATGCGCTTTGCCAGCATGCTCTTGCCGCTGCCAGGGCTGCCGATCATCAGGGCATTGTGACCGCCGGCTGCGGCGATCTCCAGGGCGTATTTGGCGTTCTGCTGTCCCTTGACATCGGCGAAGTCCAGCTCCTCCCGGTATTCCTCCGGCTGCGGCGTATAAGTGGGCTGCGGCTGCAGAACCGGCCTTGCGGTGTTCTCCAGGTGGCAGATCAAGTCACTGAGCGCGTGAACACCGTAAATGGGCATGCCTACTGCGGAAGCTTCTGCGGCATTTTCTGCCGGGACAAACAGCTCTGCTGCGCCCTGCTGTGCCGCCAGGAGCGCCATGGGCAGTACACCGCTGATGCTCCGGACATGGCCGGACAGAGAGACCTCACCGATGAAATAACGGTTATCCGGCTGGGGCGGGATGCGCTCCATGCACACCAGGATGCCCAGCAGGATCGCCAGGTCGTGCATAGTGCCGATCTTTCGGACATCTGCCGGAGCGAGGTTGACGGTGATCTGTCGGGCAGGCAGCGCAATGGAGAGACACGCCAGAGCCGACCGGATGCGTTCACGGCTCTCCCGGACAGAGGCGTCCGGCAGTCCGACGATCTCGAACTGCGGCTTGCCACGTCCCATGCTCACTTCGACATCTACGGGAAAGGCGTTCAGCCCGAAAAGCCCCAGGCTTTTGATTTGGGTATACAAGAGGGATTCACCTCGTTTTTTCAGAATCATCAGACGGCGCTGTGCTGCGCCGTGCTTCTCTAAGTATACCATGATTTCCGGAAAAAGTAAACCGGACGCAAAAATTTTTTTTGGTTTCTCTGACGCGGTGGAACCAGAGGAACTGCCGCTTGTGCAAGATGACGGAAAACCAGCGCAAATCCTGCGGTTTCGGCGGCATTCCTACAAAAATAAAAAAACGCCCTTGACAAAAAGGCGCGGCTATTATATAATAATAAAATGTATCGTAATGTGTAAATGCATATTTCAGCAGAATAGTATACCACATTCCGCCCTCGTCTGTCAAGTGCTTTTTTCAAGAAAATGCAAAAAAGTTTCTGCGCTTTTGCAGAGCCGCTTCTCTGTGAGTGCGCGCGGCAGACGGATTTTTGTCTGACAAAGAGTTAAGGAGGTTTTTCGCCAATGGTGCAAGTTACGCCAAAGCAGTGCGGGAAAAACGTTCGCATGAACTTCGGTAAGATCAACGAAGTTCTGGAAATGCCGAACCTGATCGAGGTACAGAAGAACTCGTACAAGTGGTTCCGGGAAAAGGGACTGAAAGAGGTCTTTCGTGACGTTTCTTCCATTACGGATTATAACGGCAATCTGGTGCTGAATTTCACTGATTACCGCATTGATGACACCCCGAAGTATACCATTGCAGAGTGCAAGGAGCGCGACGTTACCTATGCAGCACCGCTGCGTGTAACTGCGACCCTGTGGAACAAGGAGACCGGTGAAGTCAAGGAGAGCGAGATCTTCATGGGCGATTTCCCCCTGATGACCGAAAGCGGAACCTTTGTCATCAATGGCGCAGAGCGTGTTATCGTTTCTCAGCTGGTGCGTTCTCCGGGCGTTTATTACGCATCGGAAAAGGATCGGACGGGTAAAGACCTGTTTAAGGCTACCGTTATCCCGAACCGCGGCGCATGGCTGGAATATGAAATGGATTCCAACGATGTGGTCTATGTCCGCATCGATAAAAACCGCAAGATCCCGATCACCGCATTCATTCGTGCGCTGGGCATCGGTTCTGACGAAGAGATCGCTGAAATGTTCGGCAATGACGAGCGCCTGTCTCAGACGATCATCCAGAAGGATACCACCAAGAACACCGAAGATGCGCTGATCGATGTATACAAGAAGCTGCGTCCGGGCGAGCCGCCGACGGTGGAAAGCTCCCTGACGCACCTGAACAATCTGTTCTTTGATGCAAAGCGCTATGACCTGTGCCGCTTCGGACGGTACAAGTACAATAAAAAGCTGGGCATCGCCAGCCGTCTGGCAGGTCACGAGCTGACCCGTCCGGTGGCAGACGAAGCGACCGGCGAGATCCTCTTTGATGCCGGCACGACACTGACCTTCGATCAGGCAATGCAGATCCAGGAGGCAGGCGTCAAGGAAGCCTACATCAAGGCAGAGACCAAGGAATACTTCGTGACCGAGTCCGGCGAGAACGAGATCCGCTTTGTGGAAAAGGAAGCAAAGGTCATCGGTAACGGCATGGTCGACATCGGCAAGTATGTCAGCTTCGACTGCGAAGAGCTGGGCATCAGCGAAAAGGTACGCTATTCCGTACTCCGCGAGATCCTGGACAGCGCCGTTGACGAAAACGAACTGCGCACCGCCATCCGCAAGCGCGCAGACGAACTGGTGCCGAAGCACATCATCCTGGATGATATCTATGCGACTATCAGCTACTTCCTGAACCTGTGCGACGGTATCGGCAATATCGACGATATCGACCACCTGGGCAACCGCCGTATCCGTTCGGTAGGCGAACTGCTCCAGAACCAGTTCCGCATCGGCTTCACCCGTATGGAGCGTGTGATCCGGGAGCGCATGAACATCCAGGCACAGGATATGGATGTCATCACACCGCAGGCACTGGTCAACATCCGTCCGGTCACTTCCGCGATCAAGGAATTTTTCGGTTCTTCTCCGCTGTCCCAGTTCATGGATCAGAACAACCCGTTGGCAGAACTGACGCACAAGCGCCGTCTGTCCGCACTGGGCCCGGGCGGTCTGTCCCGTGACCGTGCCGGATTTGAGGTTCGTGACGTACACTACAGCCACTACGGAAGAATGTGCCCGATCGAGACGCCGGAAGGCCCGAACATCGGTTTGATCTCCTATCTGGCGACTTTCGCACGGATCAATCAGTACGGCTTTATCGAAGCGCCGTACCGCCGGGTTGACAAGGAAACCGGATGCGTTACTGACGAAGTCGTTTATATGACTGCGGACATGGAGGATAACTACATTGTCGCACAGGCGAACGAACCGCTGACAGAGGACGGACACTTTGCAAATGCCAAGGTTGCAGGCCGTTTCCGGGATCAGATCCTGGAAATCGAAGCCGAGCGCGTTGACTTCATGGACGTTTCTCCGAAGATGGTAGTCTCTGTGGCAACCTCTATGATCCCGTTCCTGGAAAACGATGACGCAAACCGTGCGCTGATGGGCTCTAACATGCAGCGTCAGGCTGTGCCGCTGCTCAAGACCGAGCGTCCGTTCGTCGGCACTGGCATGGAGTATAAGGCTGCTGTAGACTCTGGTGTCTGCGTAGTTTCTGAATATGACGGCGTGATCGATTCTGTTTCCGCAGACGAGATCGTCCTGACAGATACCGAGGGCAAGAACCACAAGTATGTGCTCCAGAAGTACAAGCGTTCCAACCAGTCTACCTGCATCAACCAGCGTCCTATTGTGGATGCCGGTGAACAGATCCATAAGGGTCAGGTGCTGGCAGATGGCCCGGCAACGGCTGACGGTGAGATCTCTCTGGGTAAGAATGCCCTCATCGGCTTCATGACCTGGGAAGGTTATAACTACGAGGATGCCGTTCTGCTGAACGAGCGTCTGGTAAGAGAAGACGTCTTTACCTCTGTACACATCGAGGAACTGGAGATCGAGTGCCGTGACACCAAGCTGGGGCCGGAAGAGATCACCCGGGATATCCCCAATGTGGGCGACGATGCGCTGAAGGATCTGGATGAGAACGGTATTATCCGCATCGGTGCAGAAGTACACGCCGGCGACATTCTGGTCGGAAAGGTCACCCCGAAGGGCGAGACCGAACTGACTGCAGAAGAACGTCTGCTGCGCGCGATCTTCGGTGAAAAGGCAAGAGAAGTCCGCGACAACTCCCTGAAAGTGCCGCACGGTCAGGCAGGTATCATCGTGGATGTCAAGATCTTTACCCGTGAGAACTGCGACGAGTTGTCTCCGGGCGTAAACCAGCTGGTACGCTGCTATATCGCACAGAAGCGTAAGATCTCTGTGGGCGATAAGATGGCAGGCCGTCACGGCAACAAGGGTGTCGTTTCCCGCATTCTGCCGGAAGAAGATATGCCGTTCCTGCCGGACGGCACACCGCTGGATATCGTGCTGAACCCGCTGGGCGTACCTTCCCGTATGAACATCGGACAGGTTCTGGAAGTGCATCTGGGTATGGCTGCCAAGGCACTGGGCTGGCACATCATGACACCGGTATTCGACGGTGCACACGAGGGTGATATCCGTGCATGCTTCCGGGAAGCAAACGAGAAGAACGCACCGCACCGCGATGATCCGTTCGATCTGAAGCCAATGCAGAAGGTAATCAATCCGCAGGCTCTGGAAATGAACGAGGACGGTAAGTTTACGCTGTACGACGGCAGAACCGGTGAAAAGTTCGACAACCGCGTTACCGTCGGCTATATGTACTATCTGAAACTCCACCACCTGGTAGATGATAAGATCCACGCACGTTCCGTTGGCCCGTACGCACTGGTAACCCAGCAGCCTCTGGGCGGTAAGGCACAGTTCGGCGGTCAGCGTTTCGGTGAGATGGAAGTTTGGGCACTGGAGGCATACGGTGCAGCATACACCCTGCAGGAAATTTTGACTGTAAAGTCTGACGATACCGTAGGCCGTGTCAACACCTATGAGGCGATCGTCAAGGGTCAGAATGTGCCGAAGCCGGGTCTGCCGGAATCCTTCAAGGTACTCATCAAGGAAATGCAGTCCCTGGGTCTGGATGTCAAGGCTCTGGACAGCAACCAGGAAGAGATCGACCTCAAGTCCAACTTTGAAGAGGACGAGGCGATCATTCCGCAGCCGGTAAGCTTTGCAGACGATGCAGAGGATACCATGCTGTATGACGGCGTAGACAAGGACATGGAAGACGCAGGTCTCTCCTTTAAGGAAGGCAATCCGGACGACGACGATCTGCTGGGCAGCAGCCTGGGCGGCAGCAGCGCAGCAGCAGAGGATGACGACGACGATCTCCTCGGCGACGATTTCGGTCTGGATGACGGTCTGGATGATGACGATCTGATGTGATCGTTTTGGTCATAAAATAATGATTGGATCTGCTTTCCTGCCGGAAAGATCAGATCTTTCGAGATACACCAACAGACAGGCAGCGGACGAAATGGTGCGTCCGCTTCCCCTGTTTCCTCGTTGATATTAGGAGGTAACGGTTTGGAATTTAACACTTTTGAATCGATCAAGATTTGTCTTGCTTCTCCGGATCGTATCCGGGAGTGGTCCTATGGTGCTGTGGAGCGTCCGGAGACCATCAACTATCGTACCCAGAAGCCGGAGCGCGACGGTCTGTACTGTGAGCGCATCTTTGGACCGACCAAGGACTGGGAGTGCCACTGCGGAAAGTTCAAGAAGATCCGCTTTAAGGGCAAGATCTGCGACCGCTGCGGCGTAGAAGTTACCCGCGCAAAGGTGCGCCGTGAGCGTATGGGTCACATTGAACTGGCTGCGCCGGTTTCTCACATCTGGTACTTTAAGGGCACACCGTCCCGTATCGGTCAGATGCTGGAGATCTCTCAGAAGCGTCTGGAAGAAGTTCTGTACTTCACCAAGTTTATCGTACTGGATCCGGGCAACACGGAACTGGTGCCGAAGCAGCTGCTGACCGATAAGGAATACAACGCTTATCGGGAAAAGTACGGCGACGAGTTTGAAGCCGGCATGGGTGCAGAAGCCATCCAGAAGCTGCTCAAGCAGATCGACCTGGATGAACTGGCAGCAGAGCTGAAAACCGAGCTGGCTGGGCTGGCTTCCGGTCAGAAGCGCGTGAAGCTGCTGAAGCGTCTGGAAATTGTTGAGGCATTCCGTCAGTCCGGTAACCGTCCGGAATGGATGATCATGGATGTTGTTCCGGTCATTCCGCCGGATCTGCGCCCGATGGTCATGCTGGACGGCGGCAGATATGCCACATCTGACCTGAACGATCTGTATCGCCGGGTCATCAACCGGAACAATCGTCTGAAGCGCATGCTGGAACTGGATGCGCCGGAGATCATCGTCCGCAACGAAAAGCGCATGCTCCAGGAAGCAGTCGATGCCCTCATCGACAACGGCAGACACGGCAGACCGGTCACCGGCCCGAATAACCGTGCGCTGAAATCCCTGTCTGACATGCTGAAAGGTAAGCAGGGACGTTTCCGTCAGAACCTGCTGGGTAAGCGTGTTGACTACTCCGGCCGTTCTGTAATCGTTGTCGGCCCGGAACTGAAAATGTATCAGTGCGGTCTGCCGAAGGAAATGGCGCTGGAGCTGTTCAAGCCCTTCGTGCTGAAACGCCTGGTGGACACCAAGGTCATCGCGAACATCAAGAGCGCGAGAAAGATGGTAGACCGTGCTTCCGCAGAAGTATGGGATGCCCTGGAAAATGTCATCCACGATCATCCGGTTCTGCTGAACCGTGCGCCTACACTGCACCGTCTGGGTATCCAGGCATTCGAGCCGGTTCTGGTAGAGGGCCGTGCATTGAAGCTGCATCCGCTGGTATGCTCTGCGTTCAACGCGGACTTCGACGGCGACCAGATGGCAGTGCACCTGCCGCTGTCCGCTGAGGCACAGGCAGAGGCGCGTTTCCTGATGCTGGCTGCCAACAACCTGCTGAAGCCGTCTGACGGCCGTCCGGTTGCAGTTCCGACACAGGATATGGTTCTGGGTTCATACTACCTGACCATGGAAAAGGACGGCGAAAAGGGCGAGGGCAAGGTGTTCTGCGATGTGAACGAAGCCCTGATGGCATATCAGGAAGGCGACGTTTCCATCCACGCCAAGATCAAAGTCCGCATCACCAAGGATATCGGTGAAAAGCGGGTATCCAAGATCATCGACTGCACCGTCGGCCGCCTGATCTTCAACGAAAATATCCCCCAGAATCTGGGTTATGTAGACCGTACCAATTCCGACAAGCAGTTCGATCTGGAGATCACCTTCCTGGTCGGCAAGAAGCAGCTGGGTCAGATCATTGACCGCTGCATCAAGATTCACGGCACAACCACCACTTCGGAAGTGTTGGATAAGATCAAGGCAACCGGATTTAAGTATTCCACCAAGGCAGCCATCACCGTTGCTGTCTGCGACGCCATCATCCCGAAGGAAAAATGGGATATCGTCAACGCCGCAGATGCACAGGTTGATGAGATCACCTCGGAATACGAGTATGGTTATATCTCCGCGGCAGAAAAGTCCAAGCGGTTCATCGAGATCTGGAACAAGGCAACCAACGACGTTACCACTGCGCTGCAGAACGGCCTGGATCGTTATAACCCCATCTTCATGATGGCGGACTCCGGTGCCCGTGGTAGTATCTCTCAGATCCGTCAGCTGGCCGGCATGCGTGGCCTGATTGCCAATACTTCCGGTGCGACCATCGAGATGCCGATCCGTTCCAACTATCGTGAAGGCCTGAACATCCTGGAGTACTTCATCTCCTCCCGTGGTGCTCGTAAGGGTCTGGCAGATACCGCGCTGCGTACCGCCGACTCTGGTTATCTGACCCGTCGTCTGGTAGACGTTTCGCAGGATGTCATCATCCGCGAACAGGACTGCGGTGCAACCGATGGTCTGGAGATCTACGAGATCCGCAACGGCAACGAGCTGATCGAAAAGCTGTCTGAGCGTCTGGTCGGCCGTTATCTGGTAGACGATCTGCGCGATCCGCAGACCGGCGAACTGGTCATCTCCAAGAACAAGATGCTCACCGAAGCAGACGCACAGAAGGTTGTGGACTGCGGCGTAGAGCGCATCAAGATCCGTTCCGTCCTCATGTGCCGCGCAAGACAGGGTGTCTGCGCAAAGTGCTATGGCGCAAACCTGGCACACGGCAACCTGGTATCTGTCGGTGAGGCAGTCGGCGTTATCGCTGCACAGTCCATCGGTGAGCCGGGTACACAGCTGACCATGCGTACCTTCCATACCGGTGGTATCGCATCGGCAGAAGATATCACACAGGGTCTTCCGCGTGTCGAGGAACTGTTCGAGAGCCGTCACCCGAAGAATGCTTCCGTTCTGTCCCGCATCGACGGCGTGGTACACATCGAAGAGGTCAAGACTGCCCGTACCATCATTGTTACCAACGATGAGACCGGCGAGTCGGAATCCTATCCGATCCACTATAACTTCAAGATCCGTGTCCGCGAGGGCGAATATATCAAGAAGGGTACCCGCATGACAGAGGGTAACGTATTCCCGGGCGATATCCTGAACATCCTGGGCGTTCAGGCAGTACAGGATTATATCATCAGCGAAGTACAGAAAGTTTACCGTCTCCAGGGTGTAGATATCAACGATAAGCACATCGAGGTTATTGTACGCCAGATGCTCCGCAAGGTGAAGGTCGATGATTCCGGCAGCAGCTATCTGCTTCCGGGAACCATGGTTGACCGCCGCAAGATCATGGAAGTCAATGATGCACTTCAGGAGCGCATCGACAACGGCGAGACCGAGGTATCTCTGGTTACCGTAGAGCCGATGCTCCAGGGTATCACCAAGGCATCTTCCAGCTCTGACAGCTTCCTGTCTGCTGCATCCTTCCAGGAGACCACAAAGGCGCTGACGGATGCTGCGATCCGCGGCAAGAGCGACTATCTGTATGGCTTGAAGGAAAATGTTATCATCGGTAAGCTGATCCCGGCTGGTACTGGTATGGACGTTTACAACAACGTCAAGATCGTCAAGAACGATGCATACCTGGAACACAACAACAACGCAATGCCGTCTGCGACCATGCCGTCTACACTGGGCTAAACCCATGGGACAGTGTTGGAAAAGATGCCTTTGCGCTCTGTTAAGCGGATTGCTTCTGTTGGGAAGTCTCTGGACGATTCCGGCGGCAGCAGAGACCGCCGCGCCGCAGACCACTGCGGCGGAGACGGAATCCGCAGACAGCGCGAAGGACAGCGGAAAGACAAAGCAGGTCGTGATCGTCCTGGTGATTTTCACTGTGACCTGCGGCGCGACCGCCTTTCTGGTCATGCAGCCCAGCTTGAAAAAGCTGAAAGCGGCAAAGGAACAGGCGAACGCAGCTTCTGCGAAACAGACTGAAAAAGACAAATAAATGAAACCGCCTCTGATCGGGAGTATTTCTCGACCAGAGGCGGTTTTTCTGTTATATGTTAGAGGCTTGTTTGAGAAATCTGCACATATCTCAGACAGCCCCTAATGTGTCAGTCGTTTTCTTCCAGCATCATTTCCAGGTTTTCAAAGAGAAATTCCTGTGCGCGCGGTGCATAGGTCACCACTGTATAGGTACGATCGAAGCTCTGCACCGTTTTCTCGGCGATGCCCAGAGAAGCGCCGGCTTCGGTGGGGATTTTTCGGTGGCGGTTTTCTCCGATGGAGATCTCTTCGAGAAAACCGGCGCGCACCAGCCACTGGGTGAGCGTGGTGGATTTCAGCTTGCACATAGTGTATTCGTCGATCATGGCGTTGCACTTCTGAACGATCTCGGAGATCGTCACCGGCTGCGGCTCTGGTTTCAGGGAGAGCAGCTGCTCCGGGGTGAGGAAAAAGGGCAGGCGCTCAGAACGCTTTTTCTTCACGCGCTGTACTTCGCCGTGGTTTTCGATGACCTGTTCCAGAATGCCGGAGACATATTGCAGGCACTTGGCAATGCGCACCTGCCGGACGGTGTCCTGTTCCGGAATGACCGAGCCGTCCAGAGGATTGATGCCCTGCACCAGGCAGTCCAGATACCGCTTGGCACGCTGTTGGATCTCCACCTCTGTCATGGCGTTTCTCCCTGGAAATGCACCTTTTCCAGCTGACCGCTCTTGAGGGTGACGCTGTCGCCCTCGAAAATGTCCAGGGCATACAGCTTGGCATCGGAATACGGAATGGTGCTGCGTCTGCCGTCCGGAGCTTCCAGAACCACTTCTACCATTGGCTCGCTGTGCTCTTCACAGCCGAAATCGCCCTCGTAAATTTGCAGAACGCGGTAAATCGTCTTACTCATGTGTTTCCTTCGCCTCCAATGCTTTTTCCAGCCGCTTCCGCAGCTTTGCCGGAATGCCCTCTTCCAGGAGCTGCTGGATGGCATCCTCCGGGAGCTTCACCAGATCTTCGTCCGGCATCTGCTCCAGAAGCCCCACGACCTCTTCTAAAGATGTGCCCTCATCCGGCTTGTCCAGATCTTCCAGGAAGGATGCCTTTGCCTCATCCAGCATGGCGAATCGCGTGGTGCGCAGCAGAAGGATGCCGCAGCTGCGGCACATGCCGGAGAGAACGGTCTCTGTGCGCTTGTCACAGACGGCGATGCTCTTCGGGCAGCGTCCATAGTCGATGACTGCCTGGACGAAGCCGTCCAGTGCCTGTTGGAGAATGGATTCGCTGTACTGTAAGGGCTGCTGCTGCAAAAGCTGGTCTCGCTTGGTGTCCAGAATCAGCATCAGGAACGGGAAAAACGGTGCACCCTCTTTGGCGCGTACCGGTTCGGGGAACGGGTAGAGCTGGCACTCCCACTTGCCGCCGCCCTTTTTCATCCGGCGGAGCTTCTGCTGCATGGCTTCGTCCAGTTTCGGCGCAGTCAGGGCGATCTCGGTCTCTTCCGGCATTTCCATGGTATCCCAGACCGCATGGTCTGCGGCGGAGACATATCGCGGCAGTGTCGTCGCATAGGGCAGCAGTCCCAGTTCGGATTTGGTCTTGCCCTGTTCCAGCTGTGCGGCAAGGTCTAATGCGCCGCGGAGCGCTATTTCCAGGATATCCGCCTGGGCTTCGGTTTCCAGGAACCAGGTGGCATGATAGGGCTTGGCGCTGCGGAAGCAGAAATAGGCATTCTTGCCGCGGAAGGTGATGCCGTTTTCCTTGGCATAGCGGCGGAGACTTTCGATCTCTGCCGCCGCCAGATCATCCTTGCAGCAGAACACGATCTGGAGACAGCACTGGGACATCATCAGTTCCTGGTACTGTTCCTCTGTGTGCTCCGTCTGGTCTGGGGTTTCCCAGAACTTGTGGATGTTGTTCCAGCCGGTCTCGCCGAGATAGACGGACAGGGAGATAAAGTCCCCGTCCATTCCCGTGAGAATGCAGCAGGCGGAGCTGCCGTCGGGCAGTGTCACGGCGTATGGCTCATACTCGTGAATGGTTTTCCACAGCTTGTGCTGCTTGAGGGAAAAGGTGAGGGGATAGAGCTTTTCGCTGTAGGAGAGCAGCGCTGCGTCAGGTTCCAGAACAGGTGCTTCCATATCAACGGTGTCTTGATTTTGCTTCATGATGGGCATTACCTCTTTCTTTGGCGGCACTTTTGTGGAAAGCACCGATGTGTTCGGATATATCTCTACCAGTATACCACATTTTTCGGCAAACTGCAACTGCGTTCGCAGATTTTTCAGAAAATCCAGAGCGGCGACGTTCCGGCTGCCGGAAACGCTGCTGACTGGCATATATGCAGAACTTGCTGTATTTTTCTTTGTTTCAGAAACCCATATCACGCAATTTTCACCAAAAAATCAGTTGCATTTCCGAAGCCTTTATGGTATAATCTATAGTATGCAGTGCTGCGGATGCGCCGATTTGGTGTATTTTTGGAATGGCGTATGCCGTCGGCGCAATGGCGGCAGGGTGTTTTGCTCTGCCGGGTACTGAACGAAAGCGAGGCACAGAATTATGTGTGGAATTGTTGGATATGTAGGAAAACGAAATTGTACAGACGTGCTCATCAACGGTCTGAGCAAGCTGGAATACCGGGGCTATGACTCCGCCGGCATTGCCGTTTTTCAGGACGGGAAAATCGTTGTGGCAAAGTCGAAAGGCAGACTGAAAGACCTGGAGGACAAAATGGCGCACGAGGGCAGACCCACAGGCAATGTGGGAATCGGACACACCCGGTGGGCGACCCACGGCGAGCCGTCTGATGTAAACGCGCATCCTCACAGCGGCGGCAGAGTGACCATCGTACATAACGGCATCATTGAAAACTATAAGGAACTCAAGGACTATCTGATCTCCAAGGGCGTGACCTTTGCCAGCGATACGGATACCGAGGTGGTGGCAAAGCTGCTGGACTATCGCTATAACGGAAGCCCCATCCAGACTATCTCAGAGACAGTCCGTGACCTGGAAGGCTCTTATTCTCTGGGCATCATCTTCGCCGATCATCCGGATCAGGTGTACGCGGTGCGCTGTGAAAGTCCGCTGATCGTGGGCGTGGGTAAGGGCGAAAGCTTTATTGCATCGGATGTGCCGGCGATCATCGAGTATACCCGGGACTATTATCTGCTGGAGCATGAGGAAATCGCTGTGCTGAACGGCGACGGCGTGCAGATCTATGATGCGTTCGGGCAGCCGGTGGAAAAGGAACTGAAAACCGCCGACTGGGATGTCGAAGCCATCGGCAAGAACGGCTATGCGCACTTTATGCTCAAGGAGATCCACGAGCAGCCCAATGCCATCCGCAACACCATCCTGCCGAGAATCCAGGACGGTCTGCCCAATCTGGAAGAGTGCGGCATCACACCGGAAATGCTGCGCGGCTTCCGGCATATCCAGGTGGTTGCCTGCGGCACTGCCATGCATGCCGGAACGGTGGGCAAGTATGTCATTGAAAAGCTGGCGAGAGTGCCGGTGACTGTGGATATCGCTTCGGAGTTCCGCTATCGGGATCCGCTGGTGGGTGAGGGTGACCTGGTCATCATTATTTCCCAGTCCGGCGAGACCGCAGACAGCCTGGCTGCCATGCGTCTGGCAAAGTCCCTGGGCGCAAAGACCCTTGCCATTGTCAATGCCATGGGCAGCTCCATCGCCAGAGAGGCGGATATGCTGATCTATACCCACGCCGGCCCGGAGATCGCCGTGGCTTCTACCAAGGCGTATATGGTGCAGATCGCAGTGATGTATCTGTTTGCCTTTGAACTGGCGCTGGCAGTGGGACAGATCGATGAGACAGAGTGCCGCCGTCTGGTACAGCTGCTTCAGGATACTTCGGATACCATCACCGGCATTCTGGAGCACAAGGAGCAGGCGCAGTATATCGCCTCTTCTCTGATTACCGCAGACAGCCTGCTGTACATCGGACGTGGTCTGGACTATGCCCTCAGCATGGAAGGCTCGCTGAAGCTGAAAGAGATCTCCTACATCCACTCGGAGTCCTATGCGGCAGGCGAACTGAAGCACGGCACCATCTCGCTGATTACGGAAAACATGCCGGTGATCGCCGTTGCCACACAGAAGGCACTGATGGAAAAGACCATCAGCAACATCAAGGAAGTCAAGGCGCGGGGCGCAAAGGTCATTCTGGTGTGCCGGGAGAGTGACAATGTAGATCCGGATGCCGTTGACCTGAAATTCGGGCTGCCGGAGTTCGACGACCTGCTGATGCCCATGATCGCGGTCGTGCCTTTGCAGCTGATCGCATACTATACCTCAGTTTTGAAGGGCAACGATGTCGATAAGCCCCGGAACCTGGCAAAATCCGTAACCGTGGAATAATAGAAAAGGAACGTAGATAGCAATGAAACAAACAAAGATCGCACTGCTGGCTGCGGCAGCACTGGCAATGACACAGCCGCTGGCACTGTCGGCAGCAGCAGAAGAAACATCCGTGGAAAGCAGCGCAGAGGACAGCGTGATTGACGCAGACAGCCTCGGCAGCGACGAGAGCAGCGAAGAAAGCTTTACCAGCGGCAACTATACCTATACTCTGGACGGCGAAAATGCGACCATTACCAAGTATAACGGCAGCGAGACCGAGGTCGAGGTGCCAGAAGAACTGGACGGTCACAAGGTCACCACACTGGGCGGCGGCACATTTGCCACCAAGGAGATGATTACCGCTGTGACGCTTCCGGCGACACTGACGGATATCAAGCACTCCTGCTTCTACGGCTGTACGTCGCTGTCGAAGATCACTGTGGCTGAGGGCAATACGGCATATACGGTAACAGACGGCGTATTGTTCTCCGCAGACGGAGAAGATCTGATCGTCTATCCCCAGGCGATGGACGGCACATCCTATACCATCCCGGACGGCGTAAAGGAGATCTGGTCTTCGGCGTTCTCAAATACCAAGCTGACCGATGTGACATTCCCGGACGGCGTGCTGTACATCGATGACTGGGCGTTCGCTTCCTCGGCGCTGGAATCCCTGGAGCTGCCGGACTCTGTGACAGAGATCGGCCAGTATGCCTTTGCCTACTGCGAGGGCATCCAGAAGCTCGACATGCCGGAAGATCTGGAACTGATCGAGGCGGCAGCCTTTGCCGGTGAGACCAACCTGACAGAGGTCACTTTTCATGACAATCTGACCGAGATTCAGATGGCAGCCTTCGCCGGAACCGGACTGAAAGAAGTGACCATTCCGGAAAGTGTCACCGCCATCGGCTTCTGCGCCTTTGGCTATGAGGCGGATATGACCACAAAGGTGGAAGATTTTGTGGTTTACGGCAAGGTCGGCACACAGGCACAGACCTATTGCACCGACAAGGATGAAGAGAACAACTATTCCAATAACTTTAAATTCCACAGCATTCTGTCCGAAGAGGTCTCCGGAAGCGATAACGAGACTGTCGAAGTCAAGGAGACGACCAGCGGCTGGAAGAGCTATGGCAGATGGATCCTGCTGGGCGCAGGTGCGCTGATCCTGCTGGTGGGCGGCGGCGTGCTGATCTTCTCCGGCAGCGGAAAGAAGCCGAAAAAGACGGAAAAATCCGCAGAGAAAGCACCGGAAAAGACTGCCGAAGCACCGGAAAAACAGACAGAGACCGCAGAACAGCCGGAAACGGCAGCCCATGAGGAAACCAAATGAAGAATCTGAAAAGAATGCTTTGCGGCGTATTGGGTATGGTGCTGTGTCTGCCGGCGGCTCTCCCGGTATCGGCAGAAGTTGCTGCGGACGGGCAGACTGCGGACAGCACCACAGATGAGGACAGCGGCATTTCCATTGATACTTCCGGAGATGCCACCTATGACGTGTTCACCTACCGGGAAAATGAGACGGGCATCACCATCACTTCCTGTGATACCTCTGCCACTGCGGCAGATGTTCCGTCAGAGATCGACGGAAAGCCGGTCACAGAGATCGGCGATGCGGCGTTTATGAACTGTGAGTTCCTGACCAATCTGGTCATTCCGGCACCGGTGAAAAAAGTGGGGGAGAGTGCGTTTTCCAACTGCCCCATGCTCTGTACGGTAACACTGCCGGAGGGACTGACGGAACTGGGAAAGGGCGCGTTTGAGTCCTGCACCATGCTGAGCCAGGTGGCGCTGCCGGCGACGCTGACCGAACTGCCGGAGGCAGCGTTCTACAACTGCTCCTATCTGCCGTCCTTTGATGTGCCGGCGACCATTCAGACCATCGGCAATGAGGCGTTTTACAGCTGTACGGCGCTGAAAGAGGTGACGCTGCCGGAGGGCATCGAGACCATCGGCGACTATGCCTTTCAGAATTGCCAGGTATTGGAACAGGTGACACTGCCGGCATCCTGCACGGAACTGGGCAGCTATGTCTTTGACGGCTGTCAGGGTTTGACGGCGCTGGATGTGGCAGACGGGAACACTGCCTATGCGTCTCAGGACGGCGTATTGTTCACCGCGGACGGCGAAACGCTGATCCGCTATCCGCAGGCAAAGGATACTGCTTCGTACCAGGTGCCGGAGGATTGTACGGCTCTGGCGGACTGGAGCTTTATCGGCTCTACGGTGCTGGAACAGATCGACCTGGGCAATGTCACTGAGATCGGTGAGGACTGCTTCTATTACTGCACCTCGCTGAAAAGCGTTGTCATTCCGGAGGGCGTGACGGAGCTGAAGGGCGCGGCATTTGCCTATTGCCTGTCTATGGAGGAGGCGCAGCTGCCTTCGACCATGAAAAAATTGGGGAATCATTGCTTTTACTCCTGCGCAAAGCTGAAAAAGCTGGAGCTGCCGGACGGTCTGACGACACTGGGTGACCAGTGCCTGTACAACTGTGTGGCGCTGTTGCAGCTGAATGTGCCGGAGAGCATCACAGAAATCGGGGAACAGGCCATCGGCTATTATACACCGTCTGATGCAACGGGAAACGAGGCGAAAGAGATCGACAAACTGCGTGTCTATAACGACGGAAGCAAGGCAGTCAGTCAGTATATGCAGCAGTGGAAAGCGCATGTCTATGCGCCCTATCTGATTACTGGCGCGATCATTATTGTGGTCGTGGGCGGCATCCTGCTTTTGGTTGTGCTGCACCACCGGCGGAATCAGATCCGCCCCACCAGCCGCCATGCATCGGAGGCCAAATCGAAAAAGCGCAGATGAGATCTGCATAGAAAGGACCCGAAATCATGAAGCATACACATCCATTTTCCCGGAAGCATCCGTTTGCCGCCGTGACTGCGGCGGTTCTGGCGGTCTGTGCCATGCTGCCTGCCGGAACTGTCTGGGCAGCAGAAACTACCACAGACAGCAGCAGCGATACCTTTGATGACGGCATGCTGACTTATAAGAAGCTGAGCAGTACCACGGTGAGCGTGACGGACTGTTCTGAATCCGCCACCCATGTCAGCATCATGCCGGAGATCGACGGCTATGATGTGGTATCCATCGGAGAAGAGGCATTTGCCAACTGCACCTCGCTTCAGGGACTGACCATTCCGGTGACAGTGACGGAAATTGGCTCTGCGGCATTTTATGGCTGCACATCCTTGACCAGTCTGACCATTCCGGACAGCGTGACCAAGATCGAAAGCGGCACATTTTTCAACTGCACCGGCTTGACAGAACTGACGCTGGGCAAGGAGACCACAGAAATCGGGGACATGGCGTTCGGCTACTGCACCAGTCTGGAAACCGTGGAACTGCCGGATACGCTGGAAACCGTGGGCAGCCAGCTGTTCTACTACTGCACCTCGCTGGACAGCATTTCCATTCCGGATAAGGTGACAGAACTGGGCAGCTATACCTTTTACGGCTGCATGTCGCTGAAATCCTTTGAAGTGCCCAAGAACCTGGAAAACATCGGGGCAATGTCCTTCGTGGCGTGCCCTTCGTTAGAGGAGATCACCGTAGCAGACGGCAACGCCAAGTATCAGGCAGTGGACAATGTGCTCTATGACACCGAGGAGAGCATCCTCTATCTGTATCCTGCCGGACGGAGCGACACCAGCTTTACCCTGCCGGACAGCACACTGGTGGTCTATGCCGGCGCATTCTTTGCAGCAGGCAATCTCCAGCAGATCACATTTGACGAAAAGCTCCAGTATATCGGGGAGATGGCGTTCGACTTTTGCAGCGGACTCACGAGCCTGAACATTCCAGAGGCAGTGACCACCATTGGCACGACGGCTTTCGCTGACTGCACCGGGCTGACCTCGGTTACCTTTGCCGGCGCATCCGATGAGGACGGCGGCGACGGGGAAAAGCTGGAGATCGGGGACTATGCCTTTTTCTGCACGGACAACCTGAAAGAAGTGCAGCTGCCGAAGCGTGTCTCCTCTGTGGGAAAATATGCGTTCGGCTGTACTTCGCCATCGGATGATGACGACAGCGAGGACTATGTGACTGTCTCCTCGGATTCCGGGGACGATCTGAAAGTCAAGGCACTGGACGGCTTTTTGCTGATCGGCTATACCGGGGCGGCTTCGGATTATGTCAAGGACTGCGATGTGGACATCAGCTTTAAATCGGTGAACTTCAACTGGAAAGGGCTGATCTTCTGGGCAGTTCTGGCTGTGGTACTGGTGGCTGTGGTATTGATCGCCATCCGCATCATTCGCCGCACCATGATGACCGCAGAGGAAAAGCTTGCCCTCAAGTCGGCGCAGGCGGAGCAGAAGATACCGCTCATGCAGCGCGGCGAACAGCCGGAGACAGAGGAAGAGCCGGAGTTCGATGACGGCTATCGCAGCATTATTGACGACGAGGATGAGGAAGAAGAGCAGGAAGCAGTGGCGGACTATGAGGAGACGATCTCTCACAGCCAGCTGCACAGCTTCGGACATGCCCACGCGGCAGAACCGGAAGAAACCAAGCCGGAAGAAAAATAAAAATGTGACCATTTCAGCGGGACGCGTGTTGTTATAGGTGAACGGCCGTTCGAGGAAAACGAAAGGAGTGAACCGGCATGCAGGAACGTATTCTGATACGCAGACTCAAACAACACCAGCCCCAGGCTCTGGAAGAGCTGATCGGGAATTACAGCCCCTATGTGGGAACGATCGTACGCAATATTATCGGAAAATATCTGTCGGAATCAGACGTGGAGGAACTCACTGCGGATGTCTTTCTGGCGGTGTGGGAGCATACCGACCAGCTGAAAGCCGGAAAACTCACCGCATATCTGGCAGCCATTGCCCGAAACCGGGCGAAAAACCGCATTCGCGGCTATCACGAGACCGTGAATCTGGAGGACGTGATCGAGGTGGGCAGCGGTGAAGATCTGGAAGCAGCCATCGATCAGAAGATCCTGGCGGAGCTGCTGCAGGATGTTCTGAACGCGCTTTCGCCACGAGACCGGGAGATCCTGGTGCGGTATTATTACTGCTATGAACCCGTTCGACAGATCGCCGCAGCGCTGGACATGAGTGAATCCGCAGTAAAAATGCGGATGAGCCGTGCCAGAAAGAAGATGCAGCAGGAACTGATCGACCGGGGATATGCGTATGAGGATTCACCGGCGGTGCAGCAGATTCGCTTTGCCGCCATCGGAAAAGGAGCTGTCTCATGAAATGGAATTGCTATGATCTCTTCGATCACTATCATACCGAAAAAAACGGCGTACCGGAACTGGAACCCCAGCCCATCCGCACAGAAGCGGTGCTGGCACGGGTACAGGCACAGACAAACCCCCAAAAGCCGCCGAAGCGCAGCCGCATACGGGTAACCAAGTGGGCGGCAGGCGTTGCGGCTGCGGCGGTACTGGTGACCGGCGGCACAACTCTGGCTGCGGCTGCCGGATACGGCGGACTGGATGCTTTTTTCCACAGCCTGATGGGTGCGGAAACGCCGGAAAATCCGGAAAAGTTGGCGGCGGTGGTCACCACCCCGGCGGCAGCCTTCGACAGTACCAACGAGGATGTGCAGTTTTCACTTCTCGGCATGTACGGCGATGACAGCCAGGCAATGCTGAGCTTTCAGGTGACTGCCGAGGACGGCGCGGCGTTGCAGGACGGCTTGGCGCTGCCCTATCAGCTGACCCTGCAAAATGCAGACGGCAGCAGTGAAGCGCTGGACTGCTACGGCAGAACGGCAGCTGTCCGGGAAAAGGACGGGGCGTATTATATCAACCTCCGCATCAACCGCACCGATCTACAGGGAAAGAACCTGGATGTGACCTTTGAAAACTTCTATACCGAAGCGCAGATCTCTCAGATCTGGGCACAGCTGACAGCTTATGACGATCAGCTCCAGCAGGACTATGTCCGGGAGAATTTCGGGGAAGATGCATTGAAAAACTGGGGGAGCGGCGAGCTTCCGGCAGAATTTGATCTGGACGCGTGGAAAGCCTATCGCCGGGAGAACCGCCTGGATCAGAAATGCAGCGACCGGGAAAAGGAACTTTACGCGGAGACAGACGGCGTGATCTCCGGCAGCTGGCACACCTGTGTGGCGCTGGATTTTGTCAGCGCAGCGCCGATTACAGCAAACTTTGACGGCGGCGCAGTCACATTGCAGACGCTGTCCGCAAGCATCACAGCGCCGGCGGAATGGGACGACCAAAACCATGTGGTCAACTATGTAATCACCCTGAAAGACGGCAGAAAGATCTATGACGAGCTGATGTCACAGACAGCAGATGACACCATGCTGCAGCGTATCCACGCGCTGCCCGGCTGCGGAACAGACATCATCGGGCAGTATGTGCCGCTGGCAGAGAACTATTGGGATGCCGACGGCGCCGCAGATGTGCTTTGCTACAGCGAACCCATTGACCCGTCAGAGGTGGAGACGATCACCGCATATCGCTTTGCTTTTGTGGGAGAAGCTTCTGACGGCACCAGCGGACTGAGCGGCTATGACTGCACCGACAGCACGGTGATCTATCGCGCACAATAACGCGCAGAGAAAGGGATGTTTCATATGAGCAGAAACCAACAGCACCGCCGGAAACGGCAAAAACAGTTATGCCTGATTGCACTGCTGCTCTGTCTGGCGGTGCTGGGGTTTTCTGTGTGGCTCTTGTTCATCCCCAACACACTGAACCGCGCCGGAGAATCCTCCGCCTTGCAGAACAGCACTTCTGACAGCAGCACTGCCGCCGGAACCAATGCTCCCGATACGCCGTCCAATACCGATGCACCGGCATTTTTGGCGGTGCTGGAGGGCAATACGGCGCAGCTGCCTGCCGGAAAGTGGAAGAGCAGCGATGAATCGGTGGTGGCTGTGGACAGCAACGGAACAGTGACCGGCGTGGCCCAGGGCAGCTGTCAGCTCACAGACGGCAGCAGCACTTGTCAGGTGGATGTACGTCATCTGGAACAGCGGCAGGAGGGCACTTATGTGGACGGCATTCTCATCGTCAATAAGTCCTATCCGCTGTCGGCGGACTATGACCCCGGCTTGCAGCCGGTGACAGAGGACGCCTTTCAAAAGCTGAGTGATGCTGCGGCACAGGAGGGGCTGGACATCTACATCGGCTCGGACTATCGGGATTATGCCTATCAGGTGAAGATCTATAACAACTACTGCGATCTCTACGGCTGGGAACAGGCGGACAGCTTTTCCGCCCGTCCGGGCTATTCGGAACACCAGACCGGACTCACCATCGACTGCAACACCATTGACGATGCCTTTGGCGATACGCCGGAAGCGGCATGGCTGGCGCAGCACTGCGCTGACTATGGCTTTATCATCCGTTTTCCCCAGGGAAAGGAGAACATCACCGGTTATCAGTATGAACCGTGGCACATCCGCTATGTAGGTGCGGACGTGGCAAAGGAGATACAGAAGTACGGTCTGACCATGGAAGAGTACCTGGGCGTGGATTCGGTCTATGCAGAACCGTGGCAGGGCTAAACATACTTTTCAACGAAAGATTGGATATGGAAAAAGCTGTACCGGGATCGGTGCAGCTTTTTTGGTTGCTTTCCGGAAAAAGCAGTATCCAAAATTACGAAGAATCTGCAAAAAAAGTTGACATATTGCGAAACTTGTGGTATAATAATATTGACGGAAACAAAATCACAGGAAAGCTGATTTTGCGGATGGAAAAAGAAAGGATGTTTTTGATGAAAGGATGCAAAAAATGGACTGCACTTCTGGCGGCGTTGGCAATGCTGACCGGAACGGCAGGACTGCCGGTTTCCGCAGAGGAAGCAACCGGCACATTGGGAGATACCATGACATGGACGATGGACGGGGACACCGTGCGCTGCACATGGGAATCTGCAACGGCGGACGGTGTGGAGATTTCGATACAGGGGGATACCTGTACCATTGAAAAGGGTGTTTATCCTTGGGAAGATTATCAGGAATGGATGAATGCGGCAGCAAATGAATTGACGGAACTGCTGGAGGCAAATGGCTATGACCCTTCTGCAATGGGAAGCGAGGAAAAGGACACCGTGGTTGCAGAGCTGATGCCGGAAAGCTGCGCGGTACAGGCGGCATTTGCCGGTATCAAGCACATCGTGGTTTCCGATGAGGTGACACAGCTGGATGCGCCGCTGGGATTCCTGGGACTTGGGGATTCGGAAACGGTACAGCTGGGAAAAGGCGTGGTTTCCATCGGGGACAGTACGTTTGAGAATACCCACTGTACCCAGATCACCTTGCCGGACAGTCTGAAAACCATTGGAGATCACGCATTTCTTGACGCCGGCGTAAAAGAACTCACCATTCCGGCAGGGGTGGAGGAGATCGGCGACATGGCTTTGGAAACTGATTCCGCTCTGGAGAAAGTGACCATTCTCTCCCGTGATGTGGACTTGACGGACACCGGGCTGGGCTATGTGTCCGTCTGGTTGGAGACCGATCCGTACCGCAATGAAAATCTGGTGCTCTATGGCTATGCCGGTTCTACTGCGGAACAATATGCGGCAGACAATGCCATTCCCTTTGTGGCGCTGTCGGAGGAATCGCTCTGCGGCGATGTGGATCTGGACGGCGAGGTCAATATCCAGGACGCTGTGCTGTTGGCGAAAGCAGCTTCCGGAACGGTAGCACTGAGCAGTGCGGCTCTGGCAAATGCCGACTGCAATGGAGACGGCGCAGTGGACAGCACAGATGCCACTGTGCTGATACAATTTCTGGTGCATCTGGTAGAGACATTGCCGGTACAGTAAGACGCATAAAAGGCAAAAGAAAAAGCAGTGTATCCGCGGTGGATGCACTGCTTTTTGTCGTTATGGTGTTTCTGTCTGGAGCTCCTCGCCGGTTTCTATGGGAGTGCAGCTTTTCAACAAGCCCTGGAGCGCGGTGGAAAGCTGCTGCGCCTTGTCTTTTCCCAGATAGCCTACGGCAAAGATGCGGATGGATGCGTCCTTTTCCGCCGGCGTGATGGAAAAGCCGCCGGTGTCGGTCAGCTGAAAGCTGCTGTTTCCGTTCTGGAGAACAAAGCTGGTGGTGTCCAGATCCAGATCATAGCGCTCTAAAGGCATCAGACTGAGCAGATTCCGGTGGTAGGCATAGCCGTCCAGCAGGGAGATCAGCGCCTGGTATTCCTGTGAGCCGGGCTGAAACGCATATGTCACTGTGTCCACCGTCGCTTTTCCGGTGACGGTGACGCCGGCGGTATTCACGGACAGAGAAACTGACTCGTCCTGGTCGAGCGTGCCGCTGAGGGAATAGGGGAACAGAAAGTACCACCCTCCCAGCAGCAGAACTGCCAGTATCAGCAGTCCGAGAATGATGTGTTTTGCAGATCTGGCAGGTTTCATAGCGCACTCCTTTTGTTATCGACAGGTTTTCTTCTATTGTAGCATATTTCGCTGCAATTGTAAAGATAATACCGCGCGCCGCACAAAACAAAAATCGCCCGCACAGATGTGCAGGCGATTTGTTCGTTTTGGTTTGATCGAGAACCCGTTTTCACATGTTTTGTAAAGACAGGTTCTGAGAGAACTTAGCCCAGAACGACTTCGATCTCGTTCTTGTCTGCCAGTGCAGCAGCCGGAACGTAGTCGCCGTCCATTGCCTTGCCGTTCAGCGTCAGAGAAGCAACGCCACTCTGTGCGTGGTTCGGGTTCTTGACGGTGATGGACAGCTGCTTGCCGCGGAAGGATTTTTCCATGGTGAAGCCGTCCCATGCAGCCGGGATAGACGGGCAGATGTGCAGACCGTCAGCATCCGGACGCATGCCGCAGATACCCTCGACGCAGCCAACCATAACAGTAGAAGCAGTACCGGTCAGCCAGTGTACATGAGAGCGTCCTGCATACGGAGAAGCGGTGGATTCGGTGAACTGACCGTGTACATACGGTTCCAGAACGCGCTGTTCTGCCTTGTCGTTCATGGAAGCCGGAGAGCTTTCCTCGAAGTAGCGGAACGCATCGTCGCCGTGACCCAGCAGGCTCTCTGCCAGGATCAGCCAGCCCTGAGACTGGGAGAAGATACCGCCGTTTTCCTTGGTATCCGGATTGAAGATGTGCATCAGTGCGCCGTCGAAATAGTGGTCGATATACGGCGGATCCAGCAGCTTTGCGCCGTACGGGGTGTCCAGGATATCTGCCACAGACTGCATTGCCTTGTCGCTCTGCTCCTTGGATGCGAAACCGGAGATAACGCTCCAGCTCTGGGGATTCAGCCACATCGATGCTTCCGGATCCTTCTTTGCGCCAACGACAACGCCGTCCTCGCGGATGCCGCGGATGAAGCGATCCTCATCCCAGCATGCTTCCAGGGCTTCGCCCAGTGCCTTCTGCACCTTGTCCAGATAGGAGATGTACTCGTCATCCTTGCGCTCTGCTGCCAGCTCGCGCATCATGGACATTGCATAGTACAGCTGGAATGCCACGAAAGTGGATTCGCCCTTCTTGCCCAGACGCAGACAGTCGTTCCAGTCTGCGTGGAGGCCTGCCGGCATATTGTGGTCGCCCAGACGCTCCATGGAGAAGCGGATGGCGCGCTTGAGGTGGTCATAAACGGTGTCCTCGCCGCCGTTTGCATAGACGATGACTTCATCATAGAATGCCTTGTTGCCGGATTCGCCCACATACTTGCGGATGGTGGGGAACAGCCACAGCGCATCGTCTGCGCGGTAGGACGGGTGACCGGTCTCCTTGACATACTCCGGATCGTCCGGGGTGTTTTCATGGCCGGCATTGTGGTCGAACTTGACCAGCGGCAGACCGCCGCCGTTGTCTACCTGTGCAGACAGCATGAAGCGGATCTTTTCTGCGGCAAGCTCCGGATCCAGGTGAATGATGCCCTGGATGTCCTGTACTGTATCCCGATAGCCGTAACCGTTGCGCAGACCGCAGTATACAAAGGAAGCTGCACGAGACCAGATAAAGGTGATGAAGCACTGATAAGCGTTCCATACGTTGATCATGTTGTTGAAGGACTCGGACGGTGTGCTGACCTGGAAGTGGTTCAGCTTGCCGTGCCAGTATGCCTTCAGTGCCTCTACTTCTTCGTCAACCTTGCCGGCAGTCTCATAGGAAGCCAGGATCTCGTTTGCCTGGGTGTTGTCCTTCTGACCCAGAACAAAGATCAGTTCCTTGGATTCGCCCGGCTGGAGCACGATGTCGCTCTGGAGTGCGCCGCAGGCATTGCCGTTGTAGTTCATCTCGCCGGTGCACTTGCCCTGTTCCACTGCGATGGGGTTGGAATAGGTGCGGTACGGGCCGATGAAGCTGTCCAGATTGCCGTTATAGCCGGAGATCGGCGCGCCGACCATGCCGAAGAAACGCTCTCTGTGGTTCGAGCCGGTGGCATCCTTGCCGCTGTTTTCGTTGATGTGCTGGAGGATCTTGTTGCCCTCAAAGCTGGTGCGGGTGATGAACAGGGTGTACTGGAGGTTGACCTGATCCTGTTCGTAGTTGTTGTCGTTGGTAAATTCCACAAAGCCGAATGCGGAAAGGTTTCTCGGCTTGTCGCTGTTGTTGGTGACAACGGCGCGCCATACTTCATAGGTTGCGCCGATGGGCACATAATAGGTGACCTCAGAGGAGATGCCGGCATAGTCGGCGGAGATCACGGTATAAGCAGTGCCGTGGCGGCAGACGCTCTTATAGGTATCCAGCGGCTTTCCTACCGGCTGCCAGGTGGCAGACCAGTAGTCCTTGGTGTCGTTGTCCCGGAGGTAAATATAACGGCCGGGCAGCGCCATCATGGAGTTGAAGCGGAAGCGGCTGATTCTGCCGTTTGCGCCGGACTTTACAAAGCTATAGCCGGCAGCGTTGTTGGAGATCATTGCGCCGTATTCCGGAGAGCCCAGGTAGTTGACCCAGGGTGCCGGAGTATCCGGGCGGTCGATCACATACTCTTTGTTTTTCAGGTCAAAGTAACCGTACTGCATGGGGAATATCTCCTTTGTCATATAATTTTTCGGTAATCAGGCAGCAGAAGCTGTGGGCAGCATCGCACAAGCCCTGTACGGTGCTGCCTATGAAAAAATCTGTACCGCTTTTTCGGGTACAGATTTTGGCTTTTGCTGTACAAGCTTATCATACCATAGAACCGCTTATTTTGCAAGGGGTTTGGCAAAAATTTTGCAGAATTTGTGGCATGCTTTTGGAACGGCCGCGATCTGTGCGGCATTGTGCTGTTATTTTCGGATGGTGTCGCAGCTTGTGCCTGCGCCGGAGAGCTTTTGCAGCTTTACCGCGCACCAGCCGGATGCTTCGCGGCGTTCTAGAACGGCAAAGTCATAGGCGGTGACGGTATCCAGTACCTCGTCTGCGCGCTCGGTGATGATGCCGGACAGGATGAGGATGCCGTTGTCCTTCAAAAAGCCGGGGAAAAGGGGCGCCATGCCCTTGATGACATCTGCCACAATATTGGCGGTGATGACGTCATAGCCGCTGCCGATCTCCTGCCGCAGTGCCGTGTCGGTGATGATGTTGCCGCAGGAAATCGTATAGGCTTCCGGATCCAGGTGATTTTCCGCGGCGTTTTCCTTGGCGATGCGTGTGGCATTTTCCTCAATGTCCACGGCATAGGCTTCCTTTGCGCCCAGGAGCATGCCGCCGATAAACAGGATGCCGCTGCCGCAGCCCAGGTCTAACAGCCGGGTCGCGCCGGGGACGATCTCGTTTTCCATCAGCTCCAGACAGAGCCGTGTGGTGTGGTGCTGTCCCGTGCCGAAGCTGCTCGCCGGGTCGATCTCCAGAATGGTTCTGCCCTCTGCCTCTGCGGTGGGTGCTTCCCAGCTGGGCTTGATATACAGCTTCTTTCCCACCGGAAACGGCTTAAAATACTGCTTCCAGTTGTTTGCCCAGTCCTCTTCCCGGATGCCGGAGCAGACTGCTTCCAGTCTGCCGTACTGCCCCTCGGTGTCCTCTGCCTTCATCTGTGCCAGCATCGCACGGAGCGCCGCCAGCGTCTCTGCGCCCTGGGCATCCTCCGGCAGATAGACGGTGACGCAGGTCTCACAGCTTGCCAGCTCCATGAGCCCGTCCTCCAGATAGTCCCACTTGCCGTCCTTCTGCTCCAGAAATTCCTGAAAGTCCTCTGCGTCCTGCACCATGCAGCCGCGGATGCCCAGATCCTGAAGCCGCACGCTCAGCAGGTCAATGGCAGGGGTGGCGGTATAAATATCGACTTGTGTCCAGTTCATTTGTTTTCTCCTTTTTGTTCCTGCCGCTTGCGGACATTTTCTTCCTGAATCTGTCTGCCCTCGGCGATGAGATATTGCAGCCGCTCTTCGTCGCGCTGCTTGAGGGCTTCGCGATAGTCGGTGAGGTTTTCGATCAGCAGATCCAGGTGGTACAGCAGATTGTCCCGGTTATCCAGGAACAGCGCCGCCCACATGGATTCGTCCATGGTGGCAACGCGGGTCATATCCTGAAAGCTGCCGCCGGAAAAGGAAAGGGCGTCGTCCATGCAGAAATCCTTGACATAGGAGCTGGATACCACATGCGCCAGCTGTGAGGTGTAGGCGATCATGTTGTCGTGCCACATGGGTGTTGCCGATACGATCTTGCCGAAGCCCATCTGCTTTGCCAGTTCCTCTACGGTGTTCAGCGCCGCTTCGTCTGTGCCGTCTACCGGTGTGACGATGAGATTGGCGTTCTGAAACAGGTTGGGGATGCTGGCGTAATAGCCATTCTGCTCTCTGCCAGCCATGGGGTGTGTGCCCACATAGCGAACGCCGGCTTTCTGGCAGCGATAGGTGAGATCGCGAACCATGCGGCCCTTCAGACCGCAGGTGTCTACTAAGATCGTGCCCGCCGGGATCTGCGGCAGCGCGTCCTGTACCATCTGGATGGCGATGCGCTGATGCAGACAGAGCACGATCATATCATAAGTGCCGTCTGTCATGGTGCCGATGCCGTCGATCGCGCCGTCTGCTATGGCATCCTCCAGCACACTCTGCTGTACATCACAGCCAAAGACCGTGTGGTCGGTGGCTGCCTGGATGGATTTGCAGATGGAACCGCCGATGAGTCCCATGCCCACTACTAAAATTTGCATGGCATATTTCCTCCGTATTTTCAAAAGTAAAAACCCGTTTTCCCGGGCAGGATATGCGCGGAAAAAGGCGTTTTGATAGAAACCTCTCCTATTGTAACACGATTCGGCGAAATCGTCAAGCCGGGCGTAACATGGACTTTCGTGAAAAAATCCAAAAATACGGTTGCATTGTTTGCAAAAATATGGTATAATCAATACATACAGATACCCTGCGCAGAAACGATGCTGTGCAGCGGCGGCAAAAAAATCGGGATCGGAGGGAAACCATTGAAGCAGTTTCAATTTGGCTATCGGAATGACGACCAGTTCCGGAAGGAACTAACCAAGATCAAACAGTGGCAAAGCGCCCGGATCGTTTCTAAGATCGTGCTGCAAATCTATTCTGTGGAGCTGGAAGAGCGCGTTTTTACCCGGATATTTCAGGTGATCGATGAGATCCTGCCGGATGCACTGTACCTGGGATGTTCTACCAACGGCAACATCATAGACGGCAGATTTGCAAAGTCGGATATCATTGTGGTATGTACCGTGTTCGAGTATCCGTCTACGAAGGTGCAGGTTCTGCAATACGATTTCGGACAGATGCGCCCGGTGGAGGTGGTCGATCAGCTGATCGAGACGGTGAACCGCAATCCCTGGGTAAAAGCGATCGAATTTCTCGTGACCATGCGCGGAAAATCCATGACGGACTTCTGCGACCGCATGACGAACATACGGGAGGATGTGGCGATATTCGGCGGCGGTGCGTTCGCCCCGGACATCAACTGCGACAAGGCGTGCGTCTATTCCAATTGTCACGGCTATTCCAATGACGGCATTGCGTTCATGCTCCTGGGCGGCGAGGATTTTCACCTGGATGCCACCTATATTGCCGGATGGAAACCCTTGGGGCGCGTCTTTCGGGTGACATCGGCAGAGGGCTGTATCCTGAAAGAACTGGATCATAAGCCGGCGTATGATGCGTATTATAAGTACCTGAGCATCAAGAACGACGATAACTTTTTCTATAACACGCTGGAATTTCCGTTTTTGTATCAGCATAACGGCATCGACATTCTCCGCGCACCGGTGGGAAGCAATGCCGCAGGATGGCTGACGATGACCTCGGACATGGACGAGGATGTCAACGCCAGAATCGCCTATGGCGATCCCTGGACGATCCTGGACAGCGTCCGCCAGGGCGGCGTGCAGCTCCGGGCGTTTCAGCCGGAGGTCATCCACATTTTCTCCTGCGCTGCCAGAAGAACCTTCTGGGGAACGGACGAGGTCAGCAAGGAGACGCTCCCGTTTCAGTCCATTGCGCCGGCATCGGGCTTTTTCACGTCCGGAGAGTTCCTGCGCACCGGAAAGTACCTGAATCAGCACAACGTCACCCTTGTGATCGCTGCCATGCGAGAGGGCGAAAAGAGTTGTAAGCAGGGCGAGTTTATCATGCAGGAGGAGAACTTTTCCGGAAAGGTCTCGATGATAAACCGGCTCGCTACCTTTATCGAAGCTGCGACGGAGGAACTGGAGGAGGCAAACCGCAAGCTTGCCCTTTCGGTTATCACAGACGGCATGACGCAGCTGCTGAACCGCTCGGAGATCACCCGGTTGATCCGGACAGCTGTAACGGCTCAGAACCGGAAGAAGCACAGCGTCTGTCTGGTGATGCTGGACATCGACAACTTCAAGAGCGTCAACGATACTTATGGGCACAAGGAGGGCGACAACGTCATTGTTGCCCTGTCTGATCTGCTCCGGGAGACCGCAGAGACCCATGAAAATATCAGCGCCGGCAGATGGGGCGGCGAAGAGTTTATGCTGCTCCTGGAGGACTATGATATCCAGGAGGCCGCGGAGATCGCAGAGCGCATCCGGAAGCAGTTTGCGGAGACCTCGTTCCAGAAGTCGGAACACAAGACCGTGAGCATCGGTGTGATCTGTGTGCCGGAAGAAGAGACCGCAGATGCTGCCTGCATCCGCGTGGACAATGCCCTCTATCAGGCGAAAAAGAACGGAAAAAACAGAATCGTTATCGGATAGCGTTCGCTGTGTGAACAGGACGCAGAGAACCCGGCAGTGCCATCGCATTGCCGGGTTCTTGTTGTTTTTTATTCGTGATAATAATATGGTATGTCCGTCGTGAGATTCTTTAGCTGTACCACATATTGTTGATTGTCTGAGGTAATGATGCCGTAAAAGGACGTGATCTCTTCACCATCCATGACCACATAAAGATCGGAATTTGAGTCTGTCCAGTTGGTCTGCCGTTCTTCTGTGGGAATTGGGTTTTCCGTCTGGATGGATGCGCTTTCCAAACAGTCAGAAGCTGTTTTTCCTGCTAGAGCTGCTTCCTCCGGGACGATATCCGCCGCTGTTTTCGGTTTCAAAATCACATCTCCGCCGAAAATCAGACCAAAATAAGTTGTCCCTTCATATGTCACACTTGCCAGGGCATCGGAAGCATCCATGTCTGGAACGGTTGCCTGTGTTGACGATGTAGTTTCTGTTGAGTCAAAAGAGTTGCTTTTTTGTTCCGTACATCCCACACAAAGCAATGTCATGTAGCATGCGAGGCATGCAATAAGTTGTTTTTTCATAATGCCACCTCCAATTGTTTAATAGAAACTATAGTACCATGAACTATATACTGTGGTGCTAGATGCAGCATAAATAAAATCTGATTTTGCTTGCATAGTATCGCTAGATACATATACGGCAATATGAGAAGTTTTATTTGGGTCATCAATATAGTATATACAATGACCATTGTATATC
>CAVAQT010000025.1:0-32075 GCA_963590855.1 Ruminococcus bromii
CCTATCAATGGAACAAACATCAAAAGAAATGCTATAGTCAGAGCATGAAAGAACGCATCGCGAATTGCAAATACGATAAAAATCCAAGTGAAGGGATAAAAGACATTTTGCCAAAGGACTTTGTGGCATCTGTGAAGCCGGTTACTTTAATACATGGCAAAGCAGATGTTCGTAAAGAAGTAGAGAATCATACGCTTGATCTGTATGATCTATCGCGTTCCAATGATTTTGCAAAGCAGCTTCAGCTTGTAGAATCACTGGAAAACTGGTTAAAAACCTGCTTCCCCAATAAAATGTTTTGCAGTTACTTTCTATATTCCAAAACAATGACAAGCAAGTTCTGTTTTCATATGGAGTATCCAAATACGGACTGGATCAGCGATAGAAAAGTGAAATCAAGTAATGACTGCATTAGAAAAAATACCTTTTGATATTTCACAGGCGTGAAAAGTGAACGAAGTGTTTATTCCATGCAATAGCAAAAAATCAATTTGCCTTGACAACCGTCCCTCAACTATGCTACAATAAAAAGGCAAAAAAAGAAAAGGGAGCAGAATCCATGGAACAGTGGGATATTTACGACGAAAACAAGCAGAAAACTGGTCGCACCATGAATCGGAATGACTGGCATATGAAGCTAGGTGAATTTCATTTGACCGTATTGGGTGTATTGCAGCGGCCGGACGGCAGATATCTGATTACGCGCCGGAAATTGGACAAAGAGTGGGCACCCGGTTGGTGGGAAGTCCCCGGCGGCGGCGTTCGTGCCGGAGAAGACGGTGCGGATGCGGTACAGCGCGAGATCCTGGAAGAAACCGGGATCGATGTCACTGGTGCAAAGGGCGGCTATGCGTTTTCCTATAAGCGTGTTAATCCGGAAGAACAGAACAATTACTTTGTGGATATTTACAAGTATGTTTTGGATTTCGCTGAGACAGATGTCAAGGTGCAGCCGGATGAAGTAACGGAGTTTGCATTGGCAACTGCCGAGGAAATCCGCGCCATTGCCGCGCAGGGCATTTTCCTGCACTATGACAGCATCAAGGAAGCATTTGTCTGATACAATTTTATGATATGCAAAAAGCACCTGCTTTTCACGGCTCATACCGGAAAAACAGGTGCTTTTGTTGTAGTATTATATGGCTTTGTTACGAAGAGTAGCTTTTCAGTGTCACATCTTTTCCCAATAGATACTGCATCAGCAGCACAATGTCTGCTATGCTGAATACACCGTCTCCATTGGTGTCCTGCGGACTGGCTTCCAGAGTATCCGTCTTGCCTTGCCATTTGTTGATGTTCTGCCGCATCAGTGTCAGATCAACACCATCGACCCGATTGTCATTGTTTACATCACCGGAGATCATCGTATTGTCCGGCTGTGTTGTGGTGACGGTATTGCCGTCGCTATAGTAGTCGGAGAGGGAGATGCCGTTTGTGCCCAGAGCGATCGTGTGATCCAGGCTGATAAATTTGCCATTGTCGTCTTGCCACAGTGCCGGCTTGACCAGGGCATACTTGTCCTCATCCCACTTGCCGAAGTTGTCATAGACCAGACCGCCGGTATCGCCGGAGTTTTCGTTGAAGCACCAGAATGTGTGATGGATGCGGTTTTCGATCATGAAATCCCGGAGATAGGTCATCCACTGTTCGTTTTTATCACCGTCCATAAAGCCGCCCCATTCACCCATGAGCAGGGGAGCAACGCCCTCATCCTGGAGGAAGAACCAGTTGTCATACCAGCAATCTTTCAGCAGCGTTTCCTGTGTGAAGCCATCGTAGAACCATTTCTGTTCCCATACCAGCGGCCCATAGTCGTGAGGAGAATAAACCAGCTGGCTCTGATATTTGCCCAGATCGATGGGATATTTTTTCGCGCCCCGGAAGTTGCCGCCCCACCATGTGCCGTAGTAATACTCCGTCATGGTAGTGTAGTCGATTCGCGGCGCAGTCCAGTCGTAGCCCTCCTTGGGGTATACCTCTGTGCCTTCAACCATAATGAGAAGCTCCGGATTCTTTTCCAGGACACGCGCCGCACAGGTCTCGGCGGCATATTTCCAGTTGGTGGGATCGGTGGAGTCGTCCCATTTCGCCATCTGGTCTTTGACGTCTGCCGTACCGTGAGGCTCGTTTTTCAGATCGATGGCGAGAATGGTGTCATCGTCCTTATAGTAGTCCGCAAACCACGCCAGTGCATCGCACCAGTCCTCAGTACTGAACTTGTCTGTATACCACAGACTGACCTGGTGACCGGCAGAAGCGGTCTCTGCACTGTGAATATCGATCATGATCTTGATGCCCAGTTCCCGGCACCATTTCACCGCCATGTTCCAGATATCGAAGCTGTACTTGATCGTGCCGCCCTCGATGCCCTCTTCGGTAAGCTCCGGGTTGGTATACTGGTTGACCTTTGGCGTTGCCGGATCCGGGTCGCCGTTTTTCCACTGGAGCAAAATTTCTGTGGACATGGGAACTCGGAGAAAGTTGAATCCATGATCGGCGATCTGCCGCAGCATATCATGCATATTCTGCGACCATACCCCGTCAAATACCTGGCTGCCGACGTTATAGCCGAACCAGTTACAGCCGGTGATCCATACGGGATTGCCGTCTTTGTCAACGATTTCAGCGTTGTCGTTGACATGCAGCCAGTCATCGTGGTAGCTGTCCGGTTGTGCGGCAGCCTGTGCTGCGAGAGAAACTGCCGGTGCAGCTGCTCCTGTCAGCATTGTCCCTGCCAGAATTGTTGGCAACAGCATCTTCTGAAAAATGTGATGCAGCATAAAATCCTCCCTGTATCATGTGTGCGCGGAATGATTCCGCATCTGATTTCCGTTTTGCCTATATTGTAGCACAATTTGTGGGAAATGTCAATTGTTTTTGTGGGAATCAGAAAACAAGGAAGAGCTTTTGCTGAATTTTCCGGAGCAGTCACATTTCCTCCAGGTATTCCTCCAGACAAACATCCTCTGACTGTATCTCCTGCGCAGCCTCTTTTCCTACATAGCGGTAATGCCACGGTTCATAGTCGATTCCAGTGATACTTTCCTTTCCCTCCGGATAGCGCAAAATAAACCCATAATGATAAGCGTTCTGCGCCAGCCATTGATAAACCGTGTCATTGTCGCAGCGGCTCTTGTCGGCGTTGATGTCCAGCGCCAATCCCAGCTGATGCTCGCTGTAATTCGGCTTTGCCACCCACTTTTCTGCTTCCTTGCGCGCTTTTCGATTACTATAGCCCTCTGCAAGGTAGGCATCGATTTTCTCCTGCATCATGTCTCTCTGCTGTTGTTCTGAACGGTATCCCTCGCCGACAACAGGGTAAACGTCCTCTGTCCGCATCTGGTCAAACATACTCTGCAAATCGGGATAGATCCGGGAATCTACCTGCACGCCGTTAGAAAGTGTTGTTAGTTCCGGCGTATATCCTTGGGGCAGCGCATTGTCATTATTGACAAGTATCAGATTCCACGGCGTGTTGTCCTGTGTAGAAATACTGGCAGGCAGACTGACATGCTGCCGGAACAGTATGAAACTGAGCAGTACTGCCAAGAGCAGCAGGGGGATGCGCAGAAAGCGGACGCATTTGTGTTTGGAATAGGACATAAAAAGCACTCCTTTCGCTTCTGATTGTACCACAGCTG
The DNA here is from genome assembly GCA_963590855.1 of Ruminococcus bromii. Classification (GTDB taxonomy): domain Bacteria; phylum Bacillota; class Clostridia; order Oscillospirales; family Ruminococcaceae; genus Ruminococcus_C. The sequence continues at coordinate 3,642 of CAVAQT010000025.1, forward strand.
CGAAAGAAGTGCCTGCGGAAATGCATATGGTTTTCTTCTTTTTCTCTGAAGAAAATCATACGATTTTCTGACAAAGCGGAAGCGTCACAGTAAAACGGATCTGTTCGTCTTTGCTTTCTGCTTGTATCGTACCGCCATGCAGCTCTGTGATCTGCTTGGCGATTGCCAGACCCAACCCGGCACCGCCGGTAGCGGAGGAACGAGATGCGTCTCCGCGGAAAAACTGCTCAAAAATGCGGTTTAATTTTTCTGGGGAAATGGTGCGCCCGGTGTTGCATATCGTCAGCACTGCATTTTCCTCTGTGGTGTGCATTTCCAGAGAAATGGTCGTGTTGGGATAGCTGTAGCTGATGGCGTTGCGGAGCAGATTGTCCACAACGCGTTCTATTTTATCCGGATCGCAGGAGAGATCGACGTTGGGAGAAATCTTCGTTTGCAGCTGTAACTGCTTTTCCGCAAGAATGGGCTGGAATTCAAAAGCAGTCTGTTCCAGCATGCGAGAAAAATGGATGGTTTCCCAGTTCAGTTCCATATGCGTCAGCTGAAAACGGGTGATCTCAAAGAATTCGTTGATGAGTTCTTCTAACCGCTGCGCCTTTTCCAGCGCGATACCAGTATATTTCGCACGCAGTTCCGGTGATATTTCCGGCTCGTCCTGCAACAAAGTGAGGTAGCCGATCACGCTGGTAAGCGGTGTTTTCAGGTCGTGTGCCAGATAGACGATCAGGTCATTTTTCCGCTGCTCTGCCTCTTTTGCGGCGAGTGCATTCTGGTTGGAGGATTCCCGCAGACGGTTCAGATCATCCTGAATGGCTTTTATTGGAGTGGAAAGCGTAATGGGTCTTTCTGGTTCCTGCTGCATTTGTCCTGCCGCTTGCACGATTTCCAGTAAATAGGAGAACGGCTTTCGGAAAAGCAGCACTGAAATAGCAACGACACCGATAATCGTGAAAAACGGTATCATAAAGCGCAATGCCTGTAAGGTATACGCCAGGGAAGCCGTGCCGTTCCAGACAAAATCTCTGCGCAGCAGAGATGAGATGCCGATCAGCAGCAGGATCATCAGCCCCAGCCACAATGCAATTGCCAGGAACAGCAGCAATACCGTTCGCAGCCATAGCCGTCGAATTGCGCGGGAACAATCGGAAACCTGTTTGGGGACACGAAAAAAGAACCGGTAAGCCAGAAAGCCCCAGCCTGCCAGAAAAAGCATTGGGGCAATGCCGAATTCCGTGATTTTCAGCAGAATGTATGCGATGCTGTAGGGCTGCCATGTGGTCTGATGACAGAGGACATATCCCAACCCGAACAGGAGCACCATGCCAATGGTGAAGCCACTGCCACACAGCCAGAACTGCACCCGGTTTTTGCGTTTGCTTTTTGGATTATTCATCAATTTTGTACCCCACACCCCATACCGTTTTGATCCACCTGGGCTTGCGCGGCGGTTCGCCCATTTTTTCCCGGAGACGAGCGATGTGTGCCATAACAGTATTGTTATTGTCCAGATATTTTTCGCCCCAGACTGCCTCAAACAGCTCTTCTGAGGAGACAACATGTCCCTTGTGAGAACAGAGATACCAGAGGATCTCGAATTCCAGCGGTGTCAGCGAAAGCGGCTTGCCATATAGTGTAGCTTCGTGACTTTCATAGTCAATGTACAGTCCGCCGCTGTCATAAATTGCTGCCGGCGCAGGTTCAGATGCGGATTGGTTGTATCGGATATACCGCCGTAGTTGTGTCTTGACGCGTGCAACAACTTCCAGCGGATTGAATGGCTTGGTGATATAATCGTCTGCCCCCAGTGTTAAGCCGGTGATCTTGTCCACATCCTCCGTTTTGGCGGTCAGCATAATGATGGGGAACAGGTGCTTTTCCCGAATTTTTCGGCAAAGTGTAAAGCCGTCCATGTCCGGCAGCATCACATCCAACAGCGCCAGCGCAATGGGCTGCGTTTCGGCGATGCGTAATGCTTCAGCGGCACATGCGGATTTTTTCACCAGATAGCCTTCGTTTTTCAGGTAGACCTCTACCAGATCTGCAATTTCTGCTTCATCGTCCACAACCAGTATCATTTCTGCCATTGTTTTTCTCCTGTGATAGACAAAGGCAACATCGTGCAAAGTCCATGTATTAGCTTTGCATGTGATCTGACGACGTATCTGCGCGGTGCTGCCTAAAATGTGTGTTCGATTTTTATTATAGCATAGGCATAGAGAAAATGCAAATCTTGTCGAGATCGTGCGACATGCCTGCATAAAATATTTGCCTGCCATTTCAAAAATAAGCTTGACAAATTACTTAAATTAAGATATAATTAGCTAAAAAGTATTTTGCAGAAAGAAGGGCAGAGAAACGTGGCAAAAGCAGTACGAATGTCAGACATTGCCGAGCGGCTTCATGTCAGCATTGTAACAGTATCGAAAGCGCTTGCCGGAAAAGACGGCGTCAGCGAAGAACTGCGCCAGGAAATTCTACAGTTGGCTGAGGAATTGGGATACCAGAACAAAAAGAATAAGCCAGATGCTCCGGCAAAGGTGTATACCTTGGGAATCGTGACTTCTTATCGTTATATCGAAAAGGGACAGTCGTTTTACTGGAATTTGTACGAGCGCATCCTGTTTTATTTGGCGCAGACCGGACATATCGGCATCCTGGAGGTCGTAACAGACAGCGCCGAGCAGGAACAGCAGATTCCGCGGCTGGTGCAGGAAGAACGGGTAGACGGCGTGATCGTCATGGGCAATTTTTCAAAAGCATACCGGGAAATGCTGGCAGAGACCGGGATTCCTCTGGTGGTACTGGATGCCTTTGATGCGCGGTATCATCGGGACTGTGTGATCTCTGACGGCTATTATGGCATGTATACTATGGTGGATTATCTTCTGCAAATGGGACACCGGGACATCATGTTTGTAGGTTCGGTAAATGCCACCAGCAGTATCACAGACCGCTATTACGGCTACTGTCGTGCTATGCGTGAAGCCGGGGAGATTGTAACAGACAGCTGCATTCTTCCGGATCGTGACAGTGAGGGAAAAGTGGTCGTTTCGCTGGAACATCTGGAAAAACTTCCGACCGCTTTTGCTTGCAACTGTGATATTACAGCTTATATACTGCTTAATGCGCTGAAAGAAAAAGGGATTCGTGTGCCGGAAGATGTGTCTATCGTAGGATTTGACGATTATATTCTGGCTGGATTGGCAGTTCCTGCGCTGACCACATATGCAGTAGATGTCGATCATATGGCAAAAGTCAGCGCACAGCAGCTGATCCGGCGTATTCAAAAGCCAGATGCGGATGTGCGACGAATCGTCGTCAGCGGAAAGCTGGTAGTTCGGGAAAGCGTGAAAGATCTGCGATAGGACTTGCATACGGTAAAATAACAGAAAACAGAACATTCTTGCGGCTGCGCGGGCTGAAATGCTCACGCAGCTAATTTTTTAGCTAAAAACATTGAGATAAGAAATTATATTGCAGTATTGTACAACAATAAACTGATATTGTTTGTTTAATATAGCTAATCTGAATAGATTTCTTTTATGCAAAACGCAGAAAAACAAATTTAAGCTTAAATTTAGCTTGACTTTTAGGTAAAAATAGAGTAAGATAGAGACATAGAAAAACGGAATACAAAAAGATTCCGAGAACCTGGACACGAAAAAGAAGCACAAGATTGCGATACCTGTGAATGGAGGAAAACATGATGAAACATAAGGCTATGGCATTGGCGCTGGCAGGAATCCTTGCAGTGGCTGCAACTGCTTGCGGCAGTACCGGGAACACTTCTGGTAAGAACAAGGATGCAAAACCGACTGTTGCATATAAAGATATGAAAGTCGGCGAAACAGAAACCGATCTGAAAGCAGATCTGAAAATCCTGACGAACCGCACGGATCTGGTGGATTCTGACTTCCAGGATTACATCAGCGAATTTAACGCGATGTATCCGAATATTAAGATCACCTATGAGGGCATCACCGATTATGACACTGATGCCACCACGAGACTCTCTTCCGGTGACTGGGGCGATATCTGCTGCATTCCGTCTACTGTAGACAAGAGCGAACTCAGCAATTACTTTGAGAAGATCGGCGATTACAGCGATTTCAAGGACACTTACGAATTTGTAGATAAGCAGATGTTCAACAATGAGGTCTATGGCATTCCGACAATGGGCAACGTCAGCGGTATTGTTTACAATAAAGCAGTGTTTGAAAAGGCAGGCATTACCGAACTGCCGTCCGATCCGGAAACCTTCCTGGCAGATTTGAAACTGATCCAGGAGAAAACGGATGCGATCCCGCTGTACACCAACTATGCTGCCGGCTGGACGCTGACAGCATGGGACGGCTATATCAGCGGCGGCGCTACTGGTGATGCAGATTTCAAGAACAATAAACTGGTGCATTCCAAGGATCCTTTTGCAAAACACGACGATATGACCGGGCCGTATGCCGTTTATGATACGTTATATGAGGCGGTAAAACAGGGCTTGACAGAAGAAGATCCGACCACTACAGACTGGGAAGGCTGCAAGGCGCAGATCAACGAGGGCAATATCGGCTGTATGGTTTTGGGCAGCTGGGCAGTGCCGCAGATGCAGGCAGGCGGCCCGAATGCCAATGACATTGCGTATATGCCGTTCCCCATCAGCGTGGATGGGGAACAATATGCATCCGCAAGCGCTGATTATTGCTACGGTGTCAATGTGAACAGCACCAGCGAAGAAAAAACTGCTGCAATGCTGTATATCAAGTGGCTCACAGAGTCCTCCGGATTTGCAAAAACACAGGGCGGTATCCCCATTGTCAAGGGTGATACTTATCCGGATTCTCTGGAAAGCTTCCAGGATATCACACTGATTACAGACAATCCTGCACCGGCAGGCGAAGAAGATCTGTTCAACAAGATCAACAATGATTCTGAGATCTCTCTGGATTCCGATCCCACGCATGTGGCAGCGATTGTTGAGGCTGCCATCGGCGGCGGAAAAACCATGGAAGAGATCGCAGATGAATGGAATGCTGCGTGGACTTCTGCGCAGGAAAAGAATGGCGTAACACCGGAATAAGCCGGCGAACGGCGCAGAAAGGAAGTGCGTGGACATGACGGAACGACATACAGAAGTCAGGTTGTCCAAGCGGAAGAGAAGGCTGCAGTGGTCAAATATCAATGTGCAAAAAGTAGTTGTTACACTGACATTTCTGTTTGTGCCGCTGTTCCTGCTGATATTGTTTACATATCTGCCGTTTTTTAAAATGGTGCAGTTCAGCTTCTATGATATGAAGTATATCGGAGAACGAAAGTTTGTCGGCCTGGAGAATTATGTGAACGTATTCACCCGAGACGATTGCTTCAACGCGCTGAAGCTCAGTCTGTATTACATGGTTGGTTCTGTGGTGCAGCTGGCATTGGCACTGCTGTTTGCAACGATCCTCAGTTTCAATCCCAAAGGCGGCAGCTTTTTCCGCGGTGCACTGTATTTCCCGAGTTTGGTCTGCGGTATCGCCGTCGGATTTATCTTCAAATACTTTTACACCCACGGATTTGTTTTAGATTCTCTTCTCGGTCTGTTGGGAATTCCGGAGGATATGCTCCCATTCTGGCTCAAGGACACGCGCATCAATAACTGGGTACTGGTGGCATCCTCCATCTGGCGGTATATGGGACAGAATATGGTCTTGTTTATTGGCGCGATCGCCAGCGTAGACAAGACGCAGTATGAAGCGGCTGCCATTGACGGCGCAAATGCATGGCATCGCTTCCGGTATATCATCCTGCCGTCCATCCGCACCATCGTTGTGCTGAACATGATCCTTGCAATTTCCGGGTCTCTTTCCGTATTCGAGATTCCCTACGTCATCACCGACGGCGGATTCGGCACATCCACCTACTTTGTCCTGATGGATAAACTGGCACATGCCAACCAGAAAGTCGGCTTGGCATCTGCCATGGCGGTGGTACTGCTGTTGTTGATCCTGATCGTCAGCGCAGTGCAGAAATTGGCAGAAAAGAAACTGGATTCCGGTGTGAAAATTGGAAAGAGGAGGGCGAGAAAATGAAAACCAAAAGTGCTTTTCTAAAGAAGCTCCCGAAGCAGATCCTGCAATATGCGCTCTTGCTTTTCGGTGCATTTTGCGCCCTGGTTCCCATTGTCAGCTGTGTGACGACAGCATTCAAAACGGATGAGGAATATCGCACCACAAGTGTTATGACACTTCCGGAAAGCTGGCTGAATTTTGAGAATTTCAAAGTCGCATGGGAAAAGGCCGGCATGGGCAGAGCCTTTCTCAACAGCTTTCTGATCCTGGTGTGTGTCCTGGTGGGCAGTACCATGATCTCGGCAATGCTGGCGTATGTACTGAATCGCTTTCAGTTTCGGGGTAATCATCTTATCCGCAATCTGTTTATGGTGGCGGCGTTGATCCCCGGTATCGCAACACAGGTCACAGTCTATCAGATCATGACGGTGCTGCATCTGGTCAATACGCTTTACGGTTATATTTTCCTGATGCTCGGCACAGATGTCATTGCGATTTACATCTTCTTGCAGTTTTTCGAGAATCTTCCGAAAACATTGGATGAGGCGGCAATTCTGGATGGATGCAGCTATTTCGGCGTGTTCTTCCGCATCCTGCTGCCTCTGCTGAAACCGGCGATCGTTACCAGTGCGATCCTGAAAGGTGTCAGCACCTATAATGAATACTATATGGCAAATCTTTATTTGCAGGACAAGAGCCTATATCAGGTGGTATCCACTTCGCTCTATACATTTACCGGGCCGATGGGCAGCCAGTATCAATATATTTGTGCCGGCGTAATCATTACCATGATTCCGATCCTGATTATCTTTTTGTTCTGTCAGAAACAAATCTACAGCGGCATGGCAATGGGCGCTGTCAAGGAATAAACAGGAGGCAATTCAAAATGAAACCGATTTTAACACAGGCAGCGGGCCTGCCGAATATCCCATGGCAGGAGCGCCCGGCAGATTGTACTGCTCCGGTATGGCGCTATCAGGAAAACCCCATTATCTCCCGCAATCCCATTCCCGGCGTTGCCCGGATCTTTAACAGCGCAGTCATTCCGTATCAGGGCGCTTATGTCGGTGTGTTCCGGGGAGAACAGGTAAACGGCATCCCGTTTATTTACTTCGGCAGAAGCAAGGACGGTATGCACTGGACATTCGACCAGGAAAAAATTCAGTTTGTGGATGAAAACGGCGCGCCGTTTCAGCCGGTCTATGCCTATGATCCGCGGTTGGTGGAAGTGGACGGTACCTATTATGTGATCTGGTGTCAGGATGCCTATGGCGCGGCTATTGGTATGGCAAAAACCACAGACTTTCAGACATTTACCCGAGTGGAAAATCCTTTCCTGCCGTTTAACCGGAATGCAGTGCTGTTCCCGCGGAAGATCGACGGCAAGTATATGATGCTCTCTCGTCCCAGTGACAGCGGTCACACACCGTTTGGTGATATTTTCCTCAGTGAGAGCAAGGACATGGAATACTGGGGACATCACCGCCATGTGATGGGAAAGAGCAGCCGATGGTGGGAAAATACCAAGATCGGCGGCGGTGCTGCGCCGATTGAGACCAGTGAAGGCTGGCTGTTGTTCTACCACGGCGTGACCAATACCTGCAATGGCTTTGTTTATAGCATTGGCGGCGCGATTCTGGATCTGGAGCATCCGTCTAAGGTGAAGTACCGCTGTGAAAACTTCCTGCTGACACCGGAACAGTGGTATGAAGAACGCGGTTTTGTTCCGAATGTCTGCTTCCCCTGTGCGACGCTTCAGGATGGTGACACCGGAAGAATTGCCATTTACTATGGCTGCGCAGACAGCTATGTGGGACTGGCGTTTACAGAAGTGCAAACGGTATTGGATTATATCAAAGCGCACGATGCGGCAGATGATGATGACCGCAGCGAAGGCAGACGCTAAAAGGAGCTGAAACAGATGAAGCTGGCGGCTGAAGTACGGACAATGCTGGAAAAGAACATCATACCGTTTTGGCTTTCATTGAAGGACGAACGATACGGCGGCTTTATCAGTTATGTTGATCTGGATCTGCGCCGAGATCCAAAAGCAGAAAAAGGCTGCATCCTGAACAGCCGGATCCTCTGGTTTTTCTCAGAAGCGGCTATGTTGCTGCGCCGTTCTGATCTGCGCAGTGCAGCGGATCATGCCTACCGTTTTTTGATGCGCTACTGCATGGATCGAAAGGCAGGCGGCGTGTACTGGTCGGTGACTTATGACGGCAAGCCGCTGGACACCACCAAGCACACCTATAACCAGGCGTTTGCCATCTATGCGCTCTCTGCCTACTATCGGATGAGTGGGAATCCAGAGGCGCTGCAAACTGCACGACAACTGTTCTCCTGCGTGGAACAGCACTGCCGGGATGCAAACGGTTACGGAGAAGCCTATGACCGATTCTGGAATCCGCAGTCCAACGAAAAATTGTCGGAAAACGGTGTGATGGCAGAACGTACCATGAACACGCTGCTCCATGTGTTTGAAGGCTACAGCGGTCTGTATCAAGCGGCGAAGTCACCGGAGGTAGAAAAAGAACTGCGCGCACTGTTGGAGATCTGGTCGGAGAAAATGTTCCAGCCGGAAAAACGGCGGCAGGAGGTGTTCTTTGATCGGGAGTATCACAGCCTGATCGACCTGCAAAGCTATGGTCACGATATTGAAAGCGCATGGCTGCTGGACTGGGGCTGTGATCTGCTGGGCGACCGGAAACTGTCAGAGAAGATACACCGTATGACAGATGTGTTGGCGGAGTCCGTTCTGGAACGCGGCTTTGACGGCGAAGCGGTGTGCAATGAGATCGAAAACGGCGTAACAGATACAGACCGTATCTGGTGGGTGCAGTCTGAAGCAATTCTGGGATTTGCCCATATGCTGGAAAAGCACCCGGAACAGAAGCAATACGGCGAAGCGGCAGAAAAAGTCTGGGACTGCATTCTGCGCTTGTTGGTTGATCCGCGGGAAAACAGTGAGTGGTTCTGGAAAGTAGACGTCAATGGTAAGCCGGTAAAGAAACTGACGATCGTAGATCCATGGAAGTGTCCGTATCACAACGGAAGAATGTGCATGGAAATCATCAAGCGAAATCACTGAGGAGGAAACCGGATGTATCATGTAGAATATCTGCGGCAGAAAGAAAAGCAGGAGGAACTGCTCAGCCGCAAAAATGAAAAGTCATCCTTTTACAATGGCATTTATCTGCGCTGGAAAAATCCGGTGCTGACCCGGGATCATGTGCCGCTGCACTGGCGGTACGATCTGAATCCGGAGACGAACCCGTTTTTTCTGGAACGTCTTGGTGTCAATGCCGTATTCAATGCCGGAGCGATCTATCTGGACGGGAAGTATTGCCTGGTTGTCCGAGTAGAGGGCAATGACCGGAAGAGCTTTTTCGCCGTGGCAGAAAGTGAAAATGGTATCGACAACTTTCGCTTCCGGGAAAAGCCCATTGTATTGCCGGATCTGTATCCAGATGAGACCAACGTCTATGATATGCGCTTAACGCAGCACGAGGACGGATGGATCTACGGCGTGTTCTGTTCGGAGTCCAGTGCGAAAGATCCAAGTGATTTGTCTGCCGCGGTGGCGGCTGCCGGGATCGTCCGCACCAAGGATCTGAACACCTGGGAACGCCTGCCGAATCTGGTGACCAAACAGAGTCCGCAGCAGCGGAACGTCTGCCTGCTGCCCAAATTTGTAGACGGCAAGTATGCGTTTTACACCAGACCTATGGACGACTTTATTGAAACGGGTTCCGGCGGCGGCATCGGCTTTGGGTTGGCAGATGATATTACCAATGCTGTGATTGAAGAAGAACGCATGACCAGCCTGCGGAAATATCACACCATTACGGAATCCAAAAACGGTGCTGGCGCTGTCCCCATTGAAACGGAAAAGGGCTGGCTGCATCTGGCGCACGGCGTGCGGAATACAGCGGCAGGACTTCGCTATGTGCTGTATGTTTTCGTGACAGATCTGCATGAGCCGTGGAAAGTGATCGCAGAACCCTCCGGCTACTTTCTGGCGCCGCTGGGAGAAGAACGTGTGGGCGATGTCTCCAATGTGGTGTTTACCAATGGCGCGATCGTCCGCCCGGATGGTACAGTCTATATCTATTATGCATCGTCCGACACCCGGCTGCACGTTGCCACAACCGACATCAAGCGGCTTTTGGATTATGCATTCCATACGCCCAGTGATCCGCTGCGGAGCGCAGACTGCGTGAAACAGCGCTGTGATCTGATTGAAAAGAATCTGGAATTTATGCGTCAGCAGTAAAATGACGCAATTGTAATAATTTTGTCTGTACCCAGCGAGGACAGACACGACGTTATGAGGAGGAACAAATGAAGAGTAAATGGATCGCCGCTGTAAGCAGCCTGGTGTTGGGATGCACTGCAATTGCAGCACCGTTTTCTGCAACTGTAACCGCTGCAGAAGATCGAAGCGGATTTGTCACCACAAACGGAACACAGTTTATGCTGGACGGTTCGACATTTTATTATGCCGGCACGAACAACTATTACATCAACTTCAAACCGAAAGCCACAGTGGATGCCGCACTGGAAGATGCAGCAGCAATGGGGTTGAAGGTGGTTCGTACCTGGGGCAATCTGGATGCCGGTGTCAAGACGGATAAGGTTTCAGATAAGGGGTACACCGTGTTCACCGACAGCGTAGATGGCTCCGGCGAAAAAGAGGGTGTGTACTACCAGTATTTCGATGCCGACCTGAACAAGCCGGTCGTCAACGAAGGCGAGGACGGCCTGCAAAAGCTGGACTATGCGCTGTATAAGGCAGAACAGGAGGGCATCAAGCTTCTGATTACCTTTACTAACAACTGGGAAGCATTCGGCGGCATGGGACAGTATGTGAAATGGGCACAGCTGGCAGGTGAAAATGTCACAGGACACGATGATTTCTACACCAATGAGACCATTAAGGGCTGGTACAAGGACTATATCAAGACCATGCTCAACCATGAGAATGTCTATACCGGAGTCAAATATAAGGATGATCCCACCATCTTTTCCTGGGAACTGGCAAACGAACCGCGCTGCGAGTCGGATGCCGGATGCGAGAATAATACCGTTGTAAAATGGGCAACCGAGATGAGCGCTTATGTAAAGTCCATCGACAGTAATCATATGCTGGCAGTGGGTGATGAGGGCTTCTACAACTATGGCTATAACGATTTTCCGGAAGGTGACCATAAGTACGTTTACCATGGCAGTTCCGGTATGGACTATTTGCAGCTGACCGCTATTCCGGATATCGACTTTGGAACACTGCATGTCTATTGTGACCAGTGGGGACTGACAAAGGAACAGGGTGAGTTCTGGTTCAAGAAGCATGGCGAAGACACGGCTGCCATGAATAAGCCGCTGATCGCAGAAGAATTCGGCTGGAAGGATCAGAGCGAGCGTGCAGATGTTTATACGGACTGGTTTAATATTTTTGAAGGCAATACCTATGAAGGTGTAGAATTTGCCGGTACAAATTATTGGATGCTGGCATCTATGGATGGCGACAGCCTGTATCAGGACTATGACGGCTATACCGTTTATTATCGGGACTATCCCAAAACCAATGATGCCCGTGATGTAATCATGGCGCATGCCGAGCGGATGAATGCGCGAAATGCACAGAACAGCATCTCTCCGAAAAAGGCAGACTTTGATATTACAGCACCGGCAGATGTTGCATTCCAGGCAACGATGAAACTCGGAGAGATCTCCGGCGTACAGTTGGGGGACACTGTGCTGAGTGATGGAACAGACTACACCATCAGCGGCTCTGCTGTCACGATTTCTGCTGACGTACTGAAAAAACTGGAACTGGGCAATCACAAGGTAACAGTTCTGACAACTGACGGCGCACAGCCGACTGCACTGATCCGGGTGTACGATTCCACGGCAGAAGAGCAGTCCCGCAGTGTGATCGACGACTTTGAAAGCTATGAGGACAGCGCAGCTGTTTCCTCTGCATACGCACGCAATTCCAGCGGTGATACACTGACCATTTCTCTGGACAGCGAGCATGTCAAGAACGGCAAGGCGGCAATGAAGTATGAATACAGTGTGGCAGACGGCGGCCCGGGATACTGCGGCGCGACCAAGAAACTGGACAGCGCAGACTGGACTGGATTTGACGGCATCCGCTTCTGGATTCTGTCAGATGGCAGCAACCGCGACACCACGATCCAGTTTGTAGACGGTGCCGGCGCTTACTGGGAGAGCATCCAGAAAGTCACAGCAAGCGAGGGTTGGACAGAAGTGAAGATCCCGTTCTCCGACTTTCATGTACAACAGTGGGGAACTGCTGCGGAGACACCGACACTGGAAGGTGTAAAGGAGTTCTCTATCTACACCGGACAGAACGGCAATCCGGGTACTGGCGTGTGGTATTTCGATGATATCGGTCTGTACCATGACGGCAGTGATGCTGCTCCCGATGCAGAAGCAACAGAAACCAAGGCAACCTTTGATCCGCAAAATCCGGAGGATATCATCTTTACCATTATTACAAACGGTCATGTGCTGACTGGCATTACAGAAGATGGCAATGCCTTGCAGCAGGGAACAGACTTTGCAGTCAACGGCAGCCAGTTCCGCTTTAACCGCACTTACCTGGAAACACTGTCCGCAGGGACACATACGCTGCATGTTTCCTTTGCAACATGCCCGGATGTGGTTCTGACGATCGAGGTTCTCGGCGGCACAGGGACAACTACAACAACTACGACAGTAACGAGCACTACAGAAACCACCGCATCTTCGGAAAGCTCTGAGACCGCAGCCTCTTCTGAAACCACAGAGAGCACAGCTTCTTCACAGACAGAAACAACGCTCGAGAGCAGCGAAACTTCGGATACCGTTTCTTCTGAAACGACAGTAACCACGAACTCTTCTGAAAAGCCGGAATCTGTGCTGTACGGCGATGTCAATCTGGACGGCAAGCTGGATATCACTGACGCGGTTCTGCTGAATAAAGCGATTGCCGGAAGTGTTTCACTCAATGATGCGGCAGCAGCCAATGCAGATTGTGACGCAGATGGAACAATGAGCAGTACAGACGGTATCGCTCTGCTGCGTTTCCTGGTGCACCTCATTGAAAGTCTGCCGGAAAAGGCGTGACCATAACGCATATCATTTGAGACATTCCCTTTTCAAAACTTCATACAAACGGACAGTATGAAAATCACTTTTGTACTGTCCGTCCCCCGAAATTTCCCGGAGCCTGCTGCACGGGGTACAAATGCAGTGCAGCGGGCTTTCCTCTCTTGAATATCTGTATCACAACAGAAAAAATACATCCTTTCTGCATATCGCTCTGCATGTCGGTACGCACGGAAGGATGTATTTTTTTATCAGAGAACTTCCTTTGGGTATCTTGACTTTTTTGACAAATCCCGATATAATAATAAGGGTAGTATTGCACAAATTATGCCAGGCAATTTTGCAGGCGATCTTTGCGCAGCACTGCCGGAGCAGATCTGCATATCATGAAAATCTGCTCTAAAATAAGCTTTTGTATTTACAGTAAATTCTATCATGCAAAAGCGGTTCAAAGGACACGTTTTGCCGAGCGTAGATACACTTCTTTTATCCGTATATCGTTCTTGCAGAGACGAGTCCGAAAACAGATTGGATGGATAACATGCATACAGAATTTTTAATGGGAAATGCTGCAATCGCAATGGGTGCGGTAGCGGCAGGTCTGAACGTGGTTTCGGGATATCCCGGGACGCCGTCCACAGAGGTGCTGGAGACAACAGCAAAGCACAATGACGGCAGTATTTATGTGGAATGGTCAACCAATGAAAAGGCAGCAATGGAACTGGCTGCCGGCGCAGCGTATTGCGGTGCGCGGACAATGGTCACAATGAAGCAGGTCGGTTTGAATGTAGCTTCTGACCCGTTGATGAGCCTGGCATATATTGGCGTAAAAGGCGGCATGGTCGTATTGGTAGCAGACGATCCCGGCCCGATCTCTTCGCAGACAGAACAGGATACCCGGCGCTTTGCCGCGTTTTCCAAGCTGCCTTGCTTTGATCCGTCCGGCGTTCAGGAAGCATACGATATGATCCAGGAGGCTTTTGCCTATTCGGAAAAGTATCACACCCCGGTCTTGTTCCGCCCCACCACCAGAGTCTGTCACGGCTATGCGTCGATTCAGGTGAAGGATCCGGCGGACTATCTGGTCAATCAGCCGGAGGGCTTTGTAAAGGATTCTTCCAAATGGGTGATTTTTCCGAAGCTGTCCTATCAGAATCACGGACGGATGGAAGCACGAAACGAATCGCTTTCCGCAGTGTTTTCTGAGTATTCGAGAAACCGCATTATTCCGGAAACGGCAAAGGGCTGTAAAAAGGGCATCGCCACCCACGGCATCAGCTTTTCTTATACCATGGAAGTGCTGCGCGGCAAGGATGCGCCACGGCTGCTGAAGGTGGCAACGCCTTTTCCGTTCCCGGAGCAGCTGACAGTGGAATTTTTGCAGGGATTGGATGAGGTGCTCTGCCTGGAAGAATTGGATCCGGTGATCGAGCAGGAATTGGTCTACCTTTGCGGCAAGTATCACTTGCCTACAAAAATCCGCGGCAAGCTGACGCATGATATTGCGCCTGCCGGAGAAAGCTCTTGCGACCTGACTGCTTCGTATCTGGCAGATTTTCTGGGATGGGAGCAGCCGGAAGCAGACGCAGCAGAAGCGCCGCCGCAGCTGCCGGTGCGTCCGCCGGTTTTGTGTGCCGGATGTCCGCACCGTGCTTCTTTCTTTGCCGTCAAAGAAGCGATGAAGGGAAAGAAAAGCGTGTTCTGCGGCGATATCGGCTGCTATACACTGGGCAACGCTATGCCATTGGATATGGTGGACACTTGCCTTTGCATGGGCGCAGGCGTGAACATGACCCAGGGCATCGGCAAGATTGAGCCGGACACGACCTGCTTCGCTTTTGTGGGAGATTCTACATTTTTTGCCTCGGCAATTACCGGCATGGTGAACGCAGTGTACAATCAAGCCGATATGACGCTGGTGGTATTGGACAACTCTACTACTGCCATGACCGGACACCAGCCGCATCCCGGCACGGGCAAAACTATGATGGGACAAGTCGTAGACAAGGTGAACATCGAAGAGACTCTGCACGGCATCGGCGTAAAGACGGTGGAAACTGTGAATCCGCTGCATCTGAAAGAAGCTATCGATTGTGTCAAGCGTGTGGCGGCACAGCCGGGCGTCAAGGCGATCATTTTCAAGTCGCCTTGTGCCGTGCTGATAAAATCCGGGAAACCGGCAGAGATCGCGGCAGACAAGTGCATTCAGTGCAAAAAGTGTATTCGGACACTGGGATGTCCCGGCATTATTTTGCAGGATGGAAAAGTGCAGATCGAACAGGCACTCTGTACCGGCTGCGGCCTGTGCGCACAGGTTTGCCCTACAAATGCGATCGGAGGTGCTTGTCATGCATAAGAATATCATTCTCTGCGGCGTGGGCGGTCAGGGTATCGTTTTGACCTCGAAGCTGCTCGCAGCATCGGCAATGGCAAAAAATATCCCGGTGATGAGTGCTGAAACCATCGGCATGGCGCAAAAAGGCGGCAGCGTGTTCAGCTTTCTGCGCATGGGTGAAGAACTGTACTGCCCGATGTTTCCGAAGGGAACGGCAGATTTGCTGATTGGTTTTGAACCGGCAGAAGCTGTGCGGATGCTGCCCTATCTGAAGCCGGACGGCACGGTTATTCTGAATACCCACCCCATTCAGCCAGTAACGGCAACGCTGGGCGGCGGCGCATATGACGCAGAAGAAATGATCGCGTATATTCGTCGGCATGTGGGAAAACTGACGGCACTGGACGGTGATGCAGTCTGCAAGGAGATCGGCTCGCCAAAGGTACTGAATATGGTAATGCTGGGCGCTGTACTACGCAGCGGTGTGCTGCCGCTGACACTGGAAGAAGTGACAGAGACCATGGAACGTACTGTAAAACCGCAGTTCCGGGAATTGAACCGGAAAGCGCTGCATATACAAGGATAAGAGGGAATCACAATGAAGATCAATGAAACACAATTGGAACAGGTCAACGACCGGATTCAGGCACTGGTACGCTCGAACAGCTTTTACGGAAAAAAGTTGGAGGCTGCCGGTATGACGGAGGTACATACACCGGAAGAATTTGCAAAGCTGCCTTTCTCTGAGAAAAAGGACTTGCGGGATGCTTATCCATTGGGACTGATGGCAGTACCTGAGGAACAGATCGTTCGCATCCACTCATCTTCCGGTACTACCGGTACACCGGTCATCATCCCGTATACTGCGAAGGATGTAGATGACTGGGCGATTCAGTTCAAGCGCTGCTATGAGACAGCAGGCATCACCAACAAAGACCGCATCCAGGTAACACCGGGCTACGGTCTGTGGACTGCCGGCATCGGCTTCCAGAACGGTGCTGAAAAGCTGGGCGCGATGGTTATTCCCATGGGGCCGGGCAACACCGAGAAACAGCTGCAAATGATGATGGATATGGAGAGTACTGTGCTTTGCTCTACTTCTTCCTATGCGCTGCTGCTGGCAGAAGAGATCGGTAAGCGGGGCATCAAGGATAAAATTCGCCTGAAAAAAGGCGTCATTGGTTCAGAGCGCTGGAGTCAGAAGATGCGCGACCGGATCTCCAATGAACTGGGCATCGAACTCTATGACATTTATGGCTTGACAGAAATTTACGGCCCTGGCATCGGCATCAGCTGTAAGGAAAACTGCGGCATGCACTACTGGGATGACTATATCTACCTGGAAATCATCGACCCGGTTACCGGTGAAAACCTGCCGGATGGCGAGATCGGCGAGATCGTCATTACCACACTGGTCAAGGAAGGTGCGCCGCTGATTCGTTATCGTACCCATGATCTGTCCCGTATTATTCCCGGCACTTGTGCCTGCGGCAGCAAGTTCCCGCGCATTGATATTATCATGGGCAGAACAGACGATATGATGAAAATCAAGGGCGTTAACGTATTCCCCAGCCAGATCGAAGAAATCCTGGGAACATTCGAGGAAATCTCCAGCGAGTACCAGATTCGCATCTCTCATCTGGATGGCAAGGATACCATGCGTATCTATGTGGAATCGACCGGTGATGTTGACTTTGCAGACCTAAGCCGCCGTATTGCAGAGCAGGTCAAGAGCCGTATTGGATTCACACCGATCGTCAAGGTAGTCGAAGTGGGTGTACTGCCTCGCAGTACGAAAAAGACTGCCCGCGTCATTGATGAGCGGTTTAATTAAGCATAAGTAATTCGGATAAAACAATTTGCTCTTTGCGGACACGGATTTTCCGTGTCCGTTTCTCATAGCTCGTTTTGCAGCGGGCTGATATCACAATTGCAGAAAGGAATGTATATCACATGAAAGTATTATTAATCAACGGAAGTCCGCACGAAAAAGGATGTACCTATACCGCGCTCCACGAGATGGAAAAGGTATTCCAGGAAAACGGCGTGGAAACTGAACTGGTCTCTGTCGGTACAAATCCCATTCGCGGATGTATTGCCTGCGGCGGATGTCGTAAGAAGAGCGCATGCGTCTTTTCTGATCTGGTCAATGAGATCGCACCCAAGTTTGAGGCGTGTGATGGTCTGGTTGTGGGCAGCCCGGTGTATTATGCATCGGCAAATGCCACGCTGGTGGCGCTTCTGGATCGGCTGTTTTACAGCACGCCCTTTGACAAGACCATGAAAGTTGGCGCGGCAGTAGCATCGGCAAGACGCGGCGGTTTGACAGCGACTTTTGACGAGCTCAACAAGTATTTCACGATCAGCGGTATGCCGGTTGCCGCAGGACAGTACTGGAATGGTATCCACGGCAATCGTGCTGAAGAGGCACAGCAGGACGGCGAGGGCTTGCAGATGATGCGGACGCTGGCACGGAATATGACCTTTTTGATGCGTTCGATTGCTCTTGGCAAGGAAAAATACGGTCTGCCGGAGAAAGAATCGCGCGTTGGCACAAACTTTATTCGGTAAAAACGCGCTGAATACAGCGACATTACAAATGCGGAAAATGCTTTCGGGTATTTTCCGCATTTTTTTTGCAAAAACACTTGACAAATGCATCGAGTTATGCTATACTAACTACTGTTAGAAAAGACTAACTAAGAGAAGAACGATTTCGTTCTGTTTTTTTGATATGTGAGTTAGCTATTTCTAACTATAACGCGACAGAAGAGGTGAACCCATGTCAGAGAGCGAGTGCAGACGGTTTGAGAAAAAGTTGGCACATTTTACAGCACCGACATTGCTGGGCATCAAGTGTGCTAGTCTGGTGTCTTTGTCCAGAGAAGAGTTTGACATTCCGTCGTATGCGGCGGCATTTAATGCACAAGCTGAAAAAGGCGGACTGCAAATGCAGATCATGTGCCGCTGTCAGAAGCGGCAGCTGGTGCTGTTATATCGTCCGAAACTGCTGCAAAAGCGGCTGGACGATCCTGCAATCCGAAAGTTTCTGCGCCGATATGGGTACACAGATGACATGGATATGGCAGCCTGTCTTGTGCGGTTGCAAAAGCGCATTACAGAAAAGCCGGAATTTCCTCATGAGATCGGGATCTTTTTGGGATATCCGTTGGAGGATGTGGATGGTTTTATTACACATCAGGGCGAAAACTGTAAGTTGTGCGGCTGTTGGAAGGTGTACGGCAATGTGGAACAGGCACGGCGCACTTTTGCCAACTATGAGAAGTGCAGAGTATTTCTCTGTACCAAGCTGAGTAAGGGATGTAATATTTTGCAGGCCCTGAAAATATCATAAGACCTGTGCGGTGTCACAGGCAGGCTGGCGAAAACCAGTGAAATTTTAGGAGGAAAAGAAGCATGAAAGCAGCAGTAATTTATTGGAGCGGCACAGGCAATACGGAACAGATGGCACAGGCAATTGCAGATGCAGCAGGTGCAGAACTGTTCGCAGTATCGGATTTCAGCGGCAGCATTGCGGATTATGACCGCATTGCATTCGGCTGTTCTGCAATGGGTGACGAGGTTCTGGAAGAAGACGAATTTGAACCGTTCTTCGCATCTATCGAAGGCGATCTGTCCGGAAAGACCATTGCACTGTTCGGCTCTTATGGCTGGGGCGACGGCGAATGGATGCGCAACTGGGAAGAGCGTGCTAAGAACGACGGCGCAACACTGGTTGGCGGCGAAGGCCTGATCGTTAACGAAACACCGGATGACGAAGCACTGGAAAAGTGTGCTGCTCTGGGTGCAGAACTCGTTAAGGAATAATTCGACAATATCATCTCCTTTATATTTGCAAAAAAGCTGTGCGAATTGGTACGATTCGCACAGCTTTTTTTCGCGCATATATGTGTTTATCGCAGGCGGAAGGTGCTCCGTTCGCTTTCTAAAACGCCTTCTTTTCGCAGCTTGCTGATCTCAGCAGAAAGACCGCTGCGGTCTACTTCCAGAAAATCCGCCAGTTCCTGACGATCAAAGGGGATGGTGAACGTGCGGCTCTGATGCAGCTTTGCCTGTTGGCTGAGATAGGTCATGAGCTTTTCTCGGGTGGAACGCTTGGATGTGATTTCCAGTTTTTGATGAAACACCAGGTTCTTGCGGGCAATGATTCGGAGTAAGTTGAAGATCACCTGGTGGTGAAAGGCACAGCCGTTTCCGCAGGCGTGGAGAATGCGTGTGCCGTCGATCATCATAATCTCACAGGATTCCGAAGCCACCACCTGAATGGGGATAGAGGACGCTTCTGCACAGACGAAGGATTCTCCGAAAATCTGAGACGGCTCGACACTTGCCATGATGCTTCGGTTGCCGGAATAGTCGATGCGCCATAGCTGTACCGCGCCAGACAGTACAATGCCGAACCGCTCTGGCTTTTCGCCCTCGGCGATCAGCGTCTGTCCCTTGCGATACTGCTGTACCGTAACATTGAGACAACGCAGCATGGCAAGCAGATCGTTTTCAGCAATGCCGGAGAAAAGTTGACATTGCCGCAGCACTGGAAAATATTTTTGCATGAAACACGCCTCCTTGTTGAAATTTCAACATACAAGATGATGCTATTATACTATAATGGATTCAGAAAGTCAAGAAAAACAAAAATCCAATTTTCAAAAACCGTATAATACAGGGAGGAATCCATATGATAAGAAAAATCATCCATATTGACCAGGAAAAGTGCAATGGCTGCGGCGCTTGCGCAAAAGCATGTCATGAGGGTGCCATCGACATCATTGACGGCAAGGCCGTTCTGGTGCGGGAGCATTTCTGTGATGGACTGGGCGATTGTCTGCCGGCATGTCCTATGGACGCCATCTCGTTTGAAGAACGGGAAGCACCGGCGTATGATGAAGCGGCAGTGCAGCGTGCACAGAAGCTTGCAAAGGCAAAACCCTTTTCCGGATGTCCGGGCATGCGCGCTAAGCAGTTTTCTCGCAGCAGCACACCGTCTCAGGGAAAGGATTGTCCAAGTCAGCTTTCTCAGTGGCCGGTGCAGATCAAATTGGTCGGCGTAGCCGCGCCGTACTTTGAAGATGCGGATGTGCTTATTGCCGCAGACTGTACCGCATATGCCTATGGGAACTTTCATGAGCGGTTCATTCAGGGCAGGATCACACTCATTGGCTGTCCAAAGCTGGACGATGCAGACTATGCCGAAAAGCTGACAGCAATTTTCGCCAGTCACAATATTCGCAGTGTCACAGTGGCACGGATGGAAGTGCCTTGCTGCGGCGGTATCGAATATGCAGTCAAAAACGCCATTGCGGCAAGCGGAAAAGAAATACCTTGTCATGTTACCGTGATCGGTACAGACGGAACAATTCAGGAGGAGAGATAACATGGAGTCGAAAATGTTTTGCTATCAGTGTGAACAGACCGTAGGATGTACAGCATGCACCGGAGCGGCCGGTGTGTGCGGTAAAAAGGCAGATACAGCAAAATTGCAGGACAAGCTGACCGGTGCCCTGATCGGTCTGGCGAGGGCTTTGGACAGTGATCCTGGACTGGCAACAGCACAGACAGACAAGCTAGTGATCGAAAGCTTGTTTATGACGTTGACAAACGTCAACTTTGACAACGATTCCATTCAGGCGCAGATCGATCGGGTGCATGCGGAACAGAGCGGACTTGTACCGCAGTGTGCCGCTTGCGCATCGCCTTGCGGCAAAAATGAAGATTATGACATGAACTGCCTGTGGGAAGCAGAGGAGAACATTCGTTCGCTGAAGTCACTGCTGCTGTTCGGGCTGCGCGGCATGGCAGCGTATGCGTATCATGCTATGGTGTTAGGTTATACGGATGATACAGTAAACCGCTTTTTCCGGGAAGCACTGGTACAGATTGGTCTGGAACTGACCATGGAAGAATTGCTGCCAGAGGTGATGAAACTGGGAGAGGTGAATCTCCAGTGCATGGCTCTGCTGGATCGCGCCAATACAGAAAGCTACGGCACACCTGAACCTACAAAGGTTTCCATGCAGATCGAACCAGGGCCGTTTATTGTAGTGACCGGACACGATCTGAAAGACTTGCAGCTGCTTCTGGAGCAGACGAAGGATAAGGGCATTGCAGTCTATACCCATGGGGAAATGCTGCCGGCGCATGCCTATCCGAAACTGAAAGCATATCCGCACCTCAAAGGCAACTTCGGCACGGCATGGCAAAATCAGCAGAAGGAGTTCCATCAGATTCCTGCACCCATTCTCTTCACGACCAACTGCCTTATGCCGCCGAAGCCCAGCTATGCTGACCGGGTTTTCACCACAGAGGCAGTGGGCTATCCGGGTATGGTGCATATCGACGAGGAAAAGGACTTTACGCCGCTGATCGAAAAAGCACTGGAACTGGGTGGCTATGCAGAAGCACAGCAGCAGACCGGTATCAATGGCGGCACAGAGCTGACAACTGGATTTGGACATGGTGCGATTCTTTCTGTGGCAGATCAGGTTGTGGAGGCAGTCAAGACAGGACAGATCCGGCACTTTTTCCTGGTGGGCGGTTGCGACGGTGCAAAGACCGGACGAAATTATTACACGGAATTTGTGAAGCAGACGCCGCCGGATACTGTTGTGTTGACTCTGGCATGCGGTAAGTATCGCTTTAATGACCTGGATCTGGGAACTGTAGCAGGCTTGCCGCGCATTATGGACATGGGACAGTGCAATGATGCGTATGGTGCAATTCAGGTTGCAGTTGCACTGGCGAATGCGTTCGGCTGCGGTGTCAATGAACTGCCGCTGTCCTATGTGCTGTCCTGGTATGAACAGAAAGCGGTCTGCATTCTGCTGACCCTGCTGCACCTGGGAATCCGGAACATTCGTCTTGGCCCGTCTCTGCCAGCATTCCTTTCCCCGGATGTGCTGCAATATCTGGTAGACAACTTTGGCATTGCTCCGATTACCACACCGGAACAGGATCTGGCGGAACTGCTGGGATAAACTGATAGAAAAAGCAAAAAGCAATACTGCACGGGAAAATTTCCGTACAGTATTGCTTTTTTTGCGTATAGAAGGAGCGTCAGCGTTGCTTATTCTGAACGCAGTGCAACCACAGGGTCTTTCTTTGCCGCACTCTTGGACGGGATAAAGCCTGCAATGAGTGTCAGCAGTACGCTGATGGCAATGAGAATGACTGCCGCCGGAATGGGCAGGATCGCACTCAGATTGTTGATGCCGGTGAGATGGTGTACCAACAGGTTGATGGGAATGCACAGCAGATAAGTTACCACAATGCCCAGCAAGCCAGAGGTGAAACCGATAATAATGGTTTCGGCATTAAACATACTGGAGACATCCCGCTTGGATGCGCCGATGGCGCGGAGAATACCGATTTCCTTGGTGCGCTCCTGGACGGAGATCAGCGTAATGACACCGATCATAATAGAGGAGACGATCAGCGAAATGGCAACAAATGCAATCAGTACATAGGTAATGGTGTTGATGATCTTGGTGACAGAGGACATCATCAGTCCCACATAGTCCGTGTACTGGATCTGGGACATTTCGTCCTTGCCCTCGTTATAATCGGAGATCGCATCCTCGATAACATCCTTGTCCTCAAAGGTGGCAGCATAGAGATTGATAGACGCCGGGTCATTCAGATCGACATCTCCCAGTGCTTTCAGATTGTCCTCATAGGTGGAGTCGGAGAACTGTATCATTTCATCGTAGTATGCTGCACACTGTGCCGCAGAAAGTGTGGGCAGCGTCTGTGTCAGCGCACCGATCAGCTCAGCCGGCTGCATAGCCGCCATTTGCTGCTGTACCTGCTGGGCATACTGCGCCTTGACCTGCTGCTGCATCATCTGCGTAAAGGTGTCTCTGATCTCGTCATCGCTCATGGATGACAGATAGGACTGCACATCTGCTTCGCTCATGCTCATCTGCTGTGCCATACCCTGTACCATTGCAGATTCCATGTCTGCTCGGCTCATGCCCTGCATTGCCTGTTCTACGGAAGCGTTCAGCTGCTCTTCTGTGGGAATACTCATCATCTGTACATATGCCTGTGCCTTTCCACTTTCGTCCAGGCCGTTGATATATTCCAGGAAGGCAGTCTGCTTGTCTGCATCGGTGAGATCGCTGGAGCTGTCCTTGAAAGGAAGCCCGGTGAAAATGTCAGTATCCTTTTCCTTAGTCTGTGCGGCGATGGCATCAGATTCCTTGGTGTATTCGATGACATACTTGGTCAGATCACTGGTATATGCAATAGAGCCAGAGAGCATAGGCGCTGAGGTATCCTCGTTGGGACGGATAATACCGGTAACTTTTAGCTTCAGCCCGTTGTCATAAAGGTACTGCAAGCCGGCATCTGTGTCCCGGAGATCGGTATACAAGCCAGTGCTTTCGTCATAGCGGTAGCAGTCGGAATTGAGAATGGTGCGGAAGTCCATGTTGCAGATCTCTTCATAAGACCAGCTCTTGCTGTCCTTTTTCAGCTTTTTGCCGTCAACAGCAGCCTCCATGATATTGTCCACATCTTCCTTTGGTTCCAAACCCAAGGCATAGAGCGTCATATCGTCCAGTTCGTTGTTTTCATCCAGAACCAGCACGATCTCATCATAGCTGTTCGGCCAGGAGCCGTAAACCACATCATACTGTTTTTTCAGCAGATCGTTGATGGGCTTTCCGTTGTCACCGGGAAGCAGTTCCTGCCACAGGTTCATGGAAGAACCGCCGATTCCCATCATGGAAGTGGCTTCTTCTCCGAACATAGAGGTGCTGGCGTTTGTCATCGCCTGCATATCAATGCCCATGTGTTCCAGGATCATTTCCTGCATGAGTTCCTCGGTATCCGAATGGATGATCGTATTGTCTGCGTTTTTGGTATAGATCAGCAGATCCAGATCATAGGCATACTGTACGCCGTTCACCGCCTTGGACAGGGCACTTTCGGTATCGTCACGCTCTGACTCAATGTAGGTCTTAAAGCTTTTCAGGTCGTTTTCTGAGGTTTCCATGTTGTTCAGCGCATCCATCATGTCATAGATAGCAGATTTTTTATAGACGGCATTTTTGTCGTGATCGCTGTCTGAGGTAGCTGTCCCCATAAAGGTCTGCATCAGTGCACTGAGATCTGTGTTGGTTTTTTGAATGGTCAGGGGATAAGAGGACAGCGTTTCCTCCTGAATGGTATTGATATAGGTGTTGAATCCCTGCGAGATGGAGAGCACCAATGCAATACCGATGATGCCGATGCTTCCGGCAAAGGAAGTCAGCATCGTTCTGCCCTTTTTGGTGAATAGGTTTTTCAGCGACAGAGAGAATGATGTGCCAAAGGACATGGACGGCTTCTTCAGCTTCTTGCCGGAAGCATTTTCCTTTCGGTCGGCTTCCAGTTCTTTTTGGTATTCCTCTTCTGTTAACGGCTTGGAGTCGTCTGTCAGTTTTCCGTCCAGAATGCGGATGATCCGGGAGGAATATTGCTCTGCCAACTCCGGATTATGCGTTACCATAACAATCAAGCGGTCTTTGGAAATGTTCTTGAGGATCTCCATGACCTGGATACTGGTTTCAGTGTCCAGTGCGCCGGTTGGCTCATCTGCCAGGATGATATCTGGATTATTGACCAGCGCACGGGCGATGGCAACGCGCTGCATCTGTCCGCCGGACATTTCGCTGGGCTTTTTGGAGAGCTGATTTCCCAGTCCCACATCTTCCAGTGCTTTTTTTGCCCGCTGTTTGCGTTCCGCTTTGGAAACGCCGGAGAGCGTCAGTGCCAGTTCTACATTTTGCAGAACCGTCTGATGAGGAATCAGGTTATAGCTTTGAAAGACGAAGCCAATGGAGTGGTTGCGGTAGGTGTCCCAGTCGCGGTCTTTGAAATCCTTGGTGGATCTGCCGTTGATGATGAGATCACCCTTGGTGTACTGGTCGAGACCGCCGATGATGTTCAGCATCGTAGTCTTTCCACAACCGGAAGGGCCGAGAATGGACACGAATTCGCTGCGCCGAAAACGCAGATCAATCCCTTTTAAAGCATGAACTGTATTTTCGCCCGCCAGATAATCTTTTTGAATGCCTTTTAATTCCAGCATAAGTGTGCTTTTTCCTCCTTGTTGAGCCGTGTGCATGCAGACATGCCCGGCGAAAAGTGTGTATGCGAAAAATGGAAAAAGTTCGGCTTTGTTCGCCGACAGTTTCATGTGTTATTGTAGCATATCAGTATCAAAATGTCAAGAATTTGCTGCGCTGTAAAGGGCGATTCTTACGGTAGTTTTTGTATGGAACAGGACTGTTTCGTGGATAGTCTGTTTCTAATCGTAGATAGAAAAATGTGGAAATGAATAAGGTTAAAAGAATTTCAAAATATTCAAATTGGGAAAAGAAATTGTAAAAAATGTCGGAAAATGCGGAAAAAACCAGATAAACAGCGAAGCTTCCATGTTCTATAAAAATTAATGGAATTTCGCTTCCTTTTTTTGCTGAAATATGCTATAATATAGTAGATTTAAAATGCATAAAATAGGGAAGTAGATTGTAAACGCTAAAATAAGGGATATTCTGTAGTGGAAAAGCAGGAAATCTACAAGGGTATCTTTTCTAAAATCTGATTCCGTTTTGTTCCATTTACAAAAAAGGAGGATGTTTTTATGAAACAATGGAAACGTGTTCAGGCGGCGATTCTTGCCGGGATATTGGGGCTGACAAGTGTGGTGCCGATGCAGCTGTCGGCAGGAATGCTGTCTCTTTCGGCGTATGCGGAAGAATCGACAGAAAATCGCTGCGGTGAGGATCTGACTTACGAACTGGATGCGTCTACCGGTACGCTGACCATTCGCGGTACGGGAGAGATGTTTAAATACGGCTATGAAAAGAGCCCGTTCTTTTTGAATACGGATATCCAAAGTCTGGTTGTTGAAGAGGGCGTAACTTCTCTGGGAGATTATGCGTTTCAGGAGTGCACATCTCTGAAAACACTACAGCTGCCGTCTACGCTGGAAGTTATCCAGAATTCTGCCTTTGAGGACTGCACGGCGCTGTCCTCGATTCAAATTCCGGAAAATGTAACCACCATCGGCCCATGGGCATTTCAAAATTGCAACGGTATAGACTGTATCTATTTTCCGGAAAGTCTGACGAGCATCCAGAGCAACGCCTTTGTTTCTTGCACAAGCTTGTTTCATGCACACTATGCCGGGACAAAGGAACAGTGGGAAGCGGTATCAATTTCCAGCTACGGCAACACTGTGATCCAGAATGCCAATATATTTTATGAAGAAGTTCCGGCAACAACTGCGACAACTGATTACACAGTACCGGTCAGCACTGCAACAACTGCGACAGTTGCGACCTCTACGACAGAGCCGACCCCGACTGAAAAAGACATCACTATGGGAATCGATGATGTCTATGTGGATATGCGCGATTCTCTGGGTGAATCTGTGAGTCTGTCCATGTATCTGGATGCGCCCAGCGGCATGGAGCTCTATGCGATTTCCGGTGTGCTCTGTCTCCCGGAGGAGACCGCAGAACTGCTGCACTTTGAATATGAAACAAACTCCTACTATTACTATTTCGGCAATTATGACATGGTCAACCAGGATGCCCTGAATCGGTATCAGAATTTTTCGGACACTGAAAAGGAATATTGTGATGAATCCTTCCGGTGGATTCGGTATGCACTGACTTCTGCGTCCAGTGAGAGCGCTTCCGGTTCGCTGTTGGATCTGTACATGTATTTTGAGAAAAGCGATGTTTCTCAGATTGCGGAAAAATACGGAATGACACTGAAAACCGGAACTTATATGGATGAAACTGTATCCTACTATGAATTTCCCGTAGAGTGGGCACCGGAGGGAACGGATATGCTGACGAGTCAGGGCGAGGAAGTTCCGGTGAAGCGGTACCAGATGCTCGACAATACACAGACAGACATTTTTTCAGACCGAGTTCAGCTGAAGGACGGCTTTGTCCGGGTTATCGTGGGAAATGGCGCAGAAACTACCACGACCACAGAGCAGACAACGACCACAACGACGGAAGCTACGACGGCAGCGACTGAAACTACAACGTCAACGCACTCTTCCACCACTCAAACCACAACCACAACTGCTACGACCCAGACAACCACAACGACTGCAAAGCCAACGACAACAACAACAACTACTACCACAACGACCGCCACATCAAAGACAACTGCTTCGACCACGACAATGACAACCACGACAACAAGGGAAAGCTATACCCGACAATCATACACCACAACGACCACGAGAGAAACATATACCAAGCAAAGCTATACGACTACTACAACGACTACCACAGAAGCAACAACTACGACTACAACGGAAACAACAACGATACCAACAACAGAAAGCACCACAAGCACGACTGCTTCCAGTGCGGAAACAACAACGACAACCCAGGAGAGTATGATTGAGTGGGTGGATACCAATAAAGAAAGTCATGTACGTGTATATGCAAGATTGTATGCGGAAAATGGTATCGGATATTTACATATTTTTTGCCCAGATGACAATGTAGAAGAAAAAGAAATGAGAATCAATATTTTTAGCACATTAAATGCGATGCTTAAACAGCGTCAATCTCTGATAGACAATATAAATGAGTTATATATTGATATAGATGATATAACAAAAATTTCTTGTTCTATAGGAAAAAATGAGTATGAAAGTTTAATGGAACTTCTAACCAAACTGGTCACTATTGATATTAGTAGCAGTGTTGTTTCGATCGATAGTTCTAGTTTTGTGGATATGCCAGTACAATCGTTAATCATGTCGGATAAACTTAAAACAATAGAAAGTTTTGCGTTTGATTCATGCGGAATCGAACAAATTTTGCTTCGTCCAAGTGAAAATGAAATAAATACGGAAGATTATGATACAAGAAGCAATATGACATATGCAGATTGGATCAA
>CAVAQT010000025.1:32085-37239 GCA_963590855.1 Ruminococcus bromii
CTGATCCATTGACAATAACTGATGAAATGTTAGATGCTGTGTCGCGTATGGAGTTAAGTACAATAGCAGGAAGTGCATTTGTGAATGAAAAGTTCAATGAAATCCTTATCCCAAACAGTACAGATTCAATTGCGTCGGGCAGCATCGGCTGTTATTTTGATGGGGAGACATATAACACAGGTGGGTTTATTGTTTATGGATGGAGCGACAGCAAAGCGAAGGAATATGTAACAGCTCGAAACAGTAAAGGAGATCCAGAAAAAATAATTTTTATTCCTGTCGATCCGCTCAAAGGCGATGTTAACCGCGACGGCGAAGTCAACTCCATGGATGTGGCATACATGTTGTCCTACGCGGCAAGAGAATCTGCCGGATTAGACACCACTTTCCAGGATATTACACGAAATTCAGGCATTGCAGAGGATTCGCTGTTCTGGGCGGCTGATGTGGACGACAGCGGCGAGATCAATTCCAGAGATGCGGCGTATACCTTATCCTATGTGGCAAATCTCAGCGTCGGCAATGAAATCAGCTGGTCAGATGTAATTCGCTAAAACAGGAGGCGTGAACAATGAAAATATTGATTTTGGATACGGATGTGGAATATGTAAAGCGCCTCGGGCATTACCTGCACTTGTACGCAGATGATATGCAGGTGATCGATTTTCAGTCACCAGAGAAGCTGCGCAGCTACATGGAATCGGAAGAGTTCGATGTTGTGCTTTGCGGAAAGCTGCATGAGATTCAGAAAAAAGAGGATCTGCAGCTGCCGGCGGCAAATCTGCCTTTTGCGTGGCTTTCTGAAAATCATGAGGTCATCGACCAGCAGACAACGATTTACAAGTATCAGAGTGTTCCGAAAATTTACGATGCATTGTGCGATCTCTATGAGTCGGTATATCAGCGTACACTTCTTCGGGAGCGAAAAGGAATGCCGCAGGAAACCGGAGAACTGGAGACGGAGATCATCACCTTTTTCCCGGTGCACGGCGGTGCAGGCAGCTCGGCAATGGCAGTATCCTGTGCACAGGATTTCTCAAAAACCGATTCGATCTTGTACCTGAATCTGGAGCAATTCAGCAGTGATACTTACTTTGCAGCAGAAAATGAACGGACGTTTTCTGATATCATTGCAGAAATGCGCGGAAAGTATACCGACGAAAGCCTGAAAAAGGAAATCGCGCTGACGGTTTCACAGCAGACAGAGCGTTTGGCGGTGATCCGCGGCTGTAAAAATGCAGTGGATATTTCCTGCCTGACAAAGAAAATGCTTCTGGAGATCTTGCGGCTTATCCGTGCGCAAAAGCTGTACCGCTATGTGATTATTGATGCCGGGATGTTTATCGGAGAGCTGACCTCTGGTCTGGTGCAGGCTTCTGACAAACTGGTATTTACCATGGATGCTTCGGATATGTCACGGGAAAAGCTGCAAAAGGTGCTGCGCTATGTACAGGTGGAACAGCGCGGTCAGTCCGGTGATCCGGCAGAGCATTTTCTGATTTACAACAAATTTTATTCCGATGCAGAGCTGTCTGATTATACCAAGGGTATGGTAGTTGTCGGAAAATTCGGACGGTATCGTCTGAAAGAAAATCAGCAGATCTCATTCCAGACAGTAGTGCAGAACATTTGCAGAACACCGCAGCTGTTTGAAAAACTTCGATAAGGGATAGGCAGGAGGAAAATCATGACGCAAAATCATGTGTTAGAGGAAATTGTCGGAAAGATTTGTGATAGGATCGACTATACCTCTGCCAATCAGGAGGAAAAGTCGGAAAGCGGTTTTCAGTTTGCAAAGAGCAAATCAGAAAACAGAAAGAAAATGCGCGATGCCGATGATGATACTTATAAAGAGTATATCAAGGAACTGTTGGCAGAATTTTTGGATGAGAACGGTGACTATCTCACCAGTGAACAAGAACTGGTGTATATCTCTCCAAAAGACAAGGCAGTAATTGTCGAGCGGGTTTTCGGCATGTACCGCGGTCTGGGAATCCTGGATACGATTCTGATGGATGAAAGCATCACAGAAGTTATGATAAACGGCCCGGATCATATTTTTGTAGAACGAAACGGCAGAGTAGTTCGTCTGAATCAGAAGTTCGGCGGAAACGGTATTGATGGTACGATGGAACTGAAAAAGATCATTCACCGCATTGTGGATATCTCCGGGCGAGAGGTCAACCAGTCTAAGCCGATTGCCGATGCGCGTTTGCGGGACGGTTCTCGTGTCAACATTGTTTTGTATCCCATCGCCATGCATGGAGATACCGTTACCATCCGTAAGTTTTCCAAAAAGCCCATGAGCGTGGAAAAGCTGATCGAATATGGCTCAATTACACAGGATAGCGCGGACAAGCTGAAAAACCTGGTAAAAGCACGGTATAACATTTTCATCAGCGGTGGTACTGGTTCCGGAAAAACAACATTCCTGAATGCCATGTCCAACTACATCCCGACCGATGAACGTGTCATCACCATTGAGGACTCCGCGGAGTTACAGATCACCCATGTGGACAACCTGGTCAGTCTGGAAACCAAAAACGCCAACACTTCCGGTGAGGGTGCGATCACGATCAAGGATCTCATCAAATCTTCCCTGCGAATGCGTCCTGATCGTATCGTTGTCGGCGAAGTCCGCGGCGAAGAAGCACTGGACATGCTGCAGGCGATGAATACGGGTCACGATGGCTCGCTTTCCACCGGTCACGCCAACTCTGCCAAGGACATGCTGAGCCGTCTGGAGACCATGGTGCTCCAGGGTGCTGCTGCGCTGCCGCTGGATGCGGTACGGCAGCAGATCGCGTCGGCATTGGATCTGATTATACACCTGTCCCGTCTGCGCGACCACTCTCGTAAGGTTGTAGAGATCGTAGAGGTTCTGGGGTATGAAAACGGGCAGATCAAGCTGAATTCACTGTACAAATTTGAAGAGGATGCACTTTCTACACCGGAAAAAGTACACGGCAGTCTGAACCGTACCGAAAACAAAATGGTAAACGTGGAAAAGCTGCAGCTTGCCGGTATCAAAATGGATTTTTAATGGGGTGAAGTCAATGAAAAAGGAAAAAAAGCAAAAAGCACCGAAGCCGAAAAAGCAGAAAAAGGAAAAATACGAAGAGTATCATGGTCTCACCGGAGACGGCGTGGATTATCATGTATACCATTTAAATGCAGCAGAAACGCTTCTGGCGGTACTCGTTGGCGGCGGCGCAGGATTTTTGGCAGCGTACATTTATTTTGGAAATGCCATTCTGAGTTTTTTGGTCGGGGCAGTTGCCGCGTGGAAAGCGGTGCCGCTCTATCGGGATCGCCTGCAAAGAAAACGCGTCAATGCGCTGACATTGCAGTTTCGGGATATGTTGGAGTCTTTGAGTAACTCTTACACCGTCGGGCGAAATGCCAATGACGCATTCACCGATGCGCTGGAGGACATGCGCGCAGAGCACGGCGAAAACGCCTATATCACAAAGGAACTGCAGCTGATCCGTCATGCACGGGATATGTACGGCATTGAGATCCGTGACCTGGTGGTAGATCTGGGAAAGCGCAGCGGCATTGATGATATCAACAGCTTTTCCAGTGTATTTGCCATTTCCAGTGACCTGGGCGGTGATGTGGGTAAAGTTATCCGGGAAACGCGAGACATCATCAGCGATAAGATCGAGATCCAGATGGAGATCCAGACCATGGTGACCTCGCAGAAAAACGAGCTGAACATTATGGCAGTCATGCCGTTTATTGTGGTGTTCGCCACAAATATGCTGGTATCATCGCCGAACAACATCCTGGTTTTGGGAATCAAGCTGGTAGCACTGGTGATTTTTGTGTTCTCCTACTGGATGGGCTCTAAAATCGTACAGATCAAGATATAGGGGTGAAACAAGATGGGCTTTTTAACAAAAGAAATGCCGTATGGCGTGATGCTGATCTGCGGTGTGATGGCAGTGATTTTCATGGCAGTTTATGCGCTTTTGTACTTCTGCTATCATAAGAAGTACGCGGATGTACTGGATGCGGCAGACAGCAAGATCTTTACGGCAAAGGAGTTGTATTTTTCCGGTTTCGGCATCATTGAGATCTGGGAAAAAATCACAGGAAACCGCATCAGCCACACCGATAAAGCCATGGCGCATGTCAAGGAGCTGATCGAGGTGTTCGGCAGAGACAATGCAGAATTTTTCTTTTATGTCGAGCGCGCCGGAATGATCTCCATGCTGGTGCTCTGCATTCCGTTGGGCTTTATGGCAGGCTGCGTTTCCGGTATGTACATTGGCTTGCTTTTCGGACTGCTGATCGCGGCACTTTTGGTAAACGGCGTCCGGTCGCACATCAAGGAAATGATCAAGCAGAAGAAAGACGAGATCGTGGTGGAGTTTCCGCAGATGGTTTCCAAAATGACGCTGCTTATCAATGCCGGCATGGCGGTGCGCCGCGCCTGGGATGAAGTGGCATGCTCCAACTATGAGAACAAGCTTTACGAAGAAATGCGCGTGACGAGCATGGATATTCAGCAGGGAATGGCGATCGAGGATGCTGTCAACCTGTTCGCACAGCGCTGCGCCACAAAAGAAGTGCGAAAATTCGCTTCCATTTATGTGCAGGCAGTGCAGAAAGGCGCTTCGGAATCCATCAAGTCGATGAAAGAAATGTCTGAGGCAGCTTGGGAAGAGAAAAAGCAGCTTGCCCGGCAAAAGGGTGCAACGGCCGCGCAAAAACTGACGATTCCAAATATGCTGATGTTTGTGGGCCTATTGCTGTTGGTTATTGGGCCGATGGGCATATCGTTGATGAGTTCGTTTTCATTGTAATTGATGTGAGGATAGGAAGATGAGTGGAAAAAAAGCGATTGCACTGAGTATTTTACTGATATTGATTATCATTGCATTGATAGCACTAAAGCAGTGCGGTGTGTTTGCAGAAATAAAAGAACATCTGGATAAATTAATCGCGCCGCTAAAAAAATTAAATTGATATTGGTTTGCATCTGCAAATTAATATAAATGCTGAAAAGCGATTTTGCAGTTTCTGTGGTATCGGCTGCGGAGGTACAAACATAGAAACTGTTTAAAAGGGGGTGAACGGGATGAAGGCAAATATGATGAAGGCATATCTGACTGTGATGAACAAAATTGCAGCCATTAAGGATAATGA
>CAVAQT010000026.1:0-37169 GCA_963590855.1 Ruminococcus bromii
CATCCAGAGTTGCGCTTTCAACCAGGTCAGAAGCCTTGAATGCGCGCTCATCAGCAGACAGATAGAAGTGCGGCTCATCCTTTACCTGAACAGCCGGTTCACCAGGCAGTGTGGTGGTAGTAGCGGTTGTTCCCTGAGAAGCAGTGGTATCGCTGCTGGATGCAGTAGTGTCACTGCTGGATGCAGTGGTTGCACTTGTGGTAGTGAAGCTTGCTGTATTCTTTGTGAAGCTTGCTTTTGTGGTAGAGGTTGTTGCACTAGTCACAGTCGTAGATGTTGTATCAACACTGTTTGCTGTACTGCTGGAAGTAGTTGCAGCAGTGGTTGTGGTGCTTGCATCTGTTGCGCTAGTGGTTGCGGAAGTGGTGGTTGTAGTAGTAGTTGCAGAAGTTGTAGTAGTAGTGGTTGCAGCAGTGGTGGTTGTGGTTGTATCCTTAGTAGTGATTGTGCTGTCATCAGTATCGACAGTGGTAGTGGTAGTGGTTGTAGTAGTGGTTGTAGTAGTGGTTGTAGTGGTGGTGGTCTCAGTCGTGGTTACTTCGTCGTTCATGATAACGCGGATAGAACCATCCTTCAGGCCAACCTGCTCTTCAAAGATGTCGCTGCTGGTAGCAGAAGTCTTGTTATACTGATAACGCTTTACTTCTGTCCACTTGTCACCGCTCAGACGCAGGTCTGTGCCGTTCGGTGCCCATGTCAGCGGGAATTCATAGTACTCAACTGTCTTGCCGTTGTATTCGCCGGTCTGGAGTGTCAGGCCATACTGGTCAGCCAGTGCCTGTACGGTATCCTTATCCGGCAGGTTGAAGATGATGTCCATGATTGCATCCAGCTCAGTCGGATCGCTGGTGGTATCATCTGCATAAGCAGCTGCGAAACGTACCCAACGGTTTTCATCCTTGGTGTCGCCGCCCTTATACTTCTTAAAGTCAGTACCGTTTGCCTGAGAACCAGTGTCTACACCAAAGTAGGTATAAGCAAAGTCATAACCAGTAGCATCCGGATCTTCGATCAGCTGAATCAGATCAGCACTTGCCTTAGAGAGTTCCATTGCTGCAACGATCGCATTTGCAGATGCATCTACGCCGTCCTCAGCAGTAACCTTAACGCCTACAGAAACTTCTTCTTCGCTCGGATATGCGTATACTTCGTCGATATCCAGGTTGATCGGCATCTGCTTGTCAGTAGTAGTTGTTGTTGTGGTAGTGGTGGTGATGTCAGTCTTGTCTGTGTAGATACGGAAGCCGCCGTTGTAGTATACAACATTGTCAGCTGCGATATCTTCACCAGCATTGCCCTTGTCATTCAGGAACTGCTGGCTCGGCAGCAGGTAAGCGTCACCCTTTGTACCGCTCCAATCCCAGTTTACAGTTGTGTATTCTGCAAAGTTAACCGGGAAGAAGTAATAGGAGTTGCCATCTTCGTCTGTCTGGAGTTCCAGACCATACTCTTCTGCAACTTCAACAGCCTTCGGAGAGATGTTGAAGACCATCTCATAGATGTCGCCATCTACCAGATTTACTGCGCTATTAGAAGTAGAAGTTACATAGATCCAACGCTTTGTCTTTTCCATGGAAGTATCTACATCTGTGCCGGATGTGCCGCGGTTTGCGGTGTACTTCTGATAGCCTGCGCAGTTGTAGTTGTCGCTCAGGCTGGTCAGACCGTTCAGGAACTCGCCATCTGTGTATACATCCAGAATGCGTGCAGTTACTTCCGGAATATCGATGGTAAAGCTCATACCATAGCTCTTGATGCCATTCTTCAGAGAGATCGGCAGATAAGCTTCTTCATAGTCATCTGCGGACTTGATGTCAGTCTCGCCGATGTCCATGATGATGCCCAGACCCTTCGGAGCCTCTGTGGTAGTGGTTGTACCAGACGGCTTGGAAGAGGTGGTTGCTGTGGTGTTCTGTGTTGTGGTTGTAGTGTCATCCTTATCGGATACAGTAGTTGCACTTGTTGTGGTTGTGGTATCATCCTTATCCGATACGGTAGTTGCACTTGTTGTAGTGGTATTATCCTTATCGGACTCGGTAGTCTTTGTGGTTTCTGTGCCCTTTGTGGTCTCAGTGTCCTTTGTGGTCACAGTAGTCTTGGTTGTCTCAGTTGTCTGATCACTGGAAGCGGTTGTTGCGCCGCCCTTATAGTGCAGGACAACCTTTGTGATCTCTACCTTATCTGCAGCCGGATAGAAGATCATTGCCTTTACGGTCTCGCCTACATTGGACGGGATAACATAATCCGCAGTGCACTCACCGTTTGCCGGAACACTTACCTTGAAGTCTTCCTGTGTCCATTCGCCAGTCCATGTGCCGAACGCACCGCTTGCTTCTGTGTCATTAGACTTCACCTTGAAGTACAAAGTTGCAGATTCAGCGCCATCCGGATCGAACTCAGCATAAGCCTGGATATCTCCATCCTCGCCGGTCTGTGTGCCAGTTGTGATGTTTGCATCCTTATCGGACTTCGGAGAAGTAGTGGTTACAGTAGTAGCCTTTGTGGAATCTGTTGTTACTGCGCTGTCGTAGTGC
Organism: Ruminococcus bromii; assembly: GCA_963590855.1. Taxonomy (GTDB): domain Bacteria; phylum Bacillota; class Clostridia; order Oscillospirales; family Ruminococcaceae; genus Ruminococcus_C. Next base: position 2,535 of record CAVAQT010000026.1, read on the forward strand.
AGAATAACCTTTGTGATCTCTACCTTAGAAGAATCCGGATAGAAAATCATTGCCTTTACCGTCTGACCTACGTTAGACGGAATGGTGTAGTCCGCAGTGCATTCGCCGTTTGCCGGAACACTTACCTTGAAGTCTTCCTGCTCCCATGTACCTGTCCATGTACCGAACGCGCCACTTGCCTCAGTATCAGTAGACTTCACCTTGAAATACAGAGTTGCAGACTTTGCGCCGTTCGGTGCGAATTCTGCATATGCCTGGATGTCACCATCCTCGCCGGTCTGTGTGCCGGTTGTGATGTTTGCTTCCTTATCATTAGATGCAGCAGTTGTTGCAGTGGTAACTGTTGTGTCTTCACTCTTGGAGGACTCAGTTGTCTCGCTCGACTTGCTTGTTTCAGAAGAAGCAGTAGTTTCACTGGATACTGTGGTCTCAGAAGAAACAGTGGTTTCGCTGGACTCAGTAGTGGTAATGTCATCCTTACCATTGAAGACCAACTTGTATGTGCCAGCCTTCTGAACTGCTAAAGTTTTAACGCCAGAATCTGTTTCATTCCAAATCGCAAGCGATGCGCCAGTTTCGCTATATGCCTGCAAATTGGTAAACAGAGTTACTTCAGAAGCCAGATCTTCAGTCAGAGTAAACTCAATCTCAATCGATTCTTCCGATGTGAAGTAAGAAGCTGTATTGCCTGTTAATTCTTCAACAGAAACAGCCTTGCTCCAATCATTATAGATTGCATACTGAGAATCGTTTGCGGTATCTGCATCTGCTGTCAGATAAGAATCAACTACAGTACCCTCACCAATCTTCACAGAATTAACTTTGATAAGCTTATCCCATCCGTCATAACTGTTTCCGCGAATACTCAAATATGAAATCGTATAATACTTTGTGGCATCGCCGTCCGCTGCAGAAGCAACAAATGACATCACCGGTGTTACCAGCGCGCTTGTCAGAACCGTTGTTGCTGCCATAACGCTGGCTGTGAGAGATGAAAGAAACTTTTTCATCTTCATGTTTATCATTCTTCCTTTCTTGATGTAATACGGCTGTACGCCGCATGTTTGTGTGCAGAGAAGCGCAGGCTATGGCGGAAATCTTCCGGCTCGTCTGCCGTGTCTCCCTTTTCTATGCCGCCGCCCTGCCAGTCATCTGCGTCCCCCTTTCCGCCTTCCAATTGCAATGGCAATGCGACATAATCCCATGAAACCGTACAGTGCTTTCCTGCACCCTACTTCTCCGTATATCAGCATAGCATATTTACTGAAATTTTGCAAGCATTTTTTTCATTTTCCACACATTTTTATACAGCATAGAAAAAATCAGGCTCCGTTTTTGTGCAACTTTTCTAATTTCCGAAGTACCAGTGAAAAACATCTTGATAATCCGGCGGATGCACGAGCCTGATTTTAGCAGATTCAATTCTCTATTATTTGGAATTTTCTTGAACGCTTTCGCCATGACCAGTTCGCGGCGCAGCGGCAATATCCCGGAACGCCTGCTCCAGCTGGCTGTCTTTCAGCTTACACTGACTGCGGTCATAGAACACCCCGGTAATGTCCCAGAGCATGGGACACATCCCACGGGAATACGCCTCCTGTGCCACCGCCGTCAAAAACGTGCGGATGGTCTCCTCGGTCTTGTTTTTGGTCGAGCAGCCGTATTCACCGATAATGACGGGGATATCGTTGTCCAAAAAGCGCGTTTGCAGCTTGTCCATGTCCTTTTCCAGAATGCGGTAATCCCGCGGAGAACCCCATGTGGTCTTTGCCTTTCCCCAGTCTGCATCTTCTTCCAGGATACAGAAAGTAGACGGCGTATAATAATGTACCGACACGGCGCAGCGCGACGCGCTGTCCTCCGGCATCTGAAATGCCTCATCACAGGTCAGATCTACATCTGTGGCATACCCGGCAATGAGCAAATGACGCTTCGGGTTGTTTCCCTTTGCACTGCGCATCAGATCCACAAACTTCTGGTTGATCCGGTTTACAATGCCATACGCTTCTGCTTTTCCGTCATCTGAACCGCTGTAGCGATTCCACAAATCGTCGAAGCAGCCCTCTTCGTTCATCGACTCCAAGATCAGATGATCTCCGTAATCCGCAAAGCGCTCTGACACCTGCTCCCAAATTCGGGTGTATTTCTCCATACAGCTGTCAAAATCCGTAGAGAATCCGGCGATCCAGCCGTTGTCCCAGTGCAGGTTCACAATGGCGTACATATCGTGATCCAGAACATACTGCACCACCGTTTCCACCCGATCCAGCAGCTCCGGCGCAATGGTATAGTCCTCATCCATCAGATTTGACCATGCCACCGGAATGCGCACGGAACGGAATCCTGCCGCTGCATAACCGGCGATCATCTCCTCTGTGACCATCGGACTGCCCCACGCAGTCTCATAGTCGTTCACCGTATCGCCGTTGATCCAGTCACCGCATGCTTCCAGGGTGTTCCCCAGGTTGATGCCCAGTCCCATATCTGCGACAATTTCACTTGTTGTCATATCATCCCGCATTTCTGTCCGCGGATCCTGTGCAGCTTCTTTGCTGCTTTCCTCTGTTTTCCCAGCACCGCAGCTGCACATGCTCCCCAAAAGTACCGCAGAGAGCAGCAGCGCGATCCATTTTCGGAATCCCCTCATCGTTTTTAACCCTTTCTCCGCTTCCGGTTATAACCGCCGCTCCGGGCATGCTGATTATAGCCATGACGGGACTGGCGGTGCTGTCCGCCGTGTCTGCCGCCTCTGCCATAGCCGCCGCGGGATTCGCCGTCGCGCTCTTCATAACGCCGCACGGCCACCTGTTTGCCATTGATCTTTTCGTTCTGCATCGCATCAATGACAAAATCAGTCTCAGTCTCCGGCACTTCTACCGTGGTATACTGGTCGTGGATATCGATCTTGCCGAACTCGTTGCCAGCCATACCAGTTGCTTCTACCAGTGCACCCAGAATGAAGTTGGGTGCCATCCGGTCTTTGCGACCGGCGTTGATGTGCACCCGAACCGTTTTCGCACCGGCGCGCTTGCCCTTGCGGATCGGCTTCGGTACATCAAAGGTGGGCAGATCCTTGGTGGCTGCATCCAGCTGCTTCTGTACCAGCGCCGCCAGCAGTTCTTCCGGAGATGCTGCCTGTGTCAGCAGTTCCTGTGCCAGTGTCAGCGCTTCTTCGGATGCCGGCTGTGCCGCCATCTCCAACAGCTGTGCGCGCACTTCTTCCACCGCCGAAGCCCGGAGTTCTTTTGAGGTCGGCACAGGGATCTCAGTGATGTCTGCCTTGGTATACCGGGAGATATCACGCATCTCCATTTCCTGTTTTCTGCCGCTGAGGATATTATAAGCCGCGCCGGTCTTTCCGGCACGTCCGGTTCTGCCGATGCGGTGGATATAGTACTCGTGATCCTGGGGCAGGTCGTAGTTGAACACAGCATCCACACCTTTGACATCAATGCCGCGGGCAGCCACGTCGGTGGCAATAAGAATGGTACTTCTGCCGCTCTTAAAGCTGTTCATGACCTGGGTGCGCTGAAGCTGTTTCATGTCGCCGTGGAGTCCTGCGGCGGAAAAGCCGCGGAGACACAGCGCTTCGGTCAGCTCGTCTACCATCTTCTTGGTATTGCAGAAGATCATGGCAGATTTGGGCTGTTTTGACAGCAGCAGCAGCTGGAGCGCATCAGTCTTGCGTCCCATGGGCACGCTGACGGAAAACTGCGCAATCGCGTCTACCGTACGGTGTGCACTCTGGATCTGCACCAGTACCGGATCGTTCTGATACTGCTTGGTGATCGCCAGAATTGCCGGCGGCATGGTAGCGGAGAACAGCACAGTCTGGCGTTCTTCCGGGATCTGCGCCAGAACGGACTCGATGTCCTCCCGGAATCCCATGTTCAGCATTTCATCTGCCTCATCCAGGACGATGGTTTTCAGATTATCCAGTTTCAGTGTCCGGCGGCGGAGATGGTCGAGGACGCGTCCCGGCGTGCCGACCACCAGATTGGCGCCGTTTTTCAGCTGATAGATCTGGCGTTCCATGCTGGCACCGCCATAGACAGCCACCGGCTTTACCTGCTTTTGAAACCGGGAAAACTTCCGGATCTCATCGCACGCCTGCATCGCCAGTTCCCGCGTGGGGCAGAGGATCAGCGCGCACACATTACGGCGTTCTTCCTGGGACATCTGCCCCATCTGCTCCAGAATCGGAATGCTGAATGCAGCAGTCTTTCCGGTACCGGTATTGGATTTGCCGATCACATCCTTGCCTTCCAGCAGCAGCGAGATCGCCTTTTCCTGAATTTCTGTCATTTCTGTAAAGTCCAGCTGCGCAATTGCCTCCAGCAGCGGTGTAGATAGATTCAGTTCTTCAAATCGCATTCTTTTTCCTTTCTGTGCTGTTCCTGCTGGTACTGTCGGGGCACGAATACCCAACCTTTTTGCGATTTCACAACAGCTGTCTTTTTATCAGCAGGCGAACGCTGTTCGCCCATACCACCCGAGCTGCATTTCCATATAATGTCTGTTATACCATGAACAGCAGATTCTCTTCTCTTTTTCCTTTCACAAAAAAACGCATCCGGCATCGCCGAGGCGAAACCGGATACGCCAATTTTCTGTTAAATGTAAAACTTAGTCCTCTTCCGGCATATTCCAGTTGTGGAATACGTTCTGTACATCGTCGTCCTCTTCCAGATTTTCCAGCAGCAGGTTCATCTTCTTCACCGACTCCTCGTCGTCCAGTGTGGTATAGGTAGACGGAATCTGCATGACCTCTGCGGACAGCACATGATAACCCTTTTCGGTCAGACCCTCGCGCAGACCGCGCAGAGCCGCCGGCGCACAGGAAACCTCGATCACTTCATCATCATCCATGGAGAAATCGTCTGCATCAAACTCGAAGCAATCTTCCATGACCTGATCTTCGTCCAGGCCGTCATTTTCCAGTACCAGTACGCCTTTTTCGCTGAACATAAAGGATACGCAGCCGGAAGTGCCCAGATTGCCGCCGAACTTGTCGAAATAGTGACGCACATTTCCGGCAGTACGGTTCTTGTTGTCGGTCAGGCACTCTACGATAACTGCCACACCGTTCGGGCCATAGCCCTCGTATACGATCGACTCGTAGTTGTTCTTGTCGCCCTCGCCGGCAGCCTTCTTGATGACGCGGTCAATGTTGTCGTTCGGCACATTGTTGGACTTTGCCTTTGCGATCAGATCGCGCAGCTTGGCGTTGCTGTTGGGATCGGGGCCGCCCTCCTTGACGCATACCGTGATCTCTCTGCCGATCTTGGTGAAGATCTTGCCCTTAATGGCATCGGTTGCTTCCTTTTTCCGCTTGATGTTATTCCATTTTGAATGTCCTGACATTGGTTAAACACTCCTTATTTTTCCGCAGACATACCATCTGCATTCATCACAATTTGAAATAAATCTTCCAGCCGCTCCTGTGCACCCACGAGATGGAGATAGCCGAACAGGCACTCCACCCCGGTCGCTTTATGATAATCCTGTGCGGAGGTGTGGCGCGGAACGGTGTTATTGGCATTTCTGCCGCGCCGATATACCCCGGATTCCTCCTCGGTCAGAACGGGCAGCAGACGGTCTGCTGCCGCCGCCTGAAAGCCGGCACAGACCAGCTGTACCTTTTGGTCATGGAGCTTTGCCGCCGGCTGGTTTGCCGCACGAAGGAGATATTCCCGTACCATTACCTCATAGATGCTGTCACCCAGAAATGCCAGTGCCATGGGACTGTACTGTCTCGCTTCTGCTTGTGTCAACGATTTCATACACTCACCTCATTACGGCACGAAGTCAAATTCAAAGCCCAGGATATCGACTGTATCGCCCTCCTGGATGCCCTTTTCTTCCAGAGCATCAATGATGCCGCTGCTGCGCAGAACACGCTGGAAGTATTGCAGCGAGGAATAGTCCTCCATATTGACCGTGCGGAGAATGGGCTCCAGCCACATGGCGTTGACATAATACACGCCGTCCTCCACTTCGATCTCGAAACCGCCGTGGGCGTTTTCTGCCAGTTCCTCCGGCGAGGGCGCTTCTGCCTCATACTGGAGGATCGGCGGCAGAGTTTGCAGCATTGCTGCGGTCGCCTGCACCAGTTCCGCAGTGCCCTGTGTCGTCGCCGCAGAGATCTCATAGAACGGCAGACCCTTTTCCTCGATATACTGCCGGAACCGTGCGATCTGTTCCGGATCGGCCATATCACACTTGTTGGCAACTACGATCTGCGGACGTTCTGCCAGATCCTCCCGGAAGTGCTCCAATTCGCCCTGAATGGTATCATAGTCCTCGATCGGGTCTCTGCCCTCACTGCCGGAAACGTCCACCACATGAAGGATCAGGCGGCAGCGCTCTACATGGCGCAAAAAGTCATGTCCCAGTCCCACGCCGTCACTTGCCCCCTCGATAAGGCCGGGGATATCCGCCATGACAAAGGACTGTTCCTCTGCCACACGAACCATACCCAGCACCGGGGTCAGGGTGGTAAAATGATAGTTGGCGATCTTCGGCTTTGCAGCGCTGACTACGGAGATCAGCGTGGATTTTCCCACGTTCGGGAATCCCACCAGACCCACGTCTGCCAGCAGCTTCAGTTCCAGCGTCACATCGAACGCCTCGCCGGGAAAGCCGGGCTTTGCGAAACGAGGGATCTGCCGGGTAGAGGTGGCAAAGTGGATATTGCCTTTGCCGCCTCTGCCGCCTTTTGCAAGGATCTGCGGCTCGTCCGTGGAGAGGTCTGCCATGATCCGGCCGGTTTTTGTCTCCCGGACAACAGTGCCGCGGGGCACACGGATCACCAGATCCGGTGCACTCTTTCCGGTGCAGTTGCGCGCACCGCCGTTTTCGCCTCGCTGGGCAACATACTTTCGCTTATAGCGGAAATCGATCAGTGTGGAAAAGTTATCATCCACCTGAAAAACCACATCGCCGCCTTTTCCGCCGTCACCGCCGTCCGGGCCGCCTGCCGCCACATATTTTTCCCGATGGAAAGAAACCGCGCCATCGCCGCCGTCTCCTGCCTTAATCGAAATTCGTGCCTGATCGACAAACATCTCTCACATCTCCTCTCATTTCACGGTGCTTTTCAGCACATTCATATAATAAAGAAAATCCCAAGCATACAAACGCTGCTCGGGATTTCCAGTCGTTCTTCACGCAATCCGACAAAATAAGTCGTTTTCGTTACTGTGCAGCGTATACGCTGACCTTCTTGCGGTCACGGCCAACACGCTCAAACTTTACAGTACCATCCACTGTAGCAAACAGGGTATCATCAGAACCGATGCCTACGCCTGCGCCCGGATGAATGTGAGTACCTCTCTGGCGAACCAGGATGTTGCCAGCCTTTACGAACTGACCATCAGCGCGCTTTACGCCCAGACGCTTGGACTCAGAATCACGACCGTTCTTGGTAGAACCAGAACCCTTCTTATGTGCAAAAAACTGTACATTAATCTTCAGCATTACTCTTACACCTCCACATGTGTAACTTGAATATTCGCAGGAAACACTTTTTCCAACTCCGTGAGCTGCAATTCCAGCCCGGCGAACAGCCGTCCGGCATTTCCGGAAGCATCTGCGCCGCACAAGCGGATCGAAACTCTTGCGGGCTCTTCGGTCTCCTCCGCCGAAACGGGAAGCCGGAAGATCTCCGTCATCAGATTGGCAACCGTCTGCACCGTCGCCGAGACATAGGCACAGATCACATCCGTCCCTTCTTCCGAATAGTCGGCATGTCCGGTGATCTCACAGCCGGTAAACTGCTTTCCTGCAAGGAAAAAACGTGCGGAAATCATTTATGCCTCAATGGCTTCGATCTGCACCTGGGTATACGGCTGTCTGTGACCCTGCTTCTTCTTTTCGCCCTTCTTCGGCTTGTAGGTCATAACCGTAATCTTCTTTGCCTTGCCATTCTTGATGACCTTGGCACGAACAGAAGCACCGTCAACATACGGAGTACCGATCTTCAGACCGTTCTCGCCGCCAACTGCTACAACCTTGTCAAAAACAATGCTGTCCTCTGCTTCAACGTTCAGCTTTTCGATAAAGAGCGTATCGTTTGCCTTTACCTGATACTGCTTTCCGCCGGTTTCAATTACTGCGTACATAATTCTTGGCACCTGCCTTTTACAAAAACTCGCTGCCCGGGGCACACCTTCGTGTTTTAGAGCCTCCATGCATGCGGCTTTTTCATTATAACACACTTTTTTCGGCTTGTCAACTGTTTTTTTGAAAAGCGCAGAATCTTTTTTTGCATACGATCCGACAAAAAAACCGCCATCCCGGACAGCAGCAGAACAGACCGCTCCGGTTATGCCGTCGCTTTTTTGGAAAATCCGCAGTCCGCTTTTTGCCGCCTTGACTTTTTCTCCCAAAAGCGGTATACTATAGAGGTATTCCACACAGGGAGGTTTTCGTATGAGCTGGCATTCTTTCTGGGGACATCTGAGCACCATCACCCGGCACCGGCATGCCGTCATCCGGCACTGCCGCAAAGCCGGGATCTTCTGGCAGGGACTGCGGCATGACCTTTCTAAATACAGTCCCACAGAGTTCTGGCAGGGTGTTCACTACTATCAGGGCGGAACGCGCAGCCCCAACGAAGCCGAACGGGAAAACCTGGGCTATTCCCTGGCGTGGATGCATCACAAGGGGCGAAACCGCCACCATTTTGAATACTGGTCGGACTATAATCCAAAAACCAAACGGGTCGAGCCGGTACAGATGCCGATACGGTTTCTGGCAGAAATGTTCTGTGACAGAGTTGCCGCCAGCAAGATCTATCTGAAAGCGCAGTATGACCAGACCTGTCCGCTGGCGTATTTTCAGAAGTCCACTTCCCGCAAGCGCGGCATGCTTCACCCGAAGACAGAGCGCGACCTGATGAGGCTGTTGGAGCTTCTGGCGGAACAAGGGGAAGAAGCTGCTTTCGCAGAACTGCGGCGCATGGTGAAAACCGACCGGAAACAACGAAAAAAGGGGAAGGAGAAATGAAGATGTTTTGTCAAAGATGCGGAGGAAAACTCAATCCGACCGATCAATTCTGTCCCACCTGCGGTGCGAAAAATGAACAGGCACAGCCTGCCGCCGGATACGGCATCCCGAACCCCGGCGCTGCACCGGGATTCTCACCGGAACAGTCTGCCGCAGGCGCAGGCTTTACCGCAGTGCCCACCGGTGAAAAGAAGTCATTCCTGGGCATGAGCACCAAAGGGACGATCATTGCGATCGTCTGCGCCGTTGTCACGATCGTTCTGGCAGTCGTTCTGCTCGGTTCGCTCTTCGGGCACGGCAATCCCAAAGGCGTCGTAAAGAGCTACTACAGTGCCGTGGAGGACTGCGATGCCAAGGAGATCCTGGAACTCGTGCCGAAACAGTATGTCAAGTACGTTCTGGACGAGGGCGATATGAGCAAGAAGGAACTGACTGAAAATGTACAGGAATACCTGGACAATTACTACAGCGACTACGATGATATCAAGGTCTCTGTCAGCAAGCAGGAGAAGCTGGATAAAGAGGACTTCGCGGAATATCTGGACTTTGAGGACGATGACAAGCTGGAGATCAAAAAGGCATACCAGTTTGATCTGAAGGTTCGGTATACTTCCGACGATGAAAAGAGCACCGAGGACGAACAGTTTATTGTGGTAGAGTATAAGGGACACTGGTACAGCGTAGACGCCATGTTCCTGATCGCCATGGCTGTTTACATGGGATAAGTTCCCCTGTCCTATCCATACTAATAAAAGAACCGCCGTACAGCGCTGCGATCTGCTGTACGGCGGTTTTCTTATAGCTACATTTATTTTACTTTTCCTGATCTGCGATCATGGCATTCAGCGCGCTGAGGAAAGCGGAAATGGAAGAGTTGATGATATCCGAGTGGATACCCACGCCCCAATAAGTCTTTCCGTTCTTTTCCAATCCCACATATGCCACAGCCTTGGAGCTGGAACGCACTTCCAATGCGTGCTCTGTATAGGTGGTCAGTGCAAAATCCATGCCGAGATGCGCTTTCACTGCGTTGGAAACTGCATCCAGACGACCGTTTCCATCACCGTGTACAGTTGCAGTATTGCCCTTGTAAGAGATGGTGACCTCTGTGCCAATGGCATTCTCGCCCTTCTGCACGAAGTGAACCTCCGGAATGGAAACCGGTGTTTCTACATTGACATAGTGCTTGGTGAAAATATCCAATACCTCTTCCGGCAGTAATTCCTTGTGGGCGTGATCGGAAACGCCCTTGACCAGATAGCCGAAGGACTCCCGCATCTTCTGCGGAATGTGATAGCCGTACTTGGTTTCCATGAGGTAGCTGACACCGCCCTTGCCGGACTGGCTGTTGATGCGGATCACGTCTGCCTCGTATACGCGTCCCACGTCCTCCGGATTGATAGGCAAATACGGTACATTCCAGTGCTTGCAGTCGTGTTCCTCTCTCCAGTGCATGCCCTTTGCAATCGCATCCTGGTGCGAACCGCTGAATGCTGCAAATACCAGCTGACCGCTGTACGGCGAACGCTCGTAAACATGCATTCTGGTAACACGCTCGTATACTTCTACGATTTCCGGCATATTGGAGAAGTCCAGTTCCGGATCAATACCCTGGGAATACATGTTCAGCGCCAGTGTGATGATATCTACATTACCGGTACGCTCACCATTGCCGAACAGTGTGCCTTCGATGCGGTCGCCGCCGGCAAGAAGTCCCAGTTCACTGTCTGCCACAGCACAGCCGCGGTCGTTGTGGGGATGCAGAGAGATGATGACATTCTCACGGCGATACAGATTGTCGTTCATGTACTCGATCTGATTTGCATAAACGTGCGGCATGGAGTGAGAAACAGTAACCGGCAGATTGATAATGACCGGATCTTCCGGCGTCGGCTCCCAGATCTTCAATACCGCATTGCAGATCTCCAGCGCAAATTCCGGCTCTGTACCAGTAAAGCTCTCCGGCGAATACTCGAACCGGAAGTGTCCTTCGGTCTTTGCCCGATATTCCTTGCAGAGGTTTGCGCCCAGCTCTGCCAGCTTGATGATATCTTCCTTGCTCTTCTTGAACACCTGTTCCCGCTGTGCCACGGATGTCGAATTATAGAGGTGTACAATGGCATGCTTCGCGCCCTTCAGCGCCTCAAATGTCTTGGCAATAATGTGTTCCCGCGCCTGTGTCAGTACCTGGATGGTCACATCGTCCGGGATCATATTGTTTTCGATCAGTGTCCGGCAGAACTCATACTCGGTCTCCGAAGCCGCCGGAAAGCCGATCTCGATCTCTTTGAAGCCGATCTTCACCAGATAGCGGAAAAATTCCAGTTTTTCATCCAGGCTCATGGGTGTGATAAGCGCCTGGTTGCCGTCCCGCAGGTCAACGCTGCACCAGATCGGCGCTTTTTCGATCATGGTCTTGGATGCCCAACGCATGGGCGGATTTTTCACCGGGAAAAACTGCGGTGCATACTGTTCTACGTTTTTCATAAGATACATTCCTTTCCTGTTGTGTGATCTGCGGCTGTTCTGTCTACAAAAAAAGCCCCTTCCATACAGACAACCTATCTGTACAAAAGAGACGAAGATCCATATTCTCCGTGGTACCACTCTTTTTGACGCAGCTGATGCGCCCGCTCATCACATCTGACAATGTGTACTCCGGTAACGGGGAGTTTCCGGCACAGCCTACTGATACGAGACAGTACCCGTATGTTCCGCCTGCGGCTCAGAGACCAGTTATCCTGAACACGCCGCTGTCGGCTCACACCTGCCGCCGACTCTCTGCAAAAAAACAAGCTGTGTTCTCTTTTCTTCTCATCAAAGCCTTTTTCATGATACACCAGCGCCCATATCCGGCGCTGTGATTATTTTTATTATAACATCCCCCACTTTGTTTGTCAAGCAATTTTGCGAAATTTCTTTCGATTTCACCAAAACCGCAGGATTTCACTTTGCATCCTGTTATTTTATTGAATAAAATGTATCTAAAGTGTAAAAATAAAAGTCAGCTACTTGCAATTGCGAAAACATAGTGCTATACTAGACACATACGAACAGCAGCGACGGCACAAATTGCCGTCCCGCGGCGGATTCGCAAGTCATTGGAAAGGGAGTGCACCCAGGATGTACAGCGACGCTATGTGCCGGTTGGCAGCACGAGTGATTATCGTGGAACTAGACGCTCGAGTCATTGAGACCCGAAGCGGAATTTGTGCTGTACAAACCGTAGTTCCAAAGAAAAATGCGAACGGCTGTTTTTCCGCCGCAGCGCTTGCATGAGGATTGGAAGCTTTCGGTGTGACAGCCGAAGGCTTTTTTTGTAGGCACGCCAGACCGGCTGCCTGCGGAGCGCCGCCGGACAGGAACAGCGGCAGCTCTCCCCCCCTTTTTTCAAGGCATGCCGCAGCATGCGGCATACGCTTCGGGTCTGTCCCGTTTTTCTCCTGTGAGATTCCTAAACTGTAATTATTATAGAAATGTAATCTTGAAATCCAAAAATAAAAGGTGAAAGTATCATGAAGTTGAAAGGCGCACAAATCATCGTAGAGACCCTCATCGAACAGGGTGCATCTACGGTATTCGGCTATCCGGGCGGACAGGTCATCGACATCTACGATGCCCTGTATCTGGCACAGGATCGAATCCACCACATTATCACAGCACACGAACAGGGCGCAGCACATGCTGCGGACGGCTATGCCCGTGCCACCGGCGAAGTGGGTGTTGTCATCGCCACTTCCGGCCCGGGTGCAACGAATCTGGTCACCGGTATCGCAACTGCATACCTGGACTCCGTTCCCCTGGTTGCCATCACCGGCAACGTACCGAACTCTCTGATCGGACGTGACAGTTTCCAGGAAGTGGACATCACCGGCGTGACCATGCCCATTACCAAGCACAATTTCCTGGTAAAGCGCGTGGAAGATCTGGCGGATACCATCCGGGAAGCATTCCGGATCGCAAAATCCGGCAGACCCGGCCCGGTTCTGGTAGACATCCCCAAGGATGTACAGAACGCTCTGTATGAATACACAGCACAAAAGCCGGTGGAAAAGGATCCGGTTCCGGCCGCAGACGAGAGCGACATCGAAAAGGCTGTAGAAATGATCCTGGCGGCAGAAAAGCCCTATATCTACATCGGCGGCGGTGCGATCACTGACAATGCAGGCGCAGAGGTTCTGGCTCTGGCGGACAAGATCGATGCACCCATCGGCTGCACCATGATGGGCATCTCCGCAGTTCCCTCCTCGAATCCCCGTTGGCTGGGCATGGAGGGCATGCACGGTCACTATGCTTCTTCCATTGCACAGAACGAAGCAGACCTCATCATCACTGCCGGCTGCCGCTTCAGCGACAGAGGCACAGGCAACACCGCAAAGTATGCGCGGAATGCAAAGGTCATTCACATGGATATCGATGCTTCTGAGCTGTGCAAGAACATCCCGGCAGAACTGGGCATCACCGGCTCTATGAAGGAGATCCTGGCAAAGCTGATCGAGAAGCTGCCGCAGCAGACCCACCCAGACTGGATGGCCCGCGTGGCAGAGCTCCAGGCAGAGACTGCGAAACTGGAAGCGCAGGATCCGGATGAGCTGACACCGTTCACCGCCATCGACCAGATCGCGGCAGTTGCCAATAAGGACACCATCGTGGCAACGGACGTCGGACAGCATCAGATGTGGGTGGCACAGCACTATCCCTTCGAGACACCCCGCACCTTTATTTCCAGCGGCGGTCTCGGCACCATGGGCTTCGGTCTGGGCGCAGCCATCGGCGCGGCAACCGCGACCGGCAGAAAGACTGTTCTGGTCACCGGTGACGGCAGCTTCGGCATGAACCTGAACGAACTGGCTACCGCAGTCAGCAACCAGACACCAGTCGTTGTGTTCATCATGAACAACGGCGTTCTGGGTATGGTGCGCCAGTGGCAGACCCTGTTCTTCGACAAGCACTACTCCAACACTACCCTGGAACGCAAGACTGACTTCGTTAAGCTGGCTGAGGCATTCGGCATGCCGGGCTATCGCGCCATGAACATGGCTGAACTGAAGGAAGTCCTGCCCAAGGCATTCGCAGAAAACGGCCCTGTCCTGGTGGATTGCGCCATCGACTGCGACGCATTCGTACTGCCGATGCTTCCGCCGGGCGGCTGCATCGACGATATCATCGTTGATATTTCTGCACTGTAAAGGGGTGTGCCATCATGGATCGAATCGAACGCTTTGTTATTTCCGTCCTCGTTGCAAACCATTCCGGCGTACTGTCCCGTGTTTCGGGCATGTTCACCAGACGAGGATTCAATATTGATACACTGACTGTGGGCGAAACTGAATCGCCGGAGTTCTCCCGCATCACCATCTCTACCCACTGCGACCGCGGCATCTGCAATCAGATCGTCAAGCAGCTGGAAAAGATGTACGATGTCAAGACCGTAAAAGTCATGGAACGGGATCAGACCGTCATCCGTGAACTGCTGCTCATCAAGATCAACAATGTAGCAGACAAGCGGCAGGACATCATGTCCGTTGTCGATGTCTTTCGCGCAAAGATCACCGACTATTCTCCGGAGGCACTGGTCATCGAAATCCGCGGCGAGTCCTCTAAGATCAACGCTTTTATTGAGCTTCTGGAACCCTATGGCATCATGGAAATGTGCCGCACCGGTCTGGTCGCTCTTGAAAGAGGCGGCTCATGCCTGAAAGATGCGTGAGCAGTCTTATATCAGAACCGGATCCCGGTTCTAAAATGGTCAGCAGACTGCACGGAAAGCCGGCGGTACTGCGTCAGAAATGCGCAAAGCTGTCATTTCTGAAACCCAAATTTATTCAAAGGAGTCTTTCACAATGGATCATGTTGCAAAGGTATTTTATCAGGAAGACTGTGACCTGTCTCTGCTGTATGGCAAGACCATCGCAGTTATCGGCTACGGCAGCCAGGGTCACGCACACGCACTGAATGCCAAGGAATCTCTGGGCGACAAGGCCAGAGTAATCATCGGTCTGTACGAGGGCAGCAAGTCCTGGGCAAAGGCTGAGGCACAGGGCTTTGAAGTATTCACCGCAGCAGAGGCTGCAAAGCAGGCTGACATCATCATGATTCTGATCAATGATGAAAAGCAGGCAGCAATGTACAAGAAGGACATTGCACCGAACCTGGAACCGGGCAATATGCTGATGTTCGCTCACGGTTTCGCAATCCACTTCGGTCAGATCATCCCGCCGGCAGATGTTGACGTTACCATGATCGCTCCGAAGGGCCCGGGACACACCGTTCGTTCGGAATATCAGGCAGGCAAGGGCGTTCCGTGCCTGGTTGCTGTACAGCAGGATGCTACCGGCAAGGCACAGGATCTGGCACTGGCTTATGGTCTGGCAATCGGCGGCGCAAGAGCCGGCGTTCTGGAGACCACATTCCGCACCGAGACTGAGACCGACCTGTTCGGTGAACAGGCTGTTCTGTGCGGCGGTGTCTGCGCTCTGATGCAGGCTGGCTTCGAGACACTGTGCGAAGCTGGTTATGACCCGAGAAACGCTTACTTCGAGTGCATCCACGAGATGAAGCTGATCGTAGACCTGATCTACCAGAGCGGTTTCGCAGGCATGCGTTACTCCATCTCCAACACTGCTGAGTACGGCGACTACATCACCGGCCCGAAGCTGATCACCGAAGAGACCAAGAAGACCATGAAGCAGATCCTGAAGAACATCCAGGATGGTTCTTTCGCAAAGGAATTCCTGCTGGATATGAGCGAAGCAGGCGGCCAGGCACACTTCCGTGCAATGCGTAAGCTGGCTTCTGAGCATCCGTCTGAAAAGGTCGGCGAAGAGATCCGTAAGCTGTACAGCTGGAACGGCGAAGACAAGCTGATCAACAACTAATTTCGATTGGTTGCAGCAATCCCCCATTTCTGAATTGATGGGATACGCAGGATAAAACTATAACGCAGAAACTGCTTTCCTGACACAACATCGGGAAAGCAGTTTTTGGATACACAGCAAATCCATTGTGACACACGGAAAAGCACTTTTCCGAAACTATATGAGGTGAAAAAAATGAGCGGTAATTTTTACTGTGAGGGTGTAGACAAAGCACCCCAGCGTTCCCTGTTCCACGCACTGGGAATGACCAAGGAAGAGATGGAGCGGCCGCTGGTCGGCATCGTCTCTTCCTACAACGAGATCGTACCGGGACACATGAACATCGACAAGATCGTCGATGCCGTTAAAATGGGCGTTGCCATGGCCGGCGGCACACCGGTAGTTTTCCCGGCGATCGCAGTCTGTGACGGCATCGCCATGGGACACAAGGGCATGAAGTATTCCCTGGTGACCCGTGACCTGATCGCAGATTCCACCGAGTGCATGGCACTGGCGCATCACTTCGATGCCCTGGTCATGATCCCGAACTGTGACAAGAATGTCCCCGGTCTGCTGATGGCTGCTGCAAGAGTCAACGTGCCGACCGTATTCGTCAGCGGCGGCCCGATGCTCGCCGGCCACGTCAAGGGCAAAAAGACCAGTCTGTCCAGCATGTTTGAAGCTGTCGGCTCTTATGCTGCCGGCAAATTCACCATGGAGGATGTGGAGGAGTTCGAGAACAATGCCTGCCCCACCTGCGGTTCCTGCTCCGGTATGTACACCGCAAACTCCATGAACTGCCTGACTGAGGTTCTGGGCATGGGTCTCAAGGGCAACGGCACGATTCCGGCAGTATACTCCGAGCGCATCAAGCTGGCAAAGCAGGCTGGTATGGCAGTTATGGATATGTACCGCAAAAACATCCGTCCCCGTGACATCATGACCGCAGACGCTTTCGAGAACGCACTGACCGCAGATATGGCGCTGGGCTGCTCCACCAACAGCATGCTCCACCTGCCGGCAATTGCCAATGAATGCGGCATCAAGATCGACCTGGATATGGTCAACAAGATCAGCGCACGCACCCCGAACATCTGCCACCTGGCTCCGGCAGGTCACGCATACATGGAGGATCTGAACGAGGCTGGCGGCATTTATGCGGTACTGAACGAGCTGACCAAGAAGAACCTGCTTCACACTGACGTGATGACCGTTACAGGAAAGACCATGGCGGAAAACATCAAGGGATGTATCAACAAGAACACTGACATCATCCGCCCCATCGACCAGCCGTACAGCGAAACCGGCGGTATTGCTGTCCTCAAGGGCAACCTGGCACCGGATCGCTGCGTGGTAAAGCGCAGTGCCGTAGCCAAGGAGATGCTGGTACACAAGGGCCCGGCAAAGGTATTCAACAGCGAAGAAGAGGCCATCGCAGCCATCACCGGCGGCAAGATCGTCAAGGGCGATGTGGTTGTCATCCGGTACGAAGGCCCTGCCGGCGGCCCGGGTATGCGTGAGATGCTGTCTCCGACCTCTGCTATCGCAGGCATGGGTCTGGACAAGGACGTTGCCCTCATCACAGACGGCCGTTTCTCCGGTGCGACCCGCGGCGCAGCCATCGGTCACGTTTCTCCGGAAGCTGTCAACGGCGGCACCATCGCCTATGTCCAGGACGGCGACATCATCTCTATCGATATCCCGAACCACAGCATTCAGCTGGAAGTTTCTGACGAAGAACTGGCAGAGCGGAAAAAGACCACCAAGATCCTGGTCAAGGAAAACCTCACCGGCTATCTGAAGCGCTATTCCAAGATGGTCTCCTCTGCGGATCAGGGCGCGATCATCAACCGGATGGACTAAGGAAACACTGCCTGCAGATTTTCCTGAAAAACAATAAATAAAGGAGGAACTCACCCCATGGGTATGACAATGACACAGAAGATCCTTGCCGCACACGCAGGCCTGGATTCTGTTGAACCCGGTCAGCTGATCCTGGTCAATCTGGATCGGGTACTGGGCAACGATATCACTTCCCCGGTTGCGATCCGGGAGTTCAACAAGCTGAACAAGGAAAATGTTTTCGATAAGGATAAGGTGACCATGGTCATGGATCACTTTGCCCCGAACAAGGACATCAAGGCAGCTACCCAGTGTAAAATGTGCCGCGATTTCTGCGGTGAAAAGGAGATCACCCACTTCTACGATGTAGGACAAATGGGCATCGAACACGCTCTGCTGCCGGAAAAAGGACTGGTCGTTTCCGGTGACGTTGTCATCGGCGCAGACTCCCACACCTGCACCTACGGCGCACTGGGCGCATTTTCTACCGGTGTCGGCTCTACCGACATGGCTTGCGGCATGGCGATCGGCAAGGCATGGTTCAAGGTGCCGTCTGCCATCAAGTTTGTCCTCAAGGGCAAGCTGAACCCGTACATCTCCGGCAAGGACGTGATCCTGCACATCATCGGCAAGATCGGCGTAGACGGCGCACTGTACCGTTCGATGGAATTCACCGGCGAAGGCGTGGCATCTCTGTCCATGAGCGACCGTCTCACCATGACCAACATGGCAATCGAAGCCGGCGCAAAGAACGGTATCTTCGAGGTAGACGACCAAACGCTGGCATTCGTGGCAGAACACAGTGACCGCAAGCCTGTGGTATACAAGGCTGACGAGGATGCAGTTTACGACGAGGTCATTGAGATCGACCTGTCCGAGATCAAGTCCACCGTAGCATTTCCGCATCTGCCGGGCAACACCCGCACCATCGACGAGGTGGGCGAGGTCAAGATCGACCAGGTTGTCATCGGCTCCTGCACCAACGGTTTCTACAAGGATATCGAAGAAGCCGCTTCCATTATCCGCGGCAAAAAGGTGGCAAAGAATGTCCGTGCCATCATCATCCCGGCAACCCAGGCAATCTATCTGAAAGCCATGGAAAACGGCCTGCTGAAGGACTTCATCGAGGCAGGCTGCGTGGTTTCCACCCCGACCTGCGGCCCGTGTCTGGGCGGTCATATGGGTATCCTGGCAGCCGGCGAGCGTGCGGTTTCTACCACAAACCGGAACTTCGTGGGCAGAATGGGTCACCCGGAATCTGAAGTATACCTGGCAAGCCCGGCAGTTGCCGCAGCAAGTGCCATTGCCGGCAAGATCGTTTCCCCGAAGGAGGTACTGTAATCATGCAACTGAACGGAACTGTCATCAAATACGGCGACAACGTGGACACGGATGTTATCATCCCGGCACGTTATCTGAACACCATTGACAAGAAAGAGCTTGCCTCCCACTGCATGGAAGATCTGGACACCACCTTCACCAGTCGTGTAAAGCCGGGCGACATCATGGTCGGCGGCGAGAACTTCGGCTGCGGTTCTTCCCGGGAACACGCTCCTATCGCAATCAAGGAAAGCGGCATTGCCCTGGTCATCGCCAAGAGCTTTGCCCGCATCTTCTACCGGAACTCCATCAACATCGGTCTGGCGATCGTGGAGTGTCCGGAGGCTGTGGACGCCATCAGCGAGGGCGACACCGTAGAGGCTGACCTGGACAACGGCATCATTCGCGATGTCACCAACGGCAAGGAATTCCACGTGGCACCGTTCCCGGAATTCATCCAGACTATTATCGCAAACGGCGGTCTGATCGAGTCGATCAAGAAGGGCGCTGTGAAGTAAGAGGTTCTCTGAACCCCTGCGATATGCAAAAAGCTGCTGTACCATTTTTGTGGTACAACAGCTTTTTTTGTTACCCAAAAGCCAAAACTCACGCTTCCAGCTTTTCGTCATAATAAGCGTCTATCTTTTTCACAATAAGCGATTCGACCGGCATTAAAATCGCCCAGAGAACCTGCATAATCAGTGCAGTCCATACGAACGGTTTCTCGAAAAAGTGATCCGCAATGATCTGCGCGATTACAACGGAAACCACCGCGGTCAAAATATCAATGAGCCTTTTCAGCCGGCTGCATTTTTTGGTGTTGGGGTCTGTCATTTTTGGCGCTCCTTTCCTATGGGAAAACAAGAATTTGCATCACAACAAATCACTGGATTTTTAATTGTTCAAAGTGGTAACGAGGTTTCCCAATGCTTTTCTTTCCATACTCGATGGCTTCCGTAGGGCAATAACAGATACAAGCCATGCAGTGTGTGCAATCTTTGCCCCAGATCGGTTTTCTGTTTTCAAGCCGAATATTGTTCATCGGACAGTTCTTAACACACTGCCCGCATCCGATACAGGTATCGTTTGCGTGAAATGCGGCAGCTTTCACAAAAAATTGATAAAATATAGGGTTTACCGGACCACTCATCACACGGTCATAGGAATTGTTCCGGGGTATGGGAAATGGCTGCCCCGCACAGATGTGTTGGGTGGCGGCATCAATATCAGGTTCCGCTTTCTCCACGATTTTTCTGGCTTCCTCTACCTTTGGAGCACCGAACATAGCAATATAGTTTTCCGGCATGAGAATTTGCGCTGTGCCCATATATTGTAAATTCTTCTGCTGTGCAAGGCGACGATTGTACTTTGCTGCATTGCCAATCTCTCCGCCGCAGTCCATCAAAAACCATACCCGTTCCGCGCCAACCAGTGCGGTTTTGGAAATCCATTCAGATACGCCATGCATACGTTGGCGTAACAACAATGATACGTTGTCCTGTCTGCACCTGCGAATTGTTATTCGCTTTGATTTTTTCATTCAGGTCTATCATTTCTTCCTGCAATGCATCTGCGATACGCCTTGCAATATAACGGCTGTTGCCGGTTCCGGAAAAGCAGAAAATCATATATAAACACCTCCGAAAATTCCGATTTACTACATCTCCATTATACCATACAACCCCAACACAGTCAATCCGCCACAAATTTCACACGCTTGTCAAAACGGGAATCATTCGAAATTTACAACAACTGTTTTTTTATCATTTTCAGTTACAAATGTGTGATAGGTTATTTCAGCATGATCATTAAACCAAATAACATCGTACATTCCATTGTTTCTGCCACCATCATCTGTTGTAAAACGTTCTAATAGAATCGCACTGTTATCATCTTGAATCTGAAAAATATATCCTTCTCCATACAATAAGAACGACTTTTCCTCAAAAACAAGTGTATGTTGATTGTCAGAAAATTCATAGTATTTTGGACTATAATCATTTTCATCAGATAAACCAGTCACAACGGTATTGCTAAATAATAGTGCAATCGTACTGATTATAAGCACTAACCATAACGAAATTGTTTTTTTCATTATCCTCTCGTGATTTTTGACTTTTGCAATGATAAAAACTATGGTAGCAATCATGGTAATACATAATTCAAACAGGAAAATTATATCGCTTATAATTTCATAGCTGTCATGCCAAGAACGCTTCTCAATTCTTTGGTTTACATATCTATATGAAATATTTTCAGGAATGTTCTTGATAGAAAAAGCAACGATCAAGGATAGCAATGAAAAGCCTATCATTATGATAAGTGAAAACAACATCATTTTTTTGCTCTTGTTTTTCATATTGTTCTCCATACACTAATTTATTATCTGTAGATTACTGAAATGAGTTCATCAAATATCAATTTACCACACTTTCATTGCGCTGCACAAACCAAACACAGTCAATCCGCCGCAAATTTCACCAACACAGTGCCCGCTATGCGTTCTTTTCATGTGGAAAAACTGGAATTTAAGTGTTGCATTAAATATTTCTTTTTACAACTTTACATGGATTGCCTGCTGCAATCACATTATCAGGAATATCTTTTGTTACAACGCTTCCGGCTCCAATAACTGTATTATTTCCAATACACACTCCAGGAAGAATTGTTACATTCCCGCCAATCCAAGTATTATCTCCAATGGTTACTGGTTTGGATTGTGTTAAAAAGTAATTTCCTTTTTCAGATAAAACAAATCGTTCTGCTGATGACTTGGGATGGAATGTTGTATAAATTTTTGTATCCGGCCCGATTAGTACACGATTTCCGATTTTGATTTCAGATGCGTCTAAAAAGGTACAATTGATATTGATAACTGTATCATTTCCGATATAGGTATGACAACCGAAATCTGTG
This sequence comes from Ruminococcus bromii, assembly GCA_963590855.1. Lineage (GTDB taxonomy): Bacteria > Bacillota > Clostridia > Oscillospirales > Ruminococcaceae > Ruminococcus_C. The sequence goes on from CAVAQT010000026.1 coordinate 24,479, forward strand.
TAAAAAGGCGTATTAACTCTTACATTATCCCCGATTTCAGCAAATAATTCTTTTAGAATGGAATCTTTTTCTTGAATGTTTTCACACGCATTCAGTTTCTTAATCAATATTGATCCATTTTTTCGCATTTTGCAAATTTCAGTATCTGTTGGATCATAACAGATTCCGCTATGTTGCTTTTCTTTTTCAGTCATATATAATTGCTCCAAAACATATTTTCTATTCTTCAAATCCCGATTTACCACACTTTCATTATACCACGCAATCCCAACCAAGTCAATCCACAACCAAAATCACCGACACAGCCCCCTCCGTACCGGCTTTTTTGTGGCGAAATGCAGAATTTTCACAAAAACCTTGTAATCTTCACAGTCTTGGTGTATAATGAAAGAGTATTTGCGGAACAAACGGGGCTATCCAGACAATTTGTTCCGCCAAACCAAACAAAAAGGAGTCTTTCCCATGAATTTCAATATTGCATTGCTCCGCGGCGACGGTATCGGCCCGGAGATCGTAGACAGCGCGGTTGCTGTTCTCCACAAGATCGGCGAGAAATACGGTCACACCTTCAACTGCACTCCGTACCTCATCGGCGGCTGTGCGATCGATGCCACCGGCATTCCCCTGCCGAAAGAGACCATTGACGGCTGTCTCGCAAGCGACAGCGTCCTGCTGGGCGCCGTGGGCGGTGCAGTAGGTCACAACAAGTGGGATCAGATGCCGCCGCATCTCCGTCCGGAAAAGGCTCTGCTGGGCATCCGTGAAGCGCTGGGACTGTTCACCAACCTCCGTCCGGCAAAGCTGTATCCGGCTCTGAAAGGCGACTGTCCGCTCCGGGAAGATATCGTGGCAAAGGGCTTCGACATCATGATGGTTCGCGAACTGACCGGCGGCATCTACTTCGGCGAACGGGGCAGACGCGAGGGCAAGTACGGCGAAGAAGCATATGACACCGAGTGCTACAGCAAGATGGAAGTAGAGCGTATCGCTCGTGTGGCTTTTGAGACTGCACAGAAGCGGAACAAGAACGTCATCAGCATCGACAAGGCAAATGTTCTGGAAAGCTCCCGTCTGTGGCGTGAGGTGGTTCACGAAGTGGCAAAGGACTATCCGGATGTGACGCTCACCGATATGCTGGTAGACAACGCCGCTATGCAGCTGGTCAAGAATCCGAGACAATTCGACGTAGTTGTCACCTCCAATATGTTCGGCGACATCCTGTCCGACGAGGCATCCCAGATCACCGGCTCCATCGGTATGCTGCCGTCTGCATCCCTGGGCGCAACCAAGCGTGGTATGTACGAACCGATCCACGGCTCTGCACCGGACATCGCCGGACAGAACAAGGCGAACCCCATCGCAACCATCCTCTCCGCAGCAATGATGCTCCGCTACTCCTTCGACCTCATGGACGAGGCACAGGCAATCGAAGACGCTGTGGACGCATATTTAAATGCAGGCTACCGCACTGCTGATCTGGCAGGCGAGGGCGTAACGCCGCTGTCCTGCACCGAATGCACCGAAAAGATCATTGCACTGCTGAAGTAAGCAGTGTTTCCCTGATACGAATATCAAAACAGCACCGCACAAATTTTATGCAGTGCTGCCTAAAAAACCGAAAGAGATGACCCATATGACTCCCAGAGAAGAAATCGGATACGGGCTGGACGCCCTTGTGATCTTCCGCAGTTTGCAGCAGGATCCTGTGATCCGGGCGCTGATGCAGTTCTGCCACACCGATAAGGAAAACACCCCGGCGCAGATCCGCTTTTACAGCGCTATGGTCTCTGCCCTGTATGAACGGGCAGACGACCTCACCGGCTATCTGGAACAGATCGTTCTGGAACATGAAAACGTCTATGTTCAGCGTGCCGGCGCCGGCGAACCCATCTCGCCGAACCTGGAAAATTGCCTGCACACGGAACTGAAACTGCTCAACCGCATTGCCATGCTGACCCCTGCCATGATCCAGGCAGAGATGCAGACCAGCATTCCCCTGCCTGCATGGCAGACCCACAAGACCGACCTGGATGCGCTCTACACCCAGCGTGTGGCAGAGATCGCCAAGCACGGCTACGGCATCTATGCACGGCATCATATGTTCACCGTGGGCGCAAGCGGCGAGTTGGTTCCGGTACAGTATCCCGATCCCATTTCCCTGGAACACATGGTGGGATACGAACGGGAGCGCAGCATTGTGGTGGATAACACCAAGGCGCTTCTGGCCGGCAAGTATGCCTCTAATGTTCTCCTCGCCGGAGACGCCGGCACGGGCAAATCTGCCACCGTCAAGGCAATCGCCAACGCATTCAAGGACGATGGTCTGCGGCTCATTGAACTGAACAAGGATCAGCTGTGTTACATTCCCCAGATCATGGATCATCTGTGCAAGAATCCGCTGAAATTCATCCTCTTCATCGACGACCTGACTTTCTCCGAGGATGACCCCAACTTCGGCACACTGAAAGCGACCCTGGAGGGCAGCATTGCGGCGCGGATGCGGAACACTGTCATCTACGCCACCAGCAACCGCCGCCACCTGGTCAAAGAGACCTTCGACGACGGCAGCGACAAGCACTCTAACGATACCGTGCAGGAGCGCATCTCCCTGTCAGAGCGGTTCGGCATCACCATCACCTACAGCCGGCCGCAGAAAAACCTCTATCTGGAGATCGTCCACGCTCTGGCAAAACAGAACGGCCTGGACATCTCCACAGAGGAACTGGATGCACAGGCAGAGCAATTTGCTCTCCAGAAGAGTGGCAGAAGCGCTCGTGCAGCAAAGCAGCTCATCGACCAGCTTCTTACACAGCGTTCTTAATCTTATTATGGAAAGGAAGTCCTATCCATGCTGACATTGGATAAAATCTATCAAGCAAGCCACGTTCTGCGGAGCGTGATCCGGAAAACCGATCTGATCCAAGCACCGAAGCTGTGCCCGGACTGCGATCTGTTTCTGAAAACCGAAAATCTCCAGGTCACCGGTTCTTTCAAGGTACGCGGTGCCTACTACATGATGTCTCAGCTGACAGACGAGGAAAAAGCGCGCGGCGTTATTGCCTGCTCTGCCGGCAACCACGCCCAGGGTGTGGCACTGGCTGCGGCAAAGAACAACATGAAAGCCCTCATCTGCCTGCCGGACGGCGCGCCGATCTCGAAGGTCGAGGCGACCAAGAGCTATGGCGCAGAGGTGTGCATGGTCAAGGGTGTTTATGACGATGCCTACAACAAGGCAGTAGAGCTCCAGAAAGAGCACAACTACACCTTTGTACACCCCTTCGACAACGAAGATGTGATCGCCGGACAGGGCACCATTGGTCTGGAAATTCTGGATCAGATGGCAGACGTAGATGCCGTTATCGTCCCCATCGGCGGCGGCGGACTGATCTCCGGTGTGGCATTTGCCATCAAGCAGCTGAACCCGAACATCAAGGTTTACGGCGTACAGGCAAGCGGCGCACCCAGCATGTACGAATCCATCCACAACGACAAGATCACCTGTCTGGATTCCGTTTCCACCATTGCCGACGGTATCGCCGTCAAGGAACCGGGCCCGCACACCTTTGAATATGTCAAGAAGTATGTGGACGATATCGTCACCGTGACCGACGATGAAATTTCCGCTGCAATCCTGGCGCTGATCGAAAAGCAGAAACTGATCGCAGAGGGCGCAGGCGCAGCATCTGTGGCTGCGGCAATGTTCCACAAGGTTCCGGTAGAGGGCAAAAAGGTTGTCTGCCTGGTTTCCGGCGGTAACATTGATGTAACCATTCTGTCCCGTGTCATCAAGCGCGGTCTGCTCATGTCCGGCAGAAGCTGCATGCTCAACATTGAGCTGCTGGACAAGCCGGGTCAGCTGAAAGATGTTTCCCGCATTATTGCAGATCTGGGCGGAAACGTCATCTCCATCCACCACGAGCGCGCCAACGAGGGCAGCGACATCAACGGCTGCTTCCTGCGTATCACCATGGAGACGAGAGATTATACCCACATCCAGGAGATCCGCAGTGCACTGATGGACGCAGGATTCCATCTGGTGGACTAAGCAGAATCCGGAAAAAGCCGTACGGCGGCGGGCAGATGTGGGCATCTGCCCCTACAACATCGCAAGGCATATACAAAAACAAAATCCCTATTTTTTTGAAAAGAGGTTTTTATCATGGATACCATTTACACCAAAAACGCACCGGACGCAATCGGCCCGTATTCCCAGGCAGTGAAGGTCGGCGATATGCTGTACACCTCCGGTCAGATCGCCATTAACCCGGCAACTGGTAATGTAGAGGCAACTGACATTGTGGGACAGTCCAAGCAGGTCATGGCAAATCTGAAAGCCGTTCTGGAAGCCGCAGGCACCAGCTTCGACAAGGTTGTCAAGACCACCTGCTTCCTCAAGGATGTTGCACGGGATTTCGGCGCATTCAATGAAGTCTATGCAGAAGCCATGGGCGACGCAAAGCCGGCAAGAAGCTGTGTCGGCGTGGCAGATCTGCCCAAGGGCGTTCTGGTAGAGGTTGAGGTCATCGCGGCGCTGTAAGCGGTAGGCTTCAGGCTGAGAAAAGAGAAAGCGGAGGACGTTTTGGACGTTCTCCGCTTTTTGCAGCTTATCTTTTTCGCGTTGGTCTACACCTGAATCGGTATGCAGAACAGACTTTTGTGCGTATTATCCGCCTGCACATTTCTTACAGGGTGTCAAACCGAGTCTTAATGCTTCATCCAATGTGGACTCATAATAAGAACCGCCATTACAATGATTGTCATAGTGATAGCGCTTCCCGGTTGGTGTAATATAAACCATTCGGCTGTTGTTCTGCACCGGTGGGTCGGTTGCCGGCGGAGCTGTAACAGGCGGATCGGTCATAACGGGAGCAGCTGTTGTTGTTTCCGGAACTGGCGCGGCTGTTGCCGAGGCAGTCGTCGTAGTGGTTACTGTTGTGGTAGTGGTAGTGGTTGTCGTCGTCGTCGTAGTTGTGGTGGTAGTCGTTGTCGTAGTAGTTGTGGTTGTCGTTGTGGTGGTTTCTGTGGTTTGTTCCGTGGCTGTAGTGACAGATGTGGTAGTTGTCAGCGGTTCTCGATCCGGTTTGGTTCCGGAATCCATAGAAAAGCCGCATGCAGTCAATCCGGCAACGCCAAGAATCAATGCAGCAGCCACTGTGACGCCCCGGCGTTTTCCCGTGCCGAGGAATGCATCCAGCTTTCTGGGCAGTCCATTGATGGGAATCACAAGAAATGCAATTACGGCATAACAGATTGCTCCAAAAGCCGTTTTTCCGCCGATGCAAGCAAGCAGCAGAAACAGGGATAACACAAACAATACCCATCGAATACAGCGAACGACCATCAATTTCCATTGTTGATTCATGTACATCCTCCTCTCTATTTCCTATTTTATCATATAAAACATGCAAAATCAATCCTTTCGACAAAATTCGACAAAGATTTCTTGAGACGGATGAAGTTCTAAGTTCGTAAGAAAAACAATTTATCGGTTTGCGCAATTTAAAAAAAAGCTTTCTTGACAAATCCGGCTTTCTGTGATAAACTATAATATGTATGTCAATTCCCGGCGTATCGCCGGATAATCTTGAAAAAAAGGTGGAACTGTTACAATGAAATTAGGTATGGTCGGGCTGCCCAACGTGGGCAAAAGCACCCTGTTCAACGCCCTGACAAATGCAGGCGCAGAGTCGGCAAACTATCCGTTCTGCACCATTGAAAAAAATGTCGGTATCGTTTCCGTTCCGGATGCTCGTCTGGACAAGCTGGCAGAAATGTATGATCCGGACAAGTTCACCCCGGCGACTCTGGAATTTGTGGATATTGCCGGTCTGGTAAAAGGCGCGTCCAAGGGCGAAGGTCTGGGCAACAAGTTTCTGGGCGATATCCGGGAGGTAGACGCCATCGTCCATGTGGTACGCTGCTTTGAAGATGACAACATCATCCATGTAGACGGCAGAATCAACCCGGCGTCAGACATCGAGACCATTAACCTGGAACTGATCTTCTCCGATATGGAGATGGTAGCGCGCCGCATCGACCGCACCAAAAAGGCACTGAAAGGCGACAAAAAGCTTCAGGCACAGGTAGACTTTCTGGAACGTCTCCAGGCACACCTGGAAGATGGCAAGTCTGCCCGCGGCTTTGACTTTACCGAGGATGAGCTGAGCTGGATCCACGATATGCCGCTGCTGTCTGCAAAGCCGGTGATCTATGCCGCAAATATGAGCGAAGACGATTTCCGCAACGGCGTGGATAAAAACGAGCACTATCAGGAAGTCAAGGCAATCGCCGAAGCAGAGCATGCCGCTGTGCTGCCCATCTGTGCAAAGATCGAAGAGGATATCGCAGACATGGAAGCAGACGACAAGGCAATGTTCCTGGAGGATCTGGGACTGGAAGAATCCGGTCTGAACCGTATCATCCGGGAGGGCTATTCTCTGCTGGGTCTCATCTCTTATCTGACTGCCGGCAAGCAGGAAGTCCGGGCATGGACGATCACCAAGGGCACAAAAGCGCCCCAGGCTGCCGGAAAGATCCACACCGACTTTGAAAAGGGCTTTATCCGTGCCGAAGTCGTTTCTTATGATGACCTGATGGCATGCGGCTCTATGGCTGCTGCCAAGGAAAAGGGGCTGGTGCGCCTGGAGGGCAAGGAGTATGTGATGCAGGACGGCGATATTGTACTGTTCCGCTTTAACGTATAAGCACCTGTTTCAACCAAACAACAAAACAAACGAGGCAGAGTGTCACCGCATTCCTGCCTCGTTTTTCGCCGCAATGATTGCGCAGAAAGGAAGTAATGCCTATATGCAAATGAAAGAAAAGAAACCCTCTGTTTTTGAGATCGACTCCATTCCGAAAGCCGTGGCAACACTGGCGATCCCGTCCGTGCTGAGTATGCTGGTCACCGTGCTGTACAACATGGTAGATACAGTCTTTGTGGGACAGACCCACGACCCCTATCAGATGAATGCCGTCTCTATGGCGACCCCGGTGTTTATGATCCTTATGGCATTCGGCAATCTGTTTGGCATCGGCGGCTGCGCCTTTATCTCCCGCTCTCTGGGCGCACGGGAATATGATCGCGTAAAAAAGATCAGCAGCTTCAGCTTCTGGGGCGCAGTCTTTGTGGGACTGCTCTCCACTCTGGCGCTGACCCTGGGCGTAGGCTGGATCTTACCGCTGGTAGGTGCAGATGCTTCTGCGAATATTGCCCATATTTCCAAGGATATTTCCGGCGATGCCTATGACAAGCTGGTGCAGAACTATCAGAATCTGGAACAGTACACCAGAGACTACTTGTTTTACATCGGCGTGGGGGCGATTCCCACCGTCCTGAGCAGTGCTATGAGCAACCTGGTCAAGGGCGAAGGTGCAGCGAAGGTCTCCATGTTCGGCATGATGATCGGTGCTGTGACCAACATCATCCTCGACCCCATTATGATCCTTGCCATGGACATGGGCGTCAAGGGTGCAGCTATCGCTACCAGCATCGGCAACACCGTAGCGATGCTGTTCTACCTGATCTATCTCAAGGTGAGCCGCACCATGCTCTCCCCGAATCCCAAGCATTTCACTATGAAAAGCGGGATTTTCACCGGCGTGTTCTCCATTGGTGTTCCCATGTTCCTCACCAATGTGCTGATGAGCCTGTCCAATCTGGTGCTGAACCGACTGCTGAACAACATCGACGTTCTCGCCACCGGCGGTATGGGCATCGCCATGAAAGCAAATATGCTGGTGGTATTCATTCAGCTGGGCATCGGCATCGGCATTCAGCCCCTGGTAGGCTTCCACTACGGCGCGCGGAACTTCGCCAAGATGACCAAGGTAGTACGGTTCAGCATGGTCTGCACATTAGTATTGGGTGCTGCGGTAACTGCGCTGTACTACCTGTTTACCGAACCGATCATCAGCATCTTTATGACCTCCGGCTCTTCCGGCTCTGTGGCAGATGTTACTACACAGCAGAACTACGCCGTACAGATGCTTCGGGCGCTGATGGTTTCCGGGCCATTCCTGGGCATCATCTTCGTAAACAACAACGCTTTCCAGGGCATGGGACACGGTCTGGCTTCTCTGATCCTGTCCGTCAGCCGTCAGGGATTCATCTTTCTGCCGGTACTGTTCATTGCCAACGCCCTGATCGGTCTGGACGGTCTGATCTTCGCCCAGCCCATTGCAGATATCTGTTCCGTCATCATGGCGCTGATCATGATGGAAGTCATCAAGCACCGAGACAAACAAATGCTGAAACCCGGCGTGAGAAAAGCGTAAGCTTTATGAAAATACAAAAATCCGACAGCAGGAATGTCAGTCCTGCTGCCGGATTTTTTGTTGTTGCTATCTGTATTTGACAAGCGTTGACAAATGTGGTATACTGTATGCCTGAGGGCATACCAATAACGGTAGGCGGTTCGTTCGGAGTATTCCCTCCTACTTGTGTAATCCACACATGGGAGGTGATTGCAGTGGATAGCTTTGTTACATTTCGTGATTTGCTGGAAATCGGAACATTTCTGATTTCGCTGGCATCATTTATCACATCATTGTATTATAGTCATAAAAACAGTAATCACAAGAAGAAAAAGAAATAACCGCCCCAGAACTGCGAAACTTGTGGCGGTTAAATCTTTTTAACTAAACACAGTGGGAGCAAACCGTCTACTGGTATGCCCTCTCTTTATTTTTATTATACGTTATTTTCTTTGAATTGTCAAGTCCCTTTTGAAAAAGCCGCACGCGCCGGTTCTCACAGCCCCACTGCCCCATCGATCGCCCGCAGTTCCTCGTCTGTCAGCGGTTTCTGTCCCACGATCTGCAGGGTATCCGTGATCTGTTCCGGCCGGGATGCACCCACCAGTACACTGGTCACTGCCTTTTGCCGCAGGATCCAACAGAGCGCCATTTGCGCCAGCGTCTGTCCCCTGCCCTGGGCAATGGCTTGTAACTGCCGAAGCTGTGCCAAACGTTCTTCCGTCAGCTGCGATTCGTGCAAAAATCTGCCGTCTGTGCGAACACGGCTGTCCTCCGGAATGCCGTGGAGATAACGATCGGTCAGCATGCCCTGTGCCAATGGACTAAAGGTGATAACGCCTTTCTTTCGTTCAGCACTGGCATCCAGAATACCGTTTCGCTCGGTCTCCCGATCGAGGATGGAATAGCGGTTTTGATTGATGATAAACGGACAGTGCAGCTGTTCCAGAATATCTGCTGCCCGACGCATGGTTTCGCCGTCATAGTTGGACAGACCCACATACAGCGCCTTGCCGCTCTGCACTGCCTGTGCCAGTGCACCCATGGTCTCTTCTAGCGGTGTTTCCGGATCGGGACGATGGTGGTAGAAGATGTCCACATAGTCCACGCCCAACCGCTCCAGGCTCTGATCCAGGCTCGCCAGCAGATACTTCCGGCTGCCCCAGTTGCCATAAGGGCCATCCCACATATCATAGCCGGCTTTTGTGCTGATGACCAGCTCATCCCGATGGCCGGCAAAGATGGTTTTCAGCAGTCTGCCGAAGTTTCGCTCTGCTGCGCCGGCAGGCGGCCCGTAGTTGTTCGCCAGATCGAAATGAGTGATGCCGCCGTCAAATGCCGTCTCGCAGAGCTGTGCCATACGCTCCGGGCTGTTGGTGTCACCGAAATTGTGCCACAGTCCCAGGGACAGCAGCGGCAGCTTCAGACCGCTGTTTCCGCAGCGGCGGTATTCCATTTGAGAATACCGGTTTGCATTTGGAATATATGCCATAGTCAAAACCTCCAAACAGAATCTCCGGGGATTTCTTTACTTCTGTGCCTCGTCCTGCTCTTCGTCAGAGAGATATGTTTCGACAATAAACTTCGGACGCTCCTTCGTTTCCAGATAGACTTTTCCGATATACTGCCCGATCACACCGATGGCAAGCAGCTGCAAGCCGCCGATGGCCCAGATAGACACGATCAGCGAAGTCCAGCCCGTAGTGGTCGCACCCATCCAGTGCCGCACAACGGAATAGATCAGCATGATGATGCTCACCAGAAAGATCAGCATGCCCAGCCGGGTAATCAGGGCAATGGGCTTTGTGGAAAGAGAGGTGATGCCCTCCCAGGCAAAGGAAAGCATCTTTTTCAGCGGATACTTGGATGTTCCGGCGAAGCGCTCCTTTCGGGCATAGTACACCTTGTCGCTCCGATAACCGATCATCGGAACAACGCCTCGGAGGAACATGTTGACCTCTTTAAAAGACTCCAGTCCGTCCAGTGCGCGGCGGCTCATGAGACGATAGTCGGCGTGATTGTACACCACATCCGACCCCATCAGTTTCAGCACCTTATAAAAGCCCTCAGCAGTGACTTTTTTGAAAAAGGTATCCGTTTTCCGGGCATTCCGAACACCATATACCACATCGTTTCCGGCATAGTACTTGTCCACCATTTCATCAATGGCATTGATATCATCCTGCAAGTCTGCATCCAGAGAGATTGCCATGTCGCAGTGTTCCTTTACCGTCATCAATCCGGCGAGCAGCGCATTTTGATGCCCCCGATTGCGGGAAAGGCAAATGCCCTGATAAATGGAATCTTCGGCATGCAGCGCCTGAATGATTTCCCAGGTGCGGTCTTTCGAGCCGTCATTGACAAAGACAATACGGCTCTTCTCCGAGATCTTCCCTGCTGCCGTCAGTGCGTGCAGCTTTTCCCGCAGTTGCTTTGATGTCTCCGGCAGCACCTCTTCTTCATTATAACACGGGATGACCAAATATAAGATGTCCGTTTTTGCTTCCTCCCTGCCGCTGCGCTTGTTCCAAACCTGGAATAAGCGCCTTGCTTTTTCATTGGTGTAGAACAATTGTAGCATATTTCTTGCAAATTGTCAACGCCGCAAAAGACCGCACAAACAAAAAGCACACCAGGCACTTCTGCCCGGTGTGCAGTGTTTCATTGATTTATAACAGTCCAAAATATGCCGCAATCACCTGTGCTTCGGCATCTGCCATTCGCTGCAGGTTTGCTTCGCTGAGCAGCCAGTTCGTGGCGCGCAAGTTGGTATGGTAGCTGTGTTCCAACAGGATCGCCGGCGTTCCTACCTTGGTTGCGCCGCGCAGAACGCCATAGTAGTCTCCATGGTCTCCCTGACGCTTCCAGATCGTTCCGCCCTGTGCAGTTCCCATGACCTGGTGTACCACGTTCGCCAACTGCTGCCCCAACACATCCATTGTGCCGGTCACGGTACAGCATGCCAGCGGCGCATCTATCGCAGCATTTCCGCAGGCGTTGCTGTGCAGACTGAGGAACAGATCACAGCCGGCAGATGCCTTGCCCCGTGCTTCCAGTCCCATGTCTCCTGCCTGCGCCGGGCGTGTGGTAATGACTTCCATTCCCCGTGCTTCCAGCGCGGATTTCAGCTTCAGATGCAGCTTCCAGCTCATGTCGGATTCGTAATATGTCCCGTTTACCGGACTGCGGTTATACTTGCCGTAGTGTCCGGCGTCCAGACAGATCTTGATTTTTTTCAGTGTGCCGTCTGCATTGAACTGATAGCTTTTTCCATCAATGGTCACCTTTCCGGTAGCCATTGCGCCGTCACTGCCGAAATAATACTTCTGGCTGCCGATGGTCTGCCATCCGGTCTGCATGGTGCCGTCTGTCCCGAAATACAGCTTCTTGCCACCTGCCGTCTGAAATCCCGTCAGCATCGAGCCATCCGAAGCAAAGCAATACTGCTTGCCATTTACTGTCTGCAAGCCGGTTTGCATCACGCCGCTGCTGTCAAAATAATACTGCTTGCCGTCGATCTCCTGAAGTCCGGTCTGCATCTGGTATGCTTCATCAAAATAATACCGGCTGCCGTCGCTTTGCACCCATCCGGAAACCGGATTGCCGTCTGCATCATAATAGGTCACAGTATCATCTGAAAAGGAACACAAGCCCACCTGCTGAATGCCGGTTTCTGCATCGGCCAGATAGCGCATGCCATCTGCCGTAAATTCACCAGAGACCTTTTCTCCGGATTCGTCTGCATAATAACGGTGACCACCATAGTTGATCCAACCGCTGACAGGTTTTCCGGTTTCGGGATCATAGTACCGGCGAACACCATCCACCGTACGCCAGCCGGTCTTTTGCGCGCCGGTGTAGTCGAACAGATAGGTTTCGCCGTCGATCTGCTGTGCACCAACTGCCGCCAGATAAGTGGCACTGTCATAATAGTGCCATACATCGTCGATCTTCTGCCAGCCTGTCAGCTGTGTTCCGTTGGAGTCAAACAGATATAAGACACCGTCTACCGCCGCAGCCTGTACAGCAAAAGAGCCATCGCTGTACTGGTATTTTCTTACGCCGTCTGTAACGATCCAGTTTCCGCTTTCCTGCGCCGCAGAAAGCTCCGTTGTGGTCGCCGTCGCAACCGCAGGGACTGCCGACTGTACAGCCGGTGCTGCATCCGCCGCAGAAGCCGTCATACCGCCGAACAGCAGCATTCCGCCTGCCGCCGCACCCAGGGTCAGCAGGGAAAGCCATTTGGGATAGTGCATGTTTCAACCTCATTTCTCAAATTTGCCGGAGCAGGATGCTTCTGCTCCGTTTTCACGTTTCCAATACATCCTTTACATTATACATGAATTCGGCATATTTGTCAAGGTTTTTCTTGTGATTTTGCAGGGCAACCGCACGAAAAAAATCGAGAAATATGTTATAATTGACAAAAGAGAAA